>JBNRMW010000036.1:0-130981 GCA_050309795.1 Erysipelotrichaceae bacterium | reverse complement strand
GATAGCAAAGTGGTCACACCTGTTCCCATCTCGAACACAGAAGTTAAGCACTTTAGCGGCTACGATAGCACTTCGTGTGAAAATCGCACGTTGCCAGGTATCTAGACTCCTTACGGAGTCTTTTTTTCAATCAAAGGAGCTCTCTTGAAAACAACGATTATAACCCACAATGCACAACAAACCCGTGCACTCGGTTCTTATTTAGCAACTTTATTAACAGGTGGTGAACTCATCTTTCTAGATGGGGTTTTAGGCTCGGGCAAAACGACCTTCACCCAAGGTTTAGCATGGGGTCTAGGCATTAAAGGACCTGTGAACTCTCCGACCTTCACGCTCATGAAGGAATACCATGGTCGCCACTGGCTCGTTCATATTGATGCCTATCGTTTAGAAGGAATTGATCAAGATTTGGGATTTGAAGACTACTTAGATGGGGAAAGTATTGTTATAATTGAATGGGCAGAATTCATTGAACATCGCTTAGAAAAACCAACAATCAAGATTCATATTGAATACCAACAAAACGATGAACGACACATTCATATTGAAGGGCCCAATACACTAATAAAGGAGATTGAATCCTATGTCCCTTAGTCTATTACTGGATACCTCAACGAATTATTTACATATGGGTTTAGTTGCTGATGGTCAACTCGTTGATCAGATTGTTGAAAAAGCTACACGACAACAATCGGAAATAACGATGGTTCGAATTCAACAACTATTTGAGAAAAATCATTACGCACCTAAAGATTTAAAACAACTGGTCATCAGTGAGGGTCCGGGTTCCTATACAGGAATCCGCATTAGCATGACCATCGCGAAGGTTTTAGGTTCTTTGGCTGAGATTCAAGTCTATACCCTCAATACTTTACAAATTTATGCAGGTTTAAGCACAACGTCGTGCTTAGCTTTACTTGATGCTCGTTCCCAACGAGCGTACGTGGCTATATATAAAGAAGGTTTGGCAATCTTACCACCTCAAATTAAATCATTAGCTGAAATTACACCGCTAATTGAACAAGTAGATCAAATTGTTGGGGATACCCAATTGATTGGTTTAAAACCGGAAACCATACCCTTTATTCAAAACATGGTTGATCTTCAAGGGCATTGGAACCCGGTTCAAGACATCGACCATTTGATTCCACTTTATTTGAAAGGGACTCAAAGCTATGGAAACCCTTCAAACTAATTTACGTTTAGAAGATCTCGAAGCCTTTGATCTTCCATATACAAAAGAACAATTAAAAGGGATCTTACTTTCCTATGACTTTATTGGCTATTATTTAGACGGAAAAATTATTGGCCTATTAATTTTTAAAGTCATAGCAGATGAAGCAACCTTAATTTATATAGAAGTACAACCGCCTCATCGCCAACAAGGAATCGCTCGAAAAATGATCTCAGAATACCACCGTTTACTAGGAACAAAGTTTACATATATCCTAGAAGTATCAACCAAAAACACCGCAGCCTTAGCACTATATGAATCGCTTGGCTATCGAAAAAACCGCTTAAGAACTAACTATTACGACGATAGTGACGGATGGGAGATGATTTTTAATGATAAATAAAGATGTCATCTTGGCGATAGAAACAAGTTGTGACGAAACCGCTGTAGCTATCTTACAAGATAAAAAACAATTACGAGCAAACATCGTCTACTCACAAATAGCGGTACATGCGGATTTCGGGGGCGTCATCCCTGAAGTTGCGTCGCGAATTCATGTAGAAAAAATTACATTAACCATTAAAGAAGCTTTAAAACAAGCAGAAATGACCATGGAAGACATTACGGCGATTGCTGTGACAGCTGGTCCAGGCCTGATTGGTGCCTTACATGTCGGACTTCAAGCGGCCAAAGCCTTGGCTTGGTACTATGACCTTCCTTTAATTCCTGTGCATCATATTGTGGGTCATATTTATGCGAATCAATATGTAGACGATTTACAATTCCCGCTACTTGCTTTAGTTGTGAGTGGTGGTCATACGGAACTGGTCTTTATGAAAGCATTAAATGAATTTGAAGTCGTTGCCCAAACCAGCGATGATGCGATTGGTGAAGCATATGATAAAGTTGCGCGTATCTTAAACGCGGGATATCCTGGTGGACCGATTATTGACCAACTAGCAAAATCAGGTCAACCAAATTACAAACTTCCTATCGTCAAAGTCGCCCCAGACCAATTTTCATATTCGGGTTTAAAAAGTGCGGTTTTACAACTTCAACAACGGGAACTTAAAAAAGGACAACCACTCATCATGGAAGACGTCGCCTATGCCTTTCAACACCGGGCATTGGGCCAATTAATGGATAAAACCATCACTGCTATTGACCATTTCCAGCCAAAACACTTTGTGATTGCTGGTGGGGTTGCGGCAAATTCCTTGTTACGTCAACAAATTCTTGATTTACAAGAGGATTATCCAGAGTTAAAAATCACCATTCCACCGCTTTGGACCTGTACCGATAATGCGGCGATGATTGCGATGGCAGCTGCCCTCGGAAAGGATCCAGAAAGCCGTTTAGATTTGTCGATTGGAGCGAAGAGTTCGTTAGATTTGAATGTCTTTTAATGAGGGATAAACCTGTTACAAAAGAAATGAAATTAACAAAGAATCGCTATCTGTGATATACTTAACTATAGAAGAGAAGGAGATAAAATGATGGAAAAGAAACTTAAAGTTCCTAAAGCGACTATGAAACGCTATCCTATTTATTTGAAAGCATTAAAGAAAATGAGATCAAGGGGGATTGACCGCGTCCTTTCAAGCGATCTAGCAAATTATTGTGACACCCAAGCGACGACGATTCGTCGAGATTTCTCATTTATTGGATCCTTAGGTAAACAGGGCTTTGGGTATTCGGTCGATTATTTAATTGATGTTTTCGACGACTTACTTGGTGTGAATTATGATGAAAAAATTGTCCTTGTGGGTGTTGGAAACCTTGGAAAAGCTCTTTTAAACTACAATCGCTGGGATCAAGTAGTTGGTGAAATTGTTGTTGGATTTGATACGGATAATAAAAAATCTGGTGAAATATCTGGTGTACCAGTTTACCATTTAAGTGAATTAAAAAATGAATTACCGAAAGAATGTCGCTTAGCGATTGTTACGGTTACGGACAAAGTTCAAGAAACCGTTGACCTCTTAATAGATGCTGGCATTGTCGGAATTATTGACTTCAGTCACGAACATGTTCAAGTGCCTAACGGCGTTTTCTTACGCCAAGTTGACGTGGTAGCGGCAATTCAAGAAATTGTCTTCCAGGTCAATCATTTAGATTAAAGACAGAAAAAAGGAGTACTTATGTTTAACGAAATGACGATACGTGAACTTTATGAACTAGCCAATAATCATCATGAAATGGAAATTGATGAAATTAATCCCGTTTTATTAATGGGTTGGATTCGAACGAATCGTTCGGGGAAAAATATTAGTTTTATTGAATTAAATGATGGATCGTATTTTCGTAATGGTCAATGTGTCTATGATCAAAGTTTAGAAAACTTTGATGAAGTTTCTAAATATTTGGTTGGGACCTCGATTAAAGTTATTGGTCATTTGAAATTGACTCCTGAGATGAAACAACCCTTTGAGATACAAGTTCAAGAAATAACCTTAATTGGTGCGTCGGATAGCAGTTATCCTTTACAAAAGAAACGTCATAGTTTTGAATACTTACGCGAAATTGCCCACTTACGTCCACGCACAAATACGTTTTCCGCGGTCTTTCGAGTCCGCTCGGTGTTGTCGATGGCGATCCATGAGTTCTTTCAAAATCAAGGTTTTGTATATGTTCATACACCAATCATTACCTCCAACGATGCGGAAGGTGCTGGGGAAGTCTTCACGGTCACTACACGTACGGATGGTAACTATGAGAAAGATTTCTTTGGCAAACATGCCCATCTGACTGTTTCTGGTCAACTCCACGGGGAAGCCTATGCCTTAGCTTTTCGTGATATTTATACGTTCGGTCCGACCTTTCGGGCAGAGAATTCCAACACTCCCCGCCATGCCTCCGAGTTTTGGATGATCGAGCCAGAAATTGCTTTTGCGGATTTAGAAGATAATATGGACCTCATTGAAGATTTGGTTAAATATTGCATTGAATATGTTCTGGAAAATTGTCCAGAAGAAATGAAGTTTTTCAATCAACATATGGACAATACCTTGTTAGAACGCTTAAAGCTCGTTGTTGATAGCGAGTTTGAACGGATGACGTATACAAGAGCGATTGAAATTTTAAAAGAAGCGACGGTTGACTTTGAATTTCCCGTAAAGTGGGGTATGGATTTACAATCGGAGCATGAACGCTATATTTCGGAACAAGTCGTCCAAGGCCCGGTCTTTTTAACCGATTATCCAAAAGATATTAAAGCCTTCTATATGCGCTTAAATGATGATCAAGAAACGGTGGCAGCATGTGATTTATTAATTCCTGTTATCGGTGAATTAGTCGGCGGATCTCAACGTGAAGAACGGTTAGACTATCTAATCAAACGGATGGAAGAAATGGATGTAAACCAAGAAAGTCTTGAATGGTACTTGGATTTACGCCGTTTTGGAGGCTGTCCACACGCTGGATTTGGGATTGGTTTTGAACGCTTTTTAATGTATATTACAGCCATGAGTAATATCCGTGATGTTCTATCTTTCCCGAGAACCCCACGTCATATTGAATATTAAAGTGTATGTTAAAGCCGCAGTATTTAGCTCCTTCTAATCCGAGACCAAAGAAGTCCCGTCTCGTCTTTTTGGTCCTTTTATTGATTGTTTTTGGCGTTGGTTTATATTTTTTATATTCTTATTTAAATCCAAAGGAAGAAGTCCCAAAAGTGTATAACACCATTTGTGGTTTTGATATTGATCAGACCGTGGATGTTTTTGAAAGTCGGCCGCTTTATCCGAAACGGGAAGTGTCGGATATTTTCTTTTATGGGGAATCGTTAAACTTGACGGAAAACCCCTATGAACTCCATGTATCCGACCCACTTCATGGAAAAACGGTGACCCTGTATAATTTATGTTCAGGTGATCAATATAGTTTTTTAAGTACGCGTTCCTTAGATATTAATGTCCTAACCTACGCCTTACCGGTTGGATTTTATGAGATTTTAGTTGAAGATAATTTTGTGATGTCTCATTTAACGACAAGTGATAAAAGGTCGTTGAGCATCAGCACCGTGCGTCGTGAACAACAATCAAAAACGATCGAGGTTTTTTCAGATCGCGACTATTTTATTCATCCCCAAACAGATCGCTCGCTGTTTAGTTCTCATGTTCTATTTTTAAAAGTAGACTCGAAGGCCACCCAAGATTATGATCTTATATTGGATCCCACGGGCTTCGACCAAGATTTTGATGCTCGTAATACGGGAATCGATATTAACGAAACTTTTAATACCGCAAATAAATCCTACGAGTTGGCCTTACAACTCCAACAGGCATTAGAAGAAGAAGGGTTAAAGGTTGGCCTTACGCGTCCAGGTCCAGATATTTTTGTGAATACCTACGGCGAAAGTGGACGGGTTCATCAGGGGTATGAAGCGGGAGCAAAATTAATGATTCAATTAGATTTTGCGACGATTGAAAATGCACGTAATCGCGACTTCATGGTCACCACCTCAAATTTCGTTAGTCGAACTTTTGCGGAGATGATGGCTGAAGAAATTTTAAAGGTTGTTGACTTTGATTACGAAACCCAACGGGGATTTATTGGTTCTATTTTAGCGCCTATGACGAATCGCTTAGATCGCCATAATCTGATTCGCGAAAGTGGTGGCAAAGGATTAGCTGCGGGAACCTATTCGGATCTCTCCGCTCGAACCAACGATTTTGCTCGGGATAATCTCCATGGTATGCAGGCCATTTCTGTTAGTTTTGGGGATATGCGTAACGACCTTCAATTAACTAAATATCTAGAAAATGAATCGGCTGTGGTCGAAGCGATGACCACCGCCATTCTCCGCTATTTGAGGATTGCCAATTAATGAAAATTAGTATTAGTCAAGCTTTTAAGTCCTTTGGTTCTCAAGTTGTTTTTGAGAATATGAACTTTGAAATTAAAGATAAAGAGAAAATTGCCCTAATTGGTCGTAATGGTAGTGGGAAAACCACACTATTAAATTTAATATCGAATCAAGAATATTTAGACCAAGGCAACCGCCATGTAGCCAACAATTTACAGATTGGCTTTTTGGAGCAAATTTCCATCGAGAACCCCCAACAAACCATTAATCAATGGGTTCAAACCTTATTTGTAGAAATTACCGACATCGAACAACAAATCAAACAGTTGAGTCAGCAGGCCGCCCAACAAGAACCAGTTGCTTTAAAACAATTGGGAGATTTGATGGATCGCTTTGAACAATTAGGGGGATATCATTTAGAAACAGAAATCAATACCTTATTAACTAAATTTGGTTTTAGCGTTGCGGATCGTCAACGCTCCATTGAAGAATTGTCTGGGGGCGAACGTACCCGCTTAGCCTTTGTGATGGTCTTGGCTCAGAAACCAGATATCCTGCTCTTAGATGAACCAACCAACCATTTGGACATTTCAACCATCGAATGGTTGGAGGGATATTTGAAACGATACGAAGCGGCGGTTGTTGTCACTTCCCATGACCGTTTGTTTTTAGATCGGGTTTGTGACACGGTAGTTGAACTTGAAAATCAGCAGGCGTATCGCTTCAACGGGAACTATACGATGTACATCAAAGATAAAGAAGTCCGTCAAGCTCGTCAAATCACAGCTTACGGTCAACAACAAAAGGAGATTCAACGTTTGCAGGCGCTGATTGACAAGTATCGGGCGAAAGCAAGTAAAGCGAGTTTTGCTAAAAGTAAACAAAAGTATCTCGATCGGATGGACAAAGTGGATCAACCAGACAAAGAAATCCGCCCGTTTGTCGCTCGTTTTGTGCCAAAAGTCAAAGGGGGCAAGCAAGTATTAACCTTAGAGAATAGCGTTGTCGGCTATGATCAACCTTTATTTACATTGTCGCTGAATTTAAAACGGGGACAACGCTTGGCCGTCATTGGACCCAATGGTTGTGGGAAATCGGCTTTACTTAAATCGATTGTTGGTAACATTGACTTCTTAGGTGGCGAGATGCTTTGGGGACACCAGATTGAGGTTGGCTATTTTCAACAAGACTTACAACAATTTACTGGCAACTTGACGGTATTGGAAGAAGTTTGGAATACGTATCCAGATTTAACCCAAACGGAAGTACGAACGGTTTTAGGTAATGCTCGGTTCAAAGCGGATGATGTCTTTAAAAACGTTGACATTTTATCGGGTGGAGAAAAAGTGCGATTGTCTTTAGCCAAGTTGATGCTTCAACAAGCTAATTTTCTGGTGTTGGATGAACCAACGAATCATTTAGATATTGAATCGAAAGAAGCGTTGGAAAAATCATTAAAAGAGTTTAGTGGAACGGTACTGTTTGTTTCCCACGATCGTTATTTTATTCAAACGGTAGCAGATGGCATTTTAAGAATTGATGACCAAGGCCAAGTAAAACTGGAACTATTTGATCTTGAAAAAGCCTTTGATTCGTCGACAACGACAAAAGAAACGGAAGAAAAGGCGATAAATAAACATGTGGTGGCTTCACAAAATCGCCGACGCAATCAACGCGAGTTGAAACAAGTCTTGGAACAATTAAAGGCCGCTGAAGAACAAATTGAACTGCTCAGAGAACTTCGATTTGAGCCAGAATATTACCATGACTACGTGAAGATGGACCGCTTAAATCAACAGATTGATGAGGTCAATAATGAGATTGCTCATTTAATTGAAAAATGGGAAGAATTAGAAGAAATTCTTCAAGACAGCTCTAACTAGGTATGGTATAATTATTGCGAATAGAGGAAAAGGAGAGATTATTTATATGGCAAATTGTTTAGTAGCTCAATCAGGAGGCCCAACATCGGTTATAAACGCAACCTTAGCGGGCGTCGTCATGGCAAACCAAATGAACCCAATTTATGACAAGGTTTATGGTGGCTTGCATGGGGTTGAAGGCATTCTACAAGAATTATTAGTGGACCTGACGCACATGAGTGAAGATGAAAATAAAATTCTACGTCAAACACCAGCGAGTGCTTTGGGATCTTGTCGTTATAAACTAAAACGCGAAAACAAAGCAGACTTTGAAAAATTGTTTGAGATTTTCAAGAAATACGATATTCGTACGATGTTCTATATTGGTGGTAATGACTCCATGGATACGGTCACTTCTTTAAGTGAATATGCAACAGAACATGGGATTAAAGATATTCAATTCGTTGGCTGTCCAAAGACTGTCGATAACGATTTACGTATTATCGACCACTGCCCAGGCTTTGCGAGTGCCGCTAAAGTATTAGCAACCACGCAACTTCAAACATGGTTAGACTACAATGTGTATACACGTGAAGAAGTCTTTATTTTAGAAACCATGGGCCGCGATGCGGGCTGGTTAGCAGCATCAACTTGTGTTACTGGAAAAGTCGACTTATTAGTCCTTCCAGAAGAAGTTTTTGATAAAGATCTGTTCTTTGATCAAGTTCGCGAGATCTTAGCCGAGAAGAATAAATGCTATATTGTTATTTCGGAAGGGGTACGCTATGCGGATGGAACCTATTTATCAGCTGGTAAATCAAAAGACGATACCTTCGGCCATGCCATACTAGGTGGTGCTGGACAAGCGCTTAAAGAAATGTTGATTGAAGAAGGCGTAACATCTCGAGCCAAAGTACAAGACATGAGTACTTTACAACGTTCTTATGCCGCTCAACAATCGAAAGTGGATGTTGACGAATCTTTCCGTTTAGGGATGTCGGCGCATATGCATTCGATGGATCCTAGTTTCACTGGTAAAATGGTAGCCTTAAGACGGGTTGAAGGCGATGAATATGACATCGAGTTCTTTGCGGTTGACTCAAAAGAAATCGCCAACCATGTTAAGGGATTCCCATTAGAATGGGCCCTACCAAACTATCGTGGAGTTACCCAAGAAGCATTAGATTACTTTATTCCACTTCTTCAAGGGCAACCACATATCTATTATGATGATAATGGAATACCACGACACGTTAAACCTTATTATTTACGTTAATTAAAAGCGCATTATGCGCTTTCCTGGAGGAATACCCAAGAGGCTGAAGGGGTCGGTTTCGAAAACCGATAGGAGTGAAAGCTCGCGTGGGTTCAAATCCTACTTCCTCCGCCATTAATGATTTTTCAAACTCTGTAATCCATTGGGTTATGGAGTTTTTTATTGTAATTTGAACATTTTTAAGGTAAAGTTAAGAATATAAAGATTCTGTTAAGAAGAAAGAAGTGAAGGTTATGAAAAGTCTGTATAAGAATTTGAAACAAGTTTCGAATACTAGTTGGTTTATTGCCTTGTTTAGCTTTTCTACGCGCTATTTGAGTGGCTTAGTGTTTCGCTGGTTGGTTTATGGTTCTTTTCGTTTTGTTGGTTTAGATTTTTTGTTTTGTGTCCTGTTTGGCTTACTGGTTTATATTGTGAGCAGCATGCTGGGGCCTAGGGTTCGTAAAGTCTTTTTTTTGGGTCTGCTTTTAATCATGGCGTTGTTGTTTATTTCTCAATTTTTGTATTTCCAATTGTTTAAGACTTTATATACGATCTATTCGATGTTCAATTCGTTACAGATTTTGGAGTTTTATCGAGATATTTTGAACTTGATTCTTAATTATTGGTGGGCGTTGGTTGTCTTCTTGATTCCTTTTGGTTTCGTGGTTGTCATCACTTTTCGGGCACCCTTGGTGGCCTTTCGTTGGCATCGTTCGTCCTTGTTGTTCGTGGTGGTTGGTGGACTTCTCTGGATGAGTATGTTGTTGTTTATCCATGCTCAAGATGAGGGGAACCCGTCGCTTAATGGTTTGTATCATCGCGATAGTCAAGTATTCATGGGTAGCGACAAATTCGGTTTATTGACCGCCATGCGTGTCGATGTCCGTAACTATTTTTTCCCGAGTAAGGCCGATGTTGAAACCGATCCTGTCGTGGTTATTCCAACACCGAGCACACCGCCTTTGGAGACAGAAGTTATTGAATCCCCTAATGAACCGGAGGTTGAACGTAAGCCCTGGGTTTTAGATATTGATTTTAATGAATTATCAAACTCAACAAAAAATGAGACGCTCCAAAAAATGGATCAATATTTTAGTCAGATTAATCCAACCTATACCAATGAATATACGGGAATAGCAGAAGGTTTTAATCTAATTTTTGTGACGGCAGAAGCGTATTCGCGCTTTAGTGTCGATCCTGAGCTGACCCCTACCTTATATATGATGCAAGAACAAGGATTAAAGTTTACGAATTTTTACAATCCGGTTTGGAGTGTCTCCACTTCCGATGGGGAATATGTGGGGGTAACGGGGTTGATTCCCAAGAATGGTGTTTGGTCGTTGGCTGTTTCTGGCCAGCAGAAAAATGATATGGCCTTTACTTACGGAAATTTATTGCGACGATATGGGTATCACACAATGGCCTTTCATAACCATACCTTTAATTATTACAAGCGGGATATTTCTCATCCAAATATGGGTTATGAATATATGGGTATTGGCAATGGGTTAAATATACGTAAAACGTGGCCGGAATCCGATATTGATTTAATGTTAGAAACAATGGATAAATATATCGATAAAGAGAAGTTTCACACGTATTATATGACTGTCAGTGGGCATATGGGTTATTTATATAAAGACAACTATATCGCCACTAAGAATCGAGCATTGGTAGAGGGTTTACCTTATCAGACCGAAGAAGCGAAAGCCTATATGGCGACCCAAATAGAATTTGATCGAGCGATGGAAGTTTTATTGGAGACGCTTAGAGAAAAAGGTCTTGCTGAGAAGACCTTAATTGTGGTTAATGCGGATCATTATCCGTATGGCCTGCCTAAAGAAGCAATTGATGAGCTTGCTGGGGAAACGGTTGAAGAAAACTTTGAATTGTATCGGGGCTCACTTTTAGTTTATTTTGATGGAATTACCCCCGCAACTATTGATAAATATTCCTCTAGTTTGGATGTCTTACCTACGATTTATAATTTAATGAATATGCCCTTTGATTCGCGCTTACTCGCTGGTCGGGATATTTTGTCCGATGAACCGAGCTTGGTGATCTTTGTTAATCGGTCTTGGATTAGTGATTTTGGTCGATATAATGCCAAGACGAAAGTTTTTTCACCTAATCCAGGTGTTGATGTTCCAGAGGATTATGTTGCTTCGATGAATCGGATTGTTGCCCAACGGTTTGATTATAGTCGTCTCATTTTGGAGATGGATTATTATAAGCATTTCAACACGCAGGCCATCTGGCCCGAGTTAGATTAAGGCGGTCTTTTGAATGGCTTCGACCATCTCGACACAGGTTATTGTCGCTTGAGGACTCATGATTGGACTGGTTAGTCGCTTTTCTTTTAAACATTTGTAAACATGGTCGACTTCATACACCATTTCATAATCGACGGGTAATGGATAAGGGATTTTTGTGTTGGTTTCCCATTGGTGCACGGTGTAGCCTCGGGCTTTCCAGAATTCAAAAACGTCGACATAGCCTTTTTCAAAGAAAAAGGTAGCGGTGTTTTTGGTATTGGTTTTAACAGAAATAAAACTATGGGCTAAAACATCGCCATATTTTAAGTTCAACGAGACTTCGTCAATTGCTTTTGTTTCCATTTGTGTATAGTGAGCCTGGTAATGGTCAGCGGGTTGGTCCATTAGGAAGTTTAAGTATTCAATCGTATAAGAACCAGAAGGGATGAGGGCTCCGCCTTGGTGGGGTTGATTCATCCAATGCCCTTCAGGATGTCGCCCAGTGTAAGAGGAACTGATGTCTATTTGCAGCAGTGGACCGAGTTCTTGGGTCTGGATATAGTTTTTTATGGCGAGCGTTGTTGGTAGAAATACAGACTTTTGAGCTTCCATTAAAAAGCATTGTTTTTCTTGGGCTAACTGAAACGCGTCTCGGGCTTGTTGGCTGGTTAGTGTGAATGGTTTTTCGCATAAGACATGCTTCTGTTGATTTAAAGCATTTTTAATGTCTTGATAGTGATTTTCATTGGGTGTTGCGATATAAATGATATCGATATTTGGGTCCTCAAAAAGTTCTTGATAGGTTCCGTAAGCTTGGTTTATTTGTAGTTTTTGAGCATGAGCTTGAGCTTTTTGTAGAGAACGAGAGGCAATGGCCGCAACTTCGCTGTGCGTTGTGGATTGAACAGCTCGTACAAAGCGTTCAACAATGCTTGCTGTGGAAAGGATTCCATATTGTATTTTTTTCATTTTTTATCACCAAGCCTATCATATCATATGTCGGGTTTGTTGTTGATAATTTTGTAGAAGTGGACTAAACTATTAGGTAGGAGACATCTATGGAATTAATCTTATTTAATGGCTTTATGATTGTTGTTGGCGGGTTATTATCGAACGTTCTTAAAAAAACCGTTTCTTCGAGTCAGTTAGATTTCACTTTAACCATGGTTAATATTACGGTCTTAATGGTCGGTATTTCTGGGGCAATTAAATCAGAAATGCCGATTTTAATGCTCGTGAGTATTGTGGTTGGTTCTTTTATTGGTTCCTGGTTTGACCTTGATCAAAAGCTTCAAAAATTCGGTTCTTTTGTTGAAAAGAAATTTGGTGATAAAGAAGCTGGTGTTGGTCAGGCGTTTGTGCTCATGGTAATGATTCATAGTGTGGGTTCGATGGCTATTTTGGGTCCGCTTAATTTAGGATTGAGTGGCGATGGTAGTCTTTTGTTAATTAAAGCGGTTTTGGATTTTATTAGTACGATGGTTTATGGTTCCATATATGGCTATGGCGTGATGGGCTCTTCCGTGGTGGTTGTGTTGTATCAAGGGACTATTTTTTTATTGTCGTCTTTTCTTCGTTCTTTTTTAACACCAGAGATTATTGTCGAGATCGGAGCAGTGGGCTCCATCTTAATTGTGGCTTTGGCGTTGCATCTATTAAAGATTAAGGATATTAAAGTGGCGAATGGCTTGCCGGCTATTTTGGTGGTTATGGTGTATCAATTGGTGTTGTACTTATGGTGAAGAGACTTCGTTTATTATTGGGCTTACTCCTTGTTTTGTTAGTGGGTTTATCGTTGACGGTTAATAATCATTTAGTGAAACCTTATCGGCCATATATCTTGAGTGAGCATACCTTATATAATCAACCTATAGAAGCGATTGTGGTATTAGGTTCTTTGGTCGAAGATGGAGAGCCTCTTCCAGTTGTACGAGAACGGTTAGATACGGCGGCTTATTTATATGATAAAGGTCTTAGCCGACGAATTATTGTTTCCGGTCATGGGGGAATTGAGTCTACTTCGGAGGTTCAAGTCATGAAAAACTATTTGATGGAGCAGGGGATTCCATCTTATCGAATTTTCATTGATCATGATGGGCAGTCGACATATCGTTCCATGTTGTCCTTGAAGGAAGTTTTTAATTTAAAGAATGTCATTATTGTTTCTCAGAAATACCATTTGCCTAGAGCTATTTTCTTAGGACGCCAAAATGGCATAGAAGCCTATGGTTATCCAGCCGCTCAACAAAAGAAAACAAGCTATTATCAACAGGTTCGTGAATACTTTGCCCGCAATAAAGACTATGTTCAAAACATACTTAAACCGAAACAGTCGTTTATTCAAGAAAACATTAACATCGAGTGGTCGGGAGACATCACGAATCGACCATAGATGTGATATAGTAGAGATACGAGAGAGAACCGTAATACATATACAAAAAAGTTGAGGTTTTAATGTGAACATGTTTTTTTATGAAAACGACCTTGTGAGCCAAGAATTGGACGTCGCAAAGTTGGTGAGTGATCCCGAAGCGTATTCCGAAATGGTGATGAGATATAGTTGTGCCTTATTAGAAATGGAAACACGTTTAAATGTTTTGAGTAAAGAAGCCCAACATCGTCAACAACATATCCCCATTGATTCAATCCGCAGTCGAATTAAAGAACCACAAAGTATTTGTAAAAAACTTCAGCACTTGAACTTGGAAATGTCTTTGGATAGTGCTCTGAAAAATTTACACGATATCGCCGGGATTCGGGTGATTACCCCATACTTAGATGATATCTATTTGGTTAAACAAATGTTGCTGCGTCAGGACGATGTCAAATTATTAGATGAAAAGGACTACATCGAATCGCCGAAAGAGAATGGCTATCGTTCCCTCCATCTGATTTTATCGATTCCTGTCTTCTTTGAGCAGAAAAAAGAAATGCTGACCGTGGAGGTGCAATTAAGAACGATTGCGATGGATTGGTGGGCATCGATGGAGCATGAATTAAACTACAAACAAGATTTAGACAATAAAGAAGAAATTAGTCGTCAATTGAAGCGGGTGGGGGATGTGATTAGTCAAACCGACAACCGCATGCAGGAACTATTTTATCTTATTAATTCAAATAGAAGCATCCGTTAAGGGTGCTTTTTTGAAACTATTTTCACAAATGTAAATAGTTATGAAACAAAATTTGTGAATCTGTCGAAATATTTACACTATTTTCTTGACAACGCAAAATTTAATCCATATAATAGTCCCATACAGAGTTATCTCTGCATTATTTCATACAAGGAGGATGGATATGAAATTAATCAAAAGACTTCTTGCCTTGTTGTTTGTACTAGCGTTACTTGTTTCTTGTGGAACAACAACTCCATCAGAAACGGACCCTGTTGAAACAGGAACGCCAAGTGAAACAGCAACAGAACCTGATCCAGGTGCTGACGCAGGAAACGAATTACGCGTCGTTGTAGGGGCAAACCTTACCGGCCATTTCCTATCTGGGTTTACTAATTCATCTTATGACAAGATGGTTCGTGATCTCATTTATGATTATGGTACATACGCAACGGATGAAGGTGGACAATTCGTTCTTAACAAAACTGTTGTTAAAGAAGAAGTTGTTACAGAAAACGAAGATGGCAGTAAAACTTACACCTTTACCATTAATGATGGCCTGAAATATAACACAGGCGAACCAATTACTGCTAAAGACTACGTCTTTGGTGCTCTATTCGTAGCTTCCCCAGAGTGGCTAAGAGCAGGAGCAACCATGGCTTCTACCGCTCACCAATATTTAGTTGGTAAGAAAGCATACTATGAGGGTGCAGATTCCTTCCCTGGAATTAAATTAGTCGATGACATGACATTTGAAATGACAATCGACGCTTCTCAGCTTCCTTATTTCTATGAAGCACTCATGGTTAGCGCTTCTCCAAGTCCAATGTTCCGTTTTGCACCGGGCTTAGACATCGGTGAAGATGGATCATCTCTTGTCGTCGCTGACGGACGTGAACTATCTGAAGAAGAAGTAGCCGCTTTCGTCGAATCTTCGCAAGAACGTATTAAAGTTCATGAAGCGGAAATTCAAGAAATTAGGGATGCGATCGATAAAGAAAACGAAAAGATCCAAGAAGCTAAAGACAAAGCTGAAAAAGACGGCGAAGAATATGATGGACCAGACGTCTATGATGATAGTTCTGACCTAAAGAACATTGCTGCGATCGAAGCTGAAATTGCAGCTATTGAAGAAGAAATCGCTAAAGCGGAAGCTGGCGAAATCGTTGATGCTGCAAAACTCTTATTACAAACAGGTGCTTATGATGTCGCAACGACTTACCTATTTAAGCCTGACGTCACTACAGGACCTTACCAGTTCTTACTATTTGAAAACCAAAATGCAGTTGTAGAATTGAACCCTAACTATTCTGGAAACTTCCAAGGTAAGATTCCAACTGTTGCACGCGTTTCTGTACGCGGTGTTAACGAAAAGGTTGACGTTGATATGGTTATTAACGGCGAAGCTGACCTGGCTCCTGGCGTTATCGAAATCGAAAAGATTGAGAAAGCAATGGCTGCAGAAAAAGAAGGCAAGACCACAATGTATTCTTACCCACGTAATGGATACGGTGTCTTAGACTTCACAGTCGATGCTGAACCTGTAAACCATAAAGAAGTTCGTCAAGCAGTTGCCTTCTTAATTGACCGTACGAAGTTGGTTGAAGGTGTTTCTGGTGGTTATGGTGTTGTTGGTCAAGGTCACTATGGACTTTCCCAATGGACTTACCAATTGAAAGGTGAAGAGTTCCTAGATAAAATCGAAGAACGCGGAACCGCTTATGCATTGGATATTGACCGCGCTAACGAATTATTAGATGCGTCTCCATATGCTTATGAAAAAGACGGCGTTACCCCTTGGGATGCCACAAAAGCAGCGGCACTAGCTGAATCTGATGGTGAAGACTTTGCTTACTGGCGTCACAATGCCGATGGTGAAGCCTTAGTAATTCATCACGGTGGTGCTTCAGAAGAGGTATTAAACGTTGTAGTTGGTGAAATGGTTCCTAACGGACGCTTAGCTGGACTTAAATGGATTGGTCAACTAATTGACTTTGACGTCTTATTAGATGACTTCTACTATGGATTCCAAAAAGCTCCTGAAAACAGAACATATCAAGCCTTTACTTTAGGTTCTGGATTCACTCCGGCCTACGATCCGTATAACTATGGATTCCACTCCGATTTACTTGGAACAACTACCAATACAAACCAATTGAATGACCCTGATGCGGACAGAATTACAGCAGCACTTCGTGCAACTGATCCTACCGATACTGATGGATTCTTAGCTGCTTGGTTAGAGTGGCAATTATGGTTTAACGATTTCCTACCTGGAATTCCACTATACTCTAACGAGTACTTTGACATTGCATCTTCTGCAGTCAAGGGCATGGATACTACACCAGACTGGCCATGGCAATACGATATTGCTGACATTAGAATCGAACGCTAATTTAGTTTAATAGGCTAAGTTCTAATAAAACTTTAGATTCAAAGGGGAATAGGTTCAACCCTATTCCCTTTCTATTTCTATAAATTGACATCTTTGATTTTATGTTGTTTTTTTGTATAATGTAGTAAGTAAATTTCATGGCTAAATTGAACCTTGTACAATTTGGCGATTAAAATTACGTTTGATGAAAGGAGGCTTATGTGAACCATCAGGTTCATGTAGGAACACTATGTTAAAATATTTATTAAAGCGATTTTTAGCGCTTATTCCAGTAATATTTATTATATCGATTGTATTATTTGGGATGCTAAAAGCGATGCCGGGAGATCCGGTTAGACGCTTCATGCCAATTGATGAAATGGGAACAGAAGGTTCCGAGCATTATGATCAAGTGTATGAAGAAACTAAAAAAAGATTGGGTTTAGATCAGCCAATTCCTATTCAGTATGTTCGCTGGGCACAAGCAACTTTGTCGGGAGACTTTGGGTCGTCCACGCAATATCGTAAACCTGTCGTTGAAGTGGTCGCAGGTCCACTTAGAAATAGTTTGGTCCTAAATATTGGATCGACTATTATTGCCTTTTTTGTCTCGATCGTTATTGGTATAAAATCAGCAGTTAGACAAGGGAAATTTTACGATCGATTTTGGCAGGTTATGTCCATGGTGGGGTACTCTTTACCGACGTTCTTTATAGCGATGATCTTAATTTTCGTCTTTGCCCAGAAGTTGGGATGGTTCCCAACCGCAAGTATGCCTCCGACCTCTTTGTTTAGGGCAGAAAATGGAGATATGGCTTATCTATTAGAATGGGCAAGGATTCTTTTTTTACCAACAATAACCTTAACCATTGGTTCCTTTGCTTCGACCTCTCGTTATGTACGTAATGCAATGATTGAATCGTTGTCTCAAGACTTTATTCGAACCGCCCGTTCGAAAGGGGTCACAGAGCGTAATGTTGTTTATCGACATGCATTTCGTAATGCCTTAATTCCGGTAGTAACGGTCGTTGCTTGGGGAATTGCGGGAATGTTTGGTGGTTCGGCGATTACCGAACAAATGTTCTCTTTTGAGGGAATTGGAAAATATTTAATTGCTGGGGTGGTGAATAAGGATAATGCGCTTGTATTAGCCATGAACATGTTTTACACCTTAATTGCGCTAGGCGCAAACGTGGTTATGGATATCGGGTATGCGTTAGTTGATCCGCGTATTCGTTTAGATTAGGGGTGTCTAAAATGTTGAACAAAAATAAAAAAGTTACAAACAAAGCAAACGGTTTTGAAAAATTTGATACACCTATGCAAGCAACTGCAAAGAACTTTTTTAGAAATAAATTAGCCGTTTCCGGTTTAACCGTTTTTATTTCTATCTTTGTCTTTGTGTTTGTTGGTTCATCAATTACGGAGTTTAAACCTTATTTTGACCAACCTGTTTTACGTAATATTCGGCCTGGGCGAGGGTACTTGAATTTTCCTAAAGAATTGAACGATAAAAATATTATTAAAGTAGAATCGGGTATTACATTCTCCATTGCGCTTGATGATCAAGGGGATGTCACCTACTGGGGTGTTGACAATAACGATGTCTTATCACCATCTCAAGAAGTTAAAGATCGTTTAGAATCAGAGTTTATCGTGGATATTGCGGCAGGTGATCGCCATGTACTCGTGTTAACGGAGGATAACGAGATTTTTGGTTGGGGCTATAATACGTTTGGACAAGCTAGTGTTGAAAAGTTGCTAGAATCTAGTAGATCCGGCGCTGTTTCTTGTCCGCCGGTGGGATGTCCGCCAGAACTTTTAGCAGATAACCCGGCCTTAATGCTTGATGAGAAGATTTCAAAGATTGGTGCTGGAGACTTAGTGAGTTATTTTATCACCGAAAAAGGGAATCTCGTTGTTTGGGGTGCGACTACCAATAACCGTTTAGACCGCGTTCCTGAACGCATTCAAGGTCAAGTTGAAGATATCGCGGTGACTTCGACCTCGGCGGTTGTTCTCTTGCAGGATGGAACCATTGATTCCTATGGAGCTTCTGGTAACGTGCATACGCGCTATATTCCAGAAGAATTCAAGCAAGGAAAAAAAGCCATTGACATCGCGGTCAGTTTTAGAAACGGATTTGCGGTTGATGAAGATGGCGTTCTATATGGATGGGGATATTCCGGTGCACCAGTTATGCGTTTTCCTGAGATTGATCAAAAGATTATTTCTGTGGATACTGGTCGCGAACACATCACTGTTTTATTAGAAGATGGATCGGTAATGACTTGGGGCGATAATAACTATAATCAGTTAAATATGCCGACGAATCTATCCGGTGTATCGATGATTTCTTCTGATTATTTCCAAAACTATGCTATTAATGAAGATGGTAATCTTGTTTCTTGGGGAAACAAAGGCTTTATCCTAGGTTCGGATGAGTTTGGGCGAGATTTATTTGTTCGACTTATTCATGGTGGGCGAGTTTCCTTAACGGTTGGGGCTTTAGCCATCATTATTCAGATTTTTATTGGTACGGTTGTGGGTATGATTGCTGGATTCTACGGTGGTCGAATCGATAATTTATTGATGCGTCTGGGTGAGATTATTGGGTCGTTCCCATTCTATCCATTAGTTATTACGTTGTCAGCGATGTTGCCACCAGGATTCCCAGCTACCCAGCGAATGATCATGATTATGTTGATTTTAGGAGTTACAGGATGGCCTGGAATTGCCCGTTTAGTCCGTGGTCAAATCTTGGCTGAACGTGAAAAAGATTTTGTTATGGCGGCTCGAGCACTTGGTATTCGAGAACGCAATATTGTTATTAAACACATTCTTCCAAACGTATTGAACATTGTTATTGTTCAAATTACCTTGGGTTATGCGAGTTCCTTATTAATTGAGGCTGGACTTTCCTTCTTAGGTTTTGGGGTTCAATTCCCTTTCCCTTCCTGGGGTAATATGCTCAGTGATGCTCAGACAGCGACCGTTATTGAAGACTACTGGTGGAGATGGGTTTTCCCTGGTTTCATGGTATTCATTACGGCATTATCCATTAACTTAGTAGGTGATGGTTTACGCGATGCGCTGGATCCAAAATCTAATGAGAAATAGGGAGGACTTGTTATGGCATTATTAGAAATTAAAAACTTACATACGTACTTTACGACTCGCCGAGGAATTATCAAAGCGGTTGATGGCGTTTCGTTGTCGATCGAAGCTGGGAAGACCCTCGGTGTGGTTGGTGAATCGGGTTCAGGTAAATCTCAAACAGCGATGAGCATTTTAAAGCTGTTTGAACACAACCAAAAGATTCATGAAGGGGAAATTACCTTTGATGGAGAAGTTATTTCGACGATGAGTGAGAAAGAACTACAAGGTATTCGTGGAAATAATATTTCAATTATTTTCCAGGAACCAATGACGTCGTTAAACCCAGTTTTCTCTGTTGAACGACAGTTGTCCGAAGTCTTAATGCTCCACCAAGATATGACTAAAAAGGAAGCCGCTAATCGTAGTGTTGAGTTATTATCGATGGTTAAGATTCCAAACCCTGAAGTGGTGGTTAAACAATACCCTTTCCAACTTTCCGGTGGAATGAACCAGCGTGTAATGATTGCGATGGCCTTAGCTTGTCGTCCGAAATTACTGATTGCTGACGAACCGACAACGGCGCTAGATGTCACTATCCAAGCACAAATTCTTAAACTCATGAATGAGTTAAAAGAAGAGACAGGAACCTCCATCATGTTTATCACGCACGATTTAGGCGTCATTAATCAAATGGCGGACGAAGTGGCGGTGATGTATTGCGGTCAAGTTGTTGAAAATGCTCCTGTCGACTATATTTTTGCTAACAAGAGCGAATATCAACATCCGTATACGGAGGGCTTACTCTATTCCATTCCGCGCTTGAATTCAGATCGTGGCGAACGTTTAGATGCCATTCCTGGGGCAGTTCCCCATCCTTTGAATTTACCAGAGGGATGCCGTTTTGCGGAGCGTTGTAAATACGCAACCGATAAATGTCGGGCAGAAATGCCTGAATTAGAATATGTCAATGAATTCCAACAAATTCGTTGTTTCTATCCTAAGAAAGGAGAGAGAACTGTAAATGAGCACTTCAATCCTGACGCCGTCGAATAATAAGCATAGTGAAGTTTTATTGTCTGTTCGAAATCTTAAAAAGTATTTTCCAATTAAAAAGAAATCGATGTTTTCACAAAAACAAGAGTATGTCCGAGCAAACGAAAGTATTACCTTAAACATTTTTAAAGGGGAAACCCTTGGTTTGGTTGGCGAATCTGGCTGTGGAAAATCTACTTTGGGGCGCACCATTGTTCAACTGTATGAGCAAACCGATGGCTCAACGCTTTATTATGGCGAAACGCTAGCCGAAATTGCTCCGCGTTATGCTAAAGAAGTGATGCAATCACTGACAAAACAATATCCGGAGTTTTTAAAAGCCGAACGTGAATTAATAGCCTTGGAAGAAGAGGCTAAGCGAGTGGTGGGCTCCGATGTTGAACAAGGCCGTGCACAGGAAAAAGTTACCCTCAAACTTCGCGATATCCACAATAAATATCAAAATATCTTTAGAATTGCTGGTGGATTAGTCACCCACCCAGATCTCAAGAAAGTCTCTGCAGTATTGATTGCGCTTTATGAAAGCCAAGTAAAACTTGCGGATGCACGATTAGAAATTAATGAGCTTGAAACCTCTAAAACAAATCCTAAAAATGCAAATAAAATTGCAAGTATTGATGAAAAAATCAATCAATTATTGAAAACGGAAAGTGCTTTAGAACGAGAAGTCGAAGAACGTGAAGTTGTTGTTGAAAACCTCCGAAATGAGTGCCAACACAACGACCGATTTGAGGAGTTTGAAGCCCAACGTAACGATGGCATTGATTTATCTAAGTTAGAAACTAGAGAAATGCGTCGCTTACGCCGAGACTTACAAATAATTTTCCAAGACCCGTACTCTTCCTTAAATCCAAGAATGACTGTTGGTCAAATTATTGGAGAAGGGGTGTTGGCTCATGGAATTTTTGAATCACCACGATCGCCTGGTTATCAGGAATATATCCAAGAAATCATGGGTGAATGCGGATTAGCGCCATATTTCATTCATCGATATCCACACCAATTCTCGGGTGGACAAAGACAGAGAATTGGTATCGCAAGAGCTTTAGCGCTCAGACCACGTTTCATTGTTTGTGATGAAGCAGTATCGGCTCTGGATGTTTCCATTCAATCACAAGTTATTAACTTGTTACAAGATTTAAAAGAGGAATTCAGTTTAACGTATCTCTTTATTACGCATGATTTATCCGTTGTAAAATATATTTCCGATCGGGTAGCGGTCATGTATCTTGGTCATATAGTGGAGTTAACGGAGTCGGATAAGATTTTCGAGAATCCTTTACATCCGTATACACAAGCATTGTTACAAGCGATTCCTCGAACTGATATCGAAGGCGGATATGAACTTCAAATTCTTGAAGGAGATATTCCTTCTGCGGTAAATCCACCGAAGGGCTGTAAATTTAACACGCGTTGTAAATATGCTTTTGACAAGTGTTTCGAGGTTGAACCTCAACTACTTGAAGCGCGTCCAGGTCATGAAGTCGCGTGTCATTTATATGAACCACACGAAAATGAAACTATTTAAAAGACCTATAGAGAAATATACTGAAGAAGAGTATAATGAAATGCGCAAGAAGGTTCAAGATTTGAATCTAAGTCGAAAAGACGAATGGCTCTTAATCTTTCATGCCTTGAAAACCTTGTTACCTGCCGTGATTCTAACGTTGTTGGTTATTTGGGGCGCGATTATTATTATTTTACTACTCATTTAGAATGAAATTAGAGCGTCTTCGGATGCTCTTTTCTAATAGTTGTAGATTTAAAAGTGAAATCCATTAATGAATACGCTGTTTTTGATTCGTTGTTTGATATGGTCGTAGATGGTATAATTAGACAGCATTAAGTTAAAAACATAGTATTTCTATCTTCTTTAATTTCGGAAGAAGTTTTATTTTAGTAGATGTGATCCATAGGGAGAAAGTAATGAAAGGTCAATATGTAAATCAAAAGTTGAATATTGGTTATTTGGTTAATTTTTATGAATAAAGATATTCTCAAAAACAAGGTGTTTTGGTTCATGACCATGACCGGTCTTATTGTGAGTAGTCTATTGGTTTGGTGGTTAATAGATATTCCAGTCCTTGTTTTATTAATTTCAATAGTTATTTTACCGATTTCCTATTATTTTTCACAAGTTCGAAAAACCCGTATGGAGCAAGGGGCTGTTTTGTCATGGTTGACGGCGGTTTGTATGGCGATGGTAACTATTTGGGTTTATCAGTTTTTTGACTGGCCACCAACGATATTGCAAATTTTATTACTGAATATCCAAGTAATAATGACGGCTGAAGCGGCGTTTGTCGCGTTTCACTATGTCGTTCACCGCCAGGAGTTGTCTAACTTTTTACATATGGAAATATTTTTAGCGAAATTACTTAGTATTTTGGTTGCGGTTTTGGCACCATTAGCAGCTTATCAAGTTATATCTTATACGATGGCGAATATCATCGGTTCAAGCTTATTAATTTTGTTGTGGTTGAGAATATCATATGAAATTGTCTGGATGAAGTATGCATAAGCTGTTTTCAATTGTCGAGCAGAGAATGGACGATTCGGTGGCTGCTCATGACTTTTCACATATTCAAAGAGTGTTGTCTAATGCCTTACTTATTAATGAGGTCGAACAAGAACCGGAACATCTCGTCACTATTTTAGCGTTGTGCCATGATTTGTACGACGATAAGCAACGCTTTGCATTGAATATGGAAGAAGATTTCCGAATGATTGTGTCTTCGATATCATTGTCTGAAGCAGAAATTCTCCTGTTATTGAAGGACTTAAAGAACTTTGGATTTAAAGGTGGCTTTGAAAAGCGTCCGTTATCAAAAGTGGGTTTAATTGTAGAAGATGCCGATCGCTTGGACGCAATTGGAGCCATTGGAATTGCTCGGGCCTGTATGTATGGGGGTAGTCGCGGTAGTCGACTCTATGGTGCTAGTGAAGATGCCCAACCTTTAGAGAGTTTAGAGCAGTATCGTTCTAACCGTTCAGTCCTACAACATTTTGAGGACAAACTATTAAAACTAAAGGATCGGATGCACACGGAGAAAGGTCGTCAATTAGCAAATGAACGACATCAATTTATGGAGCTTTTTTTAAAGCAAATACAAAAAGAAATCAATCCAGCAACGGATTGATTTTTTATGAGATAAGAGTATGTAAAGTTATAATTTCCATTTTCGTTTACCTTTACGACGCTGTCGGCGTTGAATATAGGAGTAGAGGACACCTATTAAAATGAAAAGGACAAGGACACCGCTAATCATGGTTATGGGTAGCCGATATTTCAAAATAAATTGAACAAGTATCGCTAGAAAGTAGAGAATATTTGAACGTTCATAGGAGGTAGATGTTAATATCGTCCGTTGTGCGAGGGGTTCATCTTGATAATAGATTGTAACCGCTCCGATTTCACTGTCGGTTTCTAAAGGTGCTTCTAAGCTCTCAGGGTGAGAGATGTTCATATCTAGATCATCTTTACCCACAATGACGGAAACTTCAACGCTTAAGGGTTGGGTTAGCGCGAGTTTCACGTTGTCTATTCCCCACACATAGTCGATTGGAACATAACCAAGGGATTGTCCAGGTTCGACCATAACCACTTCATGGGAAGTTTCGAGCAATGCTTGGTAGATTTTTTCGTGATCTCTTAAGTTGGATCCAGGAGTATAGGCATCTCCAGTCGTGATAAGAATCGTTTTATCATAGTATTGATGATAAGAGGATAAATTGTATCCCGATTGGGGAATCCAGCCCGTTTTACCCCCTGTAATATATTTTAAATCAATTTGTTGATTGCGGGCGGTGGTGTAAATGGTGTGATTTAAGGTGATGCCTTGTCGTCGTTTATTATTTGGTTGAGTGGTATAGCGCATCGTTGAGGACATTTCAACAAAGGTGTCATTTTCTAGGGCGTACGCAAGCAGGCGATTTAGGTCATGGGCAGTGCTATAGTGTTGTTCATTGTAGAGTCCGGTTACGTTAACAAATTGGCTATTTTTCATTCCAATTTGTTGAGCTTTTTGATTCAACAATTTAATATAGTCTTCCGTTGAACCAGTAATCAAACGAGCTAGGACATTGGTTGCATCAGCTCCACTAGGAAGTAGGGCGCCATATAATAACTCCCGTATACTGAGGGTTTCGCCTACAACAAAACCAGCCACTGAAGCTTTCCCAGCCGTTAATCCAGCAAGGTCTTCGGGTTGAACGGTTACCACTTCGTCTAAACGATGATTGAGATGGTCTAAAGCAACAATCGTACTTAGTATTTTTGTTATAGAGGCTGGATAGAGCATGCTCTCGGCATTTTTCCCATAGAGTGGGGTTATTTTGTTATCTTCGAGAATCGCTACTTCAATGAATCGGGATTCTAAATTTAATTGTAAAAACAAGTCGTTTAAATCGACTTGTGCCCGCACAGGTAAAAGCGATAACATGACGAAAACAACTGTAAAACAGAGGGTTGTAAATTTCATCCAGTTTTTTTTAAAATAAAATAAGATCCTCATCATCTTCCTTTTCGTTGTCTAGAGCGGTGATATTGTGTTTAATTTCTTCAATCACTTCCATACCTCCGATGTCGGATTCAATGGTTTTAGCTAATTGGTTTTCAAAGGAACGAATGGCTTTTAAATAAGTGTTGATATATTGTTTTGGGGTTGGACTTTTACGTTTAAAGATTGTTTCACAATAAGAAATTGCGAGTTCGTGTAAATCTTGTGGATCCATTTTCAGACCTCCTTAAATAATCCTTATTATACCGTATTCCATTGATGGTGGATAGGATAGAAATCAGCTAGAAAGAAAATAGTTCTTATCTGTCCTCTTATTTAATTGGATGGTGTAGGAAGTTGCTTAATTCAGTTCCGTGGTTTATTTAATTGTGAAAATTTAGTATATTAAAAGAGAAAGTAACGGGCTGATGTTTCAAAGTCAGCGTTATTTATAAAAAAAGTCCACAAGTCGTGATCTAATCACACGCGGACAAAGTAGTTGGCAGGGGTACCAGGATTCGAACCCGGATTTACGGTTTTGGAGACCGTTGCTCTACCGTTGAACTATACCCCTATTGGTGACCCGTACGGGATTCGAACCCGTGAATGCATGCGTGAAAGGCATGTGAGTTAACCGTTTCTCCAACGGGCCAAAGGATGGATATGCCATAGAAGTATACCATAAAAAAACAGGAATGACAAGGAGTAAAAAGATGAAACAAATATTAGATCAAACCTCTATTAATCGCTCCTTAAAGCGATTAACTCATGAGATTATTGAACATAACGAAGGGGTAGAACAAGTCGTCTTGGTCGGCATTAAAACAAGAGGCATTTATTTAGCGAAGCGGATGGCACAATTTATAAAACAATTGGAAAACAAAGAAATTGAGGTCATTAATTTAGATATAGCTCCTTGGCGTGATGATATCCAACACGATTTAGAGCGAACACAATTGCCTATCGATATTAACGGTAAACAAGTAGTACTTGTCGACGATGTCCTTTATAGTGGTCGAACGATTCGGGCAGCCATGGATGCGGTTATTGATTCTGGCCGACCTGCTTCTATACAATGTGCGGTCTTAGTTGATCGTGGGCATCGCGAACTTCCAATTCGAGCGGACTATGTTGGAAAGAATATTCCAAGTTCACGTCGTGAACGCATTTTTGTCCGTCTACAAGAAGTGGATGGCGTTGATGAAGTGATGCTGGATCGACTACCGTAGAAGGAAGGTATTAGTTGACTTCAGTACGTAATTCGACTAAAATAAGCCCATATAGCAATGAACAGACATAGTACCTAGGAAATGGACCATTAGAGAGTTATCGGTTGGTGAAAGATAATCAAAATACTAGGGAACTCAGCTGGGAGCTAGACGATCGTCCGTCCCTTCGCGTTAAGAAGAATGAGTGAAAAACAAAGGTGGTACCACGCGAGCGCGTCCTTAGGGTACCTTTTTTATTGGAGGAAATATGTATAACCATAAAGTAGTTGAAAAGAAATGGCAGAAACATTGGGATGAACACCAAATGTTTAAGACCGATATTGAAGATTTTTCGAAACCTAAAGCCTATATTTTGGATATGTTTCCGTATCCTTCGGGAGAAGGATTACATGTTGGCCATCCAGAAGGCTATACCGCAACCGATATTATTTCTCGTTATAAGCGAATGCAAGGCTTTAATGTGCTCCACCCCATGGGCTGGGATGCTTTTGGCTTACCTGCCGAGCAATTTGCTTTAGAAACAGGAAACCATCCAGCAAGTTTTACAAAACAGAATATTGATAACTTTCGCCGTCAAATTAAGTCCTTGGGTCTTTCTTACGACTGGAGTCGCGAAATATCGACCACGGATCCCGAATACTATAAATGGACCCAGTGGATTTTTACACAATTATATGAACACGACTTAGCCTATGTGGCGGAAATGCCAGTGAACTGGTGTGAAGCTTTAGGGACTGTGTTAAGTAATGAAGAAGTGATTGATGGCAAATCAGAACGTGGCGGGCACCCAGTGATTCGTGTTCCGATGCGCCAATGGGTCCTAAAGATAACCGCCTATGCGGAACGTTTGTTGGAAGACTTGGAACTCGTTGACTGGCCAGAATCAACCAAAGAAATGCAAAGAAACTGGATTGGAAAATCGGTTGGAGCTGAAGTTATTTTTAAAATCGCTAATCACGATAAAGAGTTTTCCGTTTTTACAACGCGTAGCGATACCTTATTTGGAGCGACGTATTGTGTGCTTGCTCCAGAACATCCTTTTGTCTTAGATATTGCCACGCCTCAACAGAAACCAGCAATTGAAGAATACATTGAAAAGGCTTCCCGAAAATCGGATTTAGAACGAACAGAACTTGCCAAAGAGAAGACGGGTGTTTTTACTGGGGCTTACGCCATCAACCCTGTTAATGGTAAAGAAATTCCCATTTGGATTGCTGATTATGTGCTTTCCACCTATGGAACGGGAGCGATTATGGCTGTACCAGCTCACGACCAACGGGACTATGAATTTGCTAAGATGTTTGATTTAGACATTATCCCTGTTTTAGATGGTGGCGACTTAGCCGTCGAAGCTTTTGTGGGTGATGGCTTGCACATTAACTCCGGTTTCATCGACGGGATGGATAAAGAAACGGCGATTAAATCAATGAATCAGTGGTTGAAGGAAAAAGGTTTTGGTGAAGAAAAAACGACATATAAACTTCGCGATTGGTTGTTTTCTCGTCAACGCTATTGGGGTGAACCGATCCCAATCATCCATTTGGAAGATGGAACTATGCGGACCATCGGTCTGGAAGATCTTCCGTTGGAATTGCCCGAAGTCACCAACTACAAACCAAGTGGCCGAGGGAACTCCCCATTAGGTAACAATCTAGATTGGTTGAATCTTGAAATCGAAGGGGTTAAAGGTCAACGAGAAACAAATACGATGCCGCAGTGGGCTGGTTCTTGTTGGTACTACTTACGCTTCATCGATCCCCATAATGACCAAAAAATTGCTCGTAAAGAGCTCTTAGACCATTGGTTACCGGTCGACCTCTATGTTGGAGGGGCAGAGCATGCGGTATTACATCTTCTATACGCTCGTTTCTGGCATAAGTTTTTGTATGATATTGGGGTGGTTTCAACCAAGGAACCGTTTATTAAACTATTCCATCAAGGCATGATTCTTGGCGATAACAACGAGAAGATGAGCAAATCACGCGGCAATGTGGTCAATCCCGATGACATCGTTGCCTCCCATGGTGCGGACAGTCTCCGGGTTTATGAAATGTTCATGGGTCCACTAGAAGCTGCTAAGCCTTGGTCGGAGCAAGGGCTTGATGGTACGAAGCGCTGGTTAGATCGTGTCTGGCGTTTCTTTGTTGAAAACGACACAAATTTCGTCGAGACCAATAATGGCTCCTTAGACAAAGTCTATCACTATACGGTTAAGAAAGTTGGAGCAGACATCGAAAATCTGCACTTCAATACAGCAATTTCTCAAATGATGATTTTTATTAACGACGCCTATAAGGCAGAGGAAGTGTACCGTGAGTATGCGCTTGGGTTTATTAAGATGTTCGCTTGTTTTGCGCCACATATGGGAGAAGAACTCTGGCAACGCTTTGGTCACACGACTTCCCTAACGTATGAGCCTTGGCCAAGTTACGATGAAGCAATGCTTGTCGAAGATACGGTTGAAATCATCGTTCAAGTGAACGGTAAATTGCGTGGTCGTTTCCAAGCACCAAATAACAGCGACCAAGAAACCTTAGAAAAGATGGCATTCGGTGTTAAAAACGTGCAGGATACCATTGGCGAGAAACCTATTCGTCGAGTAATCGTTGTTCCAAATAAAATTGTAAACATCGTGATATAAGCACTATAAAACGCATTCAATATTTTGCCTTATTAAATGGAAGGAAGTAAGCGAAATAAAAAAGCCATTAATGATCGAGTGTCATTAATGGCTTTTTAGATGAAAATAATCTTCGTTTCGATTGAAGCGAGCTAAAGTCTATTAGTCATTTTATTTGTTTTTAAAGGAATAAATAGATACCTGTGGATTTGAGAATAAGCGCCGGTTCTCTATTCGCTGAGAAACACCATTACTAATGTCTATCCGGGTCGTTTTGACCATTTGTGTAGGTTTGGTATGGATTTCTAACCCCAGATAGGTATCCCGTAACAGCGGAAGATTGATTTGTCCACCATGGGTATGACCAGAAAGCAAGAGATCGATGGATGAGGCTTCCACTAAACTTAATTGGCTAGCTTTATGACTAATTAATAGGGTGTATAAGGTATCGTCAAGTTCTTGAGTCTGTACTTTGAGCTCAGCATCCCCTTGTTGATTAATCCCAATCAAACGCAGGATGGGTTGTTGCTCATGATTAACGAGTTGGATGATTTGATTGTCCAAGATTTCAAAATCTGCTTTTGTGAGAAGACTTGAACTCAAGGTTTTGGAGTATTCACTTTCTAAATCTCCATCGCCTAAAATCGCAAACTTACCTAAAGGTGCCGATAATTGATCCAAACCCTGTAGAAGTTGAGATTGCTGCTCACTAGAGAGCGGGTGGGAATTTAAATCAGAAATTAAATCTCCACCAAAAAGGACGACATCCACCGCTTGTTGATTAATAAGTTGAATCACTTTATCAAGTTTGGCTTGGTCCATAAATTGATTATAATGAAAATCAGAAATATAGGCGACTCTAAAAATTGAGGAGCTCTCGGGTATTCGTGGATCGACTATGGATTCTTCACGCAGGGTCAAGCGATTGGGAGCAAAGAAGGTAGCTTCAATATAGAGGCCTCCTATCCCGATGAGTAGTAAAAACAATAGACCAAGAATTGTTTTTGTAACTTTTGACATAAAACTTAGTCTTTTCGTGGAGCCATCGCTTCACGCATGTTCATAATGACGGGAATAACAATTGGACTACGCTGTGTTTTTTGGAATAAAAACGGTTCTAGAGTATCTCTAATGGTTCGCTTGATTTCCCCAAAGGTTGTCTTATTTTTCATTTGTTTTTTAAGCGCGTCATAGACGAGATTTTCAGCATCTTTCATAAGTTCAACAGAGTCTTTTAAATAAACAAATCCTCTGGAAACGATATTTGGTTTGACAAGTATTTTATTGTATCTAGAATCAATCGTCACAATAACCGAAACCAAACCATTATCGGAAAGGATTTTCCGATCCTTGATGACTGCCGTCGACAAACCACTAGCATCTTTACCATCGACATAAATATCGTCTGCTTGAATCCGTTGATTAGCACGCAGCACTTCATGATCGCGAAGAATTAATGGATCGCCGTTGGCACAGATGAAGACATTATCTTTAGGAATACCAACTTCAACAGCCGTTTTCCCGTGTTCAATTAGCATTTTATATTCGCCATGCATCGGTAAGAAATATTTAGGGCGAATTAGTTGAAGCATTAGTTTTTGTTCTTCTTTAGAAGCATGTCCGGTCGTATGAAGTTCGTTCAAAATGGAGTTGGTTAAAACATTAGCTCCTAAACGGGTCAATTTATTAACGACGCCAGAAACGGATTGGGCATTCCCAGGAATAGGATTCGAAGAGAAAATAACAGTATCGCCGGGGTGAATCTTGATTTGACGGTGGGTGCCGTTGGCTATCCGGCTTAAAGCTGCGAGTGCTTCCCCTTGAGAACCAGTACAGAGAATACAGATTTTTTCGGCAGGGGTTGAATTTAATTCTTTTGGACTTAAGAAATCTTTGTCTCGAGCCTTAATATGACCGAAAGCACGACCAATCTCAACGACACGTTCCATCGAACGGCCAAAAACAGCGACTCTTCGTCCCGCACCAATGGCGGCGTCGATAATTTGGGACACGCGAAAGACGTTTGAAGCGAAAGTTGCGACAATAATACGCGTCTGAGTATTGTCAAAAACTTCTTTGAGTTGGTTCGCGACGTCCAGTTCAGAAATCGAAAATCCACGAACTTCAGAGTTGGTTGAATCGGATAATAGCAGGTCAACCCCAGAAGCTCCTAAGAAGGCAATCTTCTGATAGTCGGAGTTGTTACCCACGGGTGTTAAGTCAAACTTAAAGTCCCCAGTGGTCGCGATGCGGCCATTGGGTGTGGTGACAATTAGTCCAAAGGCATCTGGAATGGAGTGAATGACTTCAAAAAAACCAACGGTAAAATGTTTGGTTTGAATTCGCGAATCGCCATCAATAAGTTCGACCTTGTGTTGTGACATTCGATGTTCGCCAAGTTTTCGATCAATGAGGGCTTTCGCAAACTCTGGTGCATAAATATGCGGTGGTTTGACGACCCGTAATAAGAAGGGAATTCCCCCGATATGATCTTCGTGACCGTGGGTGATAATTAAGGCTTTAATTTTTCCTTGATGACGAATTAAGTAATTAAAATCAGGAATGACATAATCGACTCCTAAAAGATTTTCGCCAGGGAACATCACGCCGGCATCGATAATAATGATTTCATCGTCGTGTTCGATGCAATACATATTTTTCCCGACTTCGTTCATACCTCCTAAGGCGTAGACTAAGGTATCGTTAGGCAAAACACTGACTGGTGTGCTTTGATTGAATTGATTTTTTGGTGTTTGAGTGCTCATGGCGCTCCTTTCTAAAAATAGATAATATTTTCGTCTTTAAGCCAAGGGTCTTCTTTGTTTATGCGATCGTAGAACAAGATTCCATTTAGATGGTCAAGTTCGTGTTGAATCACGGTTGCTAAATAACCTTGAACACGTATCGAGACGTCTTGTTTTGTTAAGGCATCATAACCATTAATTTTAATGCGATAAGGTCGATTCACATAACCCGGATGAGGGTTACGAACCGATAAACAACCTTCGCCGCCTTCCAAAGCTCCTAACTGTTGTGAATAGGATTTCAGTACCGGATTTACAAAGGCGTATTCAGTGGTATTTATAGGGTTTCCGTCGTCGTCATAGTCGTCTACAGAAACCACGAAGATTCGTTTAAGAATGCCTAATTGTGGCGCTGCCAAGCCGACAGAGGCTTGATAATTGTACTTCTCTGCTAATTCTTCATTTCTTGAATCACGAACGTATTGAATCATGTCGGCGATGAGTTTTTCATCTTCAATACTCAAAGGTAAAGAGACTTTTTTTGCTTTTTCTCGCAACAAAGGATTTTCGTCCGTGATGATCGTATCCATATTAATTTTCATATATCCTCTTTAATCTATCATTCTATATGATACATGTTTTCAGTTTGTTTTGCTACCTTTATCGCTTTTTAGTGTGACTTTTTGAGAATTATTTTTCTTTTTTTTTTAATTTCGTCGTTGATAACGCTTTCTTCTTACGGTTTGAAGGCAGGCTATGCTAAAATAAGCATATGATTAAGAAATTTTTCGCTCTTACTTTACCGAAAGGGTATAGTAAGCTCCTTTTATTTTCAATGGTTGGCTTGAGTCTTAGTGGCATTGCTTTTTACACCTCAGCGTCTATGAATACCAATACTCAAGTCTCTCATTTAATGAATACCGCGGGAAAAGGTTTCCTGTTTTTTGTTATTTCTTATTTTTTCATGGTGCGTTTAGCCCATTTATTTTCCTTTAAACTGTTTGGTAAACTGCGATGGTTAATTATCCTGGGGATGTTGGTTCTTTTGTTTGTCCCACGGTTTTTTCCGCCCCGTAATGGAGCTTACAACTGGATTCCCTTAGGATTTATGACCGTTCAGCCCTCTGAATTTGCAAAAATAGTGGTCATCTTGTTAATGGCGGAAGGATTGGGTGTTCTCCCGGTATTGCCATGGATGACTGAAAAAGGTGCTTTAAAGAAAATGGGTTTCTTCCAGCCGACCAAGCGGATCGTTGAAGTGTTTTGGTTACCTTTTGTCGTTTCCTTGATTTATTTCATTATTGTCTTAGCGGTTCAAAAAGATTTAGGCTCGGCAATGGTGATTTTCTTAATAGCCATGGTGATTTTCTTTATGGCGGTCCATCCTTTCCTAAAAAATGTTCAGCGAGTTAGTTTGTTGTTGTTGATTTTTGGATTGGCTGTTGTTGGCTTTTTTATGTCACCACAAGGCGTGAAGGTGTTAGAGGGTTTAGGGATGAGCGGATATCAGATTTCAAGGATTTCTTCGTTATATAATTTGTTTGATTCAGCAAATTCCTATAGTACGGGTTTTCAACAAGTGAAAGGTTTGTTGTCGTTTTCCCATGGGGGTTTATTTGGTGTAGGCTTGGGCAAGAGTATTAATAAATATGTCTTGCCGGAAGCGGAAACCGATTATATTTTGGCCATTATTGTTGAAGAATTGGGCTTTGTGGCTTTTGTCGGTATCTTGATTTTATATGCACTGATGATTTTTGTTTTATTAAACTATAGTATGAAAGTAAAGGACGAGCGCGGTCGATTATTTCTGATTGGCCACGCGGCGTATTTATTTTTCCATTTCGTCATTAACGTTGGTGGGGTGACCGTACTAATTCCTTTAACGGGTATTCCCCTTTTAATGCTTTCTCAAGGGGGATCGTCACTGTTAGCGATTTTTATTACAGCAGGTATTTCACAAAACATTATTGCTCGTTATGAAAACAGCAAGAGTAAAGGGCGATAAGATGCGAATCATTGCGGGTCGTTATCGACGGTTACGTCTAAAGACAATCGAAGGTCACCAGACGCGGCCGACCTTAGATCGGGTTCGAGAGTCGTTTTTTTCTAAAATTGGACCAACCTTTGAAGGTCAACGTGTCTTGGACTTGTTTGCTGGAAGTGGTGCGATTGGGTTTGAAGTCTTATCTCGAGGTGGCGAGTATGTGGTTTTAAACGATCAACATCCGAAAGTCTTTCAACTATTAATTGATAATGCGGCATTTCTGAAAATTCCCAACCATCAATTCAAACTATTGAAGCGGGAGGCATTGAAAGCCCTGAAATATTGCCAAGAAGAAAATCTTCGGTTTGACTGGGTTTATTTGGACCCACCATATCATCTTAAAGATATGGAAGCCGTTTTTGCCCAGTTGCCAACGGTTTTAAAGGACCAAGGCAGGGTCTACTATGAATTAGACCAACAAACAGAAATTCAAACATACGAACATTTTCGTGAAGTGGATCGATTTATCTATCCGCGAACGGTTATTGTTGTTTATAAAGTGGAAACGACGACTTGATGTTGTTGTATATTGGCGGTAGTTGGTATAAACTATGAGCAGTTAGAGAGAGAGGGATTTGATTGTTTTTGGAACATTATTTGGAATTAATTATTCCAACAGTTGCGGCAGCAATTGAATTTATAGGATTGATTGTTATTGTTTTTGGTTGTATTGTTGCGGTAAGCCGCTTAGTTTTGGCGAAATTTGATTTTAATAATTTGGAAACGAAACTGGTGTTAGCGTCAGCGATTTCCTTAGCTCTTGAATTTAAATTAGCCGCTGAGGTTTTATTAACGGTAACGGTTAAATCAATTAATGAGTTTTATATTATTGCGGCAGTAGCCATTTTGAGAATTATAATTTCATTTGTCCTCCATTGGGAAATGAAAGAATTAGAAGAGAGCAAAGTTCGTACATTGAAACGAGAAGCCAGTTTGTTTAATTTCCTTAAACCCAAAAATGGGGAAGACAACGTTTTCTAAAATAATAAAACCTTCCATTGTTGTAGCGATGGAAGGTTTTTTTCTCGTGTTTAATTTTTTATTAAGGGAATCTGATGAAGTTGAGGGGCGCTAACAATCGCCTCATTCTCAAGGATGGTTGTGGTGTTCAAAACGATATGGACGGTATTAGCGGTTACATAGAAGGATAAATTTTCGAGATTTTCTTCAGTTAGGGAAGGAATCGTAATAAAGGAATCACTTTGTTGGAAGTGGTCTAAGTATTGTTGGATAGAGTTCAAAATTTGACTAGCTTGGATCCCCTTGTTTTGGGCGTAGTCTACACTATTTAATATAGTCAAATCAAACCCATCAAGAAGTAATAATCGATGGTGAAGAATGGTTTGTTGTTGGTCATCACCTGCTCGTGTCGCCAAAGTTTCTTTGAGTATATAAGTTGTATCGTCGAGACGAATAATGTCTAACACGCCTTGGAGCAATTCATCTTCTGCTTCGATGACACGTAAAATCCAATCGTTTAACCAAACATCTTTGATGTAATTATTGAATTCGTTAACGTTTTGTTTGTTTTGAGGATTTTCGACAAAAGGGACTTCGATGAAATTTAAGCGGGTGATGTTGTCGGTGGTGATGTCCGCGCCGGTCATCCGTTGTGTGGTGATTTGATACAGACTTGCTTGGGGGCGATTGGTTACTAAGATGCCAAAAACAAGGGCGGTTGCTAACACAATCAAAAAAAGGATGACGCGTCTAAATTCTAATCGCTTTGGCATTGAGCTATAAAGGTAATATGTCTACCAGTAACGGCTTGTCTTTGATATGAAAAACAAAGTTCTTCATTGATGTAGGTATCTAAATCAAGGTTCGTGATGTTCTCAAAAGGGACGCCTGCTTCGAGCAGCATTTTTATATTGAGGCCACGAGCATCGATTTTTGCCTGGTTGCCAGGGAAAATAGTGATATATTCAGAAGCATCAAAACTCATATGCTCGAGATATGGTTGGATGTTTTCATTAACTAAGCTCGAGGCATAGGAAATAGCTGGACCAACATAGGCTCTAATCTTTTTCGGGTCTATTTGTTCTTTTTCTTGGAGTTCCATTAAAACTTTGGAAGTGATTTCTTTAAGGGTGCCCGGCCAACCAGCATGGATTGCAGCAATAATTTTCTTTTCGGGTTCTACTAATAAAATCGGGACACAATCCGCATGAACAAAGGCGAGTACGACGTCTTGGTCTTTGGTGTACAGCGCATCACAGTCGCGGATACCTTCTTCATGATCAAAAGCGCCCCGTCCTTTGTCAAAGGACGTTACTTTCCGGAGTTGATCGCTATGACATTGACGGCAGAATACCCAGTTATTTAAAGGGATACCGACTTTTTCAGCTAATCGTTGACGATTGTTGACCACGTCTAGACTATTATCACCAACGGTTAATGCCCCATTTAGTGAAGTATAAGGTTCTTTGGAAAAACCACCGTTTCGATCGGAGGTACCAGCAATGATGGTGTTAAAAGGTTTATATCGAATGAAGGCCATGATAGAATCTCCTTTGTGTCTAAAGTTATTATACATGAAATGTTGACTTTGGATAAAAATGCCGGCTCAAATAAATGGAAACCAACCTGTTTTTAGCACTCAAAGATTGACAGTGCTAAAAACTATGATATAATACGTAAGAACAGTCTAAAAGATTGTAGAAAGGAGGCCAAAATGCTAACTGAACGACGGATAGAAATACTCAAAGCCATCGTTAAAGAGTTTATTGAAACAGCAGAACCCGTGGGGTCTAAAACGCTGCTAGATAAATATAAGTGGCCCTATTCTTCAGCAACCGTCCGTAATGAAATGAGTACGTTGGAAGAAATGGGGTTGATTGAAAAAACGCATGCTTCCAGCGGCCGTATTCCTTCGATTGATGGTTATCGATTTTACGTTCAATACATTATGGACGAACCCGATAATCAAAAAATGGAATTAGCCTTGAATTCAATCTTTGAACAACGACAACAAAATGTTGAGGCTGCTTTAATGGAAAGTGTAGATATCTTATCGCAGATGACCAACCTCACGACGGGGATCTTGGGTGCCGAATCTCAACAACAATCTCTTGAAAAAGTGGAGTCACTCGTTTATGATTCTGATTGTGCCTTGGTGACTTTTGAAACCAACTTAGGCCATCGCGAAAGTAAGGTGTTTCGATTGGAGAATGGAACGGTTGTTGAAGATTTATCGAAGTATGTAGCGATCTTGAACGATCGCTTAACGGGAACACCCTTACACCAACTTGTTGAAAAGATGGAGTTAATTCGCCCGATTATTGCTCAAAGTATCCAAGCTTATGAGCGTTTATTTGAAGCGTTCTCCACGGCTTTCGTTAAGTTTGCGAGCGATAAGGTTTATTTTTCCGGCAAAAACAATTTATTGAATCAGCCAGAATTTGCGGATGTGAATAAATTGAAACAACTATTAAATATGTTGGAAGATTCAAGTATGTGGAATGAAATTTATACGGGAAATCCAATCCAATTGGAACATTCTTCCCGAACCCACCTCTACTGGGTTGAGGATGTCGCCATTGTCTCTTCGCCAATTGTAATAGAAGATCAAGAACGACAACTCATGGTCGTTGGGCCATCCCGAATGGATTATGACTCAGTCGTCGCCTTGGTAGAATATGTATCTTCACTGATTGAAAAAGTATATGGAACAAAGGAGTGATTAGGTGGAAAAAAAGAAGAAAGAAAAAATTGAACACGGAAAACCGGAAGATGTGAACGTTGAAAAGAATTCAGAAATTGAAGACGACGATCAGATCATCTTGAAGCAACAACTCTTAATAGATGCCTTAAAAGAGCATAACCAGGAGTTGGAAGAAGAAAAAGAAAAATACAAAAATGATTACTACCGAGCCCATGCGGATGCTGAAAACTTCAAAAAACGAAAAAACAAAGAAGTACAAGACATTATGAAGTATCGCATTCAATCGTTTGCGACAGAAGTGTTACCGGTATTGGATAATCTCGAGCGGGCTTTACAAACCGAAGGTATCGATGAATCCTTTATGACCGGTATTGAGATGATTTATCAACAACTCGTTGCGGCGTTAAAGAATGAAGGCATAGATGTTCGGGATAATCTCAATAAACCGTTTGACCCAAACTTTGATCAAGCATTATTTACAGAAAAGGTCGAGGGTGTGGAACCGAACACAGTGATAGAAGTTTTACAAAAAGGATATGTACTAAAAGATCGTATATTACGTGCTAGCTTGGTGAAAGTTAGCGAATAGGAGGAACTAAATATGAGTAAAATTATTGGAATTGACTTAGGAACAACCAACTCTGCCGTTGCGGTAATGGAAGGCGGAGAAGCAAAAATTATCCCAAATCCCGAAGGCAATCGAACCACTCCTTCCGTGGTTAGTTTTAAAGATGGCGAACGTATTGTCGGTGAAGCGGCGAAGCGTCAATTAATAACGAACCCAAACTCGGTGGCGAGTATTAAACGTTTAATGGGTACGGACAAAACGGTCAGTGCTGAAGGAAAAGAGTACAAACCAGAAGAAATTTCTGCGATGTTATTGCAGTATATGAAAACCTATGCAGAAAGTTATTTGGGCGAACCAGTTAAAAAAGCGGTCATTACGGTCCCTGCTTATTTTAACGATGCTCAAAGACAAGCGACAAAAGATGCTGGAACGATTGCTGGTTTAGAAGTTGAACGTATTATTAACGAACCAACGGCTGCTGCTTTAGCATTTGGTATTGATCGCGAAGGAATTGAAGAAAAAGTTTTGGTCTTTGACCTTGGTGGTGGAACTTTTGATGTTAGTATATTAGAACTTGCTGATGGAACCTTTGAAGTTTTATCGACTTCTGGCGATAACTCATTGGGTGGAGACGACTTCGACAATATCGTTGTTAATTGGTTAGTCGATCAATTTAAAAAAGAAAATGCTATTGACTTAAGTAAAGATAAAATGGCAATGCAACGTTTAAAAGAAGCTGCAGAGAAAGCGAAGAAAGAACTTTCGTCGATGGTCCAAACAAATGTCTCCTTGCCGTTTATTTCAGCAAACGAACATGGCCCACTACACTTAGAAACAACACTGACACGGGCGAACTTCGATAATATGACCAAGCACTTAGTTGACCGGACATTGAAACCTATTCGTCAAGCTTTGCAAGATGCAAATTTGACAAAAAATGATATCCATCAAGTGTTATTAGTTGGTGGATCAACACGGATGCTTTCGATTCAAGAACTCGTTAAAAATGAATTAGGTAAAGAACCAAATCGTTCAGTTAATCCAGACGAAGTAGTCGCCATGGGTGCTGCCATTCAAGCCGGAGTTATTAATAAAGATGTTGAAGGTGTTCTCCTATTAGACGTTACACCACTGAGCTTAGGAATTGAAACCATGGGTGGGGTCATGACAACGTTAATTTCGCGTAATACAACGATTCCGACATCGAAGTCTCAAGTGTTCTCTACAGCAGCCGATAATCAACCAGCAGTCGATATTCATGTGCTCCAGGGTGAGCGACCAATGGCCAATGATAACAAGACCTTAGGGATGTTTAAATTAGATGGTATTGCACCAGCGCCGCGGGGAATTCCACAAATCGAAGTAACCTTCGATATTGACGTTAACGGTATTGTGCATGTCTCGGCTTTGGATAAAGGCACTAACAAGAAACAATCGATCACAATTTCAAATAGCTCGGGATTGAGTGAGGAAGAAATCGAAAAAATGGTTCAAGAAGCCGAACTAAACAAAGAAGCTGATGAGAAACGACGCGAAGAAGCCGAGTTAAAAAACAAAGCAGAACAACTCATCCATCAAATTAATCAAAGTTTAGAAAACGAAGAGGCTAATATAGACGCCAGTCAAAAAGCCGAAGTAGAAAAACTACGTGACGAATTACAAAGTGCGTTAGATGAAAATGACTACGAAAGTTTGAAAGAAAAAGTGAACGCCTTGGAAGCTGCAGCGCACACGATGTCCGAACAAATGTATCAACAACAAGCCCAAGAACAGGGCGATCCAACGTCGACAACAGGCCAAGACGATGATATTATGGATGCGGATTTCACTGAAAAGCACTAAAGAAGAAAGCGTGGGGATTGTAAATGGCAAAGAAACGAGATTACTATGAAATCTTAGGGATCTCCAAGAACGCCACCGAAGCGGAGATTAAGAAAGCTTATCGTGCGCTTGCCAAGAAGTATCATCCCGATATGAACCAAGCTGCAGATGCTGAGGAAAAGTTTAAGGAAGTTCAAGAAGCTTATGAAATACTAAGTGACGACAGCAAGCGTCAAACGTATGATCAATTTGGTCATGCGGGTATGGAAGGCGCTTTTGGCCAAGGCGGAGGATTCTCTGGCTTTGGTACTGGCGGCTTTGAAGATATTTTTGACTCGTTCTTTGGTGGGGGCATGGGTGGTAGTCGCCGCTCGGCCCATACCGGTCCTATTAAAGGACAAGACCGATTTATGCAAATGCGTGTTTCCTTCCGTGATGCCATTTTTGGCAAGGTTGAAACACTCAATATGAATGTTGACGAAACTTGTGATCATTGTCATGGTTCCGGGGCAGATTCACCTTCCAATGTGTCGACCTGTTCGACCTGTCATGGTAGCGGTCGAGTTCTGTCTCAGCAACGAACGATGTTTGGTGTATTCCAAACGGAATCGACGTGTCAAACTTGTGGTGGTACCGGAAAACAAATCACAAAATCTTGCCGCAAATGTCGTGGAAATGGATATATTAACAAGAAAGTTGCGGTGGATGTTACCATTCCCGAAGGTATTCAGTCCGGCCAACAATTACGTGTGGCAGGAAAAGGCCATCGTGGAAGTAATGGTGGACCAAACGGAGACCTATATATTGAAATTGTCGTCACACCAGACAAACATTTTATTCGTGAAGGATCGAATATATACCTGAAAATACCAGTTTCTGTCGTAGATGCGACACTAGGAACTAGTATTGATGTCCCAACAGTTTATGGGGATGTCCAACTGAAGATTCCTGAAGGCACTCAACATGGAACTAAATTACGTCTCAAAGGAAAAGGTGCTAAAGACATACGGACTGGAAAAACGGGAGATCAAATCGTTGAAATCCTTGTAGAGGTCGATCATTCTCTATCTTCAGAAGAACGTAAATTGTATGAAAAACTGCGGAATGTTACGCGGACAAAAGAATCACCATTTGATAAGTTTAAGCAACTATTTAAATAATGAATACTAATAAGATGGTATCGAAAAGAACTCTAACTCTAGATTGGGTAGGAGTTCTTTTTTACATATCCTCATAATCGTTCCTGCGATTTACTAGGTATTTTGCTATAATGGGTGGGTGAGGTTTAAATGAGAACAGTAAAAATTGAAGTAAATAGTAAAAATATAGATTTAATCGATGCCCTGAACACGGTACTTTTTGAAGTTCATCACGATTTAAGAGAAAAGGGTATTCAATTAGAAATTCAACGCTCAACAAATGAAGTCGAGGAGATTTTGCTTGATCAACATGCCGTTTTTTTAGAATGCCACTGTCAGCCAGTAGACCAACAGTGTCATTGCAGTGATGTGGATAAAATCCGCAAAGCGCTGTACAAACATCTTAAATTACCTCTACAAGGTTGTTGTGGTGGTCAATGTGGTTGTCATTAAAAAAGACGCATCCATGTAAAATGTCGACATGAACTTTACAAATAACTAACCATCTCTTTATACACACCCTTTAAAATGAAGATCGATGGGATGAATAAATGAAAAAGGGAATTATCGTCTATCAAAGCAAATATGGATCGACAAAGAAATATGTAAATTGGTTCAAATCCATGGTGAATTTTGATGTGATTCAAATTAAGGAAGCTAATTTATCAATCCTTCAGAACTATGAAATAATCATTTTTATGGGTGGCTTTTACGCGAGTGGAATTTCTGGTTTGTTTTTTTTACGTAAAAACTATTATGGTTTAAAAAATAAAAAGGTTGCGGTATTTGGTGTCGGAGCCTCACCATATGATCCGGCAACGATACAACAGGTGCGTCAAAATAATTTTAAATAAGAATTGAGTGGCTTAACCTTGTTTTATGGCAGGGGAGCGTGGAATGAAGAAAAAATGACCTTCACCGATCGGGGGTTGTGTTGGTTGCTAGTTAAATCTTTATCGAAGAAAAATCCAGAGACCTATTTACCGTGGCAAAAAGCTTTGATGTCTTCACAAGGACAAAAAGTTGATTGGACCAATCCCAAATATTTAGAGCTATTAGTAGAATTCGTCAATAGTTAGCACTCGACACTTGACAGTGCTAACTATTGTGTTATAATTTAATAAGTGACAAATGTCACTTTTCTTTAAGATATAGATTAGCACTCTATTCGATTGAGTGCTAGAAAGGAGACCTATGACCCTAGACCATTTAACGCAAAAAGCCGCAGAAATTCTCATTGAAGCCATCCAATTAGCTCAAGGATATCAGCATCCAGAAGTCGATATTGACCACTTTGTTTTAGCGGCGATGAATTCAGATCTTTTAGATGCGGTGTTGACAAAACTGGAGCAGGACAAATTTGCTCATCAACAATATGTACAACAACAACTTCTTAGCAAGGCTCGGGTATCAACCAACCAGCAACCACACTTAAGTTCTCGTTTTAACCGTGTTTTTAACCAAGCAAAAGACTGGTCCGACCAACAAGGTGATCAATATGTTGGTGCTTTAGCCCTTTATTTAGGAAGTTATAAAGAATATGATCATTATTTTAAACATTTCAATATTTCACAAAAAGACGTAGAAAAAGTTATTCTAGATATTCGAGGAGGTGAAAAAATTATGACCCAACAAGCAGAAAATCAAATGGACGCTCTTAACAAATATGGCCGCAACCTCGTAGAAGCGGTTAAATCCGGAAAAGTGGATCCTGTAATCGGGCGCGACGAAGAAATTCGCCGTATCGTTCAAGTCTTGAGTCGTAAGACCAAGAATAATCCAGTTCTAATCGGTGAACCAGGAGTTGGTAAGACCGCTATTGTGGAAGGTCTCGCTTGGCGCATCATGCGTAACGATGTTCCTTTATCTTTACAAAACAAACAGGTATACGAATTAGATATGGGTGCATTAATTGCTGGAGCAAAATACCGTGGAGAGTTTGAAGAACGCCTAAAAGCAGTGTTAAATGAAGTCGAAAAATCCGATGGAAACATCATCTTATTTATTGATGAGATTCATAATCTCATTGGTGCGGGTAAAACCGAAGGTTCCATGGATGCAGCAAATCTCTTAAAGCCAATGCTCGCTCGTGGGGAATTGAATTGTATTGGTGCGACAACCTTTGAAGAATATCGGAAACATATTGAAAAGGATAAAGCATTAGAACGTCGTTTTCAACGTGTCGCCGTTTTAGAACCATCGGTTGAAGATACGATAAGTATTTTACGGGGACTAAAGGACCGCTTTGAGTCTTATCATGGGGTAACCATCGAAGACAATGCGATTGTGGCCGCGGCACAGCTTTCTCAACGGTATATTACCGATCGTTTCTTACCGGATAAAGCTATTGATTTAATTGATGAGGCCTGCGCAACAGTTCGCGTACAAATGGATTCAATGCCAGAAGAACTGGATGAAATGAACCGAAAGATTCGGCAGTTAGAAATTGAAATTGTTTCCCTAGAAGGGGATGAATCACGTCAATCCAAAGACCGCATTGATGATTTGCGACACGAATTAGAAAATGTTAAAGAAGATTATCAAGTGAAACACCATCAATGGCAACAAGAAAAACAAAGTATTGAAGCAATTAAACAGGATCGCGAAGCACTGGAACAAGCCCGTTTGGATTTGGAACATGCCCAAAACGAAGCCCAATATGAACAGGCAGCGCGACTCCAGTATGAAACTATTCCCAATTTGGAGAAACGGATTGAACAAGGTTTACAAATTGAACAAGAAAACAAACTCTTACTAGAAATGGTTGACGAACAATTAATTGCTCAAATCGTTTCAAAATGGACACAGATTGACATTACCAAACTGGGTAGCACAGAACGCGAGAAATTACTCAATTTGTCGTCGTATTTACATCAACAAGTAAAAGGTCAAAACGAAGCTTTACAATTAGTTAGCGACGCTATTATGCGTTCTAAAGCAGATATCCAAGACGAAAATCGCCCCATTGGTTCCTTTATGTTTTTAGGACCAACTGGTGTGGGTAAAACGGAAGTTGCTAAAGCATTAGCTTTACAACTCTTCGATGACGAACATAAAATCATCCGTATCGACATGTCAGAGTACATGGAGAAACATTCCGTTTCACGTTTAATTGGAGCACCTCCAGGCTATGTTGGTTATGATGAAGGCGGTCAATTAACCGAAGCGGTTCGCCGATCACCGTATTCGATCGTGCTCTTTGACGAAATTGAGAAAGCCCATTCGGATGTCTTCAATATCTTGTTACAAGTGTTAGATGAGGGTCGATTAACCGATAATAAGGGGGTTGTCGTCGACTTTAGAAACACCATTATTATTATGACATCCAATTTAGGATCCGAGTATGCGTTTGAATTAGATCGACAAGCGCGCCAACAACGATACGAACAGATTGTAAAAAATCATTTCAAACCAGAATTTATTAATCGAATTGATGAAATTGTTGTCTTCAATGCTTTGAGTTCCGAGGTCCTTATACAAATTGCCGATAAATTTATTGGAGAACTACAACAACGGTTACAGCGAAAAGACATTCGTCTTCAAGTCACCGATGACGCAAAAGCTTTGATGATTGAACGTGGAACCAATTTACAATATGGGGCCCGTCCCTTAAAACGACATATCCAAAAGGATGTGGAAACCCTCTTAGCACGCAAGATTATTGAAGAACAACTAAAAGATGGGAGCAGTATAATAATTGATGTCGAAGACCAACAATATGTTGTAAAAAACGCTCAATTTTTAGCATAAAGACGATATAAACACCGAATCACTATTAAAAATTTACAAGACTATGCTATGCTAATGGCGCGAGGTGAGAACATGAAATTATTTACGCCACAAAAACTAGGACCCATTGAAATTAAGAACGCGATGGTTATGGCTCCCATGTGTATGCGGCAATGCTTTAATCATGATGGGGTCGCGAATTCATTTCATGTGGCTCATTATGGTGCACGGGCCATTGGACAAGTGGGTTTAATCATTGTGGAATCGACAGCCATTTTGCCGGAAGGTCGAATTGATGACGAGGATTTAGGGATTTATACGGACGAACAAATGGAAAGTTTAAAACCCATAGTTGAAGCATGTCATCAACAGGGCTCTAAAATCGCCCTTCAATTAGGACATGCTGGCCGGAAATCCCGTGTGTCGGATAGTGTTCCCAAGGGACCAACCAATGTCGCCTTTAACCAATTCTATAAAACGCCAAAAGCAATGGAGTTAATAGATATTCAAAACGTCATCCAAGCATTTTCAAATGCGGCCAAACGAGCGGACCAAGCAGGTTTTGATGGGATTGAAATTCACGGGGCTCATGGATATTTAATTCATCAATTTTTGAGCCCTTTAACAAATACAAGAACGGACGAGTACGGTCTGGACAATGTCCTGTTTTTAAAAGAAGTATTGGAAGCTGTTCGTCGGGTTTGGCCATCGGAAAAAGCCCTTTGGTTAAGGGTTTCAAGCGATGAATATGATTCCTTAGGTTATACGGTTCATGATTTAATTCGCTGGCTACGACCGATGGTTGGTTTAGTGGATGCGATTCATGTTTCCAGCGGTGGCAATAGTCCGAACCAACGGGAAGTGCGAGAAGTGCCAGGATACATTTTAGATGATGCGCAATGGATTAAAAACAAACTAAAACTACCCGTCATTGGGGTCGGCTTAATTAATACACCGTCGATTGTTAAATCAAGTTTTGAGAAATATCCGGTCGATTTTGTAGCGGTCGGGCGAAAGCTCTTATCAAATCCGAACTTTTATTTGGATTGTTGTCGCTATTATCGACGGGAGGATTTGATCTTCAAACGTTATTTACGTGCTTATTAAGACTGAAAGTCGTTTCTGACTTTCAGTTATTTTTTTCTTTGAATTTTTGGGTAGCAATTTTATATTGATTGCTGACGGAAGATAGGATCATCAACCGCCAAACAAAGACTAAGCCAACCAAACCAATAGCGGCGATTTGCATCCACAACGGAAATTCCATGGTTTCTGGTAGAACTAATGTCATGACATAAACCAATAGAATACCTGCTAAACTACTATAATAACGTTCCAAGGTTCGATGATTTTTTAAGACCTCCGGTTGGTAGAGTTGATTTAAATCCTTTTCAGCTACTTTTAATGGAACCTTCTTGTTTTGAAACAAGGTTGTAAACAAGTATCCAATTAATAAATAAAGAAGCAAGCCTAACCCAATCCATAAAAGGATTAACTTCGGATAGAAGTTGTTCAAAATCATTGGTGCTAGAATAGCCAATACAAAGCGCATATGATAAAACAATACCCATTTCCGGTCGGATTCAGTTAACATATAACCTTCTTTTCCAATGGAATTGTAGTAGACGGTCCGTCGTTTACTATCTTTTAGGATGTTCATGGATAATTCTTGAATTTGTTCTTTACTTAGTTTACTCATTGGGGCCTCTTTCTGTTCGTTTTATTATACTATAAAATTCGGATTATTTTTGGATGTGGTAGGGTGTCGCGCCATCAATGGATAGGGGATTCTCGGGGTCTATAAAGATAGTTTTATAGCTTTGTAGTGAAACCAAGCCCCTTGGAGCTTGAGGAATCTTTTTGATTTGATCGATGGTTGTGTAATCAACCGCGACGCTAGATGCTTGTTGAAAACTTGAGTGATAAGCTGCGACATTTGCCGCAAAGCGAATGAGTGCTTCATCCATTTGTGAAGTCATGACGAGAACATGCGCGCCAGGCGCATTTTGGACATGGAACCAATAGTGGTTTTTTTGACCCATTTTAAAGGTAATGTACTCGTTTTGTTTGTTGTTTCGACCATAAATGAGGGTTGTTTCATTGAAGAGATACCCCGTATACTGGGTCTTCTCTTGTTTTCGATGAATGGATTTCTTTCGTTTTTCGCGAATAATGTGGTGGTTTACAAGTTCTTGGCGAATTTCTTGGGCATCCTCAATATTGGCTTGTTGAAGTTGGTACTGGAGATTTTCAAAGTATTGAATGTCATATTCGGTTTTTTGGATTTGTTCCTGCAAATGTTGTTGGGCATTTTTTTGCTTCCGATAGCGCGTAAAGTAACGATGGGCATTTTCAAGGCCGTCTAAGCGCTCATCTAATTCAATGGTGATGAGTTGGTTATCAAAATCTTGTAAGGTGACTTGTTGGTGACCTTTGGGTAAATCTTGTCCATAAGTCAGTAATATTTCACCTATTTGTTGAAGATGTTGATTGTCTTGGGCTTCAATGAGTTGATCAGCGAGTTTGACCCGCTTGTTTTTACTACGTTTTAATTCGCGATGAACGATTTTAAATAAATTTCCGGTATGTTGTTTAATGCGCGCTTGTGTTACTTGTTGCTGGTAAACGATGTCTAAACCTTCCATTAAAGGTAGAACTTCTGCTTTAGCTTCAAGATGTTTTAATTCAAGCGCATGGAAATGTTTCTGATAACGATAAAGATGTTTGGACGTTAGCACCTGATGGATGATTTCTGAGAATTTTTCTCCTTGTTTCAATCGGTATTCTACTTCCTTCGAAAAAAGTGGTGAAAAGCCTTCGAATTGGGATGTCAGAGACACATTCCCGTCAATGTCTTGAACAAAGCGGGGATCCTTTTTATTTTGGGAAGGGGCTTGAACAAATTTTGCGCCCGAAAAAATGGTTCTTTGGGTATTTTCAAAAGGAGCGATACGATGGAAGGCATCCAAAATGTGTTGAGTTTCATCAACCAAGATGATGTTGGCATATTTACCCATTAATTCCACGACAATCTGCGTTTTGATGGTATCGCCCAGTTCGTTTCGATTGGTGATGGTTAAGGTTACAATTCGATCGAGGCCTGTTTGTTCAATGGTTTGAATGGTCCCATTTTCGCAATATTTACGCAACAGCATGATGAAGTGATTGGGCTCGTCTACTCGCCGGTAAGGGGTATTGGTCACTAATAATCGATTTGATTCGGAGTCGGTTGAAATCAAAAGTTCAAAGCGTTGTTGGTTATAACAAGACAAAACAATCTCTTTCTGAGAGATTTGAGCGATTTTATTAATCCGTAAGGGACAAAGTAGTTGTAAACTTGCTATAATATTGTGTAATATTAAACCATCTAGTGCCATAAAGTACTCCTCGTGGTATATTCTAACATATTGGAGGATAGAGCAGAAAGGATATTGTGATGAAAAAGGGACTATTAATTGTATTCAGCGGACCATCGGGAGTGGGCAAAGGAACCATCCGTGAGCTCTTTATTGACCGTAAAGAATTAAACCTTGCTTTCTCGATTTCAATGACGACGCGTAAACCTCGTCCAAACGAAGTAGATGGACGCGACTATTTCTTTGTTGACCGCGACGTTTTTGAAAAGCATGTTGAAAACGACGACTTCTTGGAATATGCGGAGTTTGTCGGTAACTATTATGGAACACCTAAAGATCATGTTGAACAGCTGCGCCTCCAAGGTAAGAATGTACTTTTGGAGATTGAAGTACAAGGAGCCAACCAAGTTCAAAAAGCCGTCCCAGAAGCCTTGTCTATCTTTATTGTGCCACCGAGTTTTGAGGAATTGGAACGCCGTATACGGGGGCGTAGTACCGAACCCGAAGAAATTATTCAACAACGCTTAGCTAAAGCCAGTCGCGAATTGGAAACCATGGGTCAATATAAATATATTATATGTAATGACGATCCCATCTTAGCGGCAGACTTAACCGCTTTAATTATTAAACGACATTCAGAAATGGGTTTACCTACCACTTAAAAATAGCACGATCGTGTTATTTTTTTTATTGTGACGGACCCAACGACAAAAATCCGTGAGGTCAATCCATAGCTAATAAACAACACAACAAATAAAAACAGACGAATATTCACATCGGTAATCCACCGACTTGCTTTGGTTGTAATAAGTGACTTAGCTTCTTTGGTTTTGGTATTTCCAGTTGTGTTAGGTCTTTTCTGGTATAAACGGTATTAGTAATATGAATACAAATATTAAGAATAGAGTTTAACTCAAGTCTAAAGCAGTAAACGGATAAATCAGGGAAGGGTCTAAATAATGTTCTAAAATTAGGGTATAATTGAACTATGATTTTAATCGATGTCTATATTGAGGATAGTTGGATTGAAAACAACATTCTTACCTATACTTATACTCGCGAATTACCAAAAGGAATTCGGGTGCTCGTACCGGTTTTACAGCGCGAACGGGTTGGTTTTGTTATAAACTCTTATCAAGGTGAAGTGGATTTTGAGGTCCGAGAGGTTTTAGCTCCTATTGATGACCAACCGATTATTAGTAAGGAACTGTGGGATTTAGCTCATTGGATGAGCGAACAGACCTTGAATCCCATTATTCGTTGTTTTCAAGCTATTTTACCCAATGTCTTAAGACCTTCCAGTTCGTTTGAATCCGCCAATAAAATTCGAATGATTCGCGTATTAAAACAAGACGGTACCTTAACCAAGCGCCAACAGGAAGTGGTCGATGATTTATTAGAAAAGGGGACTTGGACGTATTCAGAAGGCCTACAGGCATATAAGTCGGTGCTTCGAACGCTTATTAATAAAGGGGTCATTGAAGAATATGAAATCGAACAAACATATGATGTTCAAACAGTCCCTAAAGTCATTCCAACGTATCCGTTAACCAGTGCTCAAACCCAACTCATTGAAAAAATAAAAAAAGACCACCATCAGGTGTATTTAATCCATGGACCGACAGGTTCCGGTAAGACGGAGATATACTTGAATGTGGCTCAAAACATCTTAAATACTAACCGCCAAGTATTAATTCTTGTACCAGAGATTTCCTTAACGCCCCAAATGATTGAACGGTTTCAAAACCGATTTGGGTTGGATATTGGTATTTATCATTCGGGATTAAATAATCAGGAAAAGTATCAGCAATATCTTCGGGTGAAAAGTGGTGAAGTGAAGATTGTTGTTGGTACGCGTTCAGCTGTTTTTTTACCGTTTCAAACCTTGGGCTTAATCGTCATGGACGAAGAACACGACGAAAGTTTCAAACAAGAATCCGCACCGTATTACCATGCTCGGGATGTTGCCATTTATCGCGGACAAATTCATAACTGTCCCGTGGTTCTAGGGTCCGCTTCCCCGAGTTTAGAATCGTATGCTCGAGCTCATAAAAAGGTATACACTTTGTTAAATCTGCCTAATCGTCGGATTGCTGATGCATTAGATATAGAGGTGGTGAATACCTCTCTGGGAGCCCTGGGTTCGGTCGATCTTATTTTAAGTGAAGAATTAGTTGAGGCCTTAAACCAAAGTCTCGAACGTCAGGAACAGAGTATCCTCTTGTTAAACCGGCGTTCGTATGCGCCCTTGGTCTATTGTCCAACCTGCCATACCCACATTATGTGTCCACATTGTGAGCGCGCTTTGTCCTATCACCAAGTGGATCAGACATTGCGTTGTCATACTTGTGATTATGTGGTTGTGGGTAATCGTTGTCCAGTGTGTTATACGCAGACATTGTCGTTGCGGGGCATTGGAACTCAACGGCTCCAGGAAGTGGTTCAACAACGTTTTCCAAACGCACGTTTAGCGCGAATGGATGCCGATACAACGCGTCGTAAAAACGCCCATTTCAAAATCCTTCATCGCTTTATGAATCACGAAGTGGACATCTTAGTTGGAACCCAAATGATTGCTAAGGGTTTAGATAATCCAAAAGTGACCTGTGTAGGGATTTTAAATGCGGATTCGGCGTTAATGCATGAAGATTTTTCATCGTCACAACGGGCGTTTAATCTCATTTTACAAGCTTCGGGTCGAGCCGGCCGTGCGGATTTACCTGGAAAAGTTGTGATTCAAACTTTTAATCCCCATCACTATGCTCTGAAAGCGGCGATTCAACAAGACTATCAACTGTTTTTTCAACAAGAAATGCGCTATCGTCATATGGCGAATTACCCACCGTATACGTATTTGATTGAAGTGCGCTTTAGTCACCAAAAATTAGAAAACTCATTAGAAATCGCTCATCTATATAAACATCATTTGATGGACGATATTAATTTGATGGGGCCAGCGGTATTGTCTAAAATCCGAAACATTGAACCCGTTCGCTTAGTGTTACGGGGTAAGGATCTAAATCAAATGCGCCAATGCTTACAAAAAGTACATAACGAATTATTTTCGCAACGGAAAGGAGTGAGGGTGATCATTAATGTGAATCCTCTACATTTATCAGGATGACGGTTCGTCAATTTGTTTTTAACGGTTTAAAAGAAACTTTAATTCAGAAACGCTATAGCAATCTTATTATGAAACAAGCGCGCTTTGATCCACAGGATCAACGATTTGCTTCGGCGTTATTTTACACGACTTTACAAAATTTTGATTGGATGTGTTTTCAGGTCGAGTCATACTTGAAAACGAAACCAAATCAAGAAATTATGATTATTTTAGCGATGGCTTGTTCACAATATTATTTAATGGATGCGGTGGCGCCATATGCGATTGTCAATGAAGCGGTCGAGCTCACCAAACAAAATCGTTTAGGTCGCTATAGTGGTTTAGTCAATGCGGTTTTAAAGAAGTGTTTTAAAGAGCCCGTTCGTTATAGTGCGACGGGTCATCTCCAAACGGATTTGGCTATTAATACTTCGCATCCACAGTGGATGGTTGGCTTGTTTTTAGCTCAACTTGGCATTGAACAAACGAAACAATTACTACTACATAACAATACGGTGGCTCCGTTGTATGTTCGTCTTCATCCCTATAAGATTACTGTGGAAGAAGCCATGGATCGCTATGGTGTTTATATTGATGGTCAAGGCTTTTTAGTCGCTCCAGCCTCCATCTTAAATACACCAGCCCTTGAGCATGGAGAATTGATCATTCAAGACATTGCTTCCCAACAAGTGGTTTCGACATTTGAGAAAAAGCAGGGGGTTCGTTTTTTGGATTGTTGTTGTGCTCCTGGCACAAAACTAAGCCAATTAGCTCTTTTTGATGAGAGCGAAGGGGTGGGCATTGATTTGCATCCCCATCGTATTGAGTTAACCAAACAATTATTGAAACGCTGGGATTTAACGAATGTTACCTTAATGGCTCAGGATTTTTTAGACTTTGAAGATGAGCAGGGTTTTGATTCGATTTTATGTGATGTCCCTTGTTCTGGTTTAGGGGTCTTACGACGGAAAGCGGATTTAAAGTATTCTATTACAAGTCAAGATTTGGACGAACTCCAAGATCTTCAAGCAAAAATCCTAGATAAAGCGTATGGCTTACTAAAGGTTGGCGGGGAATTGGTTTATTCGACATGTACTTTGAATAAGAAGGAAAATGAAAAACAAATGGAAATGTTTTTACTAAAATATCCGGACATGAAGCTTATTCAAGAAAAAACGCTCTACCCTTGGCAATGGAATAGCGATGGATTTTATATCGCCCACTGTAGGAAAGAAGCGCAGAATATGATAAAATGATGCGAGAGTACGTATGAAATCTTTATTTAACTACAACATAGAACAACTTCAAAACTATTTAAGCGAGCAAGGCTTTAAACCTTTCTCCGCCAAACAAATCTACGCTTGGCTGTATAAGCGTCGAATTTTTAATGTGGAATTAATGACCGATTTGAATAAAGCGACGCGCCAACATTTGATTGATCACTTTGATTCACCGCTTTTGACTTTGAGAACGCATCAAGTTTCAGCGGATGGAACAATTAAATATTTGTTTGAAACTGCGGATAAATCCTTGGTTGAAACGGTTTTAATGACACACGACTATGGTTATTCCATTTGTGTAACGACCCAATTAGGATGTTCAATGGGTTGTAAATTTTGTGCTAGTGGCTTGGTAAAAAAACAGCGTGATTTAACCACTGCAGAAATGGTTCTCCAAGTTTTGCAGGTACAACAATATTTAGATGTTGATGAGAAACGAATTTCGAATATCGTCATTATGGGAACAGGCGAACCCTTTGATAACTATGAGCAAGTGATGAATTTTATTGATATTGTGAATAGTGATTTTGGTTTAGGTATTGGTGCTCGACGGATTACGGTCTCTACCTGTGGCTTAATTCCAGGCATTAAGAAATTTTCGGATGCCCAACTCCAAGTCAATCTGGCGATTAGTTTACATGCTCCGAATCAACACATTCGTCAAGAAATAATGCCCATAGCAAAAGTTTATCCATTGGATCAACTCATGGACAGTTTGAGATATTATTTGTCAAAAAATAATCGTCGTTTGACCCTTGAATATATCTTACTGAAGGATGTTAACGACTCCATCGATCAAGCTCAAGAATTGGTTCAGTTAATCAAAGGAATGAATGCGTATGTCAACCTCATACCTTACAACGAAGTCGACGAACATGGCTATAAGACCAGTAGTTTTAAACAAAGTATGAAATTTTACGACCATTTGAAACGTAATAATATACAAGTAACCTTGCGTAAAGAGCAAGGAAGTGATATAGATGCGGCTTGTGGTCAATTACGCTCTAAACATATGAAGCGAGGAATGGCATGAAAATCGAAGGCATTACCAGTATTGGCTTAGTCCGTCAAAATAACCAAGATCGCTACGCATCCCTGAACCATGCCAGTTTAGACCTTTCAGCCTGTATTGTTTGTGATGGGGTTGGTGGTTCCAAGGCGGGAGAAGTAGCGGCTAGTTTGGCTGTTTATAATTTTATTCGGTTATTTACAGAACTTAATGAAGCAGAATCTTTAGAACAATTGAAGCAGTGGCTAAAAGAAACCGTTCTCTTTATTAACGAACGGGTGTATTCTTTATCCCAACAACAATTGGTATTTTCAGGTATGTCGACGACCATGGTTATTTTGATTTGTAGCCCTTTTGGGGATTTTTATGTTAATATTGGCGATAGCCGTCTCTACGGTTTAGATTTTAAAAATCACTTAATTCAATTGTCTAGTGACGATTCGGTTGTTAATGAGCTAATAAAACAAGGAACAATAACTAAAAGTCAAGCAACTTCACACCCGATGCGTCATGCGGTGACCAATGCGGTAGGCATTTATAAACAAGCGCGGATGGAAATACACGATATAACGCTTCCCGTGCAATTGTATTTATTAAGCTCGGATGGATTACATGGTTATGTTGCCAAATCCACCATCCAACGCATATTGACCGATCAGAGCACAACTTTACGTCAAAAAGTGATTCAGTTAAATCATGAAGCAGAACGTCGCGGTGGGAAGGATAATATTACGATTATCCTGGCGAGAAAGGAAGATGATGATGGCCATAAATGAAACAAACGATTTACAATTAAAACGTTATGAAATCATTGAAAAAATAGGCGAAGGAGGCATGGCCGATGTTTATCGTGCGTATGATAAAGTCCTCCAACGCGAATGTGCAATTAAAATACTCAGAGAAGAATTAAGTTCTAACCAAATCGCTTTATTGCGTTTTCAACGGGAAGCCGATGCGGCGTCTAAATTGCATCACCCAAATATTGTTCAGATCTATGATGTAGGGGAAACCAATAACCGCAATTTTATTGTGATGGAATATGTCCATGGGAAAACCTTAAAACATTTGATTCAACAACGTGGAGCGATTGAGAAAAAAGAAGCTGTTTTCATTATGCAACAAATAGCCGAAGCGCTGGTAGTTGCTCATGAGCACGGGGTGATCCATCGCGACATCAAACCACAAAACATTATGATTAAGGCCGATGGCCAAGTTAAAATTACCGATTTTGGAATCGCCATGACCCAAGGCTCCGTTCAATTAACAGCACATGATTCGGTGATGGGTTCGGTGCATTATATGGCTCCAGAATGTGCTCGGGGGGAGCAAGCCTCTCAACAAGCCGATATTTATTCAATGGGGATTGTTTTTTATGAAATGTTGACCGGCGAGGTTCCCTTTAAAGGCGACGGTGCCGTTCAAGTCGCCATGAAACATCTTCAAGAAGAGATGAAAGGTGTCCGCGAATACAATGGAACGATTGAACAGTCCATTGAAAACATCATTATAAAAGCCACGGCGAAGAATAAAACACTTCGTTATCAAAATGCTCAAGAAATGTTGGAAGATATTAAGCATTGCTTTGAACCTACTCGAGCAAATACAAAAAAGCTCATATTAGAACCACCGGTTGAGAATAGTACGACCCGTGTCTTTACGGAAGTTACGCCGGATGCAGAACCTCCACAAAATAGTAAACGAAACAACGTTCTAATTGGTGGCATTATTGTGGTGGCTGTCCTATTATTTGCGGTCGTTGTTTCTACGTTGCTGGGTGGTGAAAAACCATCCAACTCGGTAAGAATCCCTGATGTCACCAATGTTAGCCGGGATGCCGCCATGCAACAATTAACAATGCTCGGTTTAGAAGTTGTTGATCCTGTTATCTATGAGGAACATGCGACTATCGAAAAGGAAAGTGTTATTCGCACGGAACCTGCAGCCAATACCGAGGTTGATATAGGAACACAGATTATTGTCTATGTATCTTCAGGAGAGTTTTTGGAAGTTGAAGACTATTCAGGGAAATTATTGGCCGATGTTCAAGCCATTTTTTCAAACACGATGATTCGATTGGATATAAATTTCGAATCAAGCAGTAGTTTGGTGGAGAATACGATTATTCGCCAATCTGGACTTGATATTGGCACACGGATTAATCCGGACCAAGAAGGTACGATTGTCCTCTATGTAGCTAAAGCCCAAGAGATTGAAATCCCACCATTAGTGGGTGTCAACATCAATACCGCCAAGGGTATTCTCGAAAATCTTGGAGCAGTTGTCGAACTGAAAGCTATTTCTACCGAAGCCCTCTCGGATGAAGAGTTTAGCCAAATTAAAACCATGGAAGTCATAAAAAGTGATCCAGAAGCGAATACAGTGTATATTCAAAAACAAGACTCTAAAGTAATCTTGGAATATTATGAAGAAAGTGCGCGGGTTGTACCAAACAAATCGCGGCTGAAAACGATGATAGACCAAGCAAATGAAGTGGATAAAACCATTTTTACACCGGAAACCGTGAAGGTTTTTGAAACAGCATTACAACGTGCCGAGAATATTTTCGAATTAGATAAACAGAACCAAACAACCGTCGATGATGCCGCAAACAATCTACAAAGTGCCATGGAAGGCTTGACGATTCTGGTTGATAAAGCTCCATTACAATCACAATTGCAAGTACTGGAAAACTTAGATATTTCAAGTTTAAGTACGGTTGATCGAAATTGGCGGGATGAGACTGTTGTGGACACAAAAATGATTTTAAATACACCGAATGTTTCCCAAAGTCAGCTCGACGCCCAATTGGAAGTCGTTTCTTCTGTCATTGAGGGCTTAAAATCTCAATTAGAAGGCCGAGAGTAAGCTTGATTACCGTTCGCTTGATTCGCCAAAATTCTAATCGCTACATTGGGGTTGATGAGCAAAACCAACGCTATGAGTTAATACCTAGTGGTAAGCTTCGCTTAGAAACAAGCCCTATTGTTGGCGATTTTGTAAAAATATTGGAAACATCCAATCGCTTTGTCATTGAAGAAGTTTTAGAGCGCAAGAACCAACTCCAACGGCCAAGTATAGCTAATGTGGATCAAGCGATTATTGTGATGAGCGCAACCCAACCCGAGTTTTCGACTTGGTTAGTGGATCAATTAATTTTTCTTATCGCAGCGGAAAGGATCAAACCAGCATTAATTATTACAAAAATGGATTTACTGGAAGATCCTGAAAGTTTGGATGAGATTATCAATGACTATCGATGTAGCGGGTATCCAGTTATATTACAAACAAAAACAGCAGATGTTCAAGAAATCAAAGAACTCATCAAAGGAAAGGTCTCGGTTTTAGCTGGTAATTCTGGTGTTGGTAAATCAACGATTCTAAATCGCATCGACCCCGCCTTGAATATTTCAACGCAAGAAATTAGTTTTTCATTAAATCGTGGGAAACATACGACCACTCATATTGAGCTTCATGAAGTAGCTGGAGGCTTGATTGCGGATACACCGGGCTTTTCAACCTTAGATTTCAGCAATTTAACGATGTTTGATTTAGCCAGTACCATACCTGATTTCCAGTTAGAGCAGCCTTGTCGTTTTCGGAATTGTATTCATGATCAAGAGCCGGGTTGTGCGGTAAAAGTAGCGGTTAAGTCGGGTAAGATTTCGAAAATTCGCTACGATCACTATAAATTGGTTCTACCATTAACAAAGGAGAGATACGATGTTAAAGAATAATATAATTGCCCCTTCGGTTTTATCCATGGACTATGGGGATGGCAAGCATAGTTTAGAACAACTAGAGAAATCCTTAGCTTCATGGATTCATTATGATGTAATGGATGGTCATTTTGTACCGAATATTTCTTTTGGTCCCTCCATCTTAAACGACCTTAACAAGAAGACCAATCTCTTTATGGATGTTCACTTAATGATTGAAGAGCCTAGACGCTATGCTCAAGTGTTCATTGATGCGGGAGCGGACTTAATAACTTTCCACTGGGAATGTTTTAGAGATCTCGCCAAAGCAACGAATTTTATTGATGAGTTACACCAAAAAGGAATAAAAGCAGGCATTACCTCTAAACCAGCAACACCTATTCAAGAATATGAAGCTTTATTGTCGAAAGTTGATTTGGTTTTAGTGATGGCAGTTGAACCTGGTTTTGGTGGTCAATCCTTTATGGAAGAAGCTTTGGATAAGATTGCTTATTTTAAACGGAAACGAGAAGTATTAAATCTTGAGTATTTAATTGAAGTTGATGGTGGAATCAATGCATCGACGGGTAGAAGCTGTGTAGAAGCTGGATGCGATGTTTTGGTTGCTGGGTCTTATGTTTTCCAAGGAGACATTGTCGAAAAGGTGGCCACGTTATGTTTTTAGCGACCATCGTTCTTTCCCTAGCGGATGAGGACAAAATAGTTTATCAAGGCGATGTCATTGGTGTTGATCGAGGCTGTTTAAAGGTTCTTGAAGACCGCCAAAAACTCGATTTAGCGATAGGCGATTTTGATACCGTGAGCTCGAAAGATTTGAAAAAAATTAAAGACAAGGCTGAAAAATTCATTCAACTGAGCCCAATTAAAGATGAATCGGATTTTGAACTAGCCCTTGAATATGGAGACCAATATGATGAAATTCATATTTATGGGGGCTTTGGGGGTCGCCTGGATCATGAAATGGTTAATTTACGTCATTTAACGGCGGATCATCGTTTAGTTATGCATAATCAGCGAAATAAACTGTTTACTTTGTTACCTGGTTCCTATGTTCTTAACAAGGATAACTTTAAGTATCTATCTTTGTTTGCGATTTCCAAGTCCAAGGTAACGTTAAAAGGGGTGGTCTACCCCTTAGAAGAGCGCATCCTTAATACGGATGAACACTATACCTTATCAAACGAAATACTTGATGAACAGGCACATTTGATTGTCCATAATGGGCGGTTATTAATTATTCAATCAAATGATTAAAGGACGTTTTATAAGAAATATCAGCAAACCAGATTGGCCATCAACAAATTTGAATTAGAAAAGGGCGCCAGGCTGGCATCCTTTTTTGTATCCGTCCATAATAAATTACTAATGAGAAAGAAGAGGTATCCAGATGTCTCATAGAATGGGTCGACCTCCAAGCGAAGCGAGTGAAAAAAACAAAGAACCTAAACCAGAATCTATTAAAGAAATTCCCAGCTATTTAAGAACGGTCGTTGGTAAGTTTTTTTACCGCCTGTATTATATTTTTACGTTGGTGTGGGATACACGGCCATGGATTTTGTTTTTAATGATCTTTATGGCGATGTTTAATGGTGTCGCCCCAATTATTACCGCTTATATTGGTTCGTCTTTATTGAACCACCTCTTGATAGCTTATAATGCCGGAGTCGCCGGTTTGCCAAGTGAATTTCCACGGGTCATGACGTTATTGATTTTCCAATTCGGTTTTATGTTTTTTGATGATCTGGTCAACAGTGTCAATCGAACGCTCACGCGGGTCGCAAGTGAACTGGTGGGTAACCAGGTCAATCTGAAAATAATGAATAAAGCGAAGGAAGTTGATTTAGCAAGTTTTGATCTACCGGATTTCTATGAGAAGTTTGAGAATGCTAGTCGAGAAGCTTCGAGTCGACCAATTCAAATTACCAATGCGACATTTTCGATGATGAGTACGTTGATTAGCATCGTGTCGTTTATCGCGATTTTATGGGTGGTGAGTCCTTGGGCGCCTTTTATTATTATCATCTTAGCGATTCCATCAGCCATCATCAATTTTATTTATCGACGTAAAAATTATATGTACATGCGCCGTAATTCCAAACAACGACGCCAAATGAATTATTATTCAGGATTAATGACGAATAAAGATTTGGTCAAAGAAGTGAAGATTTTTGGTCTGGCAGATACCTTTATCCAACGTTATCAAGATACTTATTTGCGGTATTTCCAAGGTCTGAAGAAGCTGTTTACAGCCGAAGGAGTTTGGACCATGTCGATGACGATGGTTAACACGATTGTCAGCTGTTTGTTGTTTATTTATATTGCTCAGAAAGTGAGTACCGGTGAATTAGAAATTGGAGCTTATGCTTTGTATACGGGGGCACTTCGTTCCATTGCTGGCGGGGTGTCAAGCTTGATTTCAACGACGGCCGGTATTTATGAAGGCACCTTGTTCATTGATAATATGATTGATTTTATGAATGAAGAGTCGACTATTATCTCCACCATCGATCAACCACGAACAGTTAAGCGGGGGATACAACATCGGATTGTTTTTGATCGAGTGAGCTTTCGTTATCCGGGGACAACTCGCGACGTTTTGAAGGATTTATCGTTTACAATCGAAGGGGATGATACGGTGGTTTTGGTTGGTTTGAATGGTGCTGGAAAAACGACCTTAATTAAATTATTAACTCGATTATATGATCCAACGAGTGGAACCATCTATTTAGATGGATACGATTTACGGGAATACGATGTACAGGATTTGTATCAAATATTCGGAATTATTTTCCAAGATTTCGGAAAATACGCAGTAAATGTGAATGAAAATATTGCTTTTGGTCAAATAAGTCGACCAGTCGATGAAGAGGCTATTAGAAAAGCGGCGATTCAAAGTAATGCGCACGAGTTTATTGAGCACTTGCCAAATAGTTATGAAACACCTCTTATGCGGATTTTTGAACAAGATGGATTGGAATTGTCGGTTGGACAATGGCAAAAGATTGCGATAGCCCGGGCATTCTATAACAATTCGGACATTCTTATTTTAGATGAACCGACAGCTTCCTTAGATGCATTAGCCGAACAAGAGGTATATAATCAATTTGATTCGTTACGTGAAGGAAAGATGACGATTTTTGTTTCTCATCGTTTATCTAGTGCGACCGTAGCGAATAAAATTATTGTTCTAGAGAATGGTGCTATAATTGAACAAGGCGATCACGTAGAATTGATGGAAGCCGAAGGTCATTATTGGCATTTGTTTTCGACCCAAGCAAGTCGTTACATGACTTAATGGATTCAGGGAAGGTTTAGAGGTAAGGTTATGAAAAAGGTTAAAATACTTTTGTCACTTAGTTTAGTGATGGTAGCAGTGTTAGTAGGGATTCTTTTATATTTGGATCAACAGATCCGTGTCGAACTGGTCGGTGCGGACCATCTTGTGTTAAACTATCCAGAAAAATATGTTGAATCTGGAGCAAAAGTCTTTTTTAAGGACCGTGAACTTCAAGAAGCCACCATTCTGCCTTCATCGCTTGTAGATACGACCTTGGGTGAATACGTGGTGGAATATGAATATAAATTATTAAATATCCATAAAAAAGCGAAGCGCACGATTGTTGTGGTCGACCAGCAAGAACCTCAACTACAGCTTTTGGGTGAGGCTTCAATGCAGTTGGAGCAAGGTGTTGAGTATGAAGAACCTGGTTTTGAGGCTTTTGATAACTACGATGGTGATCTCTCTTCGCAGGTTGTTGTGAAAATTCCCGAAAATATTGAAGAAGTTGGTACCCATGAAATTGAATATGAAGTTGCTGATTCTTCAGGTAACCGTCAAAAGGCGATTCGGACAATAGAGGTGACGAAGAAAACGGTCGTCACTCCGCCAACCACACCAAAGCCAGCCGATGCAGGGGTTATTTACTTAACCTTTGATGATGGACCTCATGGTGTAAATACAGCGAAGGTATTGGATATTCTTAAACAAGAAGATGTAAAAGCAACCTTCTTTGTAGTAGGGGTTGGTCCGGATGAATTGATCAAACGCGCTCATGACGAAGGACATACCATTGGTTTACATACGTATACGCATATATATGCCGAGCTCTATGCCTCGGTGAACAATTACTACGCCGACTTGAAACGAATAAGCGATCGAGTCGAAGCGATTATTGGTAAGAAATCATATATTTTACGCTTCCCTGGCGGTAGTTCAAATGCCGTTAGTCGTCGCTATTCACCGGGGATAATGACCACCTTAACGAAGGATGTCCTCAACCGCGGCTATCGATACTTTGATTGGAATGTATCTGGTCAAGATGCAGAACGCGGCGCAACGAGTACTTCAGTGTATCAAAACGTCATAAAAGACCTTTCGAAAAATCGAAGCAATAGTGTTTTGTTACATGATATACAACCTCATACGGTGGCGGCCTTGCGAGACATTATTCGTTACGCAAAAGCTAATGGCTATCGCTTTGAACCGATTACCATGGAGACCCCAATGGTACACCACCGGGTAGCTAATTAATAGTTGAGATTTTGGCTGGTTTCGATTAGGGAACCAGCTTTTAAATAAAAAAACAGCCTTCTTAGTTGAAGACTGTGTATTTGAAGTACGTTTACTTCTGTTCTTGTTTTCTCAGTGTTCTTAAAGCTCGAGTAGATACTCGGATACGTTGAGGTTTTCCATCAACCATCACCGTAACTTTCTGAAGATTTACATTCCACTTGCGACGAGTTGCACGCAATGAATGTGAACGTTTGTTTCCTGATTGTGCTTTTTTGCCGGATACGGCGCATACTCTAGGCATCGGGGAACCTCCTTTCGAATTCGCTTTAGTATCATATCATAAGCAAGTTTCTTATGCAAGTTTTTAAGAGCAATTTTGCTAGAGATGTTTTTTAGATTCTGTGTTCTATGAATCATATCGTTTGTTGATCTTCAATGTTTCATTTTGATTTGTTGTTTTGAAAGCAGATTTAATCTTTAGACAAATTTATTATTGTTTTTTTACTTATCCCATAAGAACCGTCCCGCAAACGCTCATTATATTTTTTATCCATTTTAGTGGGTGGGAAAGGTTACTAATAGCACAAAACATAGTATAATAAACAAGAAACAGGAGGACGAACCAATGATTATTCAATCTCAAAGAGTATGGATTGCGTCGCAATTTGTACCGATGCAACTTCATATTGAAAATGAAAAAATTATCAGAATGTATCCCTATGGGACGAAAGAAGTGGATACGGACTACGGAGATCACCGCATTGTACCCGGCTTTATCGATACACATATTCATGGAGGGTATGGATACGATACCAATGATGGGGATGTAGAGGGCATGCGGGCGTTGCAAAAACGCTTAGTTGAAGAAGGTGTGACTTCATTTTTACCAACTACGGTAACACAATCAAAAGAAGTGTTAACGGCAGCGGTGGCTAGTGTGGCGGAAGTTGCTCAAACGCCACAAACTGGTGCGCGGATTATTGGTATCCACTTCGAAGGACCTTATTTAAATGTTCAATTTAAAGGGGCACAACCAGAAGAGCATATTATTAAACCAACCGTTGAAGAATTCAAACACTATCAAGCAGCAGCAAAGGGATTGATTAAAGTCATTACTTTGGCACCAGAACAAGATGATGATTTCGCTTTAACGCATTATCTGGCTGAAACTGGTGTTGTTGCGTCCATTGGTCATTCGGCAGCGACCTACCAACAAGCCATCGATGCGATTGCGAATGGAGCGAAGTCTTTTACGCATGTCTACAATGGCATGTCTCGTTTTGGGCATCGTGAACTGAATTTAGTTGGTTCGGCTTTGCGTTTTGAAGATGTCTATGGAGAAATCATTGTTGATGGAAATCATAGCAGCTTTGATGCTGTTAATGTGTTTATGCGAGCTAAAGGAAAAGAACGTGTTGTTTTGATTACCGATGCGCTTGTATGTAAAGGGGCAGAAATTGGCTCGAAATGGACTTTAGGTGGTCACCCGATTTATTTGGGAGCAGACGGCGCAGCCTACCTTGAAGGGGGTAGTAGTTTAGCTGGTTCTACATTGAAATCAAATGATGGTGTCCGAAATATTCTAGAAAAAGTTGGCTTATCTTGGGATTGGGCGATTGCTGCCTCAAGTACTAATCCAGCACGTTTGCTCGGTCTTGATGATCGCAAAGGATATTTACGTGTTGGTTATGATGCTGATTTTGTCGTGTTAAATGATCAGATTGATGTGGTGGCGACGTATGTTATGGGTCGCTTGGAATTTGAAAGATGACCTTTCACTTTATTGTGAATCCAATTGCTGGAAAGGCACAGTATCAAGAAGTCATCACCTTTTTAGCAAATTACCAATATCATCATCCAAACTTTTCCTATGAGGTTTATTTGACCCAAAAAGTTGGACATGCTCGTAAGATTGCTCAGGAAATTACCACGGAAAACGATGTTGTTGTTTCTGTTGGTGGCGATGGTACTTTGAATGAAGTGGTTAATGGTCTTCATGAACAATGCATTCTTGGAGTTGTTCCAAACGGAACAGGTAATGATTTCTCTTTAATGTTGGATTATCCCCAAAATTTGAGCATGGGCGACTGGCTTCGGGAGACCATTGAAGGAAAAATCGTTGAAGTTGATTTAGGTGAAGTGAACGGTCAAAAGTTTATTAATTCCTGTAATACCGGCTTGGATAGCGATGTCTTGGTTCATTACGACGCTTTACGTGAGAAATATAAAAATTTCCGTAAATTATCGTATATATCGGCAATTTTAAAGACGATTAAAAATCTCGAGCCCTATCATGCGAAAATTACGGTGGATGGCCAACGATTAGAAGACCAGTCTTATTTAGTGGCAACCACCAATAATGGAAAATATTACGGTGGGGGCTTTAAACCAACCCCTCGAGCAGAGATTCAAGACGGTTTATTAGACTTTTGTTTAATCCGCCCAATTAAGAAATACCGATTACCGTATTTATTAAGTAAATTTCAACGGGGATCTCATGAAGGCCATGAAGTTTTTGAATTGCTTCAAGCTCAAACCGTAGAAATTGAGACAAATGAGCCCGTGAACTTTGCTTTAGATGGAGAACTTCAACAGGGGACTTCGATTCACATTCGCGTTTTACCAAGAGCAGTACGCATACAAGTTTCTGCTCAATCTAAATTAATGTAGGAGAAAAAATGAAAATTATTGTCGAAAAGAATCCAGAAACACTTGCCCAGAAGGCCTATGGAGTGTATCAAGATTTACTAACTAAAAAGCCAAAGGCGGTGCTCGGATTAGCCACAGGAACAACCCCTATGAGGTTGTATGAATTATTAATTGAAGGTTACCAGCAGGGGGCACTTTCTTTTAAGCAGGTGGTGACCTTTAATTTGGATGAGTATTTAGATTTGGATTTAAGTCATCCACAGTCCTACCATAGTTTTATGGATCGGGTGTTTTTTAATCACGTGGATATTGATAAAGCAAACACTCATATCCCCCATATCATTAATGAGGAATACTTTAATTCTTGTTTAAAATATGAGGCTTTATTAATGGATCATCCAATCGATTTACAATTATTAGGGTTGGGTTCAAATGGCCATATTGGATTTAATGAACCCGGAACTAATTTCAGAACAAAGACTCATATTGTCGAATTAGCTGAATCAACCCGCGAAGATAACGCACGCCTTTTTGAAGAAGACGAAGAAGTACCGACGGATGCTATTACGATGGGTATTAGTTCAATCATGAGTGCCCAAAGTATCCTTGTTTTAGCGTATGGCGAGAGAAAGGCGGAAGCGGTATATCAAATGATTAAAGGTGAAATTAATGAACAATGGCCTTGTACCATCCTTCAGACCCATCCAGACGTGACGCTGATTGTTGATGAAGAAGCCTATGCGAAGGTTGCTAGTGAAGCCTGAAATTAAAGCCATTATTACCGATTTAGATGGGACCTTATTAACGAAAAAACGCAAGCTTTTGAACGAGACTCGGCGGGCCTTGATTAAGGCTCAAGCACAGGGGTATCGTTTGATTTTAGCATCTTCTCGGTCGTATTTTATGATGGAAGAAATTGTCAAAGAACTAAAATTAGCGAAGTATGACGGCTATGCGATTTGTATGAATGGCATGGAAGTCGTGCGCGTTCAAACACAGGAAGTTTTTCGTCAAGAGAATATCAAACCGTGGGTGGTTCGTGACTATTTAGAATTGGCTAAAAAAGAAAACATGTTGGCAGTTTTTGAGTCGTATCGAGGGATGCAGTTGTATATGCCGCTTCAATATAAATTACTTACGCCGGTGTTTACTTTTTTGACAGCTAAAAAACTTTGGTCTGATTTTCGAAAAATTAACTTTACTGTTTATGCGGATTTCCGCTTTTCAAAGGAACAGAACCTAACGCGAATTAGTTCAGCAGATCAATTAAATTATCCAGTACTTAAGCTGGGGCTCATGCATCTTTATCCAGGGATTGAACGTTATCACAAAATTATTAATCGCGAACTTGGGGATGAATTACAGGCCATTCGAATTTCTAGAGTTTGGTTGGATGTAATGCCGAAAGGAGTCACAAAAGCTTCAGGCGTTGATTTGATTAAAGAACGACTAGGCTATGGTTTGGAATCGATGATTGCGTTTGGGGATGCTGAAAACGATGTTGAAATGATTCGCCGAGCACAACTTGGAATTGCGATGGCCAATGCGATGGATATTGTCAAAGAAGTTGCCGACGATGTGACGCGTTCTCACCAACAAAATGGCATTGCGTACGCCTTAAATAAGCATTTGGGCATATTTAATGACGATTTTACAGAAGATTGATATAATTTAGATGCTATAGGAGGGTATAAATTATGAAAAAAGTAACGGAATTAGAGTTCCAAGACGCGATAGCAGAAGGCTATACGCTAGTGGATTTCTATGCGGACTGGTGTGGACCATGTAAAATGTTGAGTCCAGTATTAGAACAATTGGATAAAGAATACGAAAACAAAGTAAACATTGTAAAAGTAGACGTAGATGTTGAGCACGGACTTGCCCGCCAATTTGGTGTTCAATCGATTCCAACCTTGATTTTATTCAAAGATGGAAAAGAAATTGAAAAGACCATGGGCTTTAGACCGAAACCAATGTTTGAGCAAATGTTTTCATCACATGGTATTACCAAGTAAACTGTAAAGATCCGCAAGGGTCTTTTTTTAATTTTCGAGGTAAAGTTTAAGGGAAAAGTGTTGCAATGTTTTTGGGACTGTGTATAATATAAATGTTTAACAAAACGAATTAAAAAGTTTAGTTAAACTAAACAAAGGAGGGCTTATGAAAATTGGAGCAAAACTCAAAAGGTTGCGTCACAAAAATAATTTAACCTTAGAAGAACTGGCCAGTCGAACGGAGTTATCGAAAGGGTTTCTTTCGCAATTAGAACATGATTTAACATCGCCATCGATTACGACTCTTGAAGATATTTGTTATGTTTTGGGAATTAGTTTGGCTGAGTTTTTTGCGCAAGATAAACCAATTCAAATGGTTTTCACAAAAGAAGATATGTTTGTGGATGAACAGGAACATTGTTCCTTGCATTGGATTGTTCCCAATGCCCATGAGAATAAGATGGAACCTTTGATTATTGAATTACTCCCCACTCAATTTTCAGATTTAATTGGTCCTTCCCAAGCGGAAACATTTGGTTATGTCTTAAAAGGTCGGGTTGACCTTGTTAGTTCTAAAGAACGACAAATCGTGAAAGCTCATCAGTCTTTCTATGTATTTGGGGATCAACAATATCGTTTAGAGAATACTTCAAAAACGACTGCACGGGTGCTTTGGGTGAGTACCCCGCCTATTTTCTAAGAAGGAGATGTCATGGAAAAACTTATCGAATTTAGAAATATTGTTAAAGACTTTGATGGCCAATTAGTTCTGAAAGGAATTAATTTGGACATTTTTGAAAATGAGTTTGTGACTTTGTTAGGACCTTCTGGTTGTGGGAAAACGACGCTCTTAAGAATTCTTGGTGGGTTTTTGGAACAAACGGAGGGGGAGGTTTATTTTGATGGAATTGAGATTTCGAAAGTTCCAGCCTATAAGCGTGAAATTAATACGGTCTTTCAACGTTATGCTTTGTTTCCCCATATGGATGTTTTTGATAACATTGCTTTTGGTTTACGAATTAAAAAAGAAAATGAAGATGTGGTCAAACAAAAAGTTGATCGGATGCTTCATTTGGTCAACTTAATCGGTTTTGAAAATCGTCCAGTAACGCTGTTATCTGGTGGTCAACAACAACGGGTTGCGATTGCTCGAGCCTTAGTGAACGAACCTATGGTTTTATTATTAGACGAACCCCTGGGTGCATTGGATTTGAAACTTCGTCAAGAAATGCAAATTGAGTTGAAAAAGATTCAACGAGAAGTAGGTATCACTTTCATTTATGTTACTCATGACCAGGAAGAAGCTTTGACGATGAGTGATAAAATTGTCGTTATGAATCATGGAGAAATCCAACAAATTGGTTCACCAACAGATATTTATAACGAGCCTGAAAACCGCTTTGTGGCTAATTTTATTGGCGCGTCAAATATTTTTGATGGCATTATGATTGATGACTACCGCATCTTTTGGGACGATCAAGAGTTTGATTGTGTGGACTATGGATTTGACGATAATGAGGCGGTTGATATTGTTTTGAGACCAGAGGATTTAGACATCGTGGCTAAGGACCAAGGAAAATTTAACGGAGTGGTGACGTCCTATTTATTTAGAGGGGTTCACTATGAAATCATGGTCGAAACGCCGTATCGTCGGTATATGATTCATACGACGGATTTAACAGAAATTGGTACCGAAGTAGGTATTGATTTCGGGCCAGAAGATATCCATGTCATGTGGAAGTTGGAGAGCTATTAATGGAATCCTATCGTCGTTTAGTTTACCCATATTTAGTTTGGATGGGGATTTTTATTGGCTTACCGATGTTTTTAATAGTGATGTATGCCTTTACAACTCCTAGTAATGAAACGGTTAGCTTTGTTTTTACCCTAGAGAACTTTAAACGGTTTTTTGATCCGATTTTTGTGAATGTGTTGTTGAGATCCTTAACGGTTGCTGGAATTACGACGGTTTTATGTTTGATTATCGGCTATCCCATGGCTTACATGATTTCCCGTTTGTCTCCACGTTTTCAAGTGTTGATGATGTTGTTTGTGACCATCCCTATGTGGATTAATACCTTGATTCGGACGTATTCTTGGATATCGCTTTTATCGGATAACGGTATTATTAATACATTTTTAGTGAAATTAGGAATTGGTCCTTTTAAGATGATGTATACCGATTTTTCGGTGATCTTGGGTATGGTGTATACGTTTTTACCTTTTATGATTTTGAGTATCTACTCGCAATTAGCTAAGATGGATCATTCCTTACTTGAAGCCGCGGCAGATCTCGGAGCTTCGAAGTTAAAGTCCTTTTTGAAGGTCACGTTTCCTTTATCCATTCCTGGGGTGGTCTCCGGGATTACCTTGGTTTTTCTGCCTTCGGTTTCTAGTTTCATTGTTCCGCAACTGCTTGGTGGCGGTTCGTATATGTTGATTGGTAACTTAATTGAGAAACAGTTCATCGTGACGGCTGAATGGAACTTTGGTTCTGCTATTTCGTTGTTGATGACTTTCGTTATCTTTATCTCGATGGCACTCATTCGCTACTTTGATAAGGACATTGAAGAAGTGGATTCCAAAGGGACAAGGAGGAATCAATATGGTCGGATATAGAAATCGAAAATGGACAAAGTTTATTGTCTTGGCGTTGATGCTTTTATTCTTTTATGCGCCAATTATTGTGATGATGATTTTTTCTTTTAACGATGCGCGATCGTTGAGTTCTTGGCAAGGTTTTTCGCTTCGTTGGTATGAGTCATTGTTTAATAACCGCGAAATCATTAGCTCGGTATGGGTCTCGGTTTCGGTGGCTGTTATTGCGACGGTAGTGTCGACGATTGTAGGGACCTTAACCGCCATTGGACTGAGTAAGTCACGTCGCGTCATAAAGGAAATTACGCTCACCTTAAATGAGTTCCCAATTCTGAACCCGGAGATTGTCACAGCTGTAGGATTGATGTTGTTGTTTATATTTAGTGGTGTTAGTAAGGGCTATATGACGATGTTGTTGGCGCACATTATGTTTTGTATTCCCTATGTTATTTTGGCTGTTTTGCCAAGATTGAGGTCGTTAGATCCGAATATTACAGAAGCAGCAATGGATTTAGGAGCGACACCTACCCAAGCCTTAACTAAGGTTATTTTGCCGCAAATTACACCTTCGGTCATGTCGGCAGCGTTGATTGCTTTTACGATGTCGTTTGATGATTTTGTTATTTCTTATTTTGTTTCTGGCAATGGTGTAAACAATATTTCGATGCAAGTGTATGCCATGTCGAAACGAATTAACCCCACAATTAATGCTTTGAGCACGATTTTAATTATTGTTGTAACGTTGGTTTTAGTTATGATTAATATTATTCCGATAGTCGGGAAGAAAGGAAGAAAAAATGAAAAAGTTTTTGATTAGTTTACTATTAATGTTTGTACTCGTTGGTTGTGGGACAGGTGCCCCAAATACAGACGGGAATACGGTTTTAAAGCTCTTTAATTGGGGTGAATATATTGGTGAAAATACGATTGCCGAGTTTGAATCTGAATATGGGGTTCGGGTTATTTCTTCGTATTATAGTTCTAATGAAGAGATGTATGTGAAGTTACAAGCTGGGGAAAAATTTGATTTACTGGTTCCAAGCGATTATATGATTCAACGCTTAATTGCTGAAGAGCAACTTCAAAAAATCGATGTTTCTCAATTGGAGAATTTTGATAATATTATGCCCTCTTTATTAGATATGCCTTTTGATCCTGAGAACGACTATTCGGTTCCTTATTTATGGGGCAATGTGGGTATCGTCTATGTCAAAGACAAAGTCGATGTTGCTGATTTAGAAGCGGATGGTTGGGATATTTTAAGAAATGAGAAATATCGTGATCGAATCTTTATGTATGATTCCGAGCGTGATGGATTCATGGTCGCCTTGAAAGCTTTAGGTTATTCGATGAATACCGAAGATCCAACGGAGCTGGAAGCAGCGTACAATTGGTTGCTGGATATGAACTCTAAAACAAAACCGATTTATGTGATGGATGAAATTATTGATCAGACCTTGACTGAACAAAAAGATTTAGCGGTGATGTATAGCGGGGATGCGGCCTATATTACTTCAGAAAATGAGAATTTAGGGTTTTATGTTCCCCAACAACAAGGTACCAATATTTGGTTAGATTCGATGGTCATTCCAGTTAATGCTGAAAACCCAGAATTGGCGATGAAGTTTATTGATTTCGTCTTAGAAGATGATCAAGCCTTAGAAATTGTGAATGCGGTAGGTTATACGACCGTTGTTCAATCGGTGTTTGACGAGGTGACGGGACCAGGGGGCGATTATGAAGATAATCATGCGTTTGCTCCAGTTGCTGGACCAAAAGATGAAGAATTCTTTTACAATGCGGATACGCGTCCAATCATTGCGGATTATTGGAATAAAGTAAAATCTAGTAAGTAATCTTTGGCTTTACGTAAATGAATTTGTTAAACTGTTGGTTGAGGTGATTTAAATGATTGATACGATTTTATTTGATTTAGATGGTACCTTATTACCAATGGATATTGACGTTTTTATTAAACATTATTTTGTTGAGCTGGCTACCTATTATGCCCGTTGGGGGTATGAACCGAAACTTTTGATTGATTCCTTGAAGAAATCAACGATTAAGATGCTTCAGCATGATGGTTTGAAAACCAATGAAGAAGTGTTCTGGGATAGTTGGATTAAAGATTTAGGCCCATCCATGTTACAACGGAAAGATGATTTGGAAACATTTTATTTGACTGATTTTATCAAGGCGAAAGAAGGAACGAAAGTTGAACCTTTAGCAAAGGAACTCGTTGGCTATCTTAAAGGAAAAGGGTATCGTTTGATAGTTGCAACTAATCCAATGTTTCCGAAAGTTGCCTCTGAACAACGGGTTAGATGGGCGGGGTTAGATCCTGCTGATTTTGAAGAAATTACGACTTATGAAGACTATCATTACACCAAGCCCAATGTGAAATACTATGAAGAGATTTTTGATAAGTTTGGTTTAAAACCGAATCAGTGCTTTATGATTGGAAATGATGCCCTCGAAGATTTGGCCATTGCCCAACTAGGTGTGGATGGTTATCTGGTGACGGATTATTTAATTAATCGAGAAAATGTAGATTTGTCGACGATTAGATCTGGAAGTTTCAGTGAAATGGTCCAGTGGGTTAAAGAAAATTTATAGGCGCATTTGCGCCTTTTTTTTTGAATGGTGTCCCTCTTGACAGAATGTTTTTAATGACTATAATATAATTGTTAGCACTCTTAGTGCTAAAGTGCTAAGAAAGGAGAATGTTTATATGTTAAGACCACTCTTAGATAGAGTATTACTAGAAAAAGTAAAGGAAGAAAAAGTAACAAAATCCGGTATTATCCTTAGTGATAAGACGGTCGAAAAGCCCTCTACAGCCAAAGTTGTTGCTGTAGGACCAGGAAAGCTTGATGATCAAGGAAACCCCATCAGTATGGATGTTTCAGTAGGGGATGTTGTGGTTTACAAGCAATATAGCGGAACGAATGTTAAAGATCAAGACACTGAATATGTCATTGTTGAGATGAAAGACATCTTGGCAGTAGTTGAATAGGAGGAAATATGGCAAAAAACATTAAATTTGGAAGAGATTCTCGACAAGCTTTGCTTGTTGGAATTGATACCTTAGCAGATGCAGTAAAGATTACTTTAGGCCCAAGGGGACGTAATGTTGTTTTAGAAAAGGGTTATGGCTCACCAATGATCATCAATGATGGGGTGACCATTGCTCGAGAAATTGAATTGGAAGATAAGTTCGCAGATATGGGAGCAAAACTCTTATATGAAGTAGCAAATCGTACGAACGATACAGCAGGTGATGGAACAACGACCGCAACTCTTTTGGCTCAAACCATTATCCACAAAGGATTAACTGCGATTGATCGTGGAGCAAACCCGGTTTTAATGAAAGCTGGAATTGATAAGGCTGCCAAAGCCATTTCAACGCATTTGTTGGAACAATCGAAGCAAATTGAAAGCAGCGAAGACATTGCGAACGTCGCCGCGGTTTCTGCTGGTGAAGCTGAAATCGGTCAAATCATCGCAAAGGCTATGGACACCGTAGGACGTGATGGTGTTATTACTGTCGATGAATCGAACACCTTTGAAACAGAACTAGAAGTCGTAGAAGGTATGCAATACGATAAGGGTTATTTGAGTCCACTCATGGCTACCAATAGAGAAAAGATGGAAGTTGAATTAGAGAACGTGTATCTCTTAGTCACCGATCAAAAGATTTCTAATATTCAAGAAGTGTTACCTGTTTTAGAAAAGATTGTTCAAGCGAATAAGCCATTGCTTATTATTGCGGAAGATTTAGATAGCGAAGTAACAACGACTTTAGTCTTAAATAAATTACGTGGTACTTTCAATGTTGCCGCAACGAAAGCTCCTAGCTTTGGGGACAATCAAAAGGAAATGTTAGCAGATATCGCAACGGTTACGGGAGCAACCTTCCTGTCCAAAGATCTTGGCTTTGAATTGAAGGAGACGGATATCGAGCATCTGGGTCAAGCGGATCGCGTGGTTATTAAGAAAGACAATACAACCATTATTGGTGGTCACGGATCAAAAGAATTAATTGACGCTCGGGTGAATGAAATTAAGGCCCATATTGAAAATAGTGAGTCTGAATATGATATTAAACGCTTAAATGAACGTTTAGGAAAGCTAACCAATGGAGTAGCTGTTATTAAAGTGGGTGCAAGTACCGAGACCGAACTTAAAGAACGTAAGCTACGCATTGAAGATGCTCTCAACGCAACGAAAGCAGCGGTAGAGGAAGGCATTATCGTTGGTGGTGGTTCTGCCTTAGCGAAAGCATATTTAGCGCTTAAAGACCAAATAAAGGGTGATTCCAACGATGAGCAGAAAGGAATTTCTGCAGTCATGGATTCCATTTTACAACCATTATGGCAAATTGCGGAAAATGCTGGGTTTGATGGTGGCGAAATTGTGAATAGACAATTAAAAGATGAAACCACTGGTTTCGACGCGAAACGCGGGGAATGGGTCGATCTCTTGAAAGAAGGGATTGTTGATCCAACCAAGGTAACGCGTTCAGCCCTCTTGAATGCGTCTTCGATTGCTTCGCTATTCCTAACAACTGAAGCTGGGGTCGCATCAATTCCTGAGCCTGCTGCTCCTAGTATGCCAGAAGGCCCAATGTATTAATGATTTTGGAGATGTACAATCATCTCCTTTTTTTATTCTCTAGTTGTCATAGAATCAGTTAAGAATTTCCAAATGTAATTAGGGAATTCGACCTTCTAAATTTCTATTGACTAAATGAAAAAAATGATATTGTATACTTAAGCAAATCAGATTATATTTTTTACAAAATCGTTCATACAAACCTTGTACGTGTGGATAATAGTTGGCCTACAAATGATTGTATTTCTTAAAATATGTCTTAGCAGATTTTAAGAAATACAATTTATCACAAAGTAAAATTAATAATTAGGGAATCATGACAAATAAGGAGGTCCAAAATGAGAAACACGAAGATATTTGCTATTTTAGCAATTCTAATCTTATTAGTTGGTTGTGGTGGAGAGGCAACAACTAATCCGGACACCACCGATTCTAAGAATAATAAGACACAAACACAAGCACAGGGATACAAAGAACCGTACCATAAATCAGCTGAAATGGATTCACTTCCAACCATTAAAACTGAGTTTTCACTTGAAGGAACTGTAGTCGGTAAAGAGAAATACACAAGTGAGTTAGATAAAGAGAACTATCATTATATTACCGTAGCTGTTTATGATTCCGATCACCATTCACCGTATACCCTCACAGTCGATGAAAGACAATTTAACAATATAAACCTAGATGAGCAATATCTTATGGATTTCTATTACATTTTATCCCCGACCGATAAACAAAACTTTCGAATTCAAACAGTTCTTTTAGATTATAGAGTTTCTGCTACTTCTATCAGAAAAGAACCTTACCATAAATCAGCTGAAATGGATTCACTTCCAACCATTAAAACGGAATGTTCTCTTGAGGGAACCGTCGTGGGTAAAGAGAAATACACAAGTGAGTTAGATAAAGTGAACTATCACTATATTACCGTAGCAGTTTATGATTCCAATCACCATTCACCATATACCCTCACAGTCGATGAAAGACAATTTAACAATATAAACCTAGATGAGCAATATCGTATGGATTTTTATTACATTTTTTCCCCAACTGGTGAACAAAACTTTCGAATTCAATCGACCGTTTTAAATTACGAAAAGATTAACTAAATTAAACAACAGTTGCTCATTTGGAAGTCTGATATAAAGTCGATTTTCTCTTTCAACAATCTAGATAGGGTTTAGATTGGTATCAACACTTTCTCTTGTTGATGAATGTGATAGATTAAAACGTCGATAGAATAGAACGTGCGTTGGTTTTTATTGATTTCGCTAAAAAATCATCTGAAAAGTAGAGAGTATGGGCTTGCTTTTATTTAGTGGTTTTGTTATACTGTCTTAGCAACGCCTGAGTAGCTCAGTCGGTAGAGCAACTGGCTGTTAACCAGTGGGTCCTTGGTTCGAGTCCATGCTCAGGCGCCATTTTTAAAAGTTACTCTTAATTAGAGTTTACAGGTCAACACGATTATTGAAATTGGTTGACTTTTTTTTATTTTGTGAATGAAATGGGTAGTCTTTCAGATGATGTTCGTATTACTATAAAGGACTTCAAATCAATATAAAACCTCTCAAGCCCAGATTCTTGGGTTTGAGAGGTGTAGGAGAAATCATTCATCATTTAAATCGACTAACCACGCTTGATATGTCGCATCACTAACCATTTGATAGCCATCTCTTCCAGACAGGGTCAGCGAACCAATTTTAGGTCCATCAGGAGCGGCCGTTCGTTTGAATTGGTTATTAAAGAATCGGCGAATAAAAATCTCCAGCCAGTGCTTAATCTCTTCTTTAGTATATTCATGTCTAAAGGCTTGAGTTGCTAAGCGCAAGACTTTAGACGATTGAAAGCCGAGATGAATCAAAAAGAACAAAAAGAAATCAACTAAAACATAAGGTCCTACATGATTTTCAGTTGCTTGAATCTGGTCGTCTTGAATTGGGACTAACTCTGGCGAGACGACGGTGTTGACCACATCAAGAAGAACGTCTTCAATTTCAGGGTCTTCGTTGATATTGGTTGCGTAGTGTTTGACGAGGTGTTTGACTAGTGTCTTGGGAACATTAGCATTCACATTGTATGAGGACATCGTATCCCCATTATAGGTTGACCAACCCAGCGCAATTTCACTTAAGTCACCGGTTCCAATAACTAGGCCATTGGTTTGATTAGCTTTATCAAATAAAATCATCGTGCGATAACGGGCTTGAGCATTCTCAAAAGTCGTATCGTGCTGATCTATTGGGTATGAAATATCTTGGAAATGTTGGGTCACAGTAGACTTAATATCGATTTCTGAATTATCTGTATTAAACAATTCGGCTAATCTATGTGCATTTTTGTGAGTTTGTGGACTCGTTCCAAACCCCGGCATGATGATGGTATGGATGTGCTGAGAATCATAGTCTAATTTATGAAAGGTCTCCAATACCACAAGTAAAGCTAAAGTCGAGTCTAAGCCACCAGATAAGCCTAAGTAAACATCTTTTGTATTTACATGTTTTAAACGTTTGGCTAAGGCTGTAGAAAGGATGCTAAATATAAGCTCCGAACGGACATGTTGTACTAATGGATCAGCTGGCACAAAAGGGGTACGCTCTATTTGACGTTCAAGGTAGGTTAGTGATGTCTGATCCAAACGGAAAGGTATCGTGTATCTTTCTTCATTGGTGGTAGGAAATTGTTTGTTTTGACGACGTTGAATGGTTAAATAATCAAAATCGAGATCACCATACGTGAGTCCATGGGTGAACATTTCACCGGCAACCAAGTAATGTCCGTTTTCAAAAATTAAGCGATCACCAGCATAAACACCAAGTGAACTGGATTCGCTAATACCGGCATTGGTAAAAACATAGCCACTAATGGTGGTTGCACTATATTGTTTTAAGTGGTTGTAACGGTAATGCGCACCAGCCGCTGTTTCCATTTCAGCCGCCAGATTTCCGATAATGGTTGCTCCATTTTTAACCAACCGAAGGGAAGGGGGTTCTAAACTATAGACATCATCGTTAAATTCGACGCCAACGACTAATCGTGAATCATCAAGTGATTGAAAAAGGAGTTGATGCCCGAAATCGTACGAAACTTGATTGAAAACGATAGACCCAATTTCTGGTGCAGGTTTAAAAAGACTGTGATCAGAACTTACCGATTGTTTACCAACAAATCCTAAAATTTCACCTCGTAAACAGGCTGCGGCACCAAGGTAGGTCGCATTGTTATCAGTTATAGGTAAGCTCACAAAAAATAAAATATCCGTATCTTTTGTGGCCTCTAAAATACGGCGCAACCCTTCTTCGCTTTGACTGATGAGTGTTTGTGATTTAACTAAATCATAGACACTATTACTAGAGAGCGCGAGTTGAGGAAAGAAAAGGATTTTTATGTTTACCTCCTGAGCTTGTAAAACGAGTTCAATTATTTTTTCTGCATTATACAAGGGGTCCGCAACTTTTAGCTCGGGCGTTGCGCTGCCTACACGAACAAAACCATCTTTCATAACCGTACCTTCTTTCGCTCAAATTATACCATGATGTGGTATCCTATAGACGGAAAGGACTTTTATTATGTGCGGTCGATTCATGTTTGTCAGCGACGAGGAGGCATTACGTGAAGCCTATCCGATGGTTCGGATGATCCAACCAAGTTTGTTTTCGCAGGAGATTTTTCCGACCCAAGAGGTATCGGTCATTATGAATAGCCTTGATCTAATTAATATGCGTTGGGGAATTCCAACTACTTTTACCAAGCAACCAATTATTAATGCGCGGCTCGAAACCATTGATTCGAAAGAACTCTTTAAAAATGCTTTTTTTACAAATCGCTGTTTGATTCCCATGACGGGTTTTTATGAATGGGATCACAACAAACAGAAATATTTGTTCTCGCCGGAAGCAGAGAAACTGTTAGGGTTGGCTGGGCTTGTTGTCGTTTTGAAAAATCATGAACGCTTTCAACTATATACCACCATTATTACGAAGAGTTCAACGAGCCAAATGAAGGGAATTCATCAACGAATGCCAATCTTAATTCCCACCAAAGATACGGAAAGATACCTGAGAATGGAAGCCCGACAAGCTAAAAAGTACTTAACAGAAATAGATATAGAAATGGAGATAACAGCCGTATGATTGAAACCATATTTGTCGATGTCGATGAAACACTGATTGATGACAATTTCAACATCCCTCAGGAAAATATTGAGGCGATTTTAAAAGTTCAAAAAGAAGGGGTCGACGTGTTATTAAACACGGGTAGGACTATTGGGTTACTACAACCCATCATCGACACTTTAAATATTAAAGACTTGATTGTAATGAATGGAGCCATCATTTATGGGGCTGCCGGTCAAGAGGTTTTATATCAAAAAAGCATGGAAGAGAACCATGTTCAAGCGATTTTTAATTACGCGGTGGAGCATCAAGAATCCATGCATATTTTTACTAAAGATGATTTATACATTTATAATATCTCGGAAGTTGAATATGTCCGCAATCAACAATTAGGTGCTGTTTATTCAAATATTGAACGATTAGACACGATTAAAGATCCCATTATTAAAGTGATGATTGAGAAAACGGATATGGATTATCTAGCAAAAGTTCGTGAAAACTTACAAGGCTTAATAAATGCGCCATTGGAATTGACCTTCTCTTCCCATCGATATTTAGAAATTAATTCTCCGGGGACATCAAAAGGTGATGCGGTATTAAGGTATCTGAAAATGAAGAATAAATCACTAGAAACAACCATGGTCATTGGGGATAGTCTCAATGATTTATCGATGTTTCAAATTGATGTCGCCAAAAAAGTAGCGGTTGCTAATGCAGTTGAGCCCGTCAAGGCTCATGCGCATGTCATCACGGAAAAGGATGCAGGAAGTGCGGCAGTAGCAGAAGCACTTAATCGTTTTGTTTTAGGAATTTAACAAACTTAGGAAAGGCTTTTCTCCACGCTTCCTCATGATGTTTGGCGTCAATATCAATGTTTAAATCAATATTATTGACCGACAAACCGTTTTTTAGGAGTTGCTTATAGTAATGGAGTGTTTTATTTAAATACGATTGAGAAGCTTTTTTACGAAGCTTCTTTTTCTTCCAGTCAATGACTTCGTGTGTGCCAACTTGTAAAAAGATTTTGGTGTCTTCATGCATTGGGAATTCATCCATTAAAGAAAACAAACTAGCTTCATAGTGTAAAAGCGCTAATGAAAAAATTCCAGCTATTCCAAAAACTTCATTATATCGAGTGATGGCGTAGGCACTGCTAAGTGCACCAAGGGAACTTCCAGCAATAATGGTGGAATCACGTTCAACTTTCGTTCGATAGGTTTGATCAACGAATGGTTTTAAGCTTTGGACAATCCAATCGACGTATTGTTCGCCATAGTTTTCACCGATGTTTAGGTATCTTGATTTAAAAGGAATATATTCTTGGATTCGTTTGGAGCTGTGATTTAAGGCGACAAGAATTATTTTTTCATCCTTTAATGCTTCTTCAACTTCCCAAATTGACTGGGAAAATGATTCGTTTTTATGGAAAAGATTTTGGCCATCGTGCATATAGAGAACAGGAAATGTTTCTGTCGTTTCATGATATCCTTTGGGAAGTAGGATACGCACTATTTTTTCTTGATTGTCGTAGGGGGTTTTAATTGAAAGTTGATCCATAAAGGCTCCTTTTTAGTTCTAGCATAATTAATGATATAATAGATTCAGGAAGGAAAGGAGCCTATTATATGAACCTAATTTGGCATTCACATTCCGTTGTTGAAATCCATCTTGCAGCGGGAAAACGATTAATCATTGATCCATTTCTTACCGGTAATCCCAAGGCTATTTTAGCACCGGAAGAAGTTTCTGTCGATTATGTTTTAATTACGCATGCCCATAATGATCATATTGGTGATGCGGAAGCCATTTGCAAAGCAAATGATGCGTTATTAATTTCGAATGTAGAAATTGCTAGTTTTTTTGCCGATCGCGGCTTGAAAACGCATGGTTTACAACCAGGAGGTGGGTTTGACTTTGGTGATATGTATGTTTACATGACACCAGCCATACATAGTTCTAGTTACAGTTTTGAAAATCAGCGAATTCCCCTTGGCCTAGCAGGAGGTTTTGTGATCAAAAGCGAAGACAAAGTAGTTTATCATGCTGGGGATACCGCGTTATTTTCAGATATGCGGCTAATTGGAACACAGTTTAAAATAGATGTCGCCTTTTTGCCGATTGGTGATAATTACACGATGGGACCACAGCAGGCGGTTCATGCGGCATTATATTTACAACCGAAAATTGTTGTCCCAATCCATTACAATACGTTTGAGCTAATCCAACAAGATCCACAGATCTTCGCGGATTCTTTAACACAAAGTGAAGGTCGGGTGATGAATATCGGAGAGGAGTTCGTGATTTGAGTGTTGAAGCAATAATATTTGATCTTGATGGGGTAATCATTGATAGCGAGCCTATTTATTTATTACACTTTCAAGAGTTCATTAAATCAGTTGGATTTGAAATTAGTCTAAGAGAAATGTCCAAAATGGTTGGGATGAATGCCCAACAAGACTTTGAGACTGTGAATGAGTGGACCGAAAATCATTTCCGTGATTATCAACATTATAAAGAAGAGATGAATGCTTTTTTTGAAAAATTACCAGACGTTGATTATCAAGCGATTAAACAAAAAGGTTTAGACGAGCTATTAGCTATTTTTAAGTCCCGTCATTTAAAAATAGGATTAGCTAGTGCTTCCTCACCACAGGACATCCAGAAAGCATTAATAGGCACCGGGGTAGTTGAGTATTTTGATTACGCATTGTCCGGACACGAGGTTGCTCGCTCGAAACCGTTTCCTGATGTTTACTTAGCGGTGGCTAAAAAGTTGGGGGTTAAACCCGAAAATTGTATCGTCATCGAAGACTCCGCGAACGGCATTAAAGCAGGAAAAAATGCAGGAATGTTTGTTGTGGCGAAGCGTGAAGAACGCTTTAACTTTTCGCAAGAAGAGGCTGATTTGATTATTAACGAGTTGATGGATTTTCCATTTGAACTCCTAGAGGGATAGACTTATGAATCGTTTTTCCGTAAAAGACATTGCCTATATGGCGTTAATAGCGGCCTTGGCTTTTGTGTCGTTCAATTATTTAAAGATTGATGTTTTTGTGGGTGGGGATAAAACATCCTTACATTTTTCGAATGTTTTTGTTGTTCTAGGTGCCTTATTATTGGGCGGATGGAAGGGTGGATTTGCGAGCGCAACCGGATTAACATTGGCTGACTTAACCACAGGGTATGCCCATGTCGCACCACGGACCTTTTTCTTAAAAATGGGAATTGCGTTGGTCACTGGTTTTTTTGCCCATCGAGTCGGTAAAATTAATACGTTATCTGTTAAAGGGAATATCCGCAAATGGGTTCTTATTTCTTCAACCTTAGGTATGGCTTTTAATGTTATTTTTGATCCGTTGGTTGGATATTTCTACTCTATATATATCCTAGGGATATCGGTTGAACCAGCGAGTTTACTCGCAAAATACGCGGCTGGTGTAACATTTATTAATGCGATTTTAACCGTGTTTATTGCTAGTGGCGTTTATTTTGCTTTGCGAGATGTCTTTAGGCGAAATAACCCCCAAAAGTTTGAGCGTCGAAATTATTAAGTTTGTCTTGACTTTTTTCGCTTTTTTATTGCGAATTTAGCTTTAGGGTTGTATAATAACGGAGCATCGTCCCGATAGCTCAGTTGGTAGCAGCAACAGACTCTTAATCTGTGGGTCCACGGTTCGAGCCCGTGTCGGGACACCAATAAGGAAGTAACCACCATCTTGGTGGTTTTTTTATTTGGTTGCAAATAAAAAGTTGTAGGTTACTCTACAACTTTTTATTAATCAAGCTTTGTAAATGCGGTTTTATCTAATCCACAAAGCGGGCAAACCCAATCTTCAGGAATATCTTCAAACGCAGTACCTGGTTCGATACCACCATCTGGATCTCCTTCTTCTGGGTCATAAATCCAACCGCAGACGCACTCCCATTTAGACATAGATTTCCTCCTATTCAACATCGCTATTATAGCAAATATTAGGCAAAAGGAAAACCCTCTAAATATGGTTTCGTGTTGTTTATCGTGGAAATTAACTTGAAACGCGTTTTAAATGTTGATTGAAAATCTGCGTTGCCCATTGAGCATCGACTTCTGAAAAAGGTTTAAGATCCTCAAAGTAACTGGAATACTTGTCATATGCAATCTCAAAAACATTTTCATCAACGTCGAGGGTACGCCAATCGTCACTACCGTGTATTATGACGAAGTAGTAACCATTTTCACTCTTGTTTAAATAAATATCTAAAATTTCAGGTGTTTGTTGTTGTTGAAGGAAATGTTTCGTTTCTTGCTTAACCAACTCCACTAAACGGTCATCTAATTTGTTCTCAAAGATGATAATTTTTTCAGCTAATTGATTAGGGATCCGAACCGTGCGGGTTGTTTTGAGTTCAAGGTATTCGTTCATAAGGGCATCCAACTCAATTTTTCCGATACGTTGTTGATCCTGTGTAGGAATGAGATACACCATAAACCCATGGACGGCATCATGATATAAGCTCGGGTAAAGCAAGGTTAATTGGTGGCCACAATGATTACAAATAAAACGGAACATTTCGTTGCGTAAAATTTTCGTCTTTAAAGCTGGCTCGTTAAAAGCAGATATTTGCTCATAAATCGTATGGGATTGGACTTGAGAACATTTGGGGCAGGTGATTGCTTGGTTTCTCTTTTTCATTTTCTAAACTCCTTTATTAAAATAAAAAACTTCCCGAAGGAAGAAATTTAAGAAATGGTGACCCGTACGGGATTCGAACCCGTGAATGCATGCGTGAAAGGCATGTGAGTTAACCGTTTCTCCAACGGGCCATTAGTGCTTTATTATAATAACCTATTCGCTTTCCGTTTGCAACTATTTTTTGGTATAATTGGCATATGAAATTGTTTGTAACAGACTATGATGGCACTTTATTTCAACGCTTTAAAATCTCACCAGAGGATTTAGATGCTATTTTTCAGTTCCGAAAACAGGGGCATTTGTTTGGCATTGCTAGTGGTCGTCATTTGGATTCTTTAAATGATGAAATTCAAAAACACAATATTGATGTCGATTTTCTTATTGGTAATAATGGCGCAGCAATCCTTGATCATCAGTTTCGTCTCATCCACTTAAGTCAGCTGGAACGACAGTTGTCCATTGAATTATTAGGGTATATGCGTCACAATTTTTTGAATGATTTTTATTTTGTGGGCGTTAATAATGGCTATAGTTTTGCAAAGGATGTATATCAACCTGGTGCGAGTTATCATGGCGAGTATGCTGGAGACATAACACAGCTTTTAAATGGTGGGAAAATCACCGCTCTTTTTGGTGAATTAAGAGATCCATCACGTGCGGTTGCTATTACGGAAAAAATCAATCGTGATTATGGTCATTTAGTGGAATCTGTCTCAAATGCCGAGTATATTGATGTGGCTAGTATCGGAAACAACAAAGCAGCAGCGGTTCAAATTGTTGCGGATTATTATCAAATAGAATCGAAAAATATTACGGTTGTTGGCGATGCCTACAATGATGTCGAGATGCTTCAAACCTTCAATGGTTATGTTATTAATAGTGGGTATCCGGAAGTGGTTGAATTATTTGATCCCTTAAAACGGATTCATAAAATTCATGAAATATTAAAATAAAGGAGGCCGTAGCCTCCTTTTCGTTAATCGTTTTCAATCAAACCGGTATAGAGTTGATAGTAAGTTCCTTTTTTCGCCATGAGCGATTCGTGATTACCCCGTTCAATGATGCGTCCTTGATCAAGGACCATAATCACATGGGAATTTTTAATCGTACTTAGGCGATGGGCAATAACGAAGGTCGTTCTTCCGGACATTAATTTGTCCATACCTTCTTGGACTAAGCGTTCAGTTTGAGAGTCAATAGACGAAGTTGCCTCGTCAAGAATTAGTACGGGGGAATTTGCTAAGGCTGCTCGGGCTATTGATAGTAACTGCCGTTGCCCTTGAGATAGAGCAGATCCACCATGTGTTAGGACGGTGTCGTAGCCATGTTCTAAATGTTGGATAAAACTATGAGCATTAGCCAGTTTTGAAGCAGCAATAACTTCTTCTTGGCTGGCGTCCGGGCGGGCATATTTGATGTTTTCAGCAATGGTTCCGGTAAACAAGTTGGTGTCTTGTAAAACAATACCAAGCGAGCGGCGGAGATCGTCTTTTTTGATTAATTTAACATCGATGCCGTCATACGTAATCATCCCTTTTTCGATATCATAAAACCGATTAATTAAATTGGTAATCGTGGTTTTACCCGCACCCGTTGCTCCGACAAAAGCAATTTTTTCTCCAGGTTCGGCATATAAATTGACGTCGTGAAGAACCGTTTTCTCTGGGGTATAGGAGAAGGTCACATTGTGGAAGCGGACGTCCCCTTTGAGTTGAACATACTCAACTTGTCCACCTGCTCGTGGATGTTCCCATGCCCAGATACCTGTTTCGGTGGTTGATTTAGTTAAACGTCCATCTGGCAAGAAGGTCGCGTTGACTAGGGTAATCTTACCGTTGTCCACTTCTGGTTCTTGATCTAAAAGGTTAAAAATACGGCCCGCACCAGCCATTGCCATAATGACCGAGTTGAGTTGTTGAGAAATCTGATTGAGAGGCCCATTAAAAGACCGGTTCAACGTTAAGAAGGAGGCGAGGCCACCAATGGTTAAACTCGTCCAACCATTAACAGCTAAGACCCCACCAACAATGGCGACTAAAACATAGGAGATATGTCCTAAGTTACCAACAATGGGCATCAAGATATTGGCGAATTTGTTGGCATTGTAGGAACTTTCAAAGAGGTCTTCATTGATTTCTTCAAAGCGAGAAATGGCGCGTTCTTCATAATTAAAGACTTTAATGACTCGTGCCCCCTCCATCATTTCTTCAATATAGCCGTTTTCAATACCCAACATCTTTTGTTGTTTTGAAAAGTAAAAACCAGATTGTTTCATAATCTTTAACAAGACAAACTGCATAACACCAACCATCGAGATACTAACGAGCGTGAGTGGTAAGCTTAAAACAATCATGGAAACAAACACCGTTACAATGGTAAATAAAGAGACAAAAAATTGTGGAATGCTCTGGGAGATAACTTGCCGGAAAGTATCGGTATCGTTGGTATATAAGCTCATGATATCACCATGAGCATGGCTGTCAAAGTAGCCGATAGGAAGAGATTGCATATGCGCAAATAAGTCGGTTCGAATCCGTTCCATCGTCCCCTGGGAAATAATGACTAAGAGCTTATGATACATAAAGTTAGCTAAGACACCAATCAAGTAAATGATCGCCATCGTACTCAACGCATCAAACAAGGGGGCAAAGTTCTTATCATTTACCAAAATCAAGGGTTGAATATAGTCATCAATAAGCGTTTTCATAAATAATGAAGAAGCCACGGAGGCTAAAGATGAAATAAGGATGCCAATAAAAACAAAAATATAAAGGCCTTTATAGTGATAGAAAACATAGTTCATCAGACGTTTCAACAAACTAAAGTCGAGTTTTCTGCCATCAGTACCGACATTTCTTGGTCGTTGACTCATTATTCATCACCTCGTTTCTGGGTTTCATATACTTCTTGATAGAGTTGATTGGTTTGAAGGAGATTTTCATGGGTGTCTAAACCACTGATGGTTCCTTCATCAAGAACTAAAATGCGATCAGCATCTTGTATTGAAGAAATACGTTGGGAAATGATAATTTTCGTTACATCAGGTAAAGTTGTACGTAAGGCCTCCCGGATGCTTCTGTCGGTTTTTGTGTCCACAGCACTAGTACTATCATCAAGAATTAAAACTTTTGGATTTTTTAGCAAAGCTCGAGCGATGGTTAATCGTTGTTTTTGACCACCGGAAAAGTTGGCTCCCCCTTGCTCGACTAAGGCGTTGTACTGGTCCGGGAGTCGGTCAATGAATTCGTCTGCGTGAGCAATGCGACAAGCTTCTTTAATTTCTTCTAAGCTGGCTTGCTCATTTCCCCAACGCATATTTTCTAGAATGGTTCCTGAAAAGAGAACATTTTTTTGTAAAACTATGCTCACTGCATTTCTTAATGCCACTAAATCATAGTCGCGAACATCGTTCCCACCGACGAGTACGCGTCCCTGGTCAACGTCGTAAAGTCGAGGAATCAGACTGGTTAACGTCGTTTTACTGGAACCTGTTTGTCCGAGAATACCTAGGGTTTCGCCACTAGCAATTGTTAAGTTAATGTCTTTGAGGACATATTTATCTTCGCCTTCATAATAGCCAAAAGAAACATTTTGAAAGTCGACTTGACCATTTTGGATGTCATAAATTGGATTTTCAGGATTGGTAATCGTTGGTGTTTCATCTAACACTTCAACAATTCGTTTGGCGGAAGCTCCGGACATCGTTAACATAACAAAAATCATTGAAAGCATCATTAAACTCATTAGGATGTTCATGGTATAGTTAAACATACTCATGAGTTCACCAGTTGTCATCGAACCATAGGAAATCAAATGAGCCCCAAACCAGCTCAAAGCTAAAATGGTTGCATACATGGTCAACTGCATGGCTGGCGAGTTGAAAACGAGAATGTTTTCTGCTTTGCGGAAAGCTTTTCTTAAGTTACTAGCAGCTTCAAAGAATTTTTCTTTTTCATGCTCTTCTTTGACGTAGGCTTTGACGACGCGGATATTGCTAATATTTTCTTGAATACTCGCGTTTAAATCGTCGTAGCGCTTGAAGGCTTTGGAAAAGATGGGCATGACCTTGGTAATCATAATAATCATCACCAACCCTAAGAAAACTAACGCCACTAAAAAGACGAGAGCTAACTCTGAGTTAATATAGAAGGTCATAAACATCGCTACTATTAACATCAATGGCGAGCGGACCATCATCCGTAAAGACATTTGGTAGGCGTTTTGAACATTTGTGGCATCGGTCATCATTCGGGTGACAAGACTGGAAGTCGAAAATTTATCAATGTTTGCGAACGAAAAGGTTTGAATATTTCTAAACATTGATGCCCGTAGATTTTTTACAAACCCTGCAGAAGCGTACGCTGCTTGCGTTCCGCTGAGTGCCCCAAAGAGCAGCGAAAACCCTGCACAAATAAGCATTAAAGAACCATAGGTAAAAACAGCCTTTAAATCTTGTTGGTAAATACCTTTATCTACAATGAAAGCCATCAAAAAAGGCAACATTAGTTCCATAATAACTTCACCAGCCATAAAGAGCGGTGCTAAGATTGATGCCTTTTTATACTGCTTCACTTCTTTTAATAATCGTTTAATCATATCATTTCATCATCCTCACTCTAAGTTTGCCTTAATTTGATCGACGACTCTGAAAAAAGTTTCGAGATCTTTGTCGCTTATATTTTCTTGGAGCATTTGTTCGATTTCGTACATATGCTCATTCATTTTATCAATCAAGGCTAACGTTTTTTTAGTTATTTTTATTTCCTTCATCCGCCGATCTGTTTCAATGGGCAATCGTTTAATGAAGTTTTCTCGTTCTAAAACGTTGAGCATTTGCGTTGCGCTGGAACGTCTTATTTTTAAATATTGTTCGATGTCTTTTTGAAAAATGGGTTGGTTTTGACGATGGAGATACAATAAGAGATGAACTTGAACATGAGTTAATTTTTCATTTCGATCATCTTTCGTGACTTCTATTTTTTGATGCAGTAGTCGTTGTATTTCTCGTATTTCTTTTCCTATTTTTCTTTCCATCTCTAACTCCTTAAAATGTTAGGCCGCTAACAACTTTAACGTAAATAGGGGTTCTTGTCAAATCAAGTGCAAATTAAAAGCGTTCCTTTTGAGAACGCTTCGTAACAACTTTTTATTGTCGATTTTTACCGAAGAAGAGCACACCAACGGTTCCCGGGCCGACATGACTGCCAATGACGGAGCCAATCTCAAAGATCCGGACTTCTTTAAAAACTTTTTCGGCATCGAGCATTTCTTTAATGGCTCGGGCGTCGTCGACGCTGTCACAGTGACCGACAAAACAAGTAAAGTCTTGTGGTTTGTATGGGTCTTCGAGAACTTCTTGGACTAGTTTTTTCTGAGCGGTTTTCCGTCCCCGACTTTTTCCAATTGGAATGACGGTTCCATCATGGCTGACGGTGAGGAGGGGTTTAATCGATAATAGGGAACCAATCGCTGCATTGGTTGCTGAAATACGGCCACCACGCTTTAGATGGTTCAAATCATCAACAGTGAATAGGGCCATGGCATACATTTTATGTTTTTCAAGCCAATCTGTTACTTCTTTGAGTGTCTTCCCAGCTTGTTGTTGGCGTAAAGCTTCAAGGGCTAAAATGCCGATGCCCATGGAAGCCGAATAGGAATCAATAGAAATAATGGTTGCTTCTGGATAAATAGCCATGACTTCACGCCCAGCTATCACCGCACTGTTGTAAGTTCCAGATAAGGTCGATGCTAGGCTTATGTGTAAGATATCATACCCCGCTTTTGCTAGGGAATCAAAGGTTTCTAGAAACTGGGGAAGGGTGACCTGACTTGTTTTGGAGATACTTCCTTCCCGTTGAGCTTTATAAAAATCGGTGAGGCTCATTTGTGAGTGTTGAGCATCTTCAAGATAGGCTATATCATCGAGATGGTAGCCCATGGGTATAATTTCAAAATCATCCTTGGAATAGAGTTCTATTGGTAGATCTGCTGCTTGTTCTAAAACAATTTTAAATGTTCTCATACTATCCTCTTTCGTACATATATTTGTTTCGGCGCTATTATATCATACACTGTGTTGTTAAATGTAAATTACACCTTTTTGAGCAAAGATTTTGACGGTAAAGGGGGTTTTATCCATATTTAAGGTTAGTTTTTTTAGTTTAAAACATACGGTGGTTTCTCTTTGTTCATGAATCCAAGGGTTGTGTGCTCAAAATTCGATGAAATAAGATTTTAAAATAAAAACATTCATGTAAGCGCTTTAATCGCTAAGGTTTCTTTGTCATAATTTGAGAAGGATTTGTGAGGAAGCTATGAATTATAACATCTTGACACCAACATTTAATTATAAAGCAAGGACCGTTTTAAGGGTATTTACGGTCTTTTTAATAACATAGTTCAAGGAGGAAACGCTTAATCGGTTGAAATGTAAAATAATTGCTGGATCGGCTAATAACGTCTTAAAGGATAGCCAGATTGATGGTCAACTTGTTCATGAAAGAGGCTTTTATTATGCTCCGGATTACGTCATTAATGCTGGAGGATTAATTAATGTTTATTATGAAATTCAAGGGTACAAGAAAGAAAATGTGATTCGTCAAGTGGATCTTATTCTTGACCGGGTACGGGAAATTATTCGGATTTCTAAAGATACAAATAAGCCAACCTACTTAGTAGCAGACGAGATGGCTGAACGCCGGATTAATATGATGAGAAACATCAACAGCATCTATGTTGGGAATGGACAAGAATAATGGCTAGAGGAAGAGTGACCATAGATCAAGAACGCTGCAAAGGTTGTAATCTTTGTGTGACGGTTTGTCCAGTGAAAATTTTATATCTTGACGAGACAAAAACAAATCAACGCGGATATCACCCAGCAAGTGTAAATGCCCCAGAAAAATGCATTGGTTGTGCCTTTTGTGCCACGATTTGCCCAGATGTCTGCTTTACGGTGGAAAGGTTGTCCTAATGGCTAAAGTATTAATGAAAGGAAATGAAGCCATGGCCTTAGCAGCAGTTGCGGCAGGCTGTGACGGCTTCTTTGGTTATCCCATAACACCACAAAATGAGTTAATCGAAACCATGTCCAAGCAGATGCCAGCCAACCAACGGGTCTTTGTTCAAGCAGAAAGCGAAGTTGCGGCCATTAATATGGTTTATGGTGGAGCAGGTAGTGGTGGCTTAGTCATGACCTCGTCGTCATCGGTGGGGATTGCCTTAAAGCAAGAAGGAATTTCTTATTTCGCGGCTGCAGAATTGCCTTGTGTCCTTGTTTCGGTTAGTCGTGGGGGTCCTGGTCTAGGTGGAATACAGCCGGGTCAAGCCGATTATCATCAATCGGTTAAAGGTGGCGGTAACGGGCATTATCGGATCATTGTTCTCGCTCCAAATTCGGTTCAAGAAGCGAGTGATATGGTCCGCGAAAGTTTTGTTTTAGCTCAAAAATACCGTAATCCTGTCATGGTCTTAGCCGATGGTGTCATTGGGCAAATGATGGAACCAGTGGAAATCAATCAAGAACCAGTTGAACGATTAGAAAATGAAACGTGGGCAGCGAATGGAAATCATCAACACCGAAATCAACGCAACGTCATTAACTCGTTACATATGAATCCGGATGATTTAGAAGCCCATAATCAACACTTAATGAAAAAATATCAAAAAATAAGTGACGAAATCACCGAGATCGAACTCTACCATATGCAGGGGGCAACACAGGCATTTATTGCTTATGGAACGTCAAGTCGGATTGCGATTGCAGCGATTGACCAATTGAATCAAATGGGCAAAAAAGTTGGACTCATTCGACTGAAAACCTTGTGGCCTTTTCCATATAAAGAAATTCTTGAAGCAACACAAACCCTAGATTCGGTTTTAGTGGCTGAACTTTCGATGGGTCAACTGGTTCAAGACATTAATGGCTTGTTTAACCATCGAACCAAGGTTGGATTTTATGGTCGGGCTGGCGGAAATTTATTTACACCCGAAGAATTAGTTGAAGCCATGATGGCTCTAGCAACGGAGGCCGAACATGACTACTATATTTAAGAAAACAACGGATTTAATAAATGAACACTTCTCGTATTGTCCAGGTTGTACTCATGGTATTACTCATCGCTTAGTAGCGGAAGTGCTTGAGGAACTCGAAATTTTAGAAAAAAGTATTGCGATTGCTTCGGTTGGTTGTTCGGTGTTTAGTTATGAATATTTTAATTGTGACGCACTTCAAGCAGCTCACGGCCGAGCACCCGCGGTGGCAACAGGAGTCAAACGTATTAATCTTGATAAAATTGTTTTTACTTATCAAGGGGACGGGGATTTAGCATCTATTGGTTTAGCAGAGATTGTTCATGCGGCTAATCGTAATGAAAATATTACGGTGATTTTCATTAATAATGCTATTTATGGTATGACGGGCGGGCAAATGGCTCCAACCTCATGGCATGATCAAGTGACAACCACATCGCCTTTCGGTAAAGAAAGCAACCCTCTTAAAATTAGTGAACTTTTAGCAACCATTGATCACGTCGCCTATATTGAACGAGTGATGGGCGCGGATGTTCGCAGTATTCGTCAAACTAAGCAAGCGATTAAGAATGCTTATGAAGCCCAAATTAACCACGAAGGTTTTAGTTTGGTTGAAGTCTTGTCTTCCTGTAATATCGGATGGAAGATGTCTCCAGAAGTGGCATTGGTTCATATTAAAGAGAAGATGGTTCCGATTTTTCCACTAGGCGTTTATAAGGAGCGTAAACATGGAAACAATTAAACTAGTTTGTGCTGGCTTTGGTGGTCAGGGCGTTTTAACCATTGGTCAAATGGTGGCGATGATGGGAATGAAGAAAGATTTGCTGGTGAGCTGGATGCCCTCTTATGGTCCAGAGATGCGTGGTGGGACCGCCAACTGTCATGTGATTGTCAGTGAACATCAACAATCGCCGATTATTAGTCAAGGAATTACTCATTTATTAGCTCTGAGTCAACCTGCTTTGGATAAGTTTGAACAACAAATGAGTCCTCAGGGCATTATCATTTGTAATAATAAAATGCAAGTTTCAACGAAGACCAATAGGGTCATTCAATTGGATTTTAATCAACTGGCTTCCGATTTGGGAAATATAAAAACGGCTAATATGGTGGCATTTGAGCTTTAATTACGACGATGGATGCTTTCACCCTAGAGGAAGGCGAACAAGTTATTCATGAAAAATTGAGTCATTTTGTTGAAGATAATATTAAATCTTTTTTCCATGGCATATTTATATTAAAAAGACTCACTTTTAGAGTGAATCTGTGATTAATGGGTACGACTTTGGTACGATTGTACCAAAATCTCCACTGAATAGTAACTATGGTGCGGGTGAAGGGACTCGAACCCCCATGGGTCACCCCGCTAGATCCTAAGTCTAGTGCGTCTGCCAATTTCGCCACACCCGCATTTCGTTGCTTATTGATTATAACACAATCGATAAGCCTTTTGTCAACCAAAATTTCAGCAATATGAACGGTTTATTGCGTCATTTTCTTATCGCGCCACACATGCTCGATAAAATCTCGAATTTCTCCTTGAAGGGGTTCGCCCTCTAAATCAAAAAAGACGGAATCTAAAACATCATCGGCTTCGTTTTCTAAGTATTCTAAGAAAAAGTCATAGCGCTTCTTCTTTGAGGTTTGATATCTAAAGAGGGGATGGTTTATAAGATCTTCATGGAGTTTATCAAGTGCTTCCATTAAAACCTCTTCGCGATTTTCGATGACTTCGCTTACTTCATCCAAGCGGTTCATGACTAATTCATGGACCGTAATATAGGAAGGGTAAATATTATTTTTTTCAAACCAATCATCTTCTAGTACCATATAGATCATTTGACCTTGAACAAAGGTATATAAGTATCCAAAACGATTGCGCGAAAAGTCCACTTCATCCAAAAAGTTGTTGTGCTGTTCAAGCTCTTCTTCAATTAAATCTAAAATTTCTTCGCTAAAACTTTGTTCAAACTCCCAAGGATAAACATAGTAATCTTCCTCTTCATAGGGTTCGAAATAATAATACGCGTTGTTAATTTGATGTTGCTTACAAAATTGAACAAAATCACTAACATTATCGGTGACCAGTTCTAGCCCTTTTTGATGGATTTGCTCATACCCTTGGGGGATGAGGTGATACAGTTGTAAATCTTTTAAACGAGGGTCGGATTGTAGGGAGTTTTCGGTTAAATCATTAAATTGGTTCATATCTATGTTCTCCTACCACTATCATACCAAAATGAGTTGACAATTCAATTAATCAAGGAAAATAATCATTGATGATTTCTCCCAGATAAATAGAAAAACAAACCAAACTACGTTATACTAAATATAATCAACTATAGGAGGAAAATAATGAGTAAAACAACCGTGCTTTATGATACGCATGTCGCCTTAAAAGGAAAGATGGTTGAATTTGGTGGATACTTACTCCCCGTACATTATGAACTCGGAATTATTGGTGAACATAATAAAGTCCGCACCGAAGCGGGGCTTTTTGACGTTTCCCATATGGCCGAAATTCATATCTCTGGGGATGGATTTATCGAATTTATCAACCACCTCTTAAGTAACGATTTTTCCAACATGAAGCCAGGCCAAATAAAATACACCTTGATGCTCAACGATGCGGGAAACATCATTGATGACTTATTAGTCTATTTCGACCAAGACGGGGTCATGCTGGTTTGTAATGCAGGGAATCATGAAAAAGATTTAGCCTGGATTTTACAACAAGCCCCGGACACCATCAAGGTCGAAGATCGTTCCGAACAAACGGGACTATTAGCGCTACAAGGACCCAAATCGGTAGAAGTTATCGAACAATTTGTCAGAAAGGAAGACCTACCAGCAAAATACTATTCTTTTAAAAAGAATGTTCCATTTGAAGATATGCGCGTGCTCATTTCTAGGACTGGATACACAGGAGAAGAGGGCTTTGAGATTTACTGTAACGTCAACGATACGCCAAAAATATGGGAGCTCATCATGGCGACCGGACTAGTTACCCCTGCGGGTCTTGGCTCTCGTGACACTTTACGTTTAGAAGCCGGTATGCCGCTCTATGGTCATGAAATGAGTGAATCCATCAATCCCTTTGAAACCGATTTAGGCTTCTTTGTAAAAATGCAAAAAGAAAATTTCATCGGCAAAAAAGCACTAGCAGAAAAAGAGATTAAAACAACGCGAATTGGACTTAAACTCATCGACCGAGGTATTGCTCGAGAAGGCGCAGAAATCTTTGTAGATGATCAAAAAATAGGAGTTGTAACCTCGGGTTCCCCCTTACCATATGTGGGGTATGCGGGGGCGATGGCGTTAGTAGATAATAAATATCAAACCATAGGCCAACAAGTTATAGTTAATGTACGTGGCCGAAAACTAAAAGCAGAAATAATTAAATTACCATTTTATAAACGATAGGAGGAAATATAAATGGCAAAACTTTACGCAAAAACACACGAATGGGTGGAAGTCCTTGAAGATAATACCGCCCTCATCGGTCTTTCAAAATTCGCAAGTGACGAATTAGGGGACATTGTTTTTATAAACTTACCGGAAGTGGACGATGAACTAAACGCTCAAGAAAGCTTTGGGGATGTCGAATCGGTTAAAGCCGTCTCTGATATTGAATCACCTGTTAATGGGGTCGTCTTAGAAATCAACGAAGATTTATTAGATGCTCCAGAACTCGTCAATCAAGATCCGGAAAATACTTGGCTTATTAAAGCTGGGAATGTCGAGCTCGCTCCGGAACTACTCTCTCTAGAGGATTATTTGGAATTTGTAAAGGAATAACATGGGTAATTATTTAGTTAATCCAAAGTCCGTTCAAAAAGAAATGCTTGATAAGATAGGTGTCTCCACGATGGAGGACCTCTTTGTCGATATTCCTAAAGAACTAAAATTAACATCAGATTTAAACATTCCGGCAGGCCAGAGTGAGCTCGAAGTCTTGCGCGAAATGAAAGCACTCGCGGCTGAAAATAAAATTTATAACACCATTTATCGAGGGGCTGGTGCGTATCGTCACTTTATTCCATCGGTCGTCAACCATTTGGCGTCAAAATCAGAATTTGTGACCGCCTATACACCGTATCAACCGGAGATTTCTCAAGGAACCTTACAAACTATTTTTGAGTACCAAACGGCGATTTGTGAATTGACTGGACTAGAAGTTTCTAATGCCTCGGTTTATGATGGCGCCACGGCTGCTGGAGAAGCAGTTCTCATGTCAATGGCTCGCCGTAAAGAAAAGGTTTTGGTTTCGGCAGCAAGCGACCCCAATGTTATAGAAGTCATTAAACAATACGGGCAATCGATTGGTTATGAAGTCGTCCTGATTGATGTCGTCGATTTTAAAACAGATCTCAATCATCTAAAACAACTTCTTACTAGTGAAGTGGCTTGTGTTTATATGCCACAGATTAATTATTACGGTTATCTGGAAGATTTCACTGGAATTGCTGAAAGTGTTCAAGCCGTTTCAGCAAAACTCATTGTCGGTGTTTATCCCATTGCTGCAGCCTTGTTACCAAGTGCTCGGGAACTTGGAGCAGATATTGCGGTGGGCGAGGCTCAACCTTTGGGATTGCCACTAGGTTTTGGTGGCCCATATATCGGCTTTATGGCAACGACTAAAAAAATGATGCGTCTCTTACCGGGCCGAATTGTTGGGATGGCACCGGATAGTGAAGGTCGACGCTCGTTTGTTTTAACCTTACAAGCTCGTGAACAACATATTCGTCGAGAAAAAGCCATTTCATCCATTTGCTCGAACCAATCCTTAATGGCAACACGAGTAGCTATTTATTGTTCAACAGTCGGTGCTAGTGGTTTACGTCAGGTTGCTCAAGCAAGTGCAGATTTGGCTCATTATTTACATCGTCAATTATCAACCATCAAAGGTTTTGAACCGGTTTTAGGCGAATTCTTTAATGAATTTGTTGTTAAAACTGATTGTCATCCAAAACTGATTGAACAAGTCTTAGATCAACACGGCATACTGGCAGGGTATCCACTTAATGCCAACACCAGTCTTTGGTGTGCCACAGAAATGAACACCAAGGCTGAAATTGATGAATTGGTTGAAATATTAAAAGGAGCAGAATTATGTTAATTTATGAAAAAAGTTTCGTTGGAAAAAATCAATTTTCACTACCTGCTACCAATGTTGAAACCATCACCTTCAGTCAATCGCGTCAAGATCCTCTGGAACTGGCAGAAGTCGCTGAATTTGAAGTTGTGCGTCATTACACCGGTTTAGCAAAGAAAACCTATAGTATTGATGAGGGATTTTACCCCCTAGGTTCTTGTACTATGAAATACAATCCAAAACTACATGAAGATGTTGCTAGCTTAGCAGGATTTACTGAAATTCACCCTTTACAACCTATTTATACGGTACCAGGAGCGATGAAAGTATTCGAATTAGCAAGCGACTATCTCTGCGAAATCACCGGTATGGAAGCGATGAGCTTTCAACCAGCAGCAGGCGCTCATGGCGAATGGACAGCCTTGTTGATGATTAAAAAATACCATCAATCACGGGGCGATCTTGATCGATTAGAAGTAATCGTACCAGATTCTGCCCATGGAACCAATCCCGCCTCAGCAAATATGTGTGGATTTAAAGTGGTTGAAGTAAAATCGCATAATGGTTTAGTGGATGTAGAAGAATTAAAAAAACTGGCTAGTGAAAAAACAGCAGCCCTCATGTTAACCAATCCAAATACACTTGGCTTGTTTGAAAAAGACATTGTGGAGATTGCGGAAATAATCCATGGGATTGGTGGACTTTTATATTATGATGGCGCGAACTTGAATGCTATTATGGGTCATGTTCGACCAGGCGATATGGGTTTTGATGCGATTCACTTAAATTTACATAAAACCTTTTCGACACCGCATGGGGGTGGAGGTCCGGGATCAGGGCCCGTAGCTGTGAATAAATTGTTAGAACCATTCATGCCAACGCCAATGGTTAAAGATTTGGCTTTCTTTACGCCAGAACAATCCATTGGTCGAGTTAAAGCTTTTCATGGTCATTTCTTAGTGTTTTTACGGGCGTTAACCTATATAAAGACCCTTGGAAAAGAAGGGATTCGTCAGACCAGCGAAAACGCTGTATTGAATGCCAATTACTTACGTGTACTTTTGTCTGATATCTTTGAAGCCGATCGACTTTGTATGCATGAATTTGTTGTTTCTTTAGACAAGTTAAAAAAGGAAACAGGTGTCTCCGCCTTGGACTTTTCCAAAGCCATGTTGGATCATCGGGTCCATCCACCAACGATGTATTTCCCACTTGTCGTCGCGGAAGCCTTGATGTTTGAACCAACGGAGACCGAAACCAAGGAAACCTTGGACTGGTTCTCGGATGTTCTCCATGAACTGTATCAAAAAGCCTATGACGATCCAGAATACTTAAAATCTGCACCTCATCAAACCATTATTGGTCGTGTGAATGAAGTCGAAGCCGCTCGTAAACCAATCCTCAGATACCAAAAAGAGGCGGTAGAGGAGATTTAGATGGTGACGTATATGTATGATGTCGTCATAATTGGTGCGGGACCCGCGGGGTATGAAGCGGCACTCTACGGGGCACAAGAGGGCTTGAATATTTGTTTAATTGAATCTCGAGAAGTTGGTGGGACCTGTTTAAACCATGGGTGTATTCCAACGAAAACCTTACTAGAATCTTCCAAACGGGTTTATGAAAGCAAGCAACTAGCTCGCTTTGGTTTTCCTCAATCCAGTCCGGTCTACCCAAACTTCCGAGAAATGGCGAAACGAAAAGATTCCATCATTGAAAACTTACGACAAGCCATTGAAACAGCATTAGAAAAAGCGCAGGTCACCACCATTAGGGGGATTGCTCGCTTAGTCGATGGCCATCAAGTCTTGATTAATAATCAGCTCATCTCTGGGAAACATCTGATGATTGCGACCGGAGCCAAATCAGCCAAAATTCCGATTGAAGGTAGTGAACATGCGGTTAACAGCGACCATATTTTAGAATTTAATGTTAATGATGTCGATCATTTAACGATTATCGGGGCAGGAGTTATTGGGGTGGAGATTGCCCAACTTTATTTGAACTTAGGCAAAAAAGTTACCCTCATTGAAGCGCAGGGTCGAATATTACCAATGATGGAACGGGAATTTGCTCAAAACGTCGCGCTCGCCCTGAGACAACAAGGGGCTGAAATTCATGTTAATGCTTTGGCTGAAAAAATTATGAACCCTAAAGAATTGCTGGTTCGAACGAAAAAAGAAGTACATCATGTGAAAACCAGTCGTATTTTAGTCGCGACAGGGCGCACACCACGGGGTATTGGTGGCGATGAAATTTTAGCAAAAGATGGCCAACGCATTCTTGTGAACGCCGATTTCCAAACGTCGATACCAAGTATTTACTGCGTCGGGGATGCAAGTAGTGAAATCCAATTAGCTCATTTAGCAACCGCCCAAGCGCGAAGTGTTATCGAACACATCTTAGGAAAGAAACGACGTCAAAACTTGGAAATTATTCCTTCTATTTTATACACGAATATAGAAGCCGCTAGTATTGGCGTGAATTCTCAAGATGTCAAGGGATTAAAGTCGATAAAAGTGTTGATGACAGGACATGGAAAGGCTTTAGTTGAAAACCAAGAACGAGGATGGCTGAAGTTGTTAATAGATCCCGAAACGGACGTCATCAAAGGCGCCCATCTCTACTGTTACCATGCTTCAGAAATTATTCCTTTTCTACAATTGGCGATGATTCAAGAGCTAAGAATTCAAGACCTCGCCCAAGTCGTGTTCCCGCATCCATCTTTATCAGAAGTTTTGATGCAAGCGTTTCTTCAATATCAAGCAACTTGAGGTTAAATTATGTATAATGAAGAACAGAAGGAGTTATTAGAACCATGAAAAAAACAGGTTATATCATTTTAGGGTTAGCTGCGATTGGAGCCTTGGCCTATTATCTTAAACAACAAGAAAAAGAGACAACTCCAGTAGAACTACCCGTTACTCAACCACAACGACAAACAGAATTCAAAGCGCTCGCTTCGGCATTGGTTATTCCGGTGGGTAAGGCTGTCGTAGATACATTAATTAGTTATTATCGAAAAAAAAGCTAGTCCGCAGGGACTAGTTTTTAATTACTTGTTGGTGTGATTTGGATAGACATCCGATTTTTCGGCATGGTCTAAATCTTCATCGTCCGGACCATATTTCAAATCTTCTAAAGTGGTCGTGGTGGCTTCAGGTTCATTTAATGGGTTTTCTAATTCTGTTGATACCTGAGGTTTGTTTTGAGGAACTTTTGTTTCTGGAACCGGTATATAGGGCTTCCTCACATCTTCTTCTTTTATTGGGTTATGATCATGTGACATAAACGCACCTCCTATTAGTCCTAGTATATCATGAAATCAGGGGCTTACTGGTAAAGTGCCCGTGTCTTTTCCAAGATATCTAAATAATCCTGACGTAGTGTTTTCGGTTCAAGGATCTCAATTCGATCGTGGAACTGAGCAACCCAATACAATAATCCGGTCTTGGTAATGGAGAGCTTGAGAATGAAGTGCTCAAAACCGTCTTCGCGGATAAAGATATCCTGACCGAATTCGTCAATTACATCGTCTAGTATTTGATTTTGGCAACGCAAGGTACATTCAATCATCTCACCTTGGTACATATACGGCCGCCGGCTCACATAAGAGTAAGGATCAATAGCCTTATTCAATGGGTAGCGATCGCGTCGGTCGAGTATTTTGACATTACGCATTTTATCAATTCTATAAAAGGCAATTTCCTTGTAGATGTCGTGTTTACAAATTAAATATAATTTTTCATTCCAGTTTACAATATAATATGGATGTAAAACATAGGGGCGGCTCCGTCGAGCTTCAAGTTTTTTCCGGAGATTGTAACGGAGATAATCCGACTGAATGGGATGGTCGTGGGTAATCGCTTCAATGATTAATAAAAGAACATTAATCATTTGTTTATTACTCGTCTTATGGGCTTGATAAACAAGAGGGTGAAGCTGTAAATCCTTTTGATTCATACTCGATTGTGTGGATAAGACTTTATTAATTAATCCCTTCGTTAATTGTTCGGGAATAAAGGTCGCACCTTGGAGTAAATGAATTAAAATAGCCACTTCCTCCTTTTCGAATAAGCGGGTTAAGAGGCGATATCCTTTTCGGTTTTCTTGGAACGTCTCCACCTCAATACCATAGTAGTTCAGATAACCAATTTGATCGTAAAGGGTCCGTCGATCGAGCGATATTTGATAGCGGGCTTCCAAAAGGGAAAGGATTTGGGGTTGCGTTAAATACCGATCATCATCGGTCTCGTCGTGCAGAATCTGATAGATAGGGAATAAAGCATTTTTATATTTACTCATGAGCTCACCTCATTTTTATTTTAGCATAATCATTGACCAATTTAAGGTACATTCCTTAAAATAAGGAGAAAAGAAAGGGAAAAAATGAAAAAAATACAAATTGTCTATTGGACTGCGACCGGAAACACAGAAATGTTAGCAAAAGCGTTTTACAAAGGAATACAACATGAAGGGGTGGACGTACAATTACAGTACGTCGCCGATGCTCAACCAAAGCAAGCCATAGTCATGGATGGCCTTCTCTTTGGCTGTCCAGCCCAAGGGACGGAAGAGCTGGATGAAACCGAATTCGAACCCTATTTTGAAAAAGTGTTACCGTATTTAAATAACAAACCCATCGCCATTTTTGGAAGTTATGGATGGGGTCTGGGAGAATATCAAGCCGTCTGGAAAAAACGGATCGAAGCCCATGGTGGAATCCTTCTTTTAGAGCCACTCGCAATTTTTGAAGTACCTACCCAAAAAGATATTCAAAAAGCCCATGATTTAGGGCAACAATTTGCCCAAATGATATTGGCTAAGGATAATGTGGTAGAATAACAAGATACTAAGATAAAATAAATAAAGGGGGAACCAATGAAAGAATTTTTGAGCGGCTTTAAAAGACAAAAATGGTCAACCATCATTGCGGTGATTAGCACCATTTTAGTTATTGTTGTCGAGCTTTGGCAAACTCAATTATTAGCAAATATTATCGATGTTGGTATTGCCCAATTAGATATGGCCTATATTTGGAAGATCGGGTTGTTTATGGTCTTTTTAGCGCTCATTAATATTATTTTTGGCGTGAGTTCAACGACTTTATCGGCCTTAGTTTCAAATAAAATTACCCATGGGGTACGCACGAAGATGTATGCGAAAATTCAACAGTTTTCGCTCCGTACTTACTCCAGCTATACGACGGGCTCGCTGATTACCCGTTTGACCAATGACTTAGACTTTATTCAACGAACCATCATGTTTGGGATGCGGCTATTGGTGCGCGGCCCGATTATGTTGGTGTCTGCAGTCATCATTGTTTGGAATTCGTCGTATCAAATTGCTTATATGTTGATCTTGATGTTGTTGATTTTATTAACAGCGATTGGATTTATTATTTATAAATCGTTTCCGCGATTTTCGATTTTACAAAAAGCAGTTGATCGTCTCAATCAATATGTTGAAGAAGGACTAACCAATATCCGCGTCATTAAGTCCTTTGTTCGTGAGAGTGATGAAGACATACGCTTTGATGAGACAAATAGCGGGTTGCGTCAAAAGAATCTCCATGCGATGCAATATCTCTTATTCTTTGATCCAATCATGATGTTTGCTATTAACATCTCTACCTTACTGATTTTAGGTATTGGTGCTCAATTGGTGGTCGGCCCAGGAGCGGTTTTACTGGGGGATATTTTAGTTTTTATAAATTACATGCGGTATACGCTGTTTAGTTTAATGATGTTAACGATGGTTTTTAATATGTCTGCGATGGCGAAAGCGTCGTATGATCGTGTTAATGAAATCTTAGATGAAACAATCGAAATTGTGGATCCAGAGGTTCCAGTTGTTCTTGAGAATCCCCAAGGAGCGATTGAGTTCGAGAACGTTTCTTTTAAATTTTTTGAAGAAAACGAGTTGGATGTGATTAAAAATGTGTCTTTTCAAATTAAACCAGGTCAGATGGTTGGTATTATCGGTTCCACTGGATCGGGTAAATCAACGCTTTTTCATTTACTAGAACGTTTGCTCATTCCCCAATCGGGAGAAATTAAAATTGATGGAATTAATATTAATGATTTATCTCTAGAACAACTGCGCTCAATTATTGGGTTTGTGCCCCAACGAAACACCTTGTTTTCGGGAACCATTGCTTATAATTTACGGTGGGGAAATCAAGATGCCCCACTAGAGATCCTTGAATGGGCTAGTGAGATTGCGGATGCGAAATCGTTTATTGATGCTTCTACAGAAGGATTTGAGATGGAATTACAACAAGGAGGAAGTAATTTATCGGGCGGACAACGCCAGCGTCTCTGTATCGCGCGAGCGATTGTTGCTCAACCGAAAATTTTATTGCTAGACGACAGTACTAGTGCCCTGGATGCCGCAACGGAAGCGCGGGTCTTAGCGATGTTTGCTCAAGAACTGAAGGGAACAACGATCCTAAATATTGCTCAAAAAATTTCTTCAGTTAAAGATGCAGATTTAATCCTCGTTATGGATGATGGTGAAATTGTTGCCCAAGGCACCCATCAAGAACTCTTGGTTCACTCACAAACTTATCAAGAGATTTATGAATCACAAGTAAATAAAGGAGGGGATTTCGATGCTTAGACCACGCCCAATTGCTAATGGCACTCGGAAAAAAGCGGATAAAAAAGCCATTTTACGCTTGTTAAAGTACCTTGGTCCTAACCGACGCCTTGTGTATTTTGCTATTTTCTTGTCGTTGTTAACTACCGGAATTACCGTCTTCACCTCCTATGCGATTAAACCCGTCTTAGAAGTCGTTGAACGAGCTTTTCACCAACAAATTACCCTTCAGGAAATGAATCGTCTCATGGGGATTTGGCTGACGGTATTAATGAGTGTCTATCTCATTGAAATTGTGGCCACGTATATGACTTCAAGAATTATGTTAAAAGTCGCTCAAGACACCTCTTACGATATGCGAAAAGATTTATATGCGCATTTAACTCGAACATCTGTTGGTTTTCATGATCGGCATTTGCAGGGGGACTTGCTCTCGCGTTTTAATAACGATATGGCGTCTATTTCCCAGATTTTAGGGGATACCTTGGTCATGTTTTTTAATAATTTTGTGTTATTGATTGGAACCTTTGTGATGATGATTACGATTAGTTGGCAATTGTCTTTAGTTATTGTTGGCCTGCTGCCATTTATGTTTTTCTTAATCAATAAAATAGGTGGCATAGCACGAAAGACAAGCCGTGAACGCCAAAAAAGTTTAGGAATGCTCAACGGTTATATTGAAGAAGCCATGGAAGGGAATGTGGTCAATCAAGTGTTTAACCGCAATCCGATTAGTCTTCAAGAAATGGATTTAGCTTCCGAAACGTTTTCACAAAAATCTTATAGGGCTCAAGCTTATGGGATGTTAATGATGCCTTTGATGCAAAATATTAACCAATTAATCTACGCGATTAGTGGCATTGTTGGAGGGCATTTAGCGATTCAAGGGATGTTAACCGTTGGTGGCTTGGGTGCCTTCGTTAATATGTCCCGATCTTTTGGTCGGCCGTTGAATATGTTGGCGAATCAATACACCCAATTGATTAGTGCTCTAGCTTCGGCTTCGCGGATTTTTGAAGTCTTAGATGAACCCTTAGAAGCGATCAATGATGCTTCAACACCATTAAGGAATGTTTTAGGAGAAGTCCGTTTTGAACAGGTTAATTTTTCCTATGTTGAAGGGACTCCCGTCTTAAAAGATGTCAGTTTCTGGGCCAAAGTCAATCAAAAAATTGCGCTAGTCGGCTCGACGGGGGCGGGAAAAACAACCATTACGAATTTAATTACGCGCTTTTATGATATTGATTCGGGAAAAATTACGATTGATGGCATCGATATTCGCGAACTAGATCGCTATAGTGTCCGTCGACATATTGCGATGGTGCTTCAAGATACCCATTTGTTTACCGGCACAATTATGGAAAATATTCGCTATGGTCGCTTAGATGCAACGGATGAAGAGGTGATCGAGGCGGCAAAATTAGCAAATGCGCACGGGTTTATTTTGCACCTAGCTCATGGTTATGACACGGTGATCCAAGGATCTGGGGAAGGACTTTCCCAAGGTCAACAACAATTAATTAATATTGCTCGTGCCGCGGTAGCCAATCCAAAAATATTGATATTAGATGAAGCGACCTCGAGCATTGATACTCGGACCGAAGAATTAGTAGAAAAAGGGATGGATAAGCTCATGGAAAATCGAACAACCTTTGTAATTGCTCACCGCTTATCAACGGTTCGTAATGCGAACGCCATCTTAGTTATTGAAAATGGAGAAATCATTGAACGGGGCGATCACGACGATCTCTGCCAACAAGGGGGTCGCTATGCGGCTTTGGTTGCTCAACAACATGGAGGCGTCTCGTGAGAATTGTAAATATCGTCATTGTTTTTAATTTGGATCGCTCAAAAGTATTGATGTTGTTGCGTCAAAAAGATCCGTATATGGGTTTATATAATTTTCCTGGAGGCAAGGTAGAAGGGCAGGAAAGCATTCTGGATTCCTGTTATCGAGAACTTGAAGAAGAGACGGGGATTGCTCCGAGTCAAATCACCTTGTGTCATGCGATGACCTTTGACTATCATTTTTTAAACTATTCCTTAGCTATTGCGGTTGGTGAAATTGATGATCAGGTTCCCTTGGTTGCAGAACGCCAGCCTCTGAAATGGATTTCTACCTCCGCAGATTTTCAAGACCGAAAATTGTTTGCTGGCGATGGTAATATTCAGCATATCTTGGATGTTTTAAATTATTCGGAATTCAATTTCTAATATTATATAGATAAAACCACGTTTTATTAGTACAATAGATAAGATAAAGGAGGGATATACACATGTTAAAGGTCTTAATTACTGGAGCAACCTCTGGTATTGGCGAAGCCTTTGCCCATTATTATGGATCACGGGGCGACTGCTTGCATTTACTAGGTCGAAATAATGACAAATTACTCGAACTTAGAGATTTATACCAAGATCAATGTGAAGTTTTTTTGTGGCAGGTGGATTTGGCCAACCGCGACCAACGGCAGCATTTTCTCAATCAAGTTCGAGAGGTAGAATATGATGTGGTTATCAACAATGCTGGTTTTGGTGACCTAGATGGATATATTGATGCACCTTGGCCACGAATCGAGTCGATGATTGAAACAAATATTCTAGCAATGTCACAAATTGCCCATGTTGTTTTAAAAACCATGGCCAAGAAGCACCGTGGTTATTTGCTTAATGTTGCTAGTTTAGCAGGCTATTTTTCAGGACCGTACATGGCGACTTATTATGCGACTAAAAATTATGTCCTTTCGTTAAGCCAAAGTTTGGCGGTAGAAATGAAACCATTCAACGTCTATGTAGGGGCACTTTGCCCAGGTCCAACGCCAACTAAATTTGGATTAAATGCTGACTTTCCGAAAATGAATCCTGTGGCAGATTTAGCGAAATCTTCCATCGATCAAGTGGTTAATGAAAGCTTAAGGGCGATGACCAAAAACAAAGTGATTATTATTCCGAAATTAACCAATAAAGTGGGGGCTTTACTGTCGAAACTCGTTCCGCGAATGGTCTCTACCAACATTATTGGTCACTATCAACATAAAGCACGCAAGGTTAGAAAGGAAGCCAAAAACGCATGAATCAAATGAGTAATGAAGTTGTCTATGTGACCGGGCATCGAAACCCAGACACCGATTCCATTGTGTCAGCAATTGCGTATGCACATCTTAAACAACAATTAGGGGTGAATGCTATTGCTTGTCGTTTAGGGGCAATCAATTCAGAAACCGAATATTTGTTGGAGCGATTCAATGTACCAGAACCCGTTTTACTAACCGATGCTCGAGCACAATTAGATGAGATTGAAATGGACGAACCGATCCGTATTTCGAAAGAAGCGACGATTCGCGAAGTCATTGAAATGATGGAACATGTTGATAAACCCGTGTTTGCGGTTGTCAATCATCTCAACCAACTCCAAGGGATATTAACGACTTCAAACATTTCTCAAGCTGTGTTAGGGGACACCGCAAAAGCCATTGAGCTCTTGCGAGAAACGCCGATTGAGTATATTTCGAAGGCCATCGATGGAAAACTCATTTATGCTCCGGAAACGCCACGGCACGATGGTAAAACTTCCATCATTGCTATTGCAGCCACAAAACTTGATAATTATGTTTTGGATAACCGGATTGTTATAGTAGGTAACGATACTCAAGCACAACTCCAAGTAATTGCTAAAAATGCAGCGATATTGATTGTCGTTTGGGCTAATAATGTCGCACCGATGGTGATTGAAGCCGCTCGTGAAAAAGGCTGTGCCATTATTATTTCTGGACATGGAACCATGAATACCTCGCGTTATTTGTTCTATTCCGCACCGATAGAGAAATTGATGACGACAAATTTAGTGCTGTTTAATAAAGCCGAATTTGTTGAAGATGTCGCTAAAAAGGTCATTATGTCGCGCTACCGTGCTTATCCTGTGGTTGACGATCAAAACCATATCTTTGGTTTTGTGTCTCGCTATCACTTGTTGAACGCTAAATTAAAGAAATTAATCTTAGTCGACCATAATGAAATGCGCCAGTCGGTGCGAGGCATTGAAAATGCTGACATCATTGAAATTATTGATCATCATCGGATTGGAGATTTGTCGACGAATAAACCCATCGTGTTTAGAAACGAAATTGTTGGATCGACGGCTACAATCATTACAAAACTATATTTAGAATCGGGAATTGATATCGAACCGGATATGGCGGGCCTTTTACTGGGAGCGATGATTTCCGACACGCTTAACTTTAAATCGCCAACCACGACTCCAGCGGATATCCAATTGGCCCAATACTTAGCTGTGTTGGCCAGCTTAGACAGCGATGAGTTTGCTAAAGACATTTTTACCATCGCCAGTTCTTTAAAAGGATTAACGATGGAAAGTATTATGCATCACGATATGAAGGAATTTACCCTTCAAGGCTCCCGCATCAATGTTTCCCAATATACGCTCTATCAACTGAATGAAGTTAGTGGAATTTCAAAAGAGCTACAGGCAGCATTAGAAGAACAAGTTCAGCGCCATCAGATTGATTTATGGCTCATGGTATTCACATCGGTTCATGATAATGGATCCATTATGTTGGCAGCAGGTAAGCTATGTGAGTTTGTTGATCGCGCTTGGCCTGCGGAATCTGGTCAACGAGCCACAACCTTTATTGATGGGGTCGTGTCACGCAAAAACCAAATTATTCCAAAACTTTCGTTAGTTTTACGGGACTATGTAGAGTAAAATAAAATAAATTGAACAAATGAAAGGACCAAAGGGAACCATCTCTTGGTCTTTTTTTAACCATGGGTAACTAAAAAGTGCTAAAACACTGCTCGAAAACAACGCAAAATTAAAAAGAAAAAGATCGTATCGAACTAAAAGGGCTGCCAAAACAAAAGTATCGCCCCAACCAAGTTTGTCCAGCAAAGAGGCGAGAACAAGCAATAAAATCAACAACCCATGGACCATTGAAAAACTAGGAAAAAGAAAGGCATGTACCCAGCAGAGAATAAATAAAGAGATGTGAAGATGATACGTATACAAATCCAGCCAAAAATTATAAAAAAGAGACCAACTTAAGGCTATTTCCAATATGGAAACAGGAAATATGGACAACAAAAACCCCACGCCAAGCCCCATCAGCTCCGCTAGGATATAATGGATCGGTATTTTTTGTTGACAACAACGGCTTTTTCCCCGAAGAAACAAATATGAAAACAAAGGTATTAAATCACCAAGTTGAAGTGGTTTTTGACAATGATAACAAACGGAATACAGAGATTGTTGGTTGCTTTGTTGACGGTGTGCGTGACTATGTAAAAAAGATGCGATGATTAAACTCATAAGTACAATCATGATTCCTCCCTTTTTTTGATAGTGGTTTACGGCCTTTTTTCCTAAAGTCGTTGTGGTATAATTGCCCTATGATACCTATTGAAAAGACCGTTTCATTTTTTATTGGATTATTGATTTTGGTGCTTTTAGCCTGTAGCCCTTGGTTTTTGTTTCGAAATCAGAAGGGACTTTTCAAACCGTGGTTAGCGGGATCGATGGTTTTAATTGTTCGAGACCTAATCTTATACCAACCATTTATGAGGTTACTGTCGACGTTTTTTCCGAATCTAGGTACCACCTTGGTGAGTTCGTTTTCGGGTGCTTTGGTTCGGGTGTTGTTTTTGGTTCTTTCACATGTACTGATTCGTCTTGTGATTTTAAAAGGCATTTTAAGACGTCCTCAAGATCAACATCGAAGCCAAGATTTAATAACGATGGGCATTGGCCAAGGCGCGATTTCGGGCATCCTTGGCATGGGTGTTTTATTTGTTCAAAATATATTGATTATACGAATGATCAACAATCAATCCATTTATGATTTAGGATTAGCGATCACTGAGATTGAAGCAGTGATTAAGCAGCTACAGGATTTGTCGGTGTTCTCGATTCTTAGTTCCGTCATGTCTTTGGTTTTGGTAACGGTTATTTTTAGTATATCGACTTGGTTATTAGGAAAAGGTTTGCGTCAACAAGGTTGGAAAATGTTGTTTTTATCGGTTTTATTGGAGTTAGTGTATTTTGTTTCTATTCAATGGACGACGTTGTTAACAAACCAAGAGTGGATTATTTTCTTGGTCCAATTAGTCGTTGTTTGTTTCGTTTTCATGTATATTAAAAATATATATAGGAGGAAAAATCATGAAAGATTTTAAACTATTTTATCTAAAAAATTGTCCATATTGTAAACGGGCAATGAAATATCTGGATGAGTTGCGGCAAGAAAACCCACTCTACGCTCAATTAGAGTTAGAAATGATTGAAGAGAAAGAACAAGCAGCTTTAGCGGATACTTTTGATTACTATTATGTTCCGACATTTTATTATAAAGATGAAAAATTATTTGAAGGAGCGATGAAGAAAGAGGATGTTCAAAAAGTATTACAACAGGTTGTTGACGCGCAAAGTTAAATCTATTCAATTAGAGGATGAACAGATTTATTTAAAGCTGGAGAGAGCGTATTATGACTATTATTGGGGCGAACATTTAGAAACCTATAGTTATGAAATTTATCGAAAAGAACCCCATTCTTTAGTAGGTTATTGTGATATTCGGCTGGGGGATTTTCAAACGCTCTATTATCTAGGACATATCGGATATAATATCTTGGTGCCTTATCGTGGTCAGCGATATTCGCTCGCGGCGAGTCGCTTGTTGTTGATACTGGCCCGCCATTTAGAGATGGATGAATTGTTAATAACATGTAATGCCGATAATGGGGCTTCCCAACGAATTATTGAATTACTTGGAGCAGAGTTTATTGATTTAGCAGTTGTTCCCAAAGACGAGCCGTTATATAGGCAGGGCGACCGTCTCAAGAAAGTGTATCGAATCGATCTGAGGTAGATTATGTGGATATATAAGTTTTTAACGAATAAATTAGTCCAAGCCTTTTTAGGGTTTGTGTTACAGATTGTGCTGTTATTCTGGGTGGTTTTAACCTTGAATCGGTGGTTTATTTCGTTTTATGTGGTTATGGATATTATTGCTTTGGTCATGGTCTTGTATATGAATACGAAGACGGATATCCACCCGATTTTCCTTCAGACTTGGTATGTTATTATTTTGGGGATTCCAATTTTTGGTCCATTTTTCTATCTTTTAATGGGGAATAGACAAACGGAAAGAGCTTTTCGAATGGCGCTTAATTTTAAGCAGTTTTATCATGAACATATTTTAAAGGAACATGAATTTGAGGTTGATTTGGAAGATCCACATATTAATAAGACCATTACATATTTAGAGAAAATGGCAAATTATCCGATCTATGATCGAACGCAAAGTCACTATTTTCCATCGGGTGAAGAAATGTTTTCGCAGATGTTGGAAGATATTCAACAGGCGAAATCGTTCATTTTTTTGGAATATTATATTATTAAAGATGGGACTGTTTGGAAAATTCTAGTGGATACCTTGATTCGTAAGGCTCAAGAAGGGGTCGATGTGCGCTTAATATACGACGATTTTGGTGCTTCGTTTATTGATAAGGAATATCACCGGTATTTATTGAAAAATGGTATTAAAGCGGTTTCCTTCAATCCTTTATCGCTTCGAGTTTTGGTCACGACCAATAATCGCGATCACCGTAAGATTTGTGTCGTCGATGGGAAAGTAGGTTATGTTGGGGGTGCCAATATTGCGGATGAATATGTTAATTTGATTGAACGATTTGGTCATTGGAAAGACAATGGTATTCGGATTGAAGGTGAAGCAGTGTTTTCACTGACCGAAATCTTTTTATCAACGTATCATTTCTATGAAAAGACCGATGAAAAGGTAGAAGACTTCTATGTGGCTTCTGAAGTTGTCGGAGATGGCTATGTGCAACCGTATGCGGATGCTCCAGCGGATGATTTATATATTAGCGAGACGATTCATTTGAACATGATCAATAACGCAAAAGAGTACTGTTATATCTTCACACCTTATTTAATTATTGGTTATGAAATGATTAAAGCCTTGACCTTAGCGGCTCAAGGGGGTGTCGATGTACGAATTGTCGTTCCTGGTATTCCAGATAAAAAATTGGTAAACTTGAAAACGAAATCAAATTATCCACAACTGATCAAGGCTGGGGTCAAGATTTATGAGTATGAGCCAGGATTTGTTCATTCGAAACTCATCGTCAGTGATGATGACATTGCGTCTGTTTCGACGGCTAATATGGATTTCCGTTCGTACTATTTGAATTTTGAATGTGGTGTGGTGCTGTATCAATCAAAAGCCATTATTCAAGCGCGTGACGACTTTTTAGCCACCTTGAAGGTGTGCGTTAAACAGGATGCGAAAGATATTGAAGCCTGGTCGCTAGGTAAACGGCTTTTGTATTTGATTATTAATTTATTTTCAGGATTAATGTAGGAGAGAAAACGATGGAAAAAGTAGGTTTAGTGTTAGAGGGCGGCGGGATGCGTGGTGCATATACGGCGGGGGTCTTGTCCTGGCTCTTGGATCAGGGTCTCTACGCAAACTATTGTGTGGGGATTTCAAGCGGTGGCATGTATGGCGCTTTTTATGCGGCGGATCAAAACGATTTGTTGTTTGAAGGCAGCGTGAATATTGCACCTAATCCTGATTATGTAGGCATTAAGCCCATTTTGAAAGAAGGGCAGTTGATTGCTTACGACGAAATATATGATCGAAAAATATTTGAAGCTGGTTTCGATCCAAAACGGTTAGTTAACAGTAAAACGGATTTAGAAATTGGTGTCTACTCGATGGATACCTATGAAACACTTTGGAAAACAAATAACGACATCGCCAACCAACCACGCTGGATAAAAGCGGCGACAGCTCTTCCGTTTTTTGGAAAGTTTGTCAAAATAAATGGAACAAAATACACGGATGGTGGGGTCACAACCATGATTCCGATTCGACGTTCAATCGAGGTTGGATGTAAAAAGCACATTGTTGTAACCACCAAATCTCCGGATTATGTGCGCCCACCGTTTAAGAAAGCGACTATTTGGTTTTTAAAACATATACGCTATCCTTTCCATAAACCCATGGTCGATGATTTCGCTCAACGGACCGATGTATATTATCAAGAGCGAGCCCTCGTTGATGAGTTAGTCCAACAGGGGAATTGTATTTATTTATTTCCAACAGAAGAAACAGGGGTCACACGCTATAAAGGAAGTCACGATCAATTTGTAAAACTTTTTGAAATGGCTAAAAGAGACTGTGAGCGTCAAAAAGAAGCGTTATTTGCCTACTTAAAACCATAAACTAAAGGAGGACGGTATGAATTTTGTTTTTGTTTCACCTAATTTTCCCTTTAATTATGAGCACTTTGTCATTCAATTACGTTTGCAGGGTTTTCGTGTGCTTGGGATTGGTGAGACACCGTTCCACCATTTGAGTCCGACTTTAAAGAATAATTTAACGTACTATTACCATGTCCCTAGCCTTAACGATTATGAAGCCGTTTATAAAGGGCTTGCTTATTTTGTGTATCAATATGGGCGAATTGATTTTTTAGAATCTCATAACGAACATTGGATGGAATTGGATGCACGATTACGGACCGACTTTAACATTTTTGGATTAAATCAACAATCGATCACATCGATTCGCTCTAAACTGGAAATGAAAAAAACTTTTAAGAAAGCGAAGGTTCCAGTTGCCAAGGGTCGTCAAGTTCGATCGATAAGAAATGTCTTAGCGTTTGTTAAAGAAGTTGGTTATCCGATTATTATAAAACCTGATCGTGGGGTTGGTGCAAGTCAAACATATAAAATTAATAATAAACAAGAAGTTGAAGCCTTTTTTAGTCACAAAGACGACCAAGTGTATTTAATGGAAGCGTTTGTTGACGCGAACATTGTGACCTTTGATGGCTTGGTCGATTTAGATGGAAATATCGTTTATTATTCGTCCTTGGTTTATAATGCTCCTTTATTAGAAATTATGACCGATGAAAAAGAAGTGTACTTTTATGCCCAACGTCATTTATCAGACACCTTTGTGCAGTTAGGCCAGCGTGCCGTGGATGCATTTAATTTAAGGGGGCGATTTTTCCATATGGAACTGTTCGATTTGGGTAACGACCAATACATCGCCCTGGAGTTAAATTGTCGTCCGGTGGGAGGCTATGGTTTGGATGTCATGAACTTTGCGAACGATATTGATTTATATAAGGAATATGCTCGTATAATGGCGAGACAACCTTTTTCTATCGAAGTGGATTATCCATATTTTTGTGGTTATGTTGCTCGTCGACATACCCATCACTATCAATATTCCTTAGATGATATAAATCAACGTTTCCCAATGGCTATTGTTCAAGTGTCGCCGGTTCCCTATGTCATGAGTCGTTTAATGGGGGATGTAGCGATTATTGTTCGCCATCATGATCGTGATACGCTGTTGAAAATAACGGCTCAAATTCTGGCTTTAAAAACTGATTGAATGGATAACGATCAGGAAGTGCTAATCGAAAGGTGAGCACTTTTTTAGTGGTTGGGTGTTCAATTTGTAGTTCGTAAGCAAATAACGCAATTTGTTGACCAATCTTTGCTTGGGGGTTGTAGCGTTGATCGCCCCAAATGGGGGCGTTTCTATGCGCTAATTGAACGCGTATTTGATGGGAACGACCAGTGATTAAATCGATATCTAATAAATAGAAGGGTGCTTGTGGAATGGTCTCTTGAATGATTAAAGTGCTTGGTTTTCCTTTGGGGTTGATGGTTGTGGTATTGGTTTTTCGGTCTTTTAAAAGCAAGTCGTCGAGTTGTTGGGGCTCTAAGAACTGTTGGGTTACTGCATAATATTTCTTCTTCCAGCGATTGCGCCGAATTTGGTCGGATAAGCGGCTAGCGGCTTTACTTGTTTTCGCAAAAACCATGACACCACCAACGGGCCGATCAAGACGATGGACTAATCCTAGAAACGCTTCACCTGGCTTGTTATAACGGGTTTTAAGGTCTTCTTTTAGGAGGTTGAGTAAATCTTGATCCTGGCTTTGATCCGCTTGGACGGGCATATTTTCAGGTTTTTCAACCACTAAGAGATGATTGTCTTCATAAATAATGGGAATCATTTAGACCACCGTGCACAGACCCCACAAGGCAAAGTGAGGTCGTTGTTTGAATGAGGTAACCCATTTTCAAAGACTTCAATGGTTCCCTGAAGATGACCAAAGTTTTGAATCATGATGTTTTTTAAAGTTTGAACCGAAAGATTGGTGGTATAGGTATTGATGAGAAAAAATAGGGGATTATCGGTATCAAAAATCTCTAGACAAGCCTCGATGAGTGGTTGTAATTGATCTTCGATTTTCCATATCTCATTGTTTGGTCCACGACCATAGCTTGGAGGATCCATGATAATGGCTTGGTAGCGATTTTCGCGCCGTTGTTCTTTCTGGACGAATTTCACGCAATCATCCACTAAAAAACGGATAGAATAATCTTCAAGGCTGGAAAGGTCACGGTTTTCTTTGGCCCAATTGACAATACTTCGCGAAGCATCTACGTGGACGACCTGCTGAGCGCCTGCCTGGGCACAAACTAATGAAGCTGCTCCTGTATAAGCGAAGAGATTTAAGACCTGAACCGGCTTTTGTGCGTGGTGAATTAAGTGTTCCATCCATTGCCAATTTATTGCTTGTTCAGGAAAGAGGCCAGTATGTTTGTTTTCTGAAGGGACGATTTTAAATCTTAAGTCTTTATAGTGAAAGATCCAATTATTTGGTAGCTCGGTTCGAAACTGCCATTGGCCTTGATTCTTTTCATTGCGAAGATAATGGCCATCAGCTTGATACCATTGATAAAGACGGGAATCTCTTCTCCAAAGCGCGGTGGGTTCGGGTCGAATTAAGATATAATCCCCCCAACGCTCTAGTTTTTCATAAGCTCCACTGTCGAGTAGTTCGTAATCGCTTCGTACGTTTTTTGGTCCCATAATTATTTCTCCTTCTTTCTTTCTTTTCATTATACGCTATTTCGAGCTGTTGGTTTTCTTAAGACCGATTGTTAATAATTGCTGGGGGGCTATGGTATAATATTTCTGGTGATTTCATGTCAAATTATAAATCTTTAAATCCACAACAAAAACAAGCGGTTTTCTCGACGAGTCAATATCTGCGCATCATCGCTGGTGCTGGATCAGGTAAGACTCGTGTTTTAACCTTGCGTTTAGTTCATATGATTGAAGATCTTGGATATTTGCCACATCGTTTGTTAGCCATTACCTTTACCAATAAAGCAGCCAATGAGATGAAAGAGCGCATCGAAACTGTTTTAGGCGATCTCGGTCGTCAAGTCTGGATTTCAACGATTCACTCGTTGTGTGTGCGTATTTTAAGGGAAGATATCGCGTATTTGGATTATCCAAAGAACTTTACCGTCATCGACGGGGTGGATCAACGGAGCATTTTAAAGCAAGCATACAAGGAATTTGAAATTGATTCTAAGCAGTTTTCCTATGGTGCAATGCTTAATTATATTGGTGGGAACAAAGGGGCAGAAGTCACGGTTGACCGAGCCTATGTTTTAGCAGGTAATCATCCTGGGGAAAAACTAAAGGCAACGGTTTATGAATATTATGAGAAACAATTAAGAAAAATGTATGCCTTAGATTTTGATGATTTAATTATTTATGTCATCAAACTCTTTCGAGCCAATGCGGATGTCAATCAAAAATGGCAAAAACGGTTTGACGGTATTAGTGTGGATGAGTTTCAAGACATCGACCATCAACAATATGAGCTCATTCGTATGTTAACTAATGAGAATACCCAGTTGTTTGTGGTTGGTGATCCGGATCAAACCATTTATACATGGCGCGGGGCCGATGTTAACATTATTATGGATTTTGAAAAGCGTTTTAAGCCAACCGAAACAATCGTTTTGAATCAAAATTATCGTTCGACGAAACCTATTTTAGCCGGGGCGAATGCTTTAATTAAAAATAACGAGTATCGTGTAGATAAAGATTTATTTACCAACAACACTTCAGCAGATAAAATTATCCATCTCAGCTTTCGAAATAGTGAACAGGAAGCAACTTGGGTCGCGAGTCAAATTCGGACATTGGTTCAAGACAATCAACGCTACCAAGATATTGCGGTATTATATCGGGCGAACTATTTGTCGCGTGCGTTAGAGAAAGCATTGAATTTCTCACAAATACCGTATGTGATTTACGGAGGCATTCGCTTTTACGAACGCCAAGAAATTAAAGATACGATTAGTTTTTTACGATTATTAACGGTTAAAGACGATCTGTCGTTTCGACGCGCCACCCAGGCTGTACGTCGGGGGATTGGTAATAAAACCTTAGAAGAAGTGGCTCTTTTGGCCGCCCAAAAATCGATGACGATGTATGAGGTTTGTACGCAGCATATGGATTATTTTTCTGGTCGAGCACAGAATGCTTTGATGAAATTCATGGCGGATCTACACACAATTGAAAGTCATGCTCAAGACAAGTCGGTTCCAGATATTGTGGGCGTGGTTTTAGATTATTCCGGCATTCGACAAAGTCTTACCGATGCTAAAGAAACCGAACGTTTAGAGAACGTGAAGGAATTGATTGGCGATGCGATGTCCTTTGTGCAACTAAATCCCGACGCGGATTTAAATGAATATTTACAAATGGTTTCCTTATATGGAGACACGGATGTGGATGCCACGGAGTCGGTCAAATTGATGACCGTCCATTCAGCAAAAGGCTTAGAATTTGAAACGGTTTTTGTGATTGGTATGTCGGAAGGGATTTTCCCCAACGAGCGAGCTTTGATGGAATCAGGTAAACGCGGCATGGAAGAGGAAAGACGTTTGGCTTATGTGGCAATGACCCGAGCCAAAGCTAGACTCTATTTAACCGAGAGTTCGGGTTTTTCGTTTGTCGCAAATCGCGTTCAACAACCTTCCCGCTTTCTCGATGAAATTGATGAAGAATATATTATTCATAAAGGTGTGAGCAATTATGGACAGATTGAAGAACAGGTGAAAACGACCATTGACGACTATAATTATCAAGCCAAGCGCGTGACCCAAAAACATAAATATAAGACGGGTGATGTGGTGATTCATACGGTTTTTGGTGAAGGATACGTTCTCAGTGTAGAAAAAGTTGGAATCAAGATTGCTTTTAATCATCCTTTTGGTATAAAAACCATTGCGACCAATCATCCAAGCATTACCCTAGTAAGTAAAGCGGGGGATTCATCATCCCCAAAGGAGTATTTCGATGCATGAACGAATTAATGAATTAAGAACAATCTTAAATCGATATAATTATGAATATCACGTTTTAGATGCTCCTAGCATCAGTGATGAAGAATATGATTTATTGTTTCGAGAATTGGTTGAATTAGAAACCCAATTTCCTCAGTTTGATGACCCTAATTCGATTACCAAGAAAGTGGGTTCTACGGTTTTATCTGTTTTTGAGAAAGTGGAACATCAAAATCCATTATATTCTTTAGCGAATGCTTTTGATGCTGAAGATTTGTGGCAGTTTGATCAACGTATCCGCAAAGAATTCCCCAATATCGACTATTTAGTGGAATTAAAAATCGATGGTCTAGCCATGGCAATAACCTATCAACAGGGGCAGTTTGTCCAGGCCGTTACTCGGGGTGATGGGGTTGTTGGTGAAAATGTCACAGAAAATGTTCGAACAATTAGTTCGCTTCCGCTGGTTTTAAAACAACCGGTTGACCTACAATTGCGCGGGGAAGTGTTTATGTCGAAAGCTAGTTTTGAACAGGTCAACCATCAACGCATTAAAAATAACGAGCCGATTTTTGCGAATCCGCGCAATGCCGCTGCTGGTTCGATTCGTCAGCTCGATAGCAAAATCGCTGCGACACGCAAATTGGATGGTTTTTGGTATCAACTGGTTGCTCCGGAAACGTTTAATTTAACGACCCAAGAGGCTGTTTTGAAACAATTAACAGATTGGGGTTTTAAAGTGAACGACCAGTATTGGCACTGTAAAAATATGCAAGAGGTGCTTGATTTAATTACAGATCTTAGCGAAAAGCGACAAGATTTTCCATACGATATTGATGGTCTGGTCATCAAGGTCAATGATTTATCGCTGCAACAGGAACTGGGTTTTACGGCGCGTAGTCCGCGGTTTGCGATTGCCTATAAATTTCCTGCCATGATGGCTCAAACGACGGTATTGGATATCCATTTAACAGTGGGACGGACCGGACGGATTACACCAAACGCAACCTTAGAACCAGTCTCATTGGGTGGATCGATTATTTCAGCAGCAACCCTTCATAATGAAGACTATATCGCTAGCAAAGATATCCGCGTTGGTGACCGGGTCTTCATTCGTAAAGCGGGAGATATTATTCCGGAAGTTGTTTCGGTCATCGAGGCTTATCGTCCACAAGATAGTCAACCGTATGAATTTGGCTTAAACTGTCCGATTTGTCAGCAACCTTTAGTTCGTGAGCAAGGTGAAGCCGATCATTATTGCGTTAATAATGAATGTCCGGCACGCGTTGTGGAAGCGATTGCCCATTTCGCAAGCCGTGACGCGATGAATATTGAAGGTTTAGGAATTGCTCGGGTCCGTCAATTACATCAGGCGGGTTTTCTTAATCGTGTTGAGGATATTTATCAATTAAAAGCACATGCCGATGAGATTCAGAATTTAGAAAAAATGGGACCGAAATCGACAGAAAAATTACTATCGGCTATCGAAGCAAGTAAGCAACGTCCGTTTTCAAAATTATTATTTGGTTTAGGAATTCGCCATGTTGGAGCTAAAGTAGCTTCAACCTTAGCAGATCATTTTCAATCAATTGACGCCTTGCAACAAGCGTCTTTTGAGGCGTTGTTAGAGGTGGAGGAAATTGGGGTGATTATTGCTCAATCCATCGTTGATTTCTTTGAAGTTGAGGCGAATGGGGAACTAATTGAAAAATTACGGGAGAGTAATCTGACCCTCATTCAAGAACAAAAATCCATCGAAACAGGTTATTTTACGGATAAAACAGTAGTATTAACCGGAACATTGGCTTCGATGAGCCGCCAAGAGGCAGGGGAATGGCTAAAGAAACAAGGAGCCAAAGTGACGAGTTCCGTTTCCAAAAAAACTGATCTTGTGGTCGCTGGCGATAGCGCTGGCTCAAAGTTGACGAAAGCCCAAGAACTAGGTATTTTGGTTCTAACTGAAGAAGAATTTAGAAAGAAGATGGGATTATGAAGAAATTCTTTAAAATCTGGGTTATCGCCCTGTTCGTGAGTAGTTGTAACAGCGCGCCAACCGTTGATGTGGAAACGCCACCCGAACAAAAACAAGAGGAACATGATGTTTTTCAATTCTCCTCAAATGACCATTTGTATCATGTGATTTTACCGTTTAAAGAATCAAGTAAACGCTTAGTGCATTCTTCGTATACGGGGAATCTAAACGATATTAAAGAAATTACCCGACGTCTTCAAGAATTGTCGTTGAAATATTGGCCTTTTGAAGACTATTATATGGCAGAAGATCGTGGGTTACCCTATGATTTGTATCGTAATTTATTACTTTATTCTTCGGTGAATGAATTAGGATTGAATCCAGAGAAGTTTCAAGAATTTGAGACGACGCGTCCTGGGGTGTCGATTGATCAAGCGGTTATTATTGGCGATATTTTTGAATTGGATTTCTATGAAACAAATTCCGTAGATGCCCCGTTGGCTGGTGTGGCTTTTGCGATTACCTTGAATCGTAACTTTACTCGCGAGGGGATTAGCTACCAGTTACCAATGGATTTAATTCATCAATATGGTCAGTCGGCAGCGCGTAAATTAGTAAGTGTTTTAAGAACGCGTCCAGAGTTTTCAACTGTGCCGATTTTGGTTGGGTTGTATTCGTTGAATAAGGACGATCAAAACCTCCCGGGCAATTTCATTTCTCAAGCTTATTTTGAAGCACACACGGGTCAGTTCGAAGATATAAATGATTCTTGGGTTATTTTCCCAAGCAGTCAGGCGACGAATTCAAACAGTGAAGTCGCGGTTGAATTTAACTTATTTAGTCGGTCTATTTCTGAATTCTTACAATCGGAAGTGGTTGGCGTTGTGGGAAAAGGGCGGCTGATTGAAGGTCAGCTTGATCAGTTGTCTGTGGAGGTTATCCTAACCGCAAAAACATATTTAGAGATTCAAGGCATCGCGCAGTTTGTAGCGAACCAATTAGTTCAGTTTGAACAATTTAATGTTAATATAGTAGTTGATATTAAGCATCATCAATCCACGGTTGCGGTCGTTGAACTTAAACGCAATCAATCGAGTCCATCGATTATTATTTTGTAACAGGAAGTACTTATGATTAGTGAAAACGATATTCTTAAATTAGCTCGTCAGTTGATGATTGAACTAAACGAACAGGAAATTAACGAATTGAAAGTCTATTTTGAAGTGTTAGAGCGACATCTCGACCTTTTAAATGAAATTGATACCGAAGGTGTTGAGCCAATGGTTTATGGTCGCTTGGCTTCGAGCACGTATATGCGCGAAGACCACCAACTTGAAAATCTTGAATTGGAAGAAGTGTTTAGTAATGCACCATCTCGTCAAGATGATTTTTTCAAAGTTTCTACGGTGGTTCAATATGAATAAGAAATTAGAACAACAAATAGCACAATTGAAAGTTGCGCATGAGAAGACTAATTCGGTGGTTTCTTTTTATGACATTACCGACCAATTAGAACAACCAAAACATGGTCCTTTGGCGTATGAAGGGGTTGTTTTAAAAGATAATATTAGTACGAAAGGCATGTTGACAACGGCGTCAAGTAAGATATTAGAAAACTATGTACCTGTTTTTGATGCAACGATTGTTAAGAAATTAAAAGCTGCTGGTGCGGTCTTTTTAGCGAAGACAACTTTGGATGAATTAGCGATGGGTGGAACGGGTCTGAGTGGATCTCAAGGAGCCACTTTTAACCCTTATGATCAACGTCATCAAGCGGGTGGTTCCAGTGGTGGATCGGCGGCTTTGGCTGGCTCACGGGTCGTAAACTATGCGATTGGTTCGGATACGGGAGACTCTGTCCGCAAACCAGCGTCGTATTGTGGTGTTGTGGGTTTTAAACCAAGTTATGGCCGGATTTCTCGTTATGGGGTCATTCCATACGCGTCCTCGCTTGATCATGTTGCCTATTTCACGTTAACGGTCGACCAATCGTTGACGATGTTAAAAGTATTAGCGGGTTTTGATCCCTTGGATGTAACCACGATTGAAGAGCCTTTAGAGACGCCGTCGGCGTTAACAGGTGATTTATCAAATAAAACCCTTGGGGTTTTAGATAATGTTTTAGAAGCAATGGACAATCCAGAGCTTTTACAACAGTTTGAGCAGCTATTAGACAAAGCTCAAGCTCAAGGGGCGACGATTAAACGCTTACGCATGGATCAAAAATTGTTACGGGCATTATTGCCGACCTATAGTATTATTGCGAATAGTGAAGCCACCGCCAATCATGCCAATTTAGATGGTATTCGCTTTGGCAAAAGGGTAGAAGGTCAAAGTTTGGAAGAAACGATTATCGCTTCTCGAACTGCTGGGTTTGGTAGTTCAATTAAAAAACGCTTTATTACCGGGGCTTTTGGCTTAGAGGCAGAGAATCAAGAATTAGTTTTTAAAAAAGCACAGAAAGTCCGTCGCCTCATCGTTGAAGCTTATGATGAATTATTAAAGGGTGTTGATGGGATTGTGGTTCCTGCGACACCAACAACGGCACCTCGCGTCGATCAACCAAGTAACAATTTGTTAGAAGATGAGTATCTCGTCGCTGAAAATCATTTAGTAATCGGTAATTTTGGAGGCTACCCTAGCGTAACACTTCCGCTAATGTTTCAAAAAGGATTACCGATTGGTTTGAATATCACGACGGCAGTTCAAAAGGATGTACTTGCCTTAGAGCTTGCGAAAGGGTTGGAAACCCTGATTGCTTTTGAACAACAATTAAAGGAGGTTCACGATGAGCTATAAAGCGACAATTGGCATTGAAATCCATGCCCAATTGAACACAACCTCTAAAATGTTTTCAGCCGGTGCGGTGAATTATGAAGCTTCCGAAAACAGTTGTGTTCACGAAATTGATTTAGCGTTCCCAGGGACTTTACCGGTTTTAAATAAGGAAGCGGTAAAATATGCCATTATGGCTTGTTATAGTTTGAATATGAAAATTGATCCTCTTGTACGCTTTGATCGAAAAAACTACTTTTATTCAGATTTACCAAAAGGTTATCAAATTACCCAACAATTTCACCCAATTGGACAAGATGGAACGATTGAGTTTGTGGTCGATGGACAGAAAAAACAAGTCGGTATTACCCGGCTTCATATGGAAGAAGACACCGCCAAGCAACTTCATTTAGATCGTTATACCCTTATCGATTTTAATCGAGCGGGAATTCCCTTAATTGAGATTGTCTCTGAACCAGAAATTCATTCGGGGCAAGAAGCCGTCGCGTATGTGAGTGCTTTGCGGGAAGTTTTGTTATTTCTAGGGATTTCCGATGTTAAGATGGAAGAAGGTTCGATGCGTTGTGATGTCAACATTTCCGTAGCAAAACCGGGGGAACCTTTGGGAACAAAGGTGGAAGTTAAGAATCTGAATTCCCTAAACAATATTCAACGAGCGATTGACGAAGAAATTGCCCGTCAAATTCATTTACGTGAAACCAACCAGCCTATTTATCAAGAAACTCGGCGTTTTGATGAAGCCGCTCGAACCACGGTTCCGATGCGCAAGAAAGAAGGCACGGTCGATTATCGCTATTTCCCAGAGGCCAACATTTTACCTGTCAAATTATCTGAACAATGGCTTGAAGAGATTAGAGAGTCGATGCCTTTATTAGCTAGTGAACGTCGTCAATTATACGAAGAGGCGTATCAATTGGAGGCGTATCCAATTGAAATACTGCTATCTCATCGCGATATTGCGGATTATTTTGAAGAAGTTTTAACCTACGAAGCAAACCCTAAAACCGTGGCCAATTTAATTATTACGGATGTGTTGTCTTTGCCAAAGACAACAACATATCAAGCCTTAGTGAACCCTCAATATTTGGCACAACTAGCTAATTTGTTGGATGATAAGACCTTATCCAGTAAACAAGGCAAACTTGTATTTGAAGATATGACCAATAACATTAGTCCGGATAAGAGCATTAAGCAACGCAATCTGAAACAGATTTCAGATCCAAAAATCATTCAAGCGTTGATTGATCAAATCCTAGAAAACAATCCACAAGTCATTGTCGATTTTAAAGCTGGGAAGGATCATTCAATGAAATATGTGATGGGGCAAGTCATGAAAGAAACGAAGGGACAAGCCAATCCAGCACTAGCAAATCGTATGGTTAAAGAGACGTTAGAAAATAAATAATTATGCTTTTTAAGACGTCTAGTGTAAAATAGGACTGGGAGTGAAGACGATGAGTAAACAAAAACCTAAAATGAGGGAACGACAAGAAGTCATTAATCGGGGTGGTAAATATCCACTACTTTTAATTCTTGTTATGATCATCTTAATAGCGATTCCATCCGGGATTGTCGTGAATTTGTTGTATCAAGGGTATATTCGAACGGGTACACCAATTTTTGGTGATCGCTTTGAAGGGGATTTGAATCCAAGCATCACAAACCAACAAATGAAACGAATTACCGATAGTTTGAAAACGATGAATGGCATCGAGAATGCAGAATCCCATCTTCAAACTGGAACGTATAAAATCTATATAAACGTTGATGATAACATTGCGAGCGAAGCCTATGAGCCGTTGGCCCAGCAAGTGATTACGGCTGTGTATGAAGTACTACCAGAAGCGACGTATTTTACGTCGACAGAAACGCGAAGACAATATGATTTAGAAATTAGTTTGTATAATTCAACAGATCTTTCTGAAGAAGAACCGTTGATTTATATGTTGGCGTATAAAAATGGGATGATGGAAACGAGCAACTTCCAAATGTTATCGAATGCGGTCAATCCAGAACTTGCCGAAAAGTTAAGGGCAGATGAAATTGCTCGCCAACTTGCTCAAGAGAATCCCAACTCCCAAGTTGGACAAGAAGGGGTAGAGAGTCCAAGCACTGAGACCGATGTCGAACCAGAGACCAATGAAACCCCTTAAGAAAAATCAAAAACTCCGATTAAAACCCATCGATTTAAGTTCCTCAGCCATGGCCGTTTACAAGGTTGAGGATTTTCCTATTTTCGTGAAAGATAGCTTGCCGCAGGAAGATACGGAAATAATCATAACGAAGGTTTTAAATAAATTTGGCTTTGGCCGGGCGGTCCAAAGATATAGCGAACATCCTGAACGTATTCAGCCGGATTGTCCTTTATATCCACAGTGTGGTGGCTGCCAAATGATGCATATGTCTTATGACTACCAATTAGATTTTAAGCAGCAGCGCGTCCAAGATGCGCTTAAGCGCAACGGGGATCTGCACCACGAGGTTTTACCAACCATCCCAGCGCCAGATGCTTGGCGCTATCGTAACAAAGTGATGATTCCTGTTCAGCATGAGCCCTTTAAGGCAGGGTTTTATCGAACAAATAGTCACAATATCGTTGACATGCACGAATGTTTGATCCAATCAAGACAGCTTAATGAAATCTATCAGCAAATAAAAGCGTTCATTCAAGAAAAAAATCTAACCCAAGTGGCGACAATTATTTTAAGAGAAGGGTTTTATACCAAAGAAGTTATGGTCGCGCTTTCTCTAACTCGACGTGAAGAAGCGTTCGTTGATGAATTTATTAAATCTTTATCCGAGTTTGAAAACATCAAATCTATTCAATTAACCTATAATCTGAAACAAACAAATGTTCCAATTGGGGAAAAAAGCAAGGTTATTTTTGGTTCGCCAACGATAACGGAAACGATCTTGGGGATTGATTATCATATTTCACTGAATTCCTTTTTTCAAATTAATTCAGCCCAAACCCATCAGCTTTATAGCAAGGTGTTAGAACTTGCTCTGATTAAATCAACGGATAAGGTCTTAGATCTATATTGTGGAGTTGGCACAATGTCGATGTTATTTGCGAAGGAAGCAAATAAAGTGGTGGGAGTAGATATTGTGAAACAAGCCATTGAGGATGCTAAGGAAAACGCTCGCTTAAATAAAATTGAAAATATTGATTTTGTTGCGATGGATGCGACAAAATTTGTTAACGATACCAACGAAAAATTCGATATATTAGTTGTTGATCCCCCAAGAAAAGGGTTAAGCGAACAAGGAATTGAAGATATTATCACCATTGCTCCGAAACGGATGGTCTATGTTTCGTGTAACCCCGATACCTTGGCGAGAGATTTGAAATTACTTTCTAGCGCTTTTAAAATTGACCTGGTCCAACCCTTGGACATGTTTCCTCAAACAACCCATGTGGAGACTATTGCGTTACTACAAAGAGAAATTTCGTAGAAATTCTGAGATTCAAGCTATTTCATGACTATTTTGCCTTCGAAGAAGATGACCAAAATAACAAGCGAAAAGTGCTAAAAAAGTATTTCAATGTTTCAGTGGTGGTTGACCTAGTTAGTGGAGACATAAGAAAATAAGGAAAGTTAAGAATCAGCAAGGATCAAAAACTTGCTGATTTTTGTATTTATACTTTCAGACTTTTCTTAATGTTTGTGGACTAATACTCTCAAATATTTGTTCAAAATTTGTCGCTACGCTATCGTTAGCCATAGAAGAGTCTCTAAACACAGCATAATAAGGCTTTTTATTAGCGATGACTTTTAAAATACATCATTAATATTCTTATCAAAACAAGCAATTATAAATCCATCTTCTACAATAAATACTTCTTTATTGTCAATCTCGTCCCTCTCAATTTTACTGGATAGAGATACACCCAAATCAAGCATTATTTGGAAAAGCAAATCCTTCTGATTATACTCAAGCACTAATGGAGTTAGGAGCCCTTATTTGTACCCCAACAAACCCTAAATGTGATAAGTGTCCTTTAAAGGAAATCTGTCTAGCAAATATACATCATTCACAAGATGAGTATCCATTTAAGAAAACGAAAAAGAAGAATCCAATATTAGAATTTGATAGATATATTATGATTAAGGATAATAAAATTCTTATTTCAATTGATGATACAGATGGATTAATGAAAGGATTAATTCGCTTACCACAACTTATTAAACAAGAACAAAGTCAAAAACCACTTTTAGTAAAAAAGCATATTTTTCTCATAAAACCTGGTTGATGCATGTTTATAAGAGCGATGGGATAGAAAAAAATCCACTGTATAAGTGGATTGATTTAAAAGATTTAGATAAATATCCAATGATATCAGCTCATAAAGCTATCTTAACATTCTTAGGCCATTTAAAATAACCAGAATGGTACTTCCTTCATGGAAAACAACTGCTAGAGGAAGTTGTAAGATTTGAAGGACATTTGCTAAGATTAATAACAAAATAACACTGATTGAGAAAATAACATTTTGCATAGCAATCTTTTGACCTCGTTTTGAGATATCAACCAGATGTCTTAAATTCGATAATTTATCATTCATAAAGACAACATCGGCAGTCTCTAAGGTGACATCGGTTCCACCTCCCATCGCAATTCCGACATCAGCCGTAGCTAAGGCTGGAGAATCATTGATTCCATCACCTATCATTGCAACAATTTTCTTATCCTTACGTAATGCTTTTACTTCACTAACTTTATCTTGAGGGTATAAGTTCCCTTTCGCATAATCAATATGAGTCATACTAGCAATGGCATCGGCTGTATGTTGATTATCCCCTGTTAACATCATTACTTTAATATCATTGTCGTGTAAATATTGAATGGTTGTATCAACCTGGTCTCGAATTGTATCCATTAATGTGACAATTCCAACGAGTTCTGAATTTAAGATAACAGATACAGTAGTGAAACCATTTTCTTTAACTTGTTTAGCGACTTCATCCATTTTTGAATTGTATTTTACATCAAAACGTCCTACTTGCCAATTCAATCCATTAATTTCTAAACTTACACCTTTTCCTGGCACTTCTTTAGATTCCAAGTGGGTGTATTTTTTTGTGACCTTATCTTCTAAAGCTTTAACAATCGCCACCGCCAAAGGATGATTTGATTGTATTTCAGCAGCATATAAAATTTCTAGTACTTCTTGCTTACCAACATTACATTCTTCACATAAAATAATGTCTTCTACATGTGGTTTCCCCTCTGTGATGGTCCCTGTTTTATCCATGATAATAGCATCGACTTTACTTAATGTTTCAATATGGGTTGCGCCCTTAATTAAGATCCCTTGTCTTGCGGCATTGGACATAGTCGCTAACATAGTTGGTGAAATTGATGCAACTAATGCACATGGACTAGCCACAACCAGTAATACAATTCCACGATAAAAAGCTGTTTGCCAGTCCCAAATATTTAATAGTGGTGGAATGATCATCATAAGTACTGACATAATTAAGACCACATACACATACTTTTCTTCAAAATTATTAATCCAAGACTGAGTTGGTGTGTTATCTTCTTGGGCAGTAGCGACGAAATTAACAATTTTTTGTACCATGGAATCTGATGGATTCTTTTTTACTTCAACATGAATGGTAGCCTCTTCATTATACGACCCTGATAGAACCTCATCATTCACACCTTTATTGACTGGAACAAACTCTCCAGTTAAGGCTGATTCATTTAATGATGTATTTCCACGTATGATGGTACCGTCGGCAGGCACTACATCACCTACTTTGACAACTACGATATCCCCAATTTGTAGTTGATCAGCTGATACCTCTTGTTCTTGATTATCTTTTAAGAGAATAGCTGTTTTAGGTGCTAAGTTTAAGAGAGCCTTTAATTCTTTTTCAGATTTGGCCATGGAATATTCTTCTAAGACACCAGATACGCCAAAGATTAAAATTAGAATGGCGCCTTCTTTATAGTTTTGAATAGCAAAAGCACCTAAAGCCGAAAATAACATTAAGATCTCTACATTCAGTGATTTATTTTCAATCGTATCTAAAATACCTTCTATGGCTTTGGCACGCCCACCAATAATAAAAGCTAAAGCCCATAGCGTTATCGTTAGTGTGGTGTCTCCATTGGCACTCATAATCCAGGCGATAACGACTAGAATAAATGAAATGACCATACTACCTAAATTAATTTTTAATTGTTTTTCCATTGCGCACCTCTTTATAATGATAATCATTATCATTAAGTAAATGCTAACTTAAATAGACGATGATGTCAATAAAAAAAAAGAATTCATTACTGAATTCTAGATATTTTGATAAGCGACAACGCCACCTAATATTCTTATTAAGACACCTATTAATGAATTAATATCTACACTTAATAAACTTCTTAAATATATTGTGGTAGTGTCAATAGTTTTTTGATAAATTCTAATTTTAATATTAAATAATAGATTATCTAATATGAATTAAGTTTATAACACTTTGCGGATGAGATTGATGAGCTTTGAGATAAGCACCAGACCCTTTTAGTAGAAGATGCCTCCCTCAGTGGCGAGAATGAACGAATCAATGAGTTAATTACGTTTATACGCAAGAACAAGTTACGATCCCTAGAATATGACGATAGGCTAGTAAGGAAGATAATCGAGAATGTTACAGTCTATGAAGACCACTTCATCATATCCTTTAAATCTGGCATTGAAATGGAAATATGATTTAAAAACAGAGCATGGGTTATGTCCATAGGTAACTAAAACCTTTAGGAACTAAACTAATGCTCTGCTTTTAATTAACAATGAATTAAGTTCACATATTTCTCGTTGATAGACAGTTGATATAAAAGTTTATGATGTATTATATACATTTTATTAGTGTGTGAAGTGAAAAAATAATTGACAAATCATTTTTTCGAGATACTATTACGTTAGACGTTATAACGTTACGCGTATTAGTTGAAAAAAGATTATTATCAATTAGACCTTGTATTAATAACAGGAGGTATTATGAGAACATATAAAGATAAAGAAGAGCTAAAATTTGAGATAAATAAAAGTTTTGAAAAGTATATTTCTGAATTTAATAATATCCCAGAATCACTGAAAGACAAAAGCGTTGACGAAGTTGACAGAACACCATCTGAAAACCTTGCTTATCAAGTTGGCTGGACAACATTGCTCCTGCAATGGGAAGCCGATGAGAAAAATGGCTTAACAGTAAAGACACCATCAGATATGTTTAGGTGGAATCAGCTTGGTGAATTATATCAGTGGTTTTCAGATACCTATGCAAATTTATCCTTAGAGGAGTTAAAGGATAGGCTAAACAGAAATGTTATTTCAATCAATAAAATGATTGATGTACTAAGTGATGAAGAATTATTTTTACCTCGTATGAGAAAGTGGGCTGATGAAGCTACAAAAACAGCAGTATGGGAAGTATATAAATTTATTCACGTTAATACTGTTGCTCCTTTTGGGACTTTTAGAACCAAGATAAGAAAATGGAAAAAGATAGCACTATGAAACTAAGTTCAGTTACTTGGCAAACTATTCTCATAAGTACAATCCTATCTGGATATGTTCCTGCATACAAGGTTCAATCTTGGATATCTTCCCACATACGCAAGTCCACAATGGATATGTTCCCTCAAAGAGAATTAAGTAAAAAAGGAAAATGGAAATTGTCCTTTGACAGCTATGAATTCCTCTCAAAACATGTGGAAGCAGTATGTCTGTTAACAAGAAAATAATCATTGTTCGTCCTGACGAGTTGTTAGACTCGACAAGGATAAACATCATTTTCTTTGGCTCTTTAACAACTAGGGTTGGTACATCTTAAACGAATCTTTAGAATTGTGTCACGAGGTCAGGCAGCTAATACTGTCTGGCTTTTTTTATGTGTCTTACTATTGTTTATTTTTTGTATGCTTGATTTCTTTTTCTTTTCAAAGTATTTACCACGATTGATAAAAATTCTGATTTTGAAGTGAATGAAGTTTCTAAAGCCATAAGCCGTTCGTTTTCATCCTTTAATATGGTTGTTTGTTGCCTCGACAGGGCCATTTGAGTAAGGAAGCTGTAAGGCAAGGAGGATTTCTTTTTGATGTTTTTTATACGTCTTAATCGTTGTTTGATAGCTTTCAGGTAGGTGTTTGTAGCTTTGCATTAACAGGGACTGAAAGCCTTCCATGGCCTCTGTTGTTTCTCTTCTTTTTCATGGTACTGCAGGACACTTAAGAAGGATTGATAGATTTCATAGCCTTGTTTGAGTTTCTCATTGTAAGAAAGCAGGCGATCCACGATTTCGGTTTGTGTCAGATGATCTCTAAAAGAAGGGCACCAATAGCGATTTAGCCAATCTAATTCACTTTGTTTTTTCTGTAATAATTTCCAATATTTCTTAAGATGTTTGTATTCTTTTTTATTGGTAGGGAAGGATTTCATCACTGAAATCCGATGATTCTGAAACGATTTTCCAATTAACTGTACAATATGGAAACGATCGATTAAAACGTTGGCGTTAGGAAACAGTTCTTTCGTTAACGTGATATAAGGCGAACAAAAGTCTGTCACAACGAGTTGAATCTGTGATCGTTTCTCTAAAGAATAGCGTTGAAAATAGGCTTCTAACTTCTTTTTCTGACGATTCTCTATAATATCCACCAGCTTTCCTGCTTCGCCATCCGTCAAAATACAACTCATAGCGCCTTCGGCAAAAGAACCAGACTTAAATTCGTCAAAACAAAGCACCTTCGGCAAGTCTGCTTTTTGAGGCAAAGTTGGTTGATAAAAACCCCGTAAGACTCTTAAAACAGTCATGATAGAAACACACAATTCATCCGCAATAAAAGACATTGAGACAGCATCTTCAAGCAAAGAAGCAATTTTAAGTTTGACACGATTCGAGATAAAACAGCTGGGTTTCGCCAACGTTGATTCCGCAACAAATGTTTGATTGCAATTTTTACATTTAAAGCGTTGCTTTTTTAAACGTAAAAAGGTTTTGTATTCAGAAATCTTATTTAGCTGAGTATTGACGGTTTTAAACCCCCATTTAATAATGGATTGATTGTTTTCCACCCCACATTTGAGACAACAATCAGGCGTGTAGGAAAGCGTGGCATGGAAAACATGACAGATTTCTTCTTTAATAAATTCCTTGGTATAAAGATCTTCTTCTTTTTCGCCTTGAAAAACGATAGTAAAGTCTAGAATATCTAACAAAGTTCTGATAAAATGAAGTTCGAGCATCTTGAATTCCCCCTTGGATTTGTTTTAGACGACTTAATTCTAGGGGATTCAAGATGTTTTTTCAATACACAAAAATAGTGCTGGTAAATTTCTACCAACACTAGAAAGTATAGAACCTATAACATGAAATTCACGTGGCGTTTTTTTATGGATTTTTAGAGGTGGCTAACCTCATTATAAAATCCTCCAGTGAATTAACTTGCTTTTTTTCCTTCCCTTATTTATAATAAGTTTGACATTAAAATAAGAAGTGCGGGAGTAACTGGCAGTTTTTTACTGCTACAGTGCCACCAAACGTAGATAATTTATCTGCTGGTGCTGTATTAAATAGTAAGACGCATACGGAAGTGAGT
>JBNRMW010000035.1:0-2448 GCA_050309795.1 Erysipelotrichaceae bacterium | reverse complement strand
CAGTTCTTCAATTACAAGTTCTACCCGTTCTTCCATAAATTGGTCAAGAGCATTTGACGGCATTTCGTCCATTCTCGCCCAAGTTAGTATTTGTTTTGGGAGCAGATGAGAGTCTATAACACTTTCAAAATTTGGATTCTGGTCGTACTCCTTGATGTATTCTAACGGATTCTTGTCGCTAATCTCCAAGTTTGTCAACTGTGTGAGATATGCAATATTCATTAAACTGTTATTGTCAAGCTGATTGTCAGCCCTGTTGTTTGAAATGTAGTTGGTCGGGAAAATATGATGAAGATTTGGCTTGTCTGTTGAAAAGAAAAAATTGTCAACGTTTACGTTTCTATCCGTATACTTCCAATCTTTTGGGCATTTATGAGAGTAGAGTGATAAAATTGCTCTTGAAATTCGTCCTTTTGAACTATATGACGATTTTCTTAATGTGTCTTTGTCAATTAGGAATCTGCCAAAGCGTTGTTCCTTATCGTACTTTTCTCCGTTTAAGAGACTAATGTGTTGATTTATGTCTCCTGTGTTGCTAAGTAAATCGTCTCTATGCAACGAGTTGAACCAAAAATACTTTTTCAAAAAGTCATAGTTCGGAGTGTCGTTCTTATAGAAGTAGTTTGCAATCGTCAGGTAGAAATAACGATACGGAATAAGTTGGGGGCCTTTTAAGTTCAGGGTATTCTCAAAGAAATCAAATGTTTTAAGAATTGCCTTCTTGGCAGAATCCCAAATGCTTTCTATTTGTTCTGTTTTGATGTCGTTCAAATATCTTGGTGTTATGTTATGGATACCTGAATTTTCAATGTTTTCACGAATTAGAATAGCAATTATTTGGAGATAGTCGAAATCATCAATTTGTAGGTAGTTACTGTTATTGACTTTTTTAAAATCATCAATTAGGTCTCTTAGATAAAAGCCTTTATCAGTTTCAGACTTTGGTCTAAATGTTTTTGCAACGACAATATCAAAGATGTCAAGTGGTTTGCCTGCTTGATTTATTCGTTCAAATATTTGGCAGACTTCTGCGACTTTAATGCCCTTTAATTCTATAAATGAAATACGGTAGTTACTTAGAACTTGCTGAACTTTTCTAAGTTCTACCCAATAAGGATGATTATACTGTTGAGCAACGTCTGGGTGGTTGACAATTTTTTGTTGAATTGTCTCAAAGTTTTGTTTTACGTCAAGGAGTTTGACAATTAGACCGTCATCATATTTTTTCTTTCTACCGATATTCCTTTTGAAAGCTCCATCTCTGTCGTCAATCTCGTTCCAATATAGGAATCGCTTTTTGTAGCTTTCATCATCTGTTTCGTCTTCACTCTCTATTGTCAAGTCAATGTATAGGGAAGGGTTGAAACCATCACGACCTTCAATTTGTCCACCATACAAAGAAGTTAATAGTGAAGTTGTCCGTTGCTGTCCGTCAAGTAAATATTGATATTCACTTCTTGTAAAATGCTCGTCAGCTATTTTATGTCCACCAATTTGTCTGTGATTTTGCAGTTTTAAATCGGTTTTCCAAACTAAGATGCTCCCAAGAGGGTAGAACTTGTAGATACTATCCCACAGTTTTTTAACATTTTCTTCTTCCCAAACTACGTCTCTTTGGAAAGTCGGAATTTGGTAATTCTGATTTTTCAGTTCGTCAAGGTAGGTTGTAATTCCCTTGTCCGTTGGTTTTATTCTGTCTGTAAAATTCATTCTCTGTCGTTTCTTTTAATGTCGGCTAACGGTTCTCAGCTATACGCAGGCAGGGATTTTAACCACTGAACTTCCTACGAAGAACTGAACTTTAAATTTACCACTTAACTGTCCTACGAAGCACGAAAGCCCTGCTTGCGTATAGGTGATGTTATGCGGTCGGTTTTCATTTTCTCTTCTTTCTCGTTAATTTGTCAAGCAAAGTTACTAAATTTGCAGTCAAGCAATTTCAATTTTTGAATTATGTATTTCAGCAGACCTTGGACTTCTATCTAACCTGAATTATTCATACACTATTCTTTTTCGGTAGAGCCTGGTGTTTTTTGACGTGGAATTATTTTTTCCGTAGGTATTCAAAGGGTTTTTTCCCTACCAACGGATGGCTTTAGTTTAATTTTTCACTTTACCCGGGATGTTTTATCCGTGAAATAGTCAAATAGTGGGAATAATGACTTTTCGGAGTCGATGATCCTGTCGATTTTGTTGTCACAAGTCGACTATAAATAGGCAATAGTGCTGGATATCAGAATTTAACAGGATCTCTTATGCGGCTCCCTGCCAAATGGCAAACCGCATGAAAGCAAGTGATAGTTCAGTGCGATAGGGATGTTTGTCCGAGAATTCAATCTTGATTTTGGTTTTCATGGTTTTGACATGGACCGCCCCGGAAAGGATTTTTTGTTGTAACGTCAATATACTCACGTTGTACAAACACGTTCCCTTGAATATTTCCTGTTT
>JBNRMW010000034.1:0-2543 GCA_050309795.1 Erysipelotrichaceae bacterium | reverse complement strand
TTACGATAAAGTCCCATGGGCATTGCCACATGTCTATGATTACATGGAAGGTCCAGATGCAGTTACGAGAACCAATCCATTAATTGCAGAAGATTATAACCGAAGAAGTTTTTTAACAGCGTATAGTAAACAACAAAAGACGGAGTTTGGAAATATATTTATTGATCGTCTAGGAAGTAACTATGATAGTCATGCGGGAATTGTATCTGATTCTTCTCAGATGGTTACTCTTGGGGAAAACGGTGAAACAACATACAATTTCACTTTGCAATTTAGTGGAACTTATGACATTGCAGTAAGGATTGGTTTTCCTTTTTGGGATAAAAATACGATTAAAATATCAATTGATAATGATGAAACAACCTTTAAGGAAAGTAGACTATGGTGGCCTTATTGGAGAACGACTTGCTGGTTAACATTAAAGAAGAATATATCCTTATCAGCAGGTACACATACCATTAAAGTTAAAGCAGGAATTCCTGGTGTTCAGTTTTATGGTTTTAGGGTCTGCTCTGACTTCAGGCAATCATCTAGCGCGGGTGAAGCGGAGTTCTTACTTGCACCTAGAAAGTTTAAAGGGGTAAATGGTCAAATGGTGGAACCTGATCGGGCATTTAAATTAACAACAGAAGTATTAAGAAGGAAACCAGATTCCGCACTAATTTGGTATGAAGACTTCAGGGATGAAAATCCGCTACCTAGCAATTATTGGACAACCTTAAGTGGTGAATGGGAAGTATGGAAAAAAGATGATTTTAACAATCCACGTCCTTATGCACAGCTTGATGGAAAAGACCTGCGGTAGTATGTCAAGTTAAAAATGAATAATTATTTTGTTATCATGGTACAATTTGCTTAAAAAAGGCAACACTAAACTGAGGTCAGTAAATTAATTGAATTTACTGAAAATAGTTAAAGGATTTAGAAGCTATTCATGCTTCATGTATCTACGCTCCTTTTGGGCGTGTAAATTTGGTTTTTGCGTAGTAGCGCATCCACCAAACGCACAAGTTTTCTTGCAGTTAAGACGAGGGCTCTTTTGTGTTGGTGCTTTGGTACTTCTTGATACTTTTTCGCGTAGTACTCTCCATATTCAGGCATATGGCTTCTTACCTTGTTGGCGGCTTCAACTAGGTAATAACGGAGATACTGATTTCCATTACGCGATAAAGATGTATCATCGGCAGTAAAGCGTCCAGATTGGTGTTTGCGCCAATAAAGACCCGCATACTTGGCAATTTTCGATTCATCCTTGAAACGGTCAATTTGTCCAATTTCAGAGATAATGCCAGCTGTAAATACTGGACCCATGCCAGGTATAGTTTGCAGGGTTTGTGGCACACCTTTCATGATTCGCTTAATTGATTTATCAAGTTCTTTAATTTGTTTTTCAAATGCGCGAATTAACGTAATAGAAGTACCTATAATCGTATCAATTGAGTCTTCTACAACTTTGTCCAAACGATAAGAAGAACGGACAGCTCGTTGAATTGATTTGGCTACATGTTCTGGATCTGGGAATCTATTTCTTCCCTTGACTCGTAAGTAATCAGCTAAATCATCTAAAGACATTTGCGACAGCTCTTCAAGGCTATAACTTTCTAGAAACAGATCCATCATTGCTTTACCAAACACAGATGATTCAACATCTTCTGTAAAGGTATTGCACTTATAGCTTAAATATTGAAGAAATCGTTGCTTTTCTCTCGTCATTTGATGAACGATATTATAACGTGTGCGTGTTAATTGTTGAAGCGCAACATATTGTGCTTCTTTGATCACAGTCATTGGTAAACGACCAAAACGCAAATAATCGGCAATGACAAATGCATCAATTTCATCTGTTTTGTCCATGTCGCTATAGCTTTTCTTGAAGTTGGCTATTTGTTTAGGATTCATGACCAGTACTTGTCCACCAAGAGCACGAATTGACTCATCATGGTGTAAAAACATGGATGGATGAAAGCTATAAACACTTGTAGATTCAAGACCGATACGTAACTCCCTAGTAGATTGTTGATTTTGAGTCACCTTTAAAATCTCGTCTCTTAGCTGTGTGGCACCTGGTAAATCATTAGTGACTGCGAAGGAATTTAACTGATCTCCTTCACCATTTAAAAAACAAACCTTGATATCAAAAGAACTAACATCTAAACCAACAAATAATTTCATGGGATTAACACTCCTTTCGATTTAGAATCATTGGAACGTATTTCTTGGACGCTCTGAGATATCCCTAGTGTGAACGCCGATCGGCAGCCTCGTGTATGAGTACTATCCTTGCATCGAAAGCCGCCCTAGAGCTACTAACATCTAGGTTCGAACATCAAGGTGTACAGCCTGCGTGTATGAAGGTCGAAACGCACACTGGGAAACAGTCTTTCTAATGCGGTTATATCCGCAGGGTGAAAAAGAATTGTCCCAAATGATCCTAAGACCATTATCTAGGAACATCACGGAACGTCCAAGACATTTGATAGATTAATAAGCAAATCTGTAAGGAATAATAGGCGAAAATGAACGCCTAAATATAATATACGAGG
>JBNRMW010000033.1:0-12672 GCA_050309795.1 Erysipelotrichaceae bacterium | reverse complement strand
GTACGGATAATGAAAGATTCTACTCTAAATTGATGTTCTATAGTCTTGAAGATCTTAGACACCAAGCTAAACAATACTTATACAGATCGAACAGAATCGCTATGGCCACACTCGATTATCTAACACCCATTGAAAAAAGAATCGAACTTACGGTTCGATTCTCCTAAGATAACTATCCAATTCATCTCAACTAGACCATTTATTCTTAAGAATACGGTCTCACATCATTTACAAGTGTACATCATTTAAGCCCCAACAACCAACCCTCTCTTCTTGATAACCCTAAATAATCGATGTATATTATTAGTAAAAGAAGGAGTCCCCATGGTTATTGAAATCTTAGCCCATGAAGTCGCTGCACTGTACGGTGAACATGGCCATCAATTACTCTTTGAACACGTTTTCAAAGATCATCAACTCATTAAAACTTCCCTCGTTGAAGAGCCTTATTTTGTGAACCATGAGGTTGACTTCATCTACTTAGGAGCTCTTAGCGAAAAACATCAATTCACCTTACTACATAAACTTTTGCCCTATAAAGATCGCATTAAAGAGCTCATCGAAAAAGAAACCACTTTTTTCATCACTGGAAATGGCTTAGATATTTTTGGAAAGTTCATCGATTACGAAGAACTCGGAATCGTCGACGGTTTACAAATCTTTGACTTTCATACAATCCAACGCTATCAACCCCGTCTCAACAACTATATTCTAGGGACGTTTGATGAACTGGAACTCACCGCTCATAAAACCCAATTTAGTGAAAGTTTTTATGGAGATTATTTTCAAAATATTTTCTTTGAAACCCAACAAGGTTTTGGGATGAATCGCCAAACAAATAAAGAAGGTGTTCTCTACAAAAATTTTTATGGCACCAATTGTATCGGTCCTTTCCTACTATTGAATCCTTTATTTATGAAAGCTTTTCTCAACCGATTAGATCCTACATTACCCATGCCATCTAATTATGATACCCTTGTTGCTGCCTACTACCAACGGTTAGAAGAATTTAAATCTGGCCAATTTTACCAATTAACGAAATCATGAGCATGAACAAAAACATAAAATACCATAGCGCCATCGTCGCTTCTAAACTCATCCATCGAACACTCAAACTCTTTGGTCGAAACAGCACCCATATGCCCGGACATATAGCTTTAAAGATCGATCCCGAGCTCTTAAAAATCTTACCGATGCCCCAGCACCGATTAGCCATTACCGGTACCAATGGAAAAACATCGGTTTCGAATTTAATCTCCGCATTTTTAAAGTATAAACAATTTGACGTGATTAATAATAGTTACGGATCCAATATTTTACAAGGGACAACGACTGCGCTTTTGTCTGGAACCAATCTATTCGGCAACCAAACAAAACCCTGGTCGGTTTTAGAAGTTGACGAACTTGCTAGTCGGTTCTTACTGCCTGATTATCAGCCCCAACATTTAATAGTGACCAACCTGTTTCGCGATTCTTACCGACGCAATGCCCATGTTGATTTTATAGTTACCCGCTTAAACCAAGCGATTGGTGATGATACTCACCTCTTATTAAATGGAGATGATTTAATCAGCAGCATGTTAAAACCAAATAATTCTCGTTCCTATTTTTCTATCCGACCACTACCACACGAAACGAGCCATAGGGATGCCCTTATTAACGATTTACCGATTTGTCCTTTGTGCAACCATCCGTTGACTTATACTTTTCAACATTACCATCATATCGGGAAAGCAACCTGTTCAAACTGTCATTTCGGCAACCCGAAGCCTGATTATGAAATCATTGACCGAAACTCAAATACCTTTGTCCTTGAATATCAAGAAGAACGTTATGAGTTTCCGAGTTTTTCAGAAAATTTAACAGATCTCTATAACGCTCTTGCTACCATTGCCAGTTTACATCTTGTTGGTTTTACGTTTTCAGAAATACAAGAAGGCTTTCCTAAGTTACAACTACCGACTACCCGCTATGAGGAAACCGTGGTCGCCAACAAACGCTTCGTAACGATTATGGGAAAAGACCAAAATCCCGTTGCTGTAACTCGTGCTTTCGATTATATCCGTCGTCAATCCCATCAAGGAAACATTGGCATTTTTATGGCCAATCCACCCAACAAACGCGGGGTCATGGAAACAGAAAACATTGCCTATTTGTATGATGTCAATTTCGAATATTTAAATCAACCCTTCATTAAACGGGTCGGATTTGCTAGTGCACGCTATCTCGACTATATGGCTCGATTGGAACTTACTGGTTATCCGAAGAATCAAATTTTGGGCAAACATTATGAAGAAGAACTCTTCGACATCTTTGATATTGATGATTTAGATACGATTTATCTAATCCCTGGAACAAAAAACTTACCCTTAATGGAGCAAATAAAACAACGCCTAATCCAAAAAACAAAAGAAGTATCTATCTAGCCAAACTTCCTGACTTCTTTTAAGATAGAATCAAAAGGAGGGGCGTATGACCCAATTAAATATTGAATTCTTTCACGATGTCATCTGTAGCTTTTGTTTTCCTATGTCGTATCGGATACGTGAATTACATAAAGAAATCCCTGAACTCGCAATTACCCATCGAAGCTTTGCTTTGGCACCAGACAAACAAGCCTTAATAGCTCAATTTGGGAGTTTATCCCAAGCAAAAACAGAGATTGCTAGCCACTGGCATCAAGCCAATCAAAACGATACTTTACATCGGTTCAATATCGAAGGGATGAAACAAACCGATTTCGATTTCCCAACCTCCATGAAAGGCTTAAGAGCCGCTAAAGCCGCAGAAAGCTTGGGCTCTTATTGGGACGTTTTCGACGCTTTACAAGAAGGGTTGTTTGTTAAAAATCTCAACATCGACGACGACACAGTTCTCTTTGAAATCATCAAGTCCACTCCCGTCGACTTTGATACCTGGTATGCTCTTTATGAGGATCCAAAAACTTTAGCTTTTGTTGAAGATGATTTCTTACGAGCTCAAAGTTATGGTTTGCGCGGGGTGCCCGCCTTGGTCGTTGAAGGAAAATACTTAATCAGCGGCGCTCAATCCAAAGATTATCTTCTAAAAACCTTAAAACAAATGCTTCAGGAGAAAAAAGAAGCGGAAATCAAACCGCTAGAAATAGTCCAAGACGGACAAACTTGCCGCTTTGTTGATGGACAATGGATATGTGATTAATAAAAGGATGCCTTCGGGCATCCTTAAGTGTTTTTAACATCATCAATCGTTGTAATCTTATTATTTAAATACGAGCCTTGAACAATTTTTACCTTCGTATCTGTCACCAGTTCGACGGCCTGAGCATCATCGAAGACTTGTATATTTTTATTAAATATTTTCAAATAGGCATTGATAATTAAACCCGTCTCAAATGCCTGTGGTGTTTGAGCGTTAATTAATTGTTCGCGGTCAATGGTTTTTTCCACATAACCATCTTTAATGACCTTAATGGTATCTTTCATTTTAACCGCTAAAATAGCTGCTTTTTCATGTTCCATCGCATTGACTAAACGATCAATCGATTCTTGATCAATCCACGGGCGGGCGCCATCATGGATGAGGACAATATCTTGGGAAACCGCCATTAAACCGAGAAATACCGATTCTTGACGGGTCGGTCCACCATTAACATGAACTATTTTTTGGTTTTCATGATTAAGCACAATTTTGGGCATATCGGATTGATTCGTAACGATGACAATTTGAGCACACTGAGGATCATCCATAAAGATGCTTGTCGTTTTTTGTAAAACCGTCATGCCGTATTTACGAAGCTTATAAAACATTTTGTTATACCCTAATCCCATTCGTGTGCCTTTACCTGCAGCCACAATCAGCGCTGAATATTTCATCCCACCAAATCTCCTTTGTTTTTAAGTGTACCATAAACTGGACCAATGAAAAAGGCTAGTCTAGCCTTTTTAATCTTCTAGGGCATCCATTAATTCTAGGATGCGATTTAAATCTTCATCATCTATGAAATCGATGATTATTTGTTGTTTCTTAATCGTGACGCCGGTTTGTAGCCGTTTTTCCAATAGTTCGATCGGATATAAATACTTTTTCTTCGGCAATACCTTCACCGTTTTTTTGCCCTGCGGTTGGTCGAGTTGTTTAATATAGCTTTCAACCTCGCGAACGGTCATGTTTTGTTGATACGCTTTTTTCGCTATTTCAATCATTTGTTGTGTCGACGATAAGGTAATCAATGGTCGTACATGGCCCATGGTTAACTGATCTTGAACAACCATCTCTAAAACTTCGTCCGGCAATTTAAGAAGTCTTAACAAGTTGGCAACATGGGTTCTCGATTTATTAATGCGTTGAGCAATTTGTTCCTGTGTATAGCCTAGGTGTGTGATCATATTTTGATATCCTTGAGCTTCTTCCACCACATTTAGGTTTTCACGTTGAATGTTTTCAATTAAAGCTACTTCCATCATCATTTCATCGCTGAAGTCAACAATGATGGCCGGAATTTCTTTCAGTTCCGCCATTTTTGAGGCTCTCAAGCGCCGTTCCCCAGCAATTAATTCATAGCCTTGAACGGACTTACGAATCAAAATGGGCGTGATAATACCAAATTGTTTAATCGAATCACTCAGTTCAACCAGAGCTTGTTGATCAAATTGTTTACGTGGTTGATAAGGATTTGTCCGGATTTCATTAATTGGCACATCCATACTCGTTGTTTCAAACTCTTTGGATTGTCCCTTTTCAATATCTTCCAGGATCTGGTCAATGTTTTCGCCAAAAATGGCCCCTAATCCTTTTCCTAGTTTGCTTCGAGAATCACTCATCGTTATTCACCTGACTTTCGTTTTTCATGATCACTTCTTTAGCTAAGGCCGCATACGCCTTGGCACCTTCTGATTTAATGTCGTACTCAAAGATTGACAATCCGCGAGAGGGTGCTTCCGACAGCCGCACATTTCGCGGGATATATGCTCGATATACTTTTTCTTTGAAGTATTTGCGAACATCTTGTTGGACCTCCACACTTAACCGCGTCCGAACATCAAACATCGTTAATAACACACCTTCTATTTTAAGATCATGATTGAACAAACGCTGAACTAACCGAATCGTACTCAATAGTTGAGTTAACCCCTCCAAGGCATAGTATTCACATTGAACGGGTATGATTACAGAATCCGCTGCCGTCAATGCATTGGTATTCAATAAACCTAAACTGGGGGGACAATCAATTAAAACATAATCATACGCTTCTTTAATTTGGTCAATCTTCTGCTTCAAGAAATGTTCTCTACCGGTTTCTTCTTTTGCCATTATTAAATCGGCTCCGGCCAATTCGATGGTACTTGGAACCACATCAATTGGCGGTCGCTTTAAATTAAGGATGATGTCGGAAAAATCTTCATCCCCTAGTAATAAATCATAGGTGGTTAATTCAAAAGGATGATTCGTTGCTCCCGTACCTTGGGTGGAGTTCCCTTGTGGGTCCAAATCCAATAACAAAACTTTTTTTCCTAAATATCCCAAACCTGCTGCCAAGTTGATACTCGTCGTCGTTTTACCAACACCGCCCTTTTGATTGGTTACGGCAATCACTTTTCCCATATTTACCTACCTTCTACTCTCATAATGGCTTTTTCTTAATTTGACTGTAGCGACGCGGAAAGCGTGCTGGCGTCTGTTTTATCTTTTCTATCTTTATATTATAACGTATACTACCGTCTAATAAATACTGGGGTTGGGGATTATGTAGTTTCCCGCCACATTGACCAATCGCTTGTTTGGCTTCGGCGGCTTCATCTAAAGCTGCTGCCGCTTTCATTGCCACTAAATAGCCACCTACTTTGACTAACGGTAAGCCTAATTCGACCAAGATGTTCAATTTAGAAACCGCCCGTGCAGCCACCACATCAAAACTCTCACGAAAAACAGCTAAGTCTTCCGCCCGTTCATTGACAATCTCCACATTTGTTAAGTTCAATAACTCTACCACTTCTTGTAAAAAAACACATCTTTTAGCTAAAGGTTCAACTAAGGTAATCTTAGACTCTGGTCGCATAATTGCTACCACCATGCCCGGGAATCCCGCCCCAGATCCTAAATCACAAAAAGAATCAAATTCATCGAGCGTTACGAACATTAGTAAACTATCATAAAAGTGTTTTTCGTAAATACCCTGTGGGTCATCAATGGCTGTTAGATTCATGACTTGATTTTTTTCATATAAAAACGATGCATACTGGGCAAATTGGTCCCATTGTTGGGTAGTCATCGTTTGAGTAAGATGGTTTATAGCTTCTTTAATCGATTGTAAATGCATTCGTCAACTCCTTATGCTTATTATAGCAAAGAAGCCCTGCCAATAGCGACAAACAAAAAAGACCAGATGGCCCTGATTTTGCTATAATGACAACATGGACATACATAAATTACAAACACCTGCAGAATTAACAGCCATGAAATCCCTTCGTTATGAAGTTTTCGTCAACGAACAACAAGTAGACCCACTTTTAGAAAGCGATGTCTACGACACTCAACCAACGACCCAGTATATTGGTGCTTTCATCAATGATCAATTAGTGGGCGTGCTCCGGCTCAGACCTGTCGGGTCGTCGTGGAAATTGCAGAGGATTGCGGTTAGAAAAAAATATCGCCACCTCAGAATTGGCACCCAGTTACTAAATTTTGTAAAAGTAGCCGCCCAAAACGAAAACATTGAAACGCTTTTTCTACACGCTCAAACTCAAGCCATTGATTTCTATTTAAAACAAAACTTCAGAATCGAAGGCGAAGTCTTTCAAGAGGCTTCCATCGACCATATGAAGGTCGCCTATCCATTAAATAGGACTTAAATATCTACCAAATGTAATTTACGGTCAATTCCTTGAGTCACTTGATGGAAACCCATTTTCTTTAAAAAGCGAATTGCCCGATCAAACTCAAACATATACATACCAGTAGAATGTGTATCCGAACCTAAAGAAATAAGCTCCCCACCCAAACCTTTATAAATAGACAAAAATATTTCATACATCTTTTCATTATCATATTGGTATAGCGAGCGTGTATTCACCTCAAAGGCCATTTTCTTTTCAACGAGTTTCTTTAGAACTTCAACAATTTTATGTTCACGAATATTCAACAATTGTAAGGGTAAGTCAATCATCCTCATCCCAAAGTCAATATGGGCTAAGACTTGAGCATAATCCACATCATCCAAAGCGATGGAAACAAGTTCTAAATATTCGTCTAAAATCTGTAACGGATTACGAGCACGAGCAGCTCGGGACATATAATTCACTTCTCCGTCTTGGTGAATGGCCAATAAAATTAGATCATAGGACTTATCCGCTAAATATTCACGAATACGTAGCGCATCCTTTGGTGTATAACCCACTTCTATTCCACGATAAATGTTTCGTTGATATTTTTTGGATAACTGGTCAATTTCTGCAATATATCGCGCATAATCTGGTTCATAATGACCATTCACCTTAAAGTCATAATAGTCTAAATGTTCCGTTGTCACCAGATCGTTTTTCGTTAGCAATAAATAATTCTCCAACTGTTCTCGACAGTCCCAAGAATAATTTGTATGTAAATGTTGATCAATAAGCATCCCACTACCTCCTCATAAAAACACCTCTATCATATCACGGACGAGGTGTTTTGATTTAATTTGAGAAATCCCGCAAATTATACTTTTAATATCATTTGTAAACAAGGGTTGTCTGGTCCCCATAAATCAGCGAACACTTCCACATCCTCAAATCCCATGGAATGATAAAACTTTCGCGTCCCCTCGTAATGTACATCCGGGTGGCTTTCTGCCAACGTTTTCACTTGAAGATACACATAGCCTTGAATCGCTACCCAGGTCTTCGCTTCCAAAACCAAGCGACGACCGATTCCTTGTCGGTGTAAATCCGGTAAAATTCCCATGACAATAATTTCTAAGGTTTTTGAGGAAGTTTCATCTAAACAAAGAAAACCAGTAGGCTGACCTTTTACATAGGCCACCAACATGGGTAAATGACGAGAGGCCTCAATATACCAATCCGTGGACTCAGGAATACCAAACCATTGGGGTAGTTGATTTAAAATCCGTGCACTGATTTCAGCTTTTTCATCTGGTTCTTCTAACCAACGAAGATTAATCATGGTCACTCCTTTTTATGCTCATACCTACCATGAGCCCCAAAGCGGTAAACACAAAAATACTCAGGGTCAGGGTAATCGTATCATCACTTATTGGGGATTTGATTCCATAATTATGTAAAAGGATGACCACAACCGGGCCTAAAAGCATCCCCAAAGTTGCGCCAAGTATGGCGAAAGTATCTTGTTTTGATTTCATAGTTCTATTTTAACAGAGAAAGCACAAAAAAAGAGCGTTAAATGCGTAAACATACAATACGTCTCCTCATTGGAAAACCAAGGTATACGTCCATTCGCTCTTTTATTTTACTGTTTTTTAAACAAGGTTAAGACAAACTCAAAGGTGATGTCCAAGCAAGGGAGGGATTGGACCCATTCAACCCGCTCAATTTTACTTTTATAACGATAAGGTGTCATATCCAATAAATTAACAAGATCAATATTCTCCACGGGGACCTTGGTCGAAAACATTTCTTGACGTACCAATTCAAACCCAGCAGCTGACGTCTCAATCGGTGGATTATCAATGCTGACCTCATACAATTGTTCTTTCAATTCAATCAAATGTTTGGGACCAGAATTAACCTGCAACAAATAGCCCTGTGGTTTTAAAATCCGCGCAAACTCTTCATAATATCGCGGAGCAAAAGCCACCAAAGCCGCATCAAAGGATTCCTCTAAAATCGGCAAATGAGCAATACTGGCAACCAACCAATTAATATCTGGATACAATACCGACGCTCTTTTTAAGGCTTCTTTAGAAATGTCGATGCCGACCACTTCCCTTAGCGTCAATTCTTTTTTCAAATAATGCGTATAGTAACCTTCACCACAACCCAAATCCAACATAGATAACAGGGCTAACGGTTTTAAAAGAGACACCATCGCTTCCCGTAGAGGCTGATAAAAACCAGCTTCTAGAAAAGCGCGACGGGCATCCACCATGAGCCGATCGTCTCCGTGATGTTTCCGATGGGACTGGTGTAAATTATAATAGCCTTGACGTGCCCGATCAAAACGATGATTTTGAGCACAATACGCTTCTTTATCCGCTAAGACCAAGGGTTGTTGACAAACTGGGCAACTAATCATGAAGACGACCTAAAGCCATCGCTAAAACCGTTATATCGGCTGGATTAACCCCTGAAATACGCGAGGCTTGGCCCAGCGTATGAGGTTTAACCATCAATAATTTTTGTTTTGCTTCGATAGCCAAATGATCTACTTTTTCATAATCAAAGGCTTTGGGGATAACTAAAGTATCCATTGTTTTCAACTTATTTGCGTCTTTTAAAGCCTTCGCAATATAGCCAGCATACTTAATTTCAATTTCTGCTTGCGTAACAATTTCTTCATCAACTTCTAGATTCAAACTCTCTAAAATTTGTTGTAAAGAAAGCTGAGGGCGCTTAATGGCATCAATGACTAACATTTTTTGTGGTAAACCTAGTTGCTCCCAAGATTCTAAGGACGTCTCTTGGCTCCAGGCGATTAAATCATCGACCTCTTGAAGCATGGTTTCGATGGATTCAATTTCCTCAGTCGAACGCAATCCAAATTCTTTGGCGTAGGCAGTGAGTCGGCGATAAGCATTATCGTGTCTTAACAACAAGCGATATTCCGCCCGTGACGTCAACAAGCGATAAGGTTCATCGGTTCCTTTGGTGACTAAATCATCAATCATTACCCCAATATAGGCTTCATCCCGTCTTAAAATGAAGGGATCTTTACCTTGAATCATTAAACTCGCATTTATTCCCGCCATAATCCCTTGTCCTGCTGCTTCTTCATAACCTGAAGTTCCATTGATTTGGCCGGCGGTGTAAAAGTTCTTGAAGTTGCGAACTCTTAAAGTTGGGGTTAACTGAAATGGATTCAAGGCATCGTATTCAATCGCATAGCCATATTGAAGAACTTCGGCTTGCTCCAACCCAGCAATCGTTTTAATCATCCGATCTTGAACCTCCGCAGGTAAGGAACTAGATAATCCTTGTAAGTATATTTGATCATAGCGCTTGGTTTCAGGCTCAATAAACAATTGATGGCGCTCTTTATCCGCAAAACGAACCAACTTATCTTCAATAGAAGGACAATAACGAGCCCCAACACCACTCACCACACCAGAATACATCGATGAAAGATGAATATTCTCTTTAATGATTTCGTGGGTGTTCGCATTCGTATACGTTAAGAAACAAGAAATTTGTTTATCTATTAATTTTTGACGATCGGTAAACCGTGAAAACAAGACAGGATTTGTGTCTCCTGGTTGTTCAATGGTTTTTGAAAAATCAACCGACGATGTCTTAATTCGTGCTGGTGTTCCCGTCTTTAAACGGATTAATTCAATTCCCATGGCTTTTAAGGAATCACTCAAGCCGGAGCTGGTAGGTTGTTTCTCCGGACCAATTTTTTCTGTTTGATCGGAAATCATGACTAACGAATTCATATACGTTCCTGAGGTTAAAATAAACGCCTTCGCAAAAATTTCTTCCCCATCATTCATTGTAATAGAAGTAATCGTGTCTTCTTTAAAATTTATGCTCATAACCATACCGATTTTTATCTCGAGGTTTTCTTGTTCTAAAAGAATTTCTTTCATCCGTTGACTATAGGCGTCTTTATCTGATTGGACGCGTAACGACCGGACCCCTGGTCCTTTCGACATATTTAACATTTTGAACTGTAGGGCTGTTTCATCGGCTACTTTACCCATGACCCCACCAAGGGCTTCAATTTCACGGGTAACGATCCCTTTCGCTGGACCGCCAACACTTGGATTACACGGCATTAAGGCGACCTTATTTAAATCAAGCGTACACAAAAGGGTGCGATGGCCCATTTTTGAGCTCGCAATCGCCGCTTCCACCCCCGCATGTCCTGCACCAATAACAACAATATCGATCATAGGCACCTCCTTATTTGTGAGAACTTATTTTACCATAACTCATCTTTGGGCTAAAAAAATTGACTTTCGCTCAAATAAAAACCATTCAAAAGCACAGATCAAAGCCTCGCGAATATCTCCATTATCTATGAACTACTCTTTCGGTGTATCGAGAATTTGATGATTGTTTTCTTGTTCAACCGTCTCTTCATTCTTTTTTCGTAAAATCGATAAATTCTTTCGACCCGTTGTTAACAAGGAGCCTAAGAGTTCCGTCATCATCTTTCGGGTTTCTTTATCATATTGGGAATAAGCACCAATCATCATCCGCGCTTTTTTAAACCAATCCTCGGTAATCTGACTCAGCGAGGTAACTTCTGTCGCATCCAAAATCTCAAAAAGTACATCAATAGTTTGGCGCTGCTTAAGGGGGTCCAAACCTTCTGCCCATTGCTTAATGGTCGTATCAATAAATCGACTCGAGCGACTTAGCTGAGGGACATGGACAAATTGTGTCTGCTCAACGACCCAATTATAGGGATCGTGTTGCCAGAACATCGACTCTTTACTTTTAATAATCGTTATATTCGCATCATGTTCGAATAATAAACCTACAATCGATTCTTCAGGAATATAAGCATAAATTTTATGCCGGTTTTGTTGGTATTTTTCACTAGCCAACACACTGCTATGGAAACCTGGTCCATCATTACTGAAGATTTTTAAAACTCGCTGGGCATAATTTTGTTGGACAAACACCCCAGCATAAATAGCTAAGTTACCACCTTTAGAATGACCACCAACATAAATATCGCCATCTATTACACCAAGTAATTCGTCAACATAGTGAACGGCTTCCAGTTGAGAAGGGACCACCGCCTGTAAGGTCATATTAAAATCTTCTTTCCACCCCACAAAGGTGTTGTCCGTTCCCCGAAACGAAACAAAGTATAGCTTGTCGGTAAGTTTTATTGTCATCACACATATTTGTTTTTGACTCTCTGGATCAACATGGTTGCGAAAACCAAAGACCTCTAGATTCCCAAACCGTCGACTTTGAACCATTGCCTCAAGTAAGAGCGGATCTTGTTCAAACAGAACTTCTAATCCATTGATTTTATCTGGGTCTTGTAATTGATCTAATACCTGCTGACCAACCTCTTTTAAAATAAAACGCTGATCGAAATCCGCCGTTAGCGCTTGATCAAAGGGAAGATAGGAAAGCTTACTTAAAATTAAATTATCTACTTCGTTGAGCGGGGATTGTTCAAAACTCAAGTCTCCACGCCATTTAATATAGTCAAATAAAGTGTTCACTTCATCACTTCCTTTTATATGTACTATTTTACTAAATCCAACAATTAAAACAACTAATAACCTTCAGGATGTTAATTTACGTATCAAAACACCTCGGTACAGGGTGGGGTAAGTAACGAGGTGTTTTCATAGGATTTCTTCCAAGTCTATTATAACAGATATGTTGAACAATTTTTAGTATATCAAAATTATGCTTTGACCGAAAGTGTAGGGTTACAATTGATGTGAGACTTTCCAACTAGTAAGAAGCGATGAGACCTAGTAGAATGAGTTTGTCCAACAAATTCGAAAGGAATCATCGCATGAATACTATAACAAAAAAACAGAGGTAT
>JBNRMW010000032.1:0-2354 GCA_050309795.1 Erysipelotrichaceae bacterium | reverse complement strand
TCGTAAGCCCGTAATCAAACAACGCATATAAATGACCTAGCACCTCCAGTATGATAAACCTATCATTCAAAGGAGGTGCTATTCTTATGCCAACAAACAAATTAACCATTGTTCCCGTCAAACTCGATCCTCTTCCAGTTGAAACTTCTTCGTTCCATTCTAGCCAATACACTGCTGAGCCAAGTTGCGTCATTAAAACCGCTGCGGCTGAAATTTTCTTCTTCAATGGCGTAGATGAGCGCATTATCCAAACGATTATGAAGGAGCTGAACGGTTGATGAAGCAGGATTTTACGAGCGTACAAAATATCTACATCATATGCGGTAAGACGGATATGCGTAAAGGTATTGATGGTCTCGCAACGCTCATTCAAGATTCTTTCGAGTTGGATCCGTATAGTGATTCAATCTTTCTGTTTTCAGGATGGAGCAAAGATCGTTATAAATGTTTGTATTTTGACGGAGATGGCTTCGCCATGCTTTATAAACGATTAGATAACGGAAAGTTACAATGGCCTAAAAATGAAAATGAAGTGCGCAATCTTTCACAACAAGAACTCCGTTGGTTGTTGGAAGGATTATCTCTCCAACAGCCAAAAGCCATTGCAAAATCTGAAAAAGGTATCTTTTAATCATCGTATATTCAATGATATAATCATCCACATATAAACTTGAACGAAATGTGGTGAATCATTTGGGAAACAACTCTGCAGAACAAAAAACTCAAAATGAGCGATTAATTCAATTACTTGAGGAACAATTAGCTAATTCTAATAAGCAAAATCAAGAACTTTCCGCGAAGTTAGATCAAGCGTTATCTCAAATTCATCACTTAACAAAAATGTTATATGGTTCAAAGTCTGAAAAATCAAAGTATCAAGCACCTGATGGACAGGGATCTTTATTTGATGAAGATCCGTCTTTTAGCGACTCTGAGCAAACAGAAGAACAAAGCATGGAGACGACGATTAGCTATACCGTTGTCCGTAAATCACATAAGAAAAAACGAAATGATTCGTTTGATGATGGTGTGGAAATCGAAGAAATTCACCATCATCCAAGTCAGACACAATGTGACTGTTGCCAAAGTCAAATGACAGAGGTTGGTGCTACATTAACACGTGAAGAAGCTAAATTTATTCCAGCAAAAATGATGCGCATTCAACATTTTGAACATGCCTATGAGTGCACGTACTGTAAAAAGGATGATTCACAAAAAGCGCAAATCAAGCGTGGGAAAGCGCCACTAGCAGTTATTCAACGAAGTATTGCAGGAGCCACTGTTCTAGCCAAGCTTATCTACGATAAGTTTATTCAGTACTTACCTCTTTACCGTCAGGTGAAGGAGTGGGAACGATATGGTCTCCATACAAATGATAAAAATTTATCCAATTGGGTCATTCGAGCAACAGATGATTGGCTTTTACCTATCTATAATGCGATGAAGCAGGAGTTAATAGAGAGGTCTGTTTTGCATGTGGACGAAACACATGCAAGAATCATCAAGCGCTCGGATGGTAAGCCAGGTCACACGAAAGCTTATAATTGGGTATACCGAACAGTTCCAAGTGAAGGACCGATTCTTATTCTTTTCCAAAGTGCGTTGTCTAGAGGAAGAGTTATACTAGAAGATTTTACGAAGGGTTTTACAGGAACGATGATTTGTGATGGTTATTCAGCATATGGCAAATTAGAGGGTGTCACATTCGCAAACTGCATGGCACATGTTCGCCGATACTGGCTGAAAGCCGACAGTAAGAATGGGAAAATAGGCGTCGACTTTTGTGATCAACTGTATCGCTTAGAACGCGAATTTAAGGATCTCTCACCTGAAGAACGGCAAAAAGCGCGACAAGAAAGGTCAAAACCAATTGTCGAAGAATTTTTCAAATGGATAGAGGAATCGCCTTTCTTCGGAAAAAATGCGCTTGCGAAAGCAGCTGAATATACGCTGAATCGTGCTGATGGATTAAAAGTCTTTCTTTCTGATGGACGCATTGAAATCGATAATAATCCAGCTGAAAATGCGATTCGTCCCAACGTAATCGGCCGTAAGAATTGGATGCACTCTGTCAGTGAAGCGGGTGCAATGGCAAACGCCATCTGTTTAAGCTTAGCTGAAACGGCTAAAGCAAACGGGGTTGATTTTTATCAGTATCTGGTGAAGCTGATGACGGAGTTACCAAATTTACCGTTCCATCAACAACCTGAGATTTTACATAACTACATGCCTTGGTCAGAAAATATTCAAGCCACATGTGCAAAATAGCCAACTATCCGAAAAAAATCTAGGATAGTTGGCCATTCGTCGTGCGTACCGTAAAGGTGCGCTATTTTTTATATTTCGGGCTTACA
>JBNRMW010000031.1:0-2268 GCA_050309795.1 Erysipelotrichaceae bacterium | reverse complement strand
CATAGTTTGCCCTCATCCATTTATTGGAAATAATTAAAGTAACCATGGCATGATTAGCTAACAATTGTTGTGCAAGTTCAATGAATAATGCGTAAATATCTCCTGTTGAAGAGAATGTGGTGTATTTATCTGCAACTTGGCCTAATAAAGGATCTGTTGAAAGAGAATAATACGGCGGATTCCCAATTACCACATCAAAGCCCACAAAATCTCCATCATCATTCAGCGCTTCGGGAAATTCAAAACGCCATTCAAAAGCATTTTCGTAAATTTTATTGTTTTTTATTTCTTCAATTTCGGCTTCCAACTTTTGAATATCGGCGGTTAATTTAGTAACTTTGGCATTCCAATCCGCTTTTTCTTTTGCTGAAAGTTCAAACAGTTGTCCTTGGGTGGTCATTTTTATAAGTTCGCCTTGCAGCTTCTTTAATCTTATCACTTTAGGGTCGTTTGATGAAATTTCACTTCGGAAATCAGTTTTAATGGTAGCAATGAGGCGTTCCATTTCACGCTTTTGCTCTTTGTTTTCGGCATTGCGGTAGGTGGCAACGGCAATACGATAGCTGTCAATATTCCATTTGCTTTTTTTAAGTGCTTTTCGCAAATCGGAATCAAGGGGAAAACGACTGATGAGTGAATTGCCGCATTTGATGTTAATATCAATGTTGGGAAGGGTTTGCAGTTCGGGATGGGTAGTGAAGGTGTGACTTGAAGTCACGCCCTCACTTTCCCGCATGTAATAGGCGTTTTTCAAAAGCTCAATCCATAAACGCAAGCGGCAAATTTTCACAGAATTGGGATTGATGTCAACCCCGAACAAACAGTTTTCAATAATAGTCTGTTTTTCGTGAAACAAACATTCTTGTATGCGTTGGCTTTCCTTGTTGGCGGGATTGTATTCAAAGAGGTCTCCCTCTTCATCCGTAACAATCAGTTCATCGCTTACGACTTCAACATGATATTCTTTTAATCTCCTACCTTCACGATCTTGGAGTATTTTCAAATCGCTTTTAATGGCAATCATTTCATTGAGTGCCGAAACCAAAAAGTGTCCGGAACCCACGGCAGGGTCGCAAATTTTGATGCTGTTCACTATCTTATTGGCTTCATTTCTGTCTTCTATTTTGTCGTAAAGTTCTTCAATACTGTTGCAACGCCATTTTTTTACTTCGTTAAATTTCCGCACAACGGCTTTGCGAATGGTTTCACGACACATATACATGGTAATAAAACCCGGGGTAAAGAATGAGCCGTCTTTATACCCATTTATTTTTTCGAAAATCAAACCGAGAACCGAGGCATTGATGAGTGTTTTATTTTCTTCCTGAATTTCTTCCGACCCCTCACTGCTAAAATCGTAAGCATTTAAAAATTCAAAAAGATATTCGAGGGTGTTTATATTTCCGGTTCTCTTTTTCCCCTGTTTATCTTTGAGAACGGTAGAAGAAATGATGGGAATAGTTTTATCATCTTTCAGGTTGCTGATAAAAAGAGTTAACTGCTCAATGTCTGTAGGTTCAAAAAGTGATGAATTGAGATAAGGAACTTTCTCGAACATCTTTTTTACGTCTTCGTTCCTTTCATTAGGTCTACGTGCCAACACCTGAAAAAACAAGCTGTTAAGGTCATCATAGTTTTTTATGCTATCAAAATTGAGAAAGGAATACGATTTGTCGCCTTTATGGTAAGCTATGAGTTGAGCTTCCAACAATTTTAAAAACAATATACGATTTAACCAAGTAATGGAAAGTTCGAGCGCTACATTAAAAAGTCGTTCATCTTGAGTGTTTCCAAATTGGGAAGGTTTTTCAAATCGGCTGAGTTTGTCTAAACTATCCAGTTGAACAATGGTAGCTTCAAGTATTGTTCCAGTGTGCCGTTCCCCTTCTTTGTTTCTTTCGATTAGTTTTTTACTTCCGTCTTTGGTTTCGGTTAAACCAATGATGTGCAACAACTCACTGTAAAAACGTTTATCAAGACTGTTGCTGTCGTTAGCAAAGGGAAGTTTTAACAGATGTTGTGGTGAAAGTAATTTGAATAATGCAATTAGTTGGTTATCGTCCTTTTTATCGGCATTACGTAAGGGTTTTTCATAATCTCTAATATCAAAATATGTAAACTCAATATCGTGTTTTATTTCAGATATAAATGGTTCTGCAACTTGCTTGTAGAAAAAATCCGTTTTAACATCTGCCAATCGACCACATTCAAAATCATTGAATTGTTTTACAAGGTTTTTGTTTTGTGCAAAAAGTCGGTCGAACATTG
>JBNRMW010000030.1:0-32425 GCA_050309795.1 Erysipelotrichaceae bacterium | reverse complement strand
GAAAATTTGTAGAAGAAGGTGTTGATCGATTCATAACAGGAAAATATTCTTCTTATTATAAGCAAAGCTCTCTTTTAGGTTTTGTTGTAGTTACAGGAAATGATTTGGCAAAACTATATGATAATATTGTAGATGTGCAAAATTCTCGTGGGTATCATAGTGATGAAATAGATTCAAGCGATGCAATCACTCTTACATTGAATAAGAAAAGACGGTTTGCTCATCGAGATTTGACGTTAGACTACATATTATTTGATTTCTCAGAGATTATCTCTCTAACAAGTTAATAATAGATATAAATATGGCATAAAGTAAAGAAGGGTAATGTTATTGTACTATTCCTACCCAATAGTACCAGTGAGTTTAAAACTTCTATTAAAGTGTACTATTTAGTGGAAATTTAATCAATTCTCATATACTGAATTGTAAGAAAAGCAATATAGTGATGTCAAAAAAAATAGAGTAATACACAAAGAGAATGCTCATATTTGATGCTATAAGCGTTCTCTTTCAATGTTGAAATGGATGATCAAGGCACTCTTTATTCTTTCTAAATGGTTTCTGATTTTTAGGGGCGTCGCTCAATCTTGCTAACACTTTGCTCATACTCTGCTAACACTTTTGTTGCTTTTACAGTATGTTAGAGTATGTTACTTACTATTGAGAACACGCGTTTATCCTTTAAACAGTGGAGTTAGAGGGTATCACACAATGTTTGTTACTGCTTGCTGTTAGGGGGTATTACGAACTCCTAAGCGAAACGTCGTTGGTTCGATTCCAATCGGGGACGCCATTACATCTATGCCCAAATACCTCCGATTGTGGAGGTATATTTTATTAAAAAACGTTCAAAATTTGATTTAGGTCAATTTATGGAAGGTTTTTTTTCGTTACACTATCCATATACAAGAAAAGAGGTCAAACAAAGATGAATAAAACCGTAAATAAAGAAGAAATACTACAACAACTACAACTCTATGTTCCGATCGTGGCACGGGTCCACGGACCAAGTCATCCAGAATTTTACGATGTTCAAAACGAGTTTATTGTAATGACAAAAAAACTAGAACAACAACCAGACGGGGATTTAGATATACACTTTAATAAACTACGTGAAGTCACTGATAACTACACTGTGCCAAGTGATGTCTGTGAGAGTTATGAAGCCGTCTATCACATGCTCCAACAGCTCGATGAAAACCGCTAGGACTCTTTATGCAAAGATTTATTTTAAACCAAAAGAAATCCATAACAATGATGAGTGGATTGTTATTAATCCTTGCGTTTAGCGCGCATTTGTTGTTTCAACAACCAGTAATTGCCACGATGAGTTTAATTGTGGCGTCAATTATTGGTGTCGCTCCAATCGCAATCCAAGCTTATCAGGCTTTAAAAGTTGGCGTGGTCAGCATCGATGTTTTAGTAACCATTGCGGTGATTGGGGCTTTTCTGATTCAAAACTTCGAAGAATCGGCGATTGTGACTTTTCTCTTTCTATTTGGAGCGTATTTAGAACTACGCACGCTGAATAAAACGCGAGAAGCCATTAAACAATTAGTCGATATGGCCCCGGAAAGTGCCTATAAACGGATGGCCAATGGCGAGTTTGAAGAAGTAGAAATCGACGACGTCGACGTTGGAGACGTTCTTCAAGTTCGGACCGGGGCCAAGGTCCCAGTAGATGGCAAAGTCCTTTCGGGTTCGGGTTATATTAATGAAGCCAGCATCACTGGAGAATCGGTGGTCGTCTCCAAAGAAAAGGATTCCGTGGTTTTTGCTGGAACCATCTTAGAAAACGGTACCTTAGAAATTGAAGCCCAGAAAGTAGGAGAAGACACTACTTTTGGAAAAATCATCGAATTAGTTGAAGAAGCTCAAGATTCAAAATCAGAAGCCGAACGCTTCATTGATCGTTTTTCAAAATACTATACCCCAGCCGTCTTAGTTTTATCCATCCTTGTTTGGATAGTCTTTAAAGATATTGAATTAGCGATCACGATATTAGTTCTCGGCTGTCCTGGTGCGTTGGTCATTGGAGTACCTGTTTCTCATGTTGCTGGGATTGGTAATGGTGCACGCCACGGGGTTTTATTAAAAGGAAGTGAAGTGATTAGTGATTTTAGCCAACTAGACTATATGATCTTTGATAAGACGGGAACTTTAACCATTGGAAACCCCAAAGTTGGGGATCATATATCCTATGGCGAAGCATCCAATGAGATTTTATCCATAGTCTCTAGTGTTGAGAAACAATCCGATCATCCGCTCGCCAAAGCTCTGGTTGAGTACCTTGGTGAAACAGCCTTGTTACCTGTTAATCAGACGGAAGTCATTCAAGGGGGAGGGATCAAAGCCATCGTAGAAAACAAAGAAATATTAATTGGTAATCGTGCCTTGATGGCTCAGGAACAAATCAATTTAAATTCGGCGGTTATCCGCGATATCCAAAGCTTGGAAGCAGCGGGAAACTCTTTAGTCTTAGTTGCTGTAGATGGCGAGATAAAAGAACTCTTTGGAATTAAAGACCAGATACGACCAAAGATTAAACAAAATCTAGACGAATTAAAGCAATTAGGTGTTCAAAACTTAGTCGTACTTTCCGGAGATAATCAAGCAACGGTTGATCTTGTGGCTCAGGAATTGGGTCTAACTCATGCACATGGACATCTGTTACCAGAAGACAAGGCGAACTATATTAAAGAACTTCAACAACAAGGCAAGATTGTGGCATTTGTCGGTGATGGCATTAACGATTCCCCATCCTTAGCGGTAGCGGATATTGGGATCGCTATGGGAAGTGGGACCGATGTGGCAATCGAAACATCGGATGTCGTCTTAATGAATTCAGACTTCAACAAATTGCCCCATGCGTTGGGTTTGGTCAAAAGCATCACAAAAAATATGCACCAAAATATCGTCATTGCGGTGGGGGTGGTTCTGATTTTATTAGCGAGCGTCTTCTTTAGCGATTGGATGAACATGTCCATTGGAATGTTGGTTCACGAAGGAAGTATCTTAGTCGTTATTTTAAATGGAATGCGATTATTACGTTATCGATTCAAAAATTGACCTAGGTCAATTCATCCGAGCTAAAAGTTTGGTATGCTATGATTGTAAAAGGAGGAATGAATATGAAACAAGCAACGATTCAACTAGAAACCCTAACATGTCCATCGTGCTTACAAAAAATAGAAAAAGCTGTTAACCGTTTAGACGGAGTGGACAGCGAAACATTAAAAGTCCTATTTAATTCAAGTAAAGTAAAGTTTGATTTTGATGAAGAAAAAATCAAGATTGAACAGGTCGAACAAGCCATCGATCAATTAGGTTATCAAGTTTTAAAAACCAGCGTTCGATAAAACAGGAATCCAAACAAATAACAATGACGGTGAGGTGAGAAGATGAGTTGTCAGCATTGTAAAGGTCAAAACTGTATTGAGCAGGTACCAATTTTTCATAGTTTAAACCCGTCAGAAATGATGGAAATAGCCGCCATAACCTATGCGAAGTTTTTTGATAAAGGTGAAATGGTGTATCAAGCCGGCGATTTAGGACAACGTTTATTCGTGCTTCACACCGGAAAAGTCAAAGTCAGCCGCATCACGGATGGTGGTAAGGAACAAGTCTTACGAATTTTAGGTCCTGGCGATTTTTTAGGTGAACTTTCATTATTTGACCAAACTGAAGCGGATGATTATTGTGAAGTCATTGAAGCGACAAATATGTGCATCATTGAAGGACAAACATTAAAAACATTGATGGTGAAATATCCATCCATTGCCTTGAAAATTATTCAGGAATTAAGTAAACGCTTAGGCCAAGCTGAAACTATTATCGAAGGTATCAATCACCATTCCGTAGAACGTCGTTTAGCCGAAGCATTGTTGAAACTCGTTGATGTGAATCAAGAAATTGATTTACAAATGAGTAAGCGCGACTTTGCTTCGTATATGGGTATGAGTCAAGAGACGCTCAGCCGTCAACTGACCCATTTTAAAAATCTTGGTTTGATTGATCTTGTAGGTCAGCGGAAAATCATGGTCTTAAATGTTGAAGGACTTCAAAAAATTGAATAATATATAGTTTAGAAACCAATCGCTCAAATATATGTGTGATTGGTTTTTTAAATGAACATGCTTTGCAATCTTGAGTGAAGTTCGGTAAGATAAAGTCCACATATATAAAGGAGAAGTCATGCATCATAAAATTTTAAATTTCCGCAATATTGGTGGAATAAAAACCGAACAAGGAACCATAATTGACAACTATTTCTATCGTGGCGGTCCTTTACATCAACTCAGTTTAGAAACCATTGAAACTTTGCAAAAAGAACTCCATATTAAAACCGTTATTGACTTTCGTGATAATCACGAAATTGAACGACAAGCAAATCATAAAAACGGCTTTGAGATTCATCATTTAAATATTATCGGCGATCAACAAATAGGTCAGGCCAATCCAAGCCAATTAATGGCTAGGCAACAAGAAGCCGACCCTAAAGATATGATGATAGAGCTCTACCGCCACATTATTAATAGTCCACACTCCCAATTAGAATATACGAGGTTTTTTGAAATCCTTCTTGAAACGGATACACCCGTTTATTTCCACTGTAGTGCGGGTAAAGATCGCACTGGCTTGGCCGCTGCTTTCTTATTAAAAGCCCTGGGAGCAAGCGACGAAGACATCTATGAAGATTATCTATTAACTAATGAACTTTCACGGCCAAATATTGAGCGTCGACTGAATCAATTAGAAAACCCCACGCCGCAACAACAAGCTTTTGTACATGCTTTTTTTGGTGTTCATAAGGAATATCTAGATGCCGCATATGAAGAAATTTTAAAACAGTATGATACAGTGGAAGACTATTTAGAAGAGGCTTTTGGTCTCACCGACTTCAAACGTCAACAATTAAGAGCGAAGTTTGTTCGCTAATTGAAGGAATTTTGAATTACAAAAGGAGCGATGATAGCTCCTTTTTTTTGGTTTGGATAAAATAAAAACCCACTCTTGAGTGGGTAAAATGCTATTTGGTGCACCAAGTGGGACTTGAACCCACACGAATTGCTTCATACGCCCCTCAAGCGTACGCGTCTGCCTATTCCGCCACTGGTGCAGTGTTAGTATTTTATACCATCCAGGGGATTAAAGTCAAATGAAAAGGGCGATTTGCCCTTATTCACTTGGCGTCATTTCTGGCGAGACCATGAATGGAATCGTTTTCTCAGAAATGCCGGCTTCAATATTTATTTGTTGTGGTTCCTCATGATTGAGTACATAGCCTTCTGGCGCTTGAACTTGTCTTAAGTAGTAGTTCCCAGGAGAGAGGTTTTCAAACCGAGCAAACTCGGTTGTAGTGGATTCCGTAGAATCGGTGGCGTATTTGAAATCAATATCTTGAGAAATTTGGTACTTCGCTCCAGCGAGGTGAACGGTATTGTTGGTCACATCGGAGGTGTTGATATGTAACTTGATGTTTGCTATTGGGTTGTATAGTTTGAAGGTTAATTTTTTCAGACGTTGGCCCATGCGGTCATTACCAATCGCAAAGTATGCATAATTCTTGACGCTTGAGAAATAATAGCTGTCTTGATTCGGTAATTCATAGAGGGGTTCAAATGTAATTTCTAAACTTTCTGCTTCTTTGGTTATCCGTGTTTCGAGGGTGTAGTCTTCATTTGAAATTAGATCGATTCCTGGCTCAACATGTAAGCGATAGTTATGAAGCGTTTGATTTGAATCCGTGAAGCTGAAGACTTTTTCTTCCTCAATATCTTTTTCATTCAAGGTTTGAATGCTTCCTCCAAAATCGGGTTCTAAGTCGCTAGCGTGATCTAAGAGATATTGGATTTCTGCTTTCTCTTTGGAAACATCGATTTCGAACTGAATGTCAAACGCTTCTTCAGTTTCAGGATTTAGTAGTTGCTCCCAAATTAAGAGTTGGGTAGCTAGATACCATTTTACTTCTTGAGGATCGTCGTGATTTAAGGGTTGGTATATATCCCCGTGGTAATAGGTGAAGTCCTCTTCTTGTAGATCGAGAGCATTGCCAAGATCGGCGAGCTTCTCAGCTCCTTGAGCGGTCAGTTGATAAAATCCATAACCATAACGCGCAATATCGTAGAGTAAGTCTTTGACCTCTAAAGCAATGCCATCATTTTGATAGAGATTGGAAGAAACTAAGCTAATGCTGCCCTCTGGTTGTTGTAAAGGGTTGAGGCTATAGATGTTTGTAAATTCTAATTCTTCTTGATCATCTATGGTAATGACGGGGATGGATAGAACGTATTCTTTTTCATCTTCCGCAATACTGTATTTATAGGTTACCGCTTCTTCATCGAAGGTGGCGGTGGAATTGGTGTTTTCTTTTGGTTGGAATAAATTACAACTCGTTAAGGTAAATACTAAGATTAATAAGGTTAGTATGTGTTTTTTCATGTGGTCTCCTTTCGTTGACTTTTGGTAGGGCTACATATTAGCACAGGTCCTTTGTTTAGTCACATTTTGCTGGATTTGAGAGGATTAAATGGATGAAAAAGGTTGAATTTGGGGTAAAATCACATAATTGGTTGTTAACAAAATTTACTAAAAAATAACAAAAAAGCCACTGTTTATTAGGGTATTTGAAATGTGGCATGTAGTCACACAATTTTCACAAAAAATTATTCTTGCTTGATTTTGGCTTTATTAGTATTATTGCATCGTATTCGAAGAGCAGGTATTTTCTGACAAGATACCAATAAATGCTTCACAGAATAGAGGTAATAGTTACATGAATAGATTTAAATTAACTTTAGGATTACTTGCTATGACTCAATTGGTTGGTGGCTTTACGCCAGCACCAGTTGCTTGGACACCTTTAGTTAAGGTGGCTGCGGTTGAAACTGACAGCGAACAAGAACCCGAACTTGAATTAGTGAGCCATGAAGTATCTGTTATATTAGGAGATCAACTCGACCCAATGAGTTTAGTCGTTGGCGGCGTATGGGATCAATTAGAAACTCCATTCGTTGATGTCTCCGAGCTGAAGACGACGGAAGCCGTTTTCGTTGCTAAAAAAGGAAATAAAAGCGTTACACGGCGCGTTATTGTTCACGTTATTGATGGAACTCCACCAGAAATTACGAAACTAAATACAGACGTTATTGATGTTCCTTATGGAACAGCTCTAAATGTTAACAAACATTTTGAAGCGATTGACAATATTGATGGGGTTATTACGGAATACAATGTTCTCAAAGATTTCTCCAGTAAGCAATTAGGGAATCAAGAACTTGAATTTGAAGTAGTTGACAGTTCTGGAAACGCAACCTCCGCAACTTTAAAAGTCAATGTGGTTGACGTAAAAGCTCCAGTGATTACCCGTACGAAATCATCGATTTCCGTTGAATGGAATGAAAAAGTCGATGTACTCAAATATTTCAGTGCCCAAGATGATGTTGACGGCGACGTTGATGTCAAGCTTGTGAAGGGCTATTCCGTTGGAAATCCAGGTAAATATACGGTTAAAGTCTCGGCAACCGACAAGGCTGGAAACGAAGCTACGGCGACGATGGTAGTTAATGTCAAACTACAACCAGACTATGAAGCACCGAAGATTACCCGTAAGCAAAATTCAGTTACCGTGAACTACGGTCAAAAGATTAACATATCAAATTACTTTACAGTGACAGACAATATTGATAAAGTAGTTAAACTAAAAGTTACCCAAGGTTACAATGCTTCAAAAGCAGGTTCCCAAACGGTGAAAGTTAGTGCTACGGACCGCTATGGAAACACGTCAAGAAGTTCCATCGAGGTCATTGTCAAAGAGAAAGTTGTTACCAGTACAAGTACAAACGTTTCTGGTAAAGGTGCAGGCGTTGCTGCATTAGCACGCAAGCAAGTTGGAAAACGTTATGTATTTGGAACTTCTGGTCCGAGTACCTTTGACTGCTCAGGTCTTGTCAAATATGTCTATGCTCAGTATGGGGTGTATCTAGCCCATAGTGCTCGTTCACAAGCCCGTTCTGGCAGAGCCGTCAGTGTTGGCAACATGTCCGCTTGGCAACCGGGAGATATCTTGATTTATGGATATGGCTCCAATGTCACCCACTCTGCGATCTATATCGGTAATGGCCTATCCGTCCATGCCCTTAACTCAAGAATGCCGATTTCGGTGCTCGGAGTTAGAAAAGTGACCACACCATTAATTGGTGTTCGCCGGATTTTTTAAATAAGAACCCAATGGCTCTTTGAGCCATTTTCCATTTAGTAAACACAGGATTGGCGCAAGCTAATCCTAATTTACTCTTAGAGATAGATAGAAAAGAGGTAAAGAAGATGAGATTACTCAAAATTATCTATTCCATCACCTTATTGACCACAGTATTAACAGCTTTAACTGTGGCAGATGAACAAGAAGAACCCCTTAAAGAGGCGAGTTTAGAACTATCAGAAACAAGAATTGAATTAGAAGTTCACGAAAAATTTGATCCGACCATTCTAGTTGAAGACGGAGACTATCAAACGCTGAACCTGCCATTTGTGAATACGGATGTCGTTGGCGAGCAAGTCTTAACGTATCAAGCGCGTCAGGGATTCTCCAATGTTGAAAAACAAGTCCGTTTAAACATCGTGGATAAAACGGCTCCCGAATTTACAAAAACAATCGACACGTTAACCGTCGACTACGGTAGTAAAAAAGTAGATATTGTGAAGCATTTCAAAGCTAAAGACAATTACGATAAGCACGTGACGATTAAACAACTCCAGGCGGTTAAAACCAACGAACCTGGAAAACAAAAAATAACCATCGAAGCCACAGATACTGCGGGAAATGCCCAACAACATGTGGTCACCGTGACGGTTAAAGCAAAACCAAAACCAAAAGTCGTGAACAAACCCGTCTCGTCTAACACAAATTTAAAGACGACGTCGAATACGAAAGCGACGAGCAATAGTGGTCAGGGCACCGATGTCCGCATTACACTCTATGGAGCAAACTGTTTAGGTTGTCGTCCAAATAAAAATGGTGTTAGTAAAACAGCGCTAGGAATTTCGGTCACCACGGATTCGGTCCGTCAAGCCAATGGGACATGGACAAAAGGGGTCACCTATGCGGGTCGCTATATTATCGCGACAGGCAGTAAATGGCCGCTATGTACGGTTGGAACAGTTACGAACCATACGTTATCCGGCCAAGGTATTAAACCTGGTGTTCCATTCAATGTCTTTGTCGGGGACCGGGGGGTTAGCGGCAATCATATCGATGTTTTTGCTGGAAATGAAAAGGGCTATAATGGCGTTCGTTTCACCACTCGATCTGTCCGTGGAACCTTTATTGTGACAGGTATCGCCAAGCGGATTGCGAATGGATGTGCATTCTAAAAACAAAAAAGAGCTTCGGCTCTTTTTTAAATGGTGGGAAATACGTTATAATAAACGCAGTTATGAAAAATTACTATTTTATATCGAGTTTCGAAAAAGATTTTAAAAGTCTAGAAGTTCTAGCTCCTTTTTTAATAGAACATCACGATGCGACAAAAGGGGCTGTTTTTATCCCGAGCTCGTTGATTAAATACCCATCGGCGCAAGAATTTGAACAAGCCCTTATTGAAAAGTTAGGCAGCATGGGAATTTCCTTTAAATGGGTGGTCAGCTTAGATAATGTCACTTCGCGCCACCAAGCCCGACAATACCTCCAAGAAGCATCGTTTGTCTATATCCATGGTGGCAATCCATTGGTACTTTGGGAAGTATTAAAGTATTTTGGGATACGCAAGCTTCTTAAAAAGATATCCGCAAACATCATGGGCTTAAGTGCTGGAGCGATGGTTATGAGCGAACACATTGTTTTGACCCCAACCTCCGAAACGTATCCAAACTTTGTGGTTCAAAAAGCCTATGGTTTTGGTCAACTTAACATTATGCCCCATATAAATAATGAACATATTTACTGGCCAATTATGCCAACGGGCGATGGGCCGATACAAATGAAAGACTTACAGCAGCTTTCTAAAAAAGTGACGATTCAGGCCTTAAAAGATGGTCAACACATTAGCCGTATTGGTAGTCAATACAAAATTAACGAGTTCCCACTGCTGTTGTTTCGACGAAATCACGCCTATTTAATGGACCAGCAAGGCATTCATTTAATCTATCCATTTGATAAATTAGATAAACATGCACGAAACCTTGAAGGGTTTCGTGAAAGTTGGTTAACCAAGCCAACTCAAAAGTTGACGACCGTCACCCGGTATTTCTGTTCTTTTGAACAGGCATTCTCCTGGGGATATCTAAGAACATTAGCTCATATTGTGGTGGATCAACGACAAGTGTATCCTTGTGAATTTCGTTTGTTGGGTTTCTACGAACCCTCGTTGGTCATTTTACAATCCAATTACCAATCACGTATGGTGTTCTTTATTTTAAGTCCTCAACTGAAGGTTGGAACGATCATGTATCATTATGATGAGAAATTAGATCTAGTAGTTGAAACATTTAGCTTTAGAAGCCGCTTTGGAAAATTTGCGGATGAATATAAAATCAAAGGAATGATGTTATGAGTAAATATGTCTTAGCTTTTGACAGTGGAACGACCTCTGTCCGTTGTGTCTTGGTGAACAGGTTAGGCCGAGTCGTCAAAATGACTTCCCGCCATGTTCCATTAAACTATCCCCATCCGGGTTGGGTCGAACAAGATCCAATGGCACTTATTACTGCCCAAAAAGAAGCGTTGGAAGAGATTTTAATAGACATCGATGTCCAGGATATCGATAGTATTGGGATCACCAATCAACGGGAAACCCTCGTTGTTTGGGATAAAGACACCCATCAACCCATCTATCCAGCTATAAATTGGCAATCCCGCCAAACAAAAGACATTTGTGAACAATGGAAAAAGTACGAGAAGCGCATAAAAGCAAAAACGGGTTTAACGACCGATCCGTATTTTTCGGCTTCGAAATTGCGCTTTATTTTGGATAAATTTCCAAATCTAAATCGTGAAAATTTACGGGTAGGTACGGTGGATACCTGGTTGTTGTATCAACTCTCTAAAGGGGAAATTTATGCGAGTGACTACACGAATGCTTCACGAACGATGATTTTTAATATCCACGACTTACGATGGGACACTGAATTAATCGAGCTCTTAGGCTTTGAAGGCATTACTTTCCCGGAAGTATACCCATCGAGTCATTATTATGGCGACCTAGAGATTCAGGGAAAAAGGATTGGTGTTCACGGGGTAGCTGGTGATCAACAAGCGTCCCTTTTCGGTCATGGTTGTTTTGATGAAGGTGAAATGAAATGCACCTATGGTACGGGTGCCTTTGTCCTCATGAATACAGGGACAACACCCATTATCAATGACCAAGGGCTGATTACCACGTTGGCGTGTAGTTTAAATGGAAAGGCCTGCTATGCGTTAGAAGGCAGCATATTTATCGCTGGGGCATTGATGAAATGGTTGGTCGAAAAGCTCCACTTAGCAAAGAATGTTTTTGAAACGAGTCAGTTAGCGTACGAAAGTGAGGCAGACGAAGAACTTGTTTTTGTGCCTGCGTTCACAGGCCTTGGGGCTCCACATTGGCAACCGAAAGCCAGAGGAACTATATTAGGCATAAAAGCATCAACAACGCCGGAACAAATCATTAAAGCAGGTTTAGAAGCCATTGCTTTTCAGACTTTCGATGTTATTGAAGCGATGAATAAGGACATTGTCTTTTTATCTGTAGACGGTAAGGCGAGTGAAAACGACTATTTAATTCAGTTTCAAGCTGGACTTTTAAATACCCCAATCATTAAATGGAAGTCATCAGAACAAACCGCCCTTGGGGTGAGCTTTTTGTCGGGTCTTCATACCGGCTTTTTTGGTTCTTTAGAACAACTACGAGCAGGCTTAGAAAAACAAAAAGTGATTCATCCAACCATGGATGCTCACGATCGCCAGCTGGAAGTCCGGAAATGGCAAAAAGCCGTTCAAGTCGTTATCGAGGCAACGGGTGGGGATGATTAATCCCTTGAAGTATGGTAAAATAGGAAAGATTAAAAGAAGGAATATACAGTGTCAAATTCAATCAAAAAACAAAAAGTAAAAAAAGAAAAACAGGTCTATAGACCGAGTAAAACCCACAAACGGGTGAGCTCTGGTATATTTGGTATCTTCACTGGTTTCATCTTGATTGCGATTGGTTTGTTTTGGATTATTGTTACCAAAAAACTAATTGATATCGATGGATTTGGTTTTGGGGATGTCGTCAATTTCCTTCCTTATGTCGGAATTGCGACCGCCATTGTCGGTTTAGTTGTTTCCATATATGCCATCGCTCAAGCGACGCGAGGCGTTCCGGGAAAAAAAGATGAGCCTGTCGTACCAGCAGGCCAACAAACCGTGATGGAAGTTTCGGAGGAAGAATCGAGCTTCGCAAAAAATAGAATCAAAGGCATTATTTTTGATTTAGATGGTACACTTTTAGACACCTTAGCGGATTTAACCAATGCAACTAATGATGTCCTACGCAAACATGGCTATGAATCCATTAGCCAACAACAAATGAAAAAGTTGGTTGGCAACGGTCTTTATAATGTGATGCGTCGGGGGCTACCGGAAGATAGTGACCCAGACTTTGTTCAAGCAACATATTTAGATTTATTAGATGCCTATCAACAACAATATATGAATCTAACCAAGCCGTATGAAGGCATAGTCGACGTGGTCAATGAACTTTATCAAAAGGGATATTTGTTAGCGGTTTTATCAAATAAACGAGAAGAATATACACAGCAGTTAATTGCTAAGTTTTTCCCAGATATCCGTTTTGTTGACGTCATTGGAGAGAGTGATTTAATTCCCAAAAAACCAGATCCAACTAGTGCGAAAATGATTGCGGATGCGATGATGCTACCGCAGCGTTCTATTGTTTTTGTAGGGGATTCTAATGTAGATATGATAACCGCAAAAAACGCGAACATGACCGCAGTGGGCGTTTCTTGGGGTTTTCAGGATGTCCACACGTTAAAGGATTATGGGATGGACTACTATGTAACTGAACCTAAAGATCTCTTAGATCTATTACGTTTGCTTAACAAGAAAGAATAGGAAAAGGAGCAAAAATTTATGAAAGAACCCGTACTTATTATTTTAGCAGCAGGCATGGGATCGCGTTATGGTGGTCTGAAACAAATCGATACCGTCGGTAGTAATGGCGAATCCATTATCGATTTTTCTATTTACGATGCTATCCAGGCTGGATTTAAACATTTGATTCTAATTATTAAACGTGAACACGAAGAAGCTTTTGAAGAAAGTCTGGTAAAAAGACTTCGCCCCTTCATTAATGTACGCTATGCTTATCAAGAACTTGAGGATTTACCTGAAGGGTTTGAACCGGTAGCTGGTCGTCAAAAACCGTATGGAACAGTCCATGCGTTGCTGGCTTGTAAGGGGCTTTTGGCTCCAGAACAACCATTCATGGTCATCAATGCGGATGACTTCTACGGTCGGGCCTCTTATGTATTGATGCATCAATTCTTGAGTAACGAAGTGGCTGATGGGCATTATGGGATGGTTGGTTATGTGTTAAAGAATACGCTGACCAATCACGGCCATGTGACCCGGGCAATTTGTCAAAAAGAAGGTTCGTATTTAAAGGAAATTGTTGAGATTCAAAAAATCGCTAAACAAGGGGAAAATGTTGTCTACGAAGAAGATGGCTACTGGCATCCAATGGATGGCCAACAAATTTGTTCCATGAATTATTGGGGCTTTACACCACATATCTTTGATCAACTTGAACCTTTATTTATTGATTTCCTAAACAACAACTTGGAATCAAATCCGATGAAATGTGAATACGTTATTCCCACAGCGATTGGACAACTTGTCGATGCTCAAGAGGTTCAAGTTAAAGTTTATGCCAGCCCAGATCGTTGGTTTGGTGTGACTTACCAAGAAGATAAACCCGAAGTGGTTGAGAATTTAGAACGGTTTAAAGAGGAAGAACTTTACCCGTTTGATTTATGGAAGGTATAAATGGAAAAATGGACGATTGATTCAGTTGATCTGAATGTCGCAAACTTAGAAAATATGACGGATTTTTATACACGTCAAATTGGTTTAAAAATATTAAACCAAACCGCTGATATGGTCGAACTTGGAGCAGATACCGTGCTCTTGCGTCTCTATCGGCTCCAAAACCCCAAACCGGTAAAAATGTCGGGGCTTTATCATTTTGCTTTATTAGTACCTGAGCGAAAAGTCCTTGCCGAGATATTTGTAACTTTTTATCATAAAGGGTTGCTAGATGGGGCATCCGATCATGGTTATTCGGAAGCGTTGTATCTCAACGATCCTGAAGGAAATGGTATTGAGATTTACTGCGATAAACCTCAAAAACAGTGGGATATTCGTGAAAACGGTCAAATTGAAGGAGTTACCGAACAAATTGATGTTCAAGGGTTAACGGCCTTAGCGAGCGAACCGTTTGAAGTTTTCCCAGATGGCACGAAGATGGGTCACGTTCATTTAATGGTTCGTGATTTACAAAAAACGCAAAGTTTCTATAACGATTTGGGCTTTGATTTAAAGTCGGATTATGGGTCTCAAGCAAAGTTTTTTGCGAAGGGGCTATATCACCATCATGTTGGTGCCAATACTTGGCATGGTCTTTTACCAGAACGACAAGAAGATCAGATGGGCGTTCGTATGATTCACCTTAATCTGAATGTCGATCAGGCCTATGAAACCGTTGATCCTAGCGGGATCAAGCTGTCAATTAAACCAAATTAAAAATCCTCCAACGAGGATTTTTTTAAAAGAAATTACTTAGTAATCCCCCAGCAAACCAAAGGGTTACCAGAGATGAAAATAGAGAGGTTATCAACATAATTAATAAAGTTCGTAGAATGTTATTTTTATAAACCGTCTTGATGCTTTTAATGTCTTGATTCAAGGTATTAAAATCACCGACTGTTGGGGATCGAAAATAGGCTTCCGATAAACCAGCAAACCAACCAACAGCAAATACGGGACTCAAGGTTGAAATGGGGGCGGTTAAAAAAGATACCAAAATGGTTAAAGGGTGCGCGAATGAAATTAGTGCTCCAAGAGCACTAGCAAGAGCGACCCACAACATCCAAGTACCAAAACTGGAAATGCCACCTCCCAGTGAACTAGCACTAAAGAAGATACCAGCAATGATTAATAAGGGGAATGCCCAAGACCATATTTTCCCCCAGGGAAAGGTTTGTTTGATGGTCGTTAATTCGCTTGGGTCGACATATGGCTGGTCTAAATGATATTCGATTCCTGGGCCATGTGCCGCACCAACGACGGCGACAATGTTTTGACCGGGGCTTTGTTTGATTAAGTTTGCCATATATTGGTCGCGTTCTTTAATGAGGATGCGGGCCACTGTTGGTAATTGATCGCTAATTTCTTTGAGGGCGTCTTCGAGAAAATCGCTCTGTTTCAGATTTTCAATTTCTTGTTCACTAATCTCGGTGTTTTCAAAAAGTACGGAGAATAAGCCGGAAACGATGTGTATTTTTTCTTTAAAACTTAAAAAGGACCAAATTCGTTTAAAGGTAATTTGGATGTCGCGATCGATACACACAATTTCTGCGCCTATTTCTTGAGCGCTTTTTACTGCCATCCGCATCTCATCCCCAACTTGGGTATCTAGTCCAGAAGCGAGTTGTTTTTGATAATTGGCGAGAATATAATTGGAAACGACCATCCATACTTTCTTTTGTTTGATGACATCGAGCAGCTTTAAAGAGGATAGATCTTGTGGGGTAAATAAGTTATCTAGACGCCGCTGATCGAGCTCAATACAGACCGTATCGGGTTGTAGCTGTTCAATGGTTTCTTGGACTTCTAGGACGGAAGCTTTCGAAACATGGGCCGTCTTTATTAAGTGAATTTGTTTTTCTTGACTCATGCTCTGTATTATAGCATGGAATCCATCCTTAAAAGCATGATATAATTAGCCACATAAGGAGGATATAGGGTATTCATGAATGTCATCGCCTTTAAATTGAATTGGGATTTTTTATCTTCAATTTATGAATATTTAAGAGTTGTTCTGGATATTGGTATCGTGTGGTTAATACTCTACTATATCCTAAAGATTTTCCGTAATAACTCCCGAACGATGCAGATTTTTAAAGGAATTGTTCTGATTATTATTGTTAAAATTGTGGCGGACTTTTTGAAGCTGTCGACATTGAGTTTTCTTTTGGATTGGGTGCTACAATGGGGGCCTTTAGCTGTGATTGTGATTTTCCAGCAAGAGATTCGTTCGCTTTTAGAACGCATGGGGACCTCGCCAACGTATTCTAAATATGACGAATTAACTGGGGATGAAAAACACCATTTAATTGATGAAATTAGCAACGCCTTAATCGAATTAGCGGATTCGAAAACAGGAGCCTTGATTACGATTGAACAAGGCGTCAGTTTGATCGACTATATTCGAAAAGCCACCCGTTTGGATTCTCAAGTTTCGAGTGAATTGTTACGTTCGATTTTTGTGCCTTCAACCCCGCTACATGATGGTGGTGTGATCATTCAAGGGAATAAAATTGCTTGTGCTGCTGCCTTTTATGAACCAACAACCATGGAGATGCCCGCTCGATTTGGGGCAAGACACCGGGCAGCTGTTGGTTTGTCGGAAGTGAGCGATGCCATTACCATGGTCGTTTCCGAAGAAACTGGATCGATTTCCATTGCCCAACATGGAAAACTGACCTTAGTGAGTCAAGATAATATTCGAGAATATTTAGCCAACTCGTTTGAAATACAGCCAACACCAACGACCGATTTGTCCAATTTAGAAAAGCAGTTTGTTTATGAAGATCGTTCTGAAAAATCGATGACGGAAATCGTTCGTCAACAAACTCGAGAGACAAAGGAAGGGACGAAAAATGAGTAAACGTAGAGAAACCCGCGAACAGTTTAAGAAGCAATCCGAACAAGCGTCGAAGAGTTTTGAAAAAGGCTTGACCCGTTTTACCCGGGCCATTTCTGCGGGGATTGATAATTTATTATTCAGCAAGCGATGGACTTTTTTGATTTCACTTTTGATTGCGGTGATTTTCTTTATTTGGGTTCGTTCGTCTTCGAATTTGGCGTTGAATATCCAATCGAATTTTACCGATGAAGCAGTGAATGTTCAGGTGGTTGCTTCGACCGAAATTTATGAAATCATTGGCGTTCCCGAAACGGTTCAAGCCATGGTTTCGGGTAGTATGGTGGATGTGACGACAACCCGTAATCAAGGGGACTACTATGTCAGTGTCGACTTAACTGGGTTAGATGCTGGGGTACATAACGTCCGATTGGTCCCGGAAGGTTTTTCTCCGAATGTGACGGTTTTCTTAAATCCGAGTGATGTGCGAGTAACGATTCGCGAAAAGCGGTCTCAAAACTTTTTATTGAACTATGAATTTATTAACACTAATCAGATTGACCCCCAATATGTATTGGGAACACCAGAACTAGACCTACAAGAGGTCACGGTTCGAGCGTCTCAAGAAACATTGGATGAAATTGCGACGGTTAAAGCTTTAATTGATGTCAGCGAACGTACCGAGTCTTTTAGTACTCAAGCCATGATTGTGGCTTACGATCAACAAGGACGTAAAATGGATATTGATCTGATTCCAAATACAGTTAACGCAACCGTTGAGATTTCTGCCCCAAGCAAACAGATTCCTTTGTTGATTCGTTTAGTTGGTAATATTCCAAATCAAAAGGCGATCGAAACATTAGAACTAGAGCGCGAAGAAATTACGATTTTTGGTCCGGAGAATGTCTTAATTGGCATTAATGATTTAGTCATTCCAATCAATGCCCAAGAACTTGTTGAAGATGGTTCTTTAATACATACCATCAATCTCCCAAATGGGGTGCGGAAAGCCGATGTCAATCGGGTGGAGGTCGCCTATACTTTAGGTGATCGGATCACGACGACGATTGAAGATGTGGTGGTTTTTGTTGAAAATAATCCTTTAGGTTTCCAAGTGGTTTTGAGTAATCAGGATTCACTTGTTGTTGATGTGGAGGTTTCTGGAACCCAAAGTCAAATTGAAGCCATGGATTTAAGTCGGATTCGACTATTTATCGATATCAACCAATTAACCGAAGGTATGTATACTCTACCTCTCGAATTAACTTCACCTTATCCTTTATTGGAAATCAATCCAGTGGTGGATGAACTTGAAGTTGAAATTAAATAAGGAGCAGCAGAAATGAGTTATTTTGGAACAGATGGTTTTCGCGGTAAAGTAAACGAAGGATTAACAGCCTTACAGGCATTTAAAGTAGGGGAAGCATTTGGTTCTTATTTAAGAACTCATTTTAAGCAACCACAGGTTTATATTGGTCAGGATACTCGATTGTCTTCGGCGATGTTGTCTTCGGCTATCGCATCGGGTCTTAGTAGCCAAGGAGTGGATTGTTATCTGTTAGGCGTTTGTTCGACCCCGATGGTTTCCTATTTGACCCAAAGTTCCGAAGCTTTTAGTGGCGCGGTGATGATTTCCGCCAGCCACAACCCTTATTATGACAACGGCATCAAATTATTTGCTGAAACAGGGGAAAAACTATCCCCTGAAGTTGAGCAGATGATTGAACGATATTTAGATGATTTAGTACAGCTGGAGGTCTTGGATGGTTCAAAGATTGGTCGAATTTATAACGATCATCAAGGAATGGAGAAATACTTAGCGCTCTTAACCGACACGTTTAAAATGGATTTGAGCAACTATCATATTGTGCTAGACTGTGCGAATGGATCCGCAACGAGTACCGCTCAACGAGCATTTGAATTATTTGGAGCAAAACCAGTGGTCATTCATAATCAACCGGATGGATTAAACATTAATCGTGCGTGTGGATCCACCCATACCGAATCTTTGCGTAAAAAAGTAGTTGAATTAAAAGCTGATTTAGGTTTTGCTTTTGATGGAGATGCCGACCGGATGATGATGGTTAATGCTCAAGGTCAAGAGCTCAATGGGGATTATATTCTTTATATCTTAGGCCGTTATCTGCGCGATCAACGTCTTTTGAAAGCAAATACGGTGGTCGGGACGGTGATGGCCAATCTTGGATTGATCAAAGCGTTTCAAAAAGAAGAGATTAATTTTGTAACAACCGATGTCGGCGATAAGTACGTGTCCTTGGGTCTTCAAGAACATCAAGCAATTCTTGGTGGTGAACAATCGGGACATATTATCCTCAAAGATTTTATTAATACGGGTGATGGCGTCATGAGTGCTCTAGCGATTATGAGTGTACTGCATCATACCCAATTAGATTTGGAGACGTTGAGCCAGGGTTTAACCATTTATCCCCAAAGATTGCTCAATACGAAGGTAAAAGACAAACATAATGTCTTGAACGACCACCATATTAAGGCCTTCATTGAAGATATTGAGGAAAGCCTTCATGGACAGGGACGGATATTAGTACGTCCATCAGGCACGGAACCTCTGGTACGGGTGATGGTCGAAGCCAGTACCCAAGCGCAGTGCGACTTGCTGTGTAATCAAGTAGTAGAATATATACAGAGTCGCGAATAATCCAACGAAAGGAGTTTTATGAAGCAGGTAATTAATGTTGTTGAAGATGAAAAAGATCTAAATTCAGTTGTTTGTTCCTACCTTCGAAAAGAAGGGTACACCGTGAACGGCTATCATACCTATCAAGAAGCTCTCGAACATATTGACGACGAAGAGGTTGATTTATGGATCTTAGATATTATGTTGGGAGACGATAGTGGGTATGATTTGATTGAGTTAATTAAACAAAACAACCCCAATATTCCCGTGGTCTTTATGTCTGCTCGGGATAAAGATTTTGATCGTATTATTGGCTTGGAAAAAGGAAGTGACGATTACATTGCTAAACCTTTTAAAGTTCGTGAGCTTGTTTTACGAGTTAATAATTTAATCAAACGCACCTATCGAGCCACGACTCAGCGGCTATCGGTAGATGGTTATGAAATTGATGATGCTCAACGCATGGTTTATTTTGGTGAGGAAGAAATAGATTTAACCACGAAGGAATTCGAATTATTGTTAATGTTTGCCCGTAAACCTGGTGTTGCTTTTGATCGCGAATATATTTTATCAAAGGTTTGGGGTGAAGATTATTATGGTTCCGATCGCGTCGTCGATGATACCTTACGTCGTTTGCGTAAGAAGATGCCGGAATTAAATATCCACACGATTTATGGATTTGGCTATAGGCTGGGCTAATGTTTAAAAAACTTGGGCAAAAGATTCGCCAATTATCACTGAGTGAGCAATTTTTCTCGATTATTTTGATCGTGTTTTTTGCGGTGTCGGTAGCGACTTTGGTTTTGGTGAATACACAGATCGATGAATTTGTGAATGCTCAAATGTATGCGATTATTGATCGTTCTCAACAAGTGGTTTTACATGGCGATTTGTTAAAGAATACAGAGTCTAAAAAAGAATTTGGTTATATTGACCCTAATATTACGCATTATTTGTTCTATGGGGATAACTCTTTTATTACCAATTCACCAGAAAATCCAAGTAGCGAACTGGTCGCTGAACTCTTGAGTCAAACTCGACTTCAAAAAGTTCCGCAGGATCATTACAAACTTCCCGCAGAACTGGGTTCGCGTCTCTATACGATTACGCGTGTAAATGAGTCGACCAATTTAGTGTCGACGATTTCGGTGTCCTATCAAAACTCATTTCGGGATATTTTATTGAAAACCGTTATTTGGATGATTTTAATTTTATTGGGTATTAACTTGTTGGTGCTCTTTTTATGGGTGTTTTCAATCATTAAGCCATTGGTGGATATTCGTGAATATTTAAAGGGTGTTGGGAAAACACGTTCCCGTGTTTTGGACTTGAATCGCGAAGACGAGATTGGGGATCTGGCTCGGGCAGTTATAGAGATGGAAGACCAAATTGCCCGTCAAGAACAAGTGAAAATGGAAATGGTGCATAATATATCTCATGATTTAAAAACGCCAATTACGGCGATAAAGACGTACTCTGAGTCGATTAAAGATGGTATTTATCCATATGGAACGTTGGAACGTTCTGTTGACGTTATTTTAGAAAATGCCGAACGACTTGAACACAAGGCGGAATCCCTGCTCTTAATTAATCGTCTTGATGCTTCTGAGGACCAACCTCTTAAGATTGAGGATATCGATATGCAGGAGGTTGTTTCGAAGTCTATTCTCTCGCTAGTGGTTGTTCGTCCAGAAATTCAACTAAAGACTAATACACGTAATATTTTCTTACCAGGAGATTATGAAGCCTGGCGAGTTATTGTTGAAAATTTATTGGATAATGCTTTGAGATATGCCGAAAGCATTATCGTGGTGACCGTCGACGAGAATGGCTTATATGTATATAATGATGGCTCCCAATTGGATGAGAGTAATATTTCAGCGTTGTTTCGGGCGTATGAAAAAGGCACTGACGGCAAGTTTGGTTTAGGATTGTCGATTGTCGACCGACTGGCTCGTAAAATGGGCTATATCGCTCGGGCTCAAAATGCGCGCGGTGGGGTTATTTTCTCCATTGAGCGCGGGGTCGTTGTAAAACCGGAGAAGCGATCACGTACGCGTTCTCGCTATAAAAAATCGTAAAAAAAAAGGTGATTCGAGGATCACCTTTTTAGAACTAATCGTTGGATAGAATTTCTTTTCCAGCCGCGAGTAGGGAAGATAAATCTTGAAGATTGGATGGGATAATGAGCTTGGTTGCTTGTCCATCGGCCATCTTCTCAGCAGCTTCCAAGGAACGAAGTTTAATATATCCTTCGTTTGGATCGGCGTTTTTAATTTGATTGATTCCATAGGCTTGGGCTTCAAAGACCAATTCAATGGCACGGGCTTTCCCTTTTGCTTCTTCAACCATTGCTTCGGAACGACCAGCAGCTTCTAGAATCATCGATTCTTTTTGACCTTCAGCAATCAAGATGGCGGAGCGTTTTTCTCCTTCTGCCCGTAAAATGGCTTCTCGTCGTTCTCGCTCGGCCCGCATTTGTTTTTCCATCGCGTCTTGAATATCGCGTGGTGGTAAAATGTTTTTTACTTCGACCCGTGACACACGAATCCCCCAAGGATCGGTTGCTTCATCTAAGATGCTACGCATTTTCGTGTTGATAATATCTCTTGAGGTGAGGGTTTGGTCTAATTCCAAATCCCCAATAATATTTCGCAGGGTCGTTGCGGTGAGGTTTTCAATCGCTGAAATTGGATTGTGAACTCCATAGGTATAGAGCTTAGGGTCGGTTATTTGAAAATAGACGACCGTATCGATTTGCATGGTGACATTATCTTTGGTAATGACGGGTTGTGGTGGGAAATCTTTAACAATTTCTTTTAAGGTTACTTTATTCGCCACGCGGTCTAAGAATGGAAAAAGAACGTGGAGCCCTTTATCTAAGGTTTTATGGTAGGCCCCTAAACGTTCGATAACATACGAATCGGATTGAGGAATAATCCGGACGATATAACGTATGATTGCTAAGGCCAATAAAATTAATAAGATAATTGGTAAGTAATCAAATAAATCGGTGACATTGGTTAACATATACATGAGTCGTTTCTCTCTTTCTATTGTGTTTTCCGAACGATGAGTTTCACGCCTTCAATGGCGAGAACCTCCACTTCTTGTCCCTTTTTTAAAGGGTTACGGTTGACTTCAGCAAAACTCCATATTTGACTAAATACGCGTTGTTGCGCAATCGTGTCTTGAGGTACGTCTTGTTGAACGACAAAGGTTTTCCCAATGAATCGATCCGTATTGGTAGCTTGAGACTCAAACTTCAAGTAGCGTTGAGCTAAAGGACGAATCGCTAGAAAACTGGATAAGGAAGCCAAGCCAAAACTGATCCATTGCCAGGTTTCACTGACACCAAACCAAGCGCATAAAAGCGCAAACAAGGCACCGAAACCAAACCAAATCGAAACTAAGGCCGAAGGGGTTAAGAATTCAATTGCAATGGCAACGATAAAAATAATGATCCAAAGTTTATCCATGACTTTCCTCCTGTTGGACAGGGTTATTAAACGAAATAACGAGCATTCGGTCGCGTGTTTGATAAGAAGCGTAGTATTTTTGTCCGACGAGTTCTTTATCTAAATAACGAGCAATTTGATCGCACATTTGTTTGTTGGATATTTTTCCATACCCATTCCCAATACTGATCTTATGCATTTGTTCGGGTAGAAAAACATTCATTTCCAATTCCTCTTTGGTCACGGGATGTATCACTAAAGCGTGTTTTTGATGATCAATACCGACCGTCACATACCGCCTTTCTGAGAAATGGGCTACCGCATTTTGATTAAGGGTTAAATTGTTTGTGTTAAAGGTTACGACCAATGACATCACATTTCCATTAATCCATTCAATCATAGCATATTCTCCTTTCTTATATGTATTTTACCACATTCTTATATTTCTTACAAATCTAATAAAACTTAAATATCTTAGGGTAAATGATCGTCTCAGAGGGGATTTGATGATTATGATTGAAGTAGTTTATTTGATATACTATACCTAGTAAAAAAAGGAGAAAAAGACTATGAGTACAGCACATATTGCCGCAAAGGTAGGGGAGATAGCCCCAACTGTTTTAATGCCGGGAGATCCCTTAAGAGCGAAATTCATCGCCGAAAAATATTTAAAGGATGTCGTCCAGTTTAATACCGTCCGCAACATGTTTGGTTATACGGGCACGTATAAAGGCCATCGTGTTTCAGTGATGGGTTCGGGAATGGGGATGCCAAGTATTGGGATTTATTCCTACGAACTCTTTAAATTTTTTGATGTTGAACGGATTATTCGGGTCGGTTCGGCTGGGGCGTATTCGTTGGAAACGCCACTATTTTCCACGGTGCTTGTGTCGGGTGCCTATTCTAAATCAAGTTATGCTACGGAGGCTTTTGGTTATGAAGAAGAGATTCTCAAACCAAGCGAGTCCTTAAATCGTCGACTTCAAGAAGCAGCTCAGAAATTGAGTAGAAAACTCCATGTTGGTATTATTCACTCTTCGGATGTTTTTTATAATTCGAACCCTAATCTTCATGAAGAATTGTACGCTAGCCACCATGCTTTAGGTGCGGAGATGGAAAGTTTTGCCTTGTTTGCGAATGCGCGCTATTTAGGTAAAGAAGCCGCCTGTTTGTTAACCATATCTGATTCTTTGGTAACCAAAGAGGAAACGACGGCCCAACAACGAGAAACGTCGTTTACGGATATGATGGAAATTGCCTTAGAAAGTTTATTTATTGAATCCTGAGAAAAAGCTGTGACCGTGGGGTTACAGCTTTTAAAAACTTATAAATGTTTAGATTCGATAATGGCGCAGGCGATGAAAATAAGTCCTGCATACGCTAAGGTTCCGCTGAGAAGACCAGAACCTGCATAAAACCAAGGTAAACCGATTAGAACGATGAGGATATAAACGAGCAAGGCTCGCTTAATGAATGTTTTAGTTAATGGTTGAATGGTTGTTCTCCTTTGGGTTGAGTTTATGTTTAAGGTCTCTTGTTTGTTCAATAGATATTAGAAAGCGCTCCTGTGAAGTTAGGAGCGCTTGTTTTGAAGATTATTCTCCCTCTTCTTCAGTCAAATCTTTGACAACGGAATCTGCATTGACTCCATTTTTAATGGATTCAATCGTGTTTAGTGCAGACTTTTTGTCTTTGTACATTTGACTTTGGGCAACGACTTGATGATTTCCCGCTTTAAGTACGAAGTATGCCTGCCCGTTTTTAGCTAGTCTTAATTCAAAATACATAAAAAAGACGCTCCTTTCTTACTTAGAGTATATCAAACTTATCACATAATTTGTCAAATAATGTTAAAATCTTGCAATTTTCAATAGAATAATTTATCATATACATACCCCCCCATATGGGGTATGGAAGGAGACAATGAAGATGATTGATCATAGCGAAGCTAAAAAATATTTAAGAATTGCCCAGGGTAATCTTGAGGCGGCCATGAAAATGATTGATGATGAGCGCTATTGCGTTGAGATTTCAAACCAAATTCTTGCGGTCAATGCCTTGCTTAATAAAGCGAATCAACAAGTGATTAAAGATCACATGCACTCCTGTATTCGCGCCGCTTTTGAAAGTGACGATGAAGCGATTAAAGAAGAAAAAGTGAACGAAGTCATTGAACTTCTCAGAAAGGTGATGAAATAATGACTCAAAAAACCTTTGAAATTGAAGGCATGACCTGTGCCATGTGTTCACAGGCGGTCGAAGATGCCATAAAAAAACTCCCGAATGTTTCCAGTGTGGAAGTCAATTTGGTAAACAATAAAGCCTATGTTGAAGGAGATATTGAGGATGCGGAAATCATTCAAACCGTGCGTAATGCAGGGTATGATGTAAAAGAGGAAGTTTTATCCAAACATATTGAGTTCAATATTACAGGGATGACTTGTGCCATGTGTGCCACGACCGTCGAAGATACCTTGTCTAAAACAACTGGTGTGGAATCGGCGTCGGTGAATCTTATCATGAACACCGCAAGTGTCAGCTATAATCCTAAAATGATTAAATCGACAGAAATGATTGAGCGGATTCAACAACAAGGATATGATGCTCAAATCAAGCAACAAGATTTTAGTGGTTCCCATCAAGAGGTGATTGAAGAAAATAAAAAACTAAAACGTGAAGTCATTATCGCGATGATTTTTGGTGGTTTGGTCATGTTTTTCTCGATGTCCCAAATGTTGGGTCCTTACTCTTTGAAGTTTCCTGATTTTTTATCACCAGATGTTAGTCCGCTTAATTTTGCTTTGGTTCAGATTATTTTGACGGTGCCGGTGGTTTATTTAGGTCGACATTTTTATACAAAAGGGTTTAAAACGTTATTTAATGGGTCGCCAAATATGGATACTTTGGTGGCGATGGGTACCCTTGCTGCCTTGCTCTATAGCCTTTATGGAACCATTCAGATTGCTTTAGGACAGCATCATTTTGCCCATCACTTGTATTTTGAATCGGCAGCAGTCATTATTGCTCTTATTAAATTTGGTAAATACCTTGAACATATTTCGAAAGGACGAACGTCTCAAGCCATCCAAGCCTTGTTGAATTTAAGACCTGAAACGGCGATGCTCGTCAAATCTGGGGAGCAAATCGAGGTTATGGTGGATGAACTCCAAGTTGGTGATGTTGTGGCGATTAAACCAGGGGAATCTATTCCTGTGGATGGATTGGTCGTCCGTGGTCATTCTTCAGTTGATGAATCGATGTTGACTGGGGAATCGTTACCAATTGAAAAACAACAAGCAAGCTCGGTGGTCATGGGGACATTAAACTTGAGTGGTTATTTAGAAGTTGAAATGACGGCTGATTTAGCGGATACCAAATTAGCTAAAATTGTGAATCTGGTGGAACAAGCTCAAGCTAAGAAAGCACCGATCTCAAAAGTCGTTGATCGAGTTTCCCGTATCTTTGTACCGACGGTGATGATTTTAGCAACACTATCCTTTGTTTTCTGGATGCTGTATTCAAGAGATTTAGAAACGAGTCTAACGTTCTTTATTTCAGTTTTAGTTATTGCTTGTCCGTGTGCCTTGGGTTTAGCGACCCCAACAGCTATTATGGTGGGAACAGGGGTCGGCGCGTCATCGGGTATTTTCATTAAATCTGCCGAGTCTTTGGAACAAGCTTCTCATATTGATACCGTCGTCTTTGATAAGACCAATACCTTAACCTATGGAAAACCAGTGGTCACCGATATGATTACAGAATATCCGGATTTCCTTAAAATATTGGCAAGTATTGAGAGTCTTTCCCAACATCCACTAGCAACAGCTATTGTCGATCATGCCCATCAAGAAAATATTGAATTAGTGGCAATTGAACAGTTCGAAGCCCTTCATGGGATGGGGATTGCTGGAACGTATCAAGGGAATACCTACTTTGCTGGAAATCAAAAACTAATGAGTGAAAAGGGTATTGATTTGACCGATTACTTAACGGCTTTTGATCAATTATCGCATCAAGGGAAAACGGTAATGTTTATGTCTAACGAGCACGAAGTAATCGGTATGATTGCGGTGGCGGATACGATTAAAGCCGAAGCCATGAAGACGGTTAAAAAACTGAAGAAGCTCGGATTGGAAGTGGTCATGTTAACGGGAGATAACGAAAAAACCTCCCAAGCGATTGGTCGCCAATTGGGTATTGATCGCATTTATGCTCAAGTTTTACCGGATGAAAAAAGCGATAAAATTATTGAATTGAAACAACAAGGTAAAAAAGTTATGATGGTTGGTGATGGCATAAACGACTCGATTGCTTTAGTAGAAAGTGATATCGGTGTTGCGATTGGGACAGGAACCGATGTGGCCATTGAATCCGCAGATATCGTTTTGATGAAAGACGATTTAATGGATGTCGAGAAAGCTATTCGCTTATCAAAAGCGACCATGCGTAATATCAAACAGAACTTGTTCTGGGCCTTTATATACAACATTATTGGTATTCCTATTGCAATGGGAGTCTTGGCGTTCTTTAATGGGCCAAGTATGAATCCAATGATTGCTGGAGCTGCGATGGCCTTTAGTTCCGTTTCTGTGGTTACCAACGCCCTCCGTTTACGCCGTTTTAAATAGAAGAAAGGAATTCAAAATGAAACAAACCATTCATGTATCGAATATGTCTTGCAAGCATTGCGAAGCACGTATCAGCAAAGCTTTGGAGGAAAAATCGATAACAGCCGAAATCGATTTAACAACAAAATCGGTTGTCGTTAATGATGTTGATGTTGTTGCCGCAAAAGAAGCGATTGTTGGCGCTGGTTATCAGCCTGAATAATTGATAAATATTGATTAAAGGAGGTGTTGTATCAGAGGATAGAGCATCTCCTTTTTTATGTCAAAGGATAAAAAACCCGTCCTGGTGGGAATCCGAAAATTTTGGATGCCTTCATTTGGTCGGGTTTTATGTATGAATATTAATCGTTTGAAACTAGTGTACTTTTTTAACAGGTTGAAGTTCGTTATCAATTTCGCCTTTTTCATCGATGGTTGGAACACTAAACCAGAAATACAGAAGATGACCAACCCAAACGACTGAGAGAATGATTTGACCAATGGGTAGACGACGCATCATATAAAAACCAATGGCCATCGATAGCGTCACGGTCACGATTAAATTGATTTTAGCTCGTGTGGTCATGCCTTTCTTTTGAAGATAGGATTCTAAATTGTTTTTATAAACCTTTGTATTAATAAACCATGTATGCAACCTTTCGGATGATTTACCAAAACTCAAAGCAGCAATTAATAGAAAGGGGAAGGCAGGTAATAAAGGAACCATCGCTCCGATAAACCCAAAGATTAATCCGATAAATCCAAGAATTAAATAAAATGTTCGTTTAAGACTCATTAGCAAGTCTCCTTTTTTCTTTACGACTTTCGATAACATGTTGGATAGCTGGTATTGGAGCATATAGTAGCATCCAAGGACCACTGAAGCGCATAATTTCACGAATTTTCTCTCTCATATCGGGTTTATAACAATGAACTTTACAATTGGCACAAAAGGTCTTGGATTCCATAAAGGGGCAACGATCGGTTCGTAAATGGGCATAGGTATTTATTTCAGTACATTCTGCACATAAATCGTTTTTATGTTTATGTTTTTTCGAACAATAGATCGAAATCATTTTTGTGACGACGGCTTTTTCTTTTTCGCGCTTTAATTTTAAGGTATCATTCATGATTGGATTTGTCCTTCTTTTATATGAATCATGGTATCCGTAATGGCCATGGTTGAAGGTCGATGCGAAACAAGAACAATGGTTTTGTTTTCTCGTTTGTCAGCTAAGGATTTTAGAATGATCGCTTCATTTAAGCTATCGAGATTGGAGGTCGGTTCATCCAACAACATGAGGTCGCTGTCGTGTAGAAATGCTCGAGCTAAGCCAATACGTTGACGTTCGCCACCCGACAAAGCGTTACCGAGTTCTCCCGTTTTTGTTTCATATCCTAAAGGTAAACTTAGAACAAATTCATGGAGAGAGGCTTTTTTACTAGCTTCAATGATGTCTTCCATGGAGGCATCTAGCTTTGCGATTTTGATATTATTAGCAATGGTGTCGTTGAAGAGATGGGTTTCTTGGGTCATATACGCCTGCATATCCCGTAGGTCGGTAGTGTTGATGGAATTGAGTAATCGTTGATTAATCGAAATGTCGCCTTGATTAGTTTCCCAAAAGCGCATGAGTAGTTTGAGCAGGGTGGATTTACCAGAACCACTTTTTCCACGAATCCCAAGTATGCTTTCGGGTTGAACTTGGAGGGATACATCCGTTAAGACGGGTGTTTGATCGTATTTAAAGGATACTTGTTGAACTTCAATGGGACCAAACTCTGTGCTGGGTTGGTTCGAAATGGGTTGAACAACAGGCTCTTCCTCGAGGATATCTAAAATTCGATGTGCTGCCGCAAAGGTGTTTTGTAAAGTACTGGCTAAATTTGATAAAGCGATAACTGGTCCATAAGAACTCATTAAGGCAGTAATACTAATGACGAACCCAACAAAGGTAATCGTGTTTTGTACGTATAAAATCGATGCAACGATGATCATGGAAAGATTACAAAGCATAATAATCAAATTCGTTAGGGCGATATTGAACCCCGTCAATTTCTTCATCTGTTGTTCCGTGGAAAGCAGATCTTGAGTTTGATTGGTTAGCTGGGTCATACGGTTTTCTTTTTGTTGATATTGAATCACTTCGGAAAGTCCTTGAAGTGTTTCTAGCATGAAGCTGCTTAGTAAACCAGATTTCTCACGGAATTGGTTACCGAAATCTTTACTTAATTTGGTAGTAAATAGAGGCAAAAACACACCAATGAGAATGTAAATCATCAAAGCTAAAATACCTAATAACCAATGAAACTGACCAATAAAGAAGCTTAAACCAAGAGAAAAGAAAAGAGCGATCACAATTGGGGAAATCGTGTGGGCATAAAAGACTTCCAGTAACTCCACATCGCTAGTGATAATCGAAATTAGATTTCCTTTGTCCATTCCTTCAAGTTTCGCAGGACTTAGTCTTCGTAAGGCTTTAAATACTTTATCTCGAACAATGGCTAAGATGGAAAAAGCAATATAATGATTAAAGGTTTGTTCGCCATAGCGACCCATTGCTCGACCAAGAGCTAAGGCAAACAACAAAATTAATAGAAGACTAGGGGTAAACACATTACTATATCCTAGTAAATTTAATAAACCATAAATACCAAAAATCGTTATGAATGATGCGCAGAAATGACCAATCAAGCCTAAAATAATTGCAGCAACCATAGATGAGGAGAGTGGTTTCACTAGGATAATGAGTTTTCTCATCGCTTTGAAATGACTTCGCTTACGCATATTGAACCCCTTTCTTTAGCACTTGTTCTAATTGTTGTTGGGTATCCCATAGCTCACAATAGTGTTTGTTGTTGCTTAACAGTTGTTGGTGTGTTCCTTGTTCAACGAGTTCGCCATTTTTTAAAACTAAGATTTGATCGGCTTGTTGGACATTCGCTAAGCGATGTGAAATAAAGATAATTGTTTTCGTTTGGGTCAATTCGTGTATCACCTTTAAGATATCCGCCTCGCTTTCGGCATCAATATTAGAAGTGGCTTCATCAAAAATAATAATGTCGCTATCGTAAAGCAAAACCCGAGCGAGCGTCAGTCGTTGACGTTGACCACCAGATAGGTTTTGACCAGCCGTCTCGATGGGTGTATCTAAGCCTTCTTCTTCCTTAAAGAAGGCTGCCAGATTGGTTTTTTCAAGCACTTGCCAAAGTTGTTGGTCAGTAGCTGATGGTTTCGCAATTTGAAGGTTATCCCGGACACTCCCTTTGAAGAGATAGCTTTCATGACTAACTAAACTGAAAATCTCTAAATGTTGTTGATCGCTGAGCTTATGGAGGGGTTGTTGACCAATCGTTAAGTGCCCTTGTTGGATGGTGTAGTGCCCCATTAATAAGGCAGCTAAGGTCGATTTTCCACTTCCGCTTTCACCGACGATGCCAACAAAACTATTTTCTAAGAGTTGACAGGACAAATTTTTGATAATCGGTCGACTTTCATCGTATTGAAAGGACGTATTTTTGAATTCAATATTTAAATGTTTTAAGGGTTGTCGTTTGTTTTTCTCAGGTGGTTCTGGGGCATCGAGTAGTTTAAAGATGCGTTCGCTAGCCCCGATTCCATTCATCGCAATGTGGAAATAGGATCCTAATTGCCGCATAGGAATGAAAAATTCAGCAGATAACAAAATCACCATCAAGGCTTGACCAAAATTCACGAGATTGGCTTGGAAAGCCGGAATGATGAATAGAATACCTAGAGCAGCACCACCATAAGCAATTAAATCCATAATGGTTATCGAATTCAATTGCATGCGTAAGACAGCCATGGTGACTTGGCGGAAACTTTCAGCTTCCTTATTCATTTGTTCGTTTTTGGCCGCGTCTGCTTGATAAATTTTCAGGGTGGTTAGTCCTTGTAGGTTTTCTAAAAAGGTATCGCCTAAGGTATTATACTGGCCCCAATATTTGCTGAATAATTTCTTTGCCCACGTTTGAACCAGCGCAATCGCAATTGGAATAAGTGGAACACAAATCAACAAAACGAAGGCAACGGGCAAATGGATTTGAGCAAGCACAAAAAACAAGGTTAAGGGTGCGAGCATCGCATAAAAAAACTGTGGTAGATACAAACCAAAGTAAGACTCCAATTGTTCGACGCCTTCCACAGCCACCAAGACCACCTCCGAGGTGGCTACTTGTTGTCGATACGTTATGCCTAACCGATAAAGTTTTGCTAAGATTTTTTCACGAAGGACGAGTTTGACTTCTTTTGATGCGAGAAAACTCATATGCGTGGTTTTTTGAGATACAAAAAAACGGATACAAAGGAGTATCAGCAGTCCAATTAATACATAGATTCCAGTTTGGAGGGTGCTCTTTTTTTGTAAGAGGTCGTTAATCCAGTTGGTTATTAAATAAATGGATCCGATGTTACAAATTAAGGAAATCCATTGGCTTAAAACATTGAGTAAGATATATTTACGACTTTTCTCGACTTCAGAAAATAGTCTTTTACTAAACATTACTTCATCTCCACTTCCAGTTTGTTAGTTTGTTCTAACTTCATGAGAATCTTATCACTCGGGAACTCTTTTTTCAATGAATGTTATATCTAAGAGTCGGTTTAAAAGGCAAGGCCGTCGCACTTCTTTGTTTCTTTCGTTGAGAGAATCGAAGAGGGGTCACCTTTCAAAGTAAATGCGATAGAAAGTAAAAATTGAAGAATTGATAAAGGAACGACCTTTTAAAGCGATAATATAAGGAAATTAAATTCAAAATCGACTATAATTAATGTAATCAGTAAAA
>JBNRMW010000029.1:0-13644 GCA_050309795.1 Erysipelotrichaceae bacterium | reverse complement strand
AGGGACAAGATAACTTGATCTTTTCAAAGTGGCACAAATCGAACCGTAAAAAGTGGCACGGTTTGAACCGAAAAAGGTGGCACACATAGACCGAAATCACTGGCACAAATCAAACCGTTTTATCCAGGACTTAAAAAACAAAAATATGAAACAATTTCACTATTTTTGTAAAATAAAACACTTAAGCCATATTGGTAAACATTAGTTTGAAGACATACAACCTGTTAAATCAAGGTTATATTCGAAACGTTGAAAGTCAGGAGCATAAATAGCATTTAATCTATTAAAAATAAAATCGTCAAGGAATGTTGGTAGGCGGGTTTCTGTTTTTAGAAATTCTATTTTATTTATTTCAACATTCGATTCATTTTCTGTGATTGTATTGATTATTGAAATTCTGTCACCTTCAAACCAATAAAATTGATTTCCATTCTTAAATGTTTTTTTTCCTGTAAATACTTGCAGTCTATCTTGAATTAAGAAGTCTTTGCAACAGACAATAAACTCGTTCGTAAGTTCAATATTTTTAGTCCATTCTGGTAATGTGTCAATATTGCAGTCATACACTTCAAAAGTAGAATCAAACCCAAGTGAATCAAAGATATCCTTTATATGTTTTTCTAAATATTGTTTCATTGTACTACTGTCTTTTTTCGCCTGACACACAACGTTTTGGCGCTTGGCGCAGTGGCGGATTTCGGAGCACTAAACTGTCAATACACCACAAAAGTTGATGCGAGGTAGAATGTTCAATTAACCACGACACCCGCCATTGAGCCAAACGCCTGTTACCACCAGTGCTTCCTTGTCTGCCGTGGTTTGTCGGTCTATTTGTTGCTGTTATATTCATTGTCTTTTGTCGTGCGGTTGGGGCAGCCATACTCTTTGCCAAGTTTTGGCTTGCGGGTCGGCTTTGTGCGACTTGGCAATGTGTATGGATGCAGCATGGCGTTCATATTTTATTGTCCTAATCTTGGGTTATCAATCATTCTTTTCATAGTATCAAATAGTGCTTGGTAAAACGATTCGTCTTTTGCATAAAGTTTATACAATTCCAATTCCTTTTTTCTTTGTTGTCCCATAACATCATCCAATATTTTCTTAAATGCTAAGTCACGATTTTGTGCATCCTTGTTATCTGCAACTTTTGTTTTAAAGTCTGGGTGGGCTTGAATATGTCTGCTGATGGTTATAAATTTTACACGCTGGTCTTCCGGTGTTGCATCCCAGCCATGAAACCACCTTTCGTTGAATGACTTTATGATTTCGTCCAACGGGTCTTTTTCTTCTGCACCACCATGTGCACCCCTTGGATTTGGATTTTGCGGGTCTAATTCTGTTGCTGAATCGTCCAAGCCAATGGAATGATTTAATTTTGTTCGTTCAAGTCCGTAGGTTGAAAGGTCAACAGATTCCAATAGTTCATCAATCAATTCATCTTCTTTGGTTCTGACAATTAACTTAGGTATCAAAAATTTCAAAAACCAAAATAGCTTTTCCCAATCCAGCACTTCATAAGGCATGATGGATGCCATTTGTCCGTAAATCTTGACGAACTGCTTAGCTTTTATCTTATAGTCGGCTTTCTCTTCATCTTTTAAGTCTAACTCGCTATTAAAGCGATTAGCTGCTTTGTCTATGATTGGACTTAACTTTTGGGCATCCAATCCATCAAAGTATTTTGTAACGAAATCTTCCACTTCAGACCATTCATAAACGCCCACATCATCTAATGTTCCTTTCAATTCATGCAATACATTAACGTCCGTTGCACCACTCAAAGATGTTGAAGTGTAAAATGGGTCAAATGCAGCTTTGATGTCATCCACTTCATTAAAGAAGTCCAGAACGAATAAGTCCTCTGTCTTTTTGCCTAATTTGTCGGCTGCCCGATTCAAGCGACTTAGTGCTTGCACTGCCAAAACACCTTGTAGTTTTTTGTCAACGTACATGGTGCAAAGTTTGGGTTGGTCAAAACCGGTCAGGTACTTATTGGCAACCACTAACATTCTGTAATCATCCGAATCAAAGTTGTCGCGGGTATCTTTTTCTGCAAAGCCGTTTAAATCTGCTTCTGTGTATTCTATTCCGTCCACCGTTTTCTTACCTGAAAATGCTATGGCAAGCTTGAACGGATTCCCCTTATCCTTAAGAATCTGCTTTATAGCTAAGTAATAACGAATAGCCGATTCGATATTCTGAGTGATAACCATTGCCTTGGCTTTGCCTTTCAGCTTTTTAGTGTTGTACACTTTTGAAATAAAGTGTTCCAACATAATTTCTGCCTTAGTGGCAATGGTACGTTTATCCCTCTCTACATAAGCACGAAGTTTCTTTTGTGCTTTTTTGGTATCGAACAAAGGATTGTCTTCAATAGACTTTTCTATTTCGTAATAGCTTTTGTATGTGGTGTAATTCGCCAGGACATCCAGAATAAAGCCTTCTTCAATGGCTTGTTTCATGGAATACAAATGAAATGGCTTAAAGGTGCCATCTTCTTGTTTTGTGCCAAATCTTTCCAATGTGGCGTTCTTGGGAGTTGCTGTAAAAGCCAGATAGGATGCATTGCCCTTCATTTTACGGGCTTGCATGGCTTTCAAAATTTTGTCTTGTGCATCTTCTTCGTCCTCCTCATTTTGACCAACACCCATTGCCTGATTCATTTTTCCTGCCGCAGTTCCGCTTTGTGAACTATGAGCTTCGTCAATGATTACCGCAAATCGCTTGTCGCTTAGGTCTGCAATACCATCTACGATAAACGGAAATTTCTGTATCGTTGTAATGATGATTTTTTTGCCTTGCTCCAATCCATCCTTTAAATCTTTGGATGAAAAAGCCGGGGCGACTATATTTTTTACTTCTGAAAATTCTTTGATGTTTTCACGCAACTGCTTGTCGAGTAATCGTCTGTCAGTTACTACAATTACAGAATCAAACAAAGGGTTTTGAATACCTTTTGCACCTGGCAAACCATCTCTTTCAGGATAGGCTTCAATTAGTTGATAGGCAGCCCATGTGATGGAATTGGATTTGCCCGAACCTGCGGAATGTTGAATCAGATAGGTATGCCCAACGCCATTTTTGGAAGCGTGGCTCAATAACTTTCTAACTACATCTAACTGATGATATCTTGGGAAATACAGGGTTCTTTTGCTTAGAGCATCTGATGGACTACCATCAAAGCGAACAAAATGCTGAATGATATTCGCCAGACTTTCTCTTGTAAAAATTTCTTCCCACAGGTAGGAAGATTTATGACCGAAGGGATTTGGCGGATTGCCTTTGCCGTTGTTATTGCCTTTGTTAAAGGGTAAAAAGAATGAATTTGCCCCATCTAGTTTGGTGCACATATACACTTCATCCGTATCTACGGCAAAGTGCACTAAACATCGACCAAAATTTAATAACGGTTGTTTTATGTCTCGGTCGTACTTGTATTGCTTGATACCATGCACTTTTGCGGTTTGTCCTGTCCATGCGTTTTTAAGTTCCAGCGTGGCAATGGGTAAGCCGTTTACAAAAACCACCATGTCCATTTCTTCCCGTTGGTTTTCGGTGTTGTAACGAACTTGGCGTGTTACACTAAATTCATTCTTTTCAAAATTATCCTTTACAACTTGGCTGCTGCTTGCCATTGGAACCTGATACAATAGCGTAAAGTGTGCATCTTCCACTTCCAACCCTTTACGCAGCAACCGCAACAAACCATATTTCTTAATCATGCGGTCAAGACGTTCAACTATTTTGAGCTTCCAATCCGCAGTTCGTTTTAGTTTGTCGAGTTCATCTTTTTGAGTGATTTCTAAAAAATGCCAAAATCTCAATTCATCAATGGCATATTGTGCATTGTAATCATTGGCTGTGCCAATATAAAAGCCATTGCCACCTCGATATAGTTCGACAGGCTCACTAACTATTTCTTGTGGCTCTGCAACTACATTGAAGCCATTGCCTAGTTCTTCCAAGCAAGTGCCTGTTAAGGCTTTTTCTATGGCAGCTTCTAGCGCCTGCTCGTTAGTTTTACTTACCATAATTACTTTCTATATACTTCAAAAGTTCAGATTCAAAAACTCCTAAATCAATACCCTCTTTTATGTAACCTGCTGGTATCAATGTTCTGTAATCTCCATCCAAACTGAATTTATCAACTTGATGAGCATTCTCATAAATATCTACTAAGTGGCCCACTTTACTCCCTAAATCAGTATTGAATTTCATATACTCAACAACACTTTCAATATTTTCAATCTCATATTTATCTGCTCCTGTGTATTTAGTCATATCAATGGAGCACAATGCAAAGCAGTTCGGATTTTGATATGCTCTTAAGGTTTGATTTCTTGAAATTCGAATTGGTGTTGTTTCGAGCCATTTTGATTTAACCTCAATGTAATAAACCGGTTGGTCATCAATGTATATCACTAGGTCTTGACCGTCTTGTTCACTTTTGACTGTGGCATTTAAATTTTGGGACAATCTTTTCAGCAAAACATCTTCCAAATGATTGCCAATTTTCTTTTTGTATTGCATTTCAGCTTCTTCTTGCTGTTGCCTTAACAAGGCATCTTCGCCAAGTTTTATCAATGCGTCAAGATTAGGATGACCTGCTATACCGGCTAGTTTTCGTATTACGGCTTCATTTTGACTTAGAATGGTGAAAGACGCATCACCGTCTGCCAACTGTACTAAAATGGCCGACTTATTTCTTGATGTTCCGGGAAATAGTTTTTCATAAAGCTCATTGTTTTCCTGGTCTGGTTTGAAATTTCTTATGATGTCAATAATATCACTTCTATATGGATGATTCTCCATGTGAATCTCATTTCCAGATTCCCCGAAAAACCGTACTTCTATATCGGTTGTCAAATCCAGTGGTTTGATGGATTTCATCTCATCATGAAGGTTTTCAATTATTGCATGAGCAAGTCGGGTTCTAATTGGGTTATTTGGCTCAACAATGCTGTCGTGCAAATCTTTTACAAACTCTGGTATTTTATTGTCTCTGTAAAGATTGCCGATGTTTTTTAATTGGTGTAATTGATTTGGATAAACATCATACCGCAGAAATATCCTTTTTACATCAGCGTAATTGAACGCTTCTTTTAAAACTGTGGCTAAATCTTCTAAATTCTCCTTTGTCCATTCTGCATCTTTATCACTGATGTCATTCAAAAACACTTTGAATAAATCGTTTTGACCTTTTCTTACGTCTATATTCTCCTTTTCATCACCGGGTATTGAAGGAAGAATAATTGAGTTTAACTCTAAGCCATAATGTTTTTCAATCAGCTTTATCACTTTTACAGGGCCACTTATTGAGTCTTCCTTTGGGATGATACTTGCGTATTGAATCAAGCATGATAAATAGTTTTCAGGCAGGCTTGCAGAACGTGTGTTTTCCTTTATATTTTCATCTAATGAAGCATTGATTAACTCCATGTAATTCCTTCTGCCAAAGTTTTCAAACTCCAATCCTTCAAGCAAAAAGTCAGTATCAATTTGCCTGTTGGTGATTCTGGGATTGATTACATCTGCTAACGGAATAAGTGCATCTGTTAAATCAACTGATTTGCTAAGTTCCCCTTGTTTTCTAAATTGACCTTTGATGTTGGGTAACAAACTTCTATTCGCAAATAGCTCACCTTCACCTTTGCGAATCATTTCTTTATACAATAGAATCAACTCCGGCTTATTGAATGATTCAATAGATGCTTTTTCCTGTATTTTATCGGCAATGTCTGCAAATCCAATTTTTTTAATGTCTAAGATATTCCAGTAGTCAATCAGTTTTGTCCAAATAGGGATGAGTTCTGATTTTGGTACATTATCATAGAATTTGCCGACAATATTGTAAATGGATGAAAGTGTTGTTTCGTCTGCTTCATGGATGACAGAGTCATTAAGAAAAATCGCTTCTTGTGCCGATATTCTTGAAGTTGTTGTTTCTACAAATGGCAGTGTCTTAAACTTGTTTGTCCAATTATCTTTTAATTCTTTAAAGTATTTGTTGAGCTCCGCATCATCCGAACTTACCGGGAAGTTGATTTCAGCTAATAAATGCGGGTTTTCAATTTTTGAAAGGTTGTTATCCAGGAAAGTGAAAATCAAATCAGATGCTTCTTGCATGAGTTTCTGATTCGCTAATTCCTCTGTTCTATTTTTTTCGTTTTCTGAATTGAGATGCAAACCGTCTCTTGGTTCAGTAGGTTGGAAGTTTTTAGAGTGAATGACAAAGTTGAATCCAAAATGCTCCGTTCCGATTAATGGATAGAAAAGAAAAAGGCGGGGCAAATTAACAGGTAGGGTTACTGCCTCACCAATAAATCCATCAGCTGGTAAACCGCTTTCAATTGGGAGCACAATGGTTAATCTATCTGTTTTGAGATAGTTTATTCTTTTGCTCTCGTTATTAATTCGAATTTCTCTGGTGAAGAAATGTTCACCGGATTCTTCAATTTCGTTTTTGATATAAGTGGTAGTGTTGCCTTGATTATCAATGACAGTAACTTTCTTTAGTCGGTCATTAAAAATCATGACATAGGGTAGAATTACCTTGAGTGATTCGGTGGCATCAGATGCTCTCTTTTTATTTAGCTCGTTGTTAAAGCCGAATTTGAATACGGTTTTTGGCAACTCATCAAAAGTGGGTTCCTCACTCAATAATTGGGTAACCGTACTTCTCAGATGGCTTATTTGATCGCACAGTTTTTCCCAATCTTGTGTACTGCGGTCAATTTCAAGGTCGGTAAATTTTATATGACCTAAAACAGACTTACCATCATTTTCTACTTCGGGTTCATCTTGAATAGCACCGCTTACTTTTACAACATCACCAAAAGAATGGGAAGTCATGAAACCGGTGCCGTATTGCCCAATAGGGTCGGCTTCTTCTCTTTCTAGTTTTCTTTCTGAGAGTGTTTTTGAACTTACTTGTGTAAATAAGCAATCTAAGGTGTGCATGGTAAAGGGCACGCCATTGTGAGAAAATATAAGTTCATTATCTGATAGCTTTAGCTCAATTTCACACGATGGACTTAAATCCACTGCATTTTGGAACAACTCCCAAATGGCTCTCTTGGCATGGTTAGGCCCAATTCTTTTGATACCCTGAATAATCTTATCTGCGTGTTGCTTTAAGTCATTACGCTGGGTTTTGAATTTATAAAGGTCGGCTCTTGATACTTGTGTTTCCATAAAAATTAACTCACTTTTATTTCTTGAACTGAGGGCACTCGAAGTTTCCCCGTCACAGCACTATCTATCAGGGTAGATTTCAATTCTTTTAATTTCTCTATTTCCTTGTGTTGCATTTCAATTGCTCTCTCAATTTTTAAAGAAGCTTTTTGTATAAACTCGACTATTTGTACTTGTTCGTTGTACGGAACTTTCAAGATTGGCATTCTTTTAAAATCTGCGAAACTTAAATTTTGCCTTAAGCCTGAACCAAATTTGTAAAGCACTTTTGTTATATCAACGAAGTGAAGGTAGGCATGCAAATACTCAGGATGGTTGTCACCAATTATGCCTAGATTTATATAGGCACTGGTAATGATTCCTTTATTTTGTGCAAGACCTGTTCTTAAACTTGTTTGATCATTCTGTAAATCTGTGCAACGTATAATTATATCACCAGGGTAAACTATTTGATAGGTTTCAAACGATTCGGGTACAAGACCTACTAATTTTTCTTCGGGTTTAATGATTATGTTCCCATAACTAAGCGAAAGCACAGTGCTTTCTTTCATTCCCTTATTTGACCGTTTATTTTCTTTAAAAAATCGTAAACCTGGTAACACCTCCCAACCCTCCGGTATTTCCCCAATCCATTCCACTCCGCTGTGTTTCATTTTGGCGTTGGGGTCAAGGCCTTTGGTTACGGCATTTTGAATGATGATTTGCTTGCGTTCTTTGAGCAAGGTAATCATCTTTTCTTTTTGGGCAATGGCACGGTCTATTTTCGCGGTTTTGTCGTCTAAGAATGCGGCAATGGCAGTTTGTTCGGGGAGTGGGGGAATAAAAAATGGAATCTCTTTCATTCTGGTTTTAGACAAATCCCATTGTCCAACACGAACACCATCTGATGCTTGACCAAAAAATGCAACATAGTTTTTGCTTCTTATCGCCAAATGAAAGAATCTAGGATTTATTGAACTATTAAAATCGAAAACATAATATGCAGGGCTAACAATTCCTGTCATTGGAGCAATACCATATGAACCTTGCCATGCTTTCATTTTATTCATACCAAATTGCCCTTCATTCAAAACTTTGTAGCCTGAAAGATCATCTGGTATGAAGTTGTGATTTTCAGAATCATCTTCAATATTTCTTTCAATAACTCCAGCTTCACGTGTTATTGATAAGAGTGGTAAATCAGGTCGATTTTTTATTGACACTGGTTTAAGTAAAGTTCCTAGCTTACCTATTTCCCAATGCTCCGGAATTTTCCCTAGCCATTCCACACCTGAATCCTTGTAGGCAGAATATTTTTGAAAAGTTGCTTTTGTTGCTGTGGCTTCCATTAGCTGAGATTTAGAATGTCCATAATCAAACCATCACTTTCTTTATCCAATGCTAAAATTTCATCGCTTACTTCTTCAATGCTTCGCAAGGGTTTGTGCTGGTAGAAGTATTTATTGAAACTGATTTCATAGCCAATTTTTGTTTTGTCCAAATCAATCCAGGCTTCATCCACATGTGGTTTTACTTCACGCAAAAAGTAATCGTGTATGCTTTCATTCAAAGGCACATTCTCACTATCACGCAAGTCGCTTTGGCTTTCATAAATAATGTATTCGTCTTTTTTGCCGGTTGGGTAATAACCGAAATCGGGCAATTGCTCTACGGTGCAATCCAAATGGTGTAGGAGTTTATCCAATTTATCTCCGCTGAGCTTTTCGGTTTTCTTAATCACCTTTTCAGCGGTTTCGTCATACCAACTCACGGCTGCATAAATTTGATTTTTCTCACCTGCAGAAAGTTTGATTTTTTCAGCTTTCAATACTTCATCTACTTTTGCACTGAAAACATTGAAATCGCGGGATTCATCAGTGCCAATTTTCTCCAATAGCAAAGTTGCCGTGTCCAATAAGTCTTTTTGTTTTTTCCAAGTGTCTTTTGAAGTAAGCTCTTTTCGCTTTTTGGCATTCAGGTCTAAGCCGTTTTTCTCAGACCATTCTATAATTTCTTTCTCCAGCGATTTGATATCGCTGTACACCTTTTCGCCAAAGGTTTCATAGGCCCATTTCATGGGTTCTTTCAACGATTTGTCAAAACGCAATTCAGCAATGCGTTCATCGGTAAATTGTGCTTTCAATCGGGCAGGGCGGTCAATGGTTACTTTGTAATAGCCAAAATCGGTATTGTTAAATACCTTGGCGGCAAGTCCATCTTCTGTAGTTCGTTCTACATCTTTAAAATTCATGTAGGCATCCTGAATTTCTTTGATGTGTTCGGGTCGCAGTTCGCAGTTTTTCTCTCCCAGATTTTTGCGGAGTTTAGCAAATCGCTGCGAAGCATCAATCAAAATCACTTTGCCTTTTCGGTTGGCTTCCTTGTAGTTGCTCAAAAACCAGATGTAGGTGGTAATACCTGTATTGTAAAATAAGTTGTTGGGCAGTTGCACGATGCAGTCCAACCAATCGTTTTCAATGATGTGCCTGCGGATATTGCTTTCACCGCCCCCGGCATCACCGGTAAACAAACTGGAACCATTATGTACAGATGCAATGCGGGAACCGTAAGGACTTTGGCTCAATGGCTTCATTTTGTTCACCATTTCCATCAAAAAGAGCAATTGTCCATCGGAAGAACGGGGTGTAGCATCCACTTCTTCGGCATTGCCCCAATAATCTTTCAGTGTTACTACAAAACGGGGGTCAATGATATCCTTTCCGTCTTTGATGTATTTTAAATCCGTAGCCCATGATTTGCCATAAGGCGGATTAGAGAGCATGAAGTCAAAGGTGTGTCCCGAAAATTCATCGGTAGAAAGGGTTGAACCCACACGGATATTTTCAGGGTTGTTGCCCTTAATCATCATATCCGATTTACAAATGGCATAGGTTTCGTCATTGATTTCCTTCCCAAACAAATACACATCGCCTTTGGCTTTGATTTCGCCTTCTTCATCTTTGATGAAATTCTGCGATTCCGTGAGCATACCACCCGAACCGCAAGCCGGGTCATAGATGGTCATTACGGGTGGTAATTTGTCTTTGATGGGTTCAAAAACAATATGCGTCATCATGTCAATTACTTCCCTTGGCGTAAAGTGTTCTCCGGCTTCTTCGTTGTTTTCTTCATTGAATTTTCGAATCAGCTCTTCAAACACATAGCCCATACCCAGGTTAGAAAGTGGTGGTAGTTTTCTGCCATCCGGGTCTTCCTTTTCAAAAGGCGTGAGATTGATATAAGGCGAAGTGAATTTTTCCAATACATCTAACAACACATCCTTAGATGCCATGTGTCGGATTTGGCTTTTGAGTTTAAACTTCTCAATGATTTCCTTCACGTTCGGGCTAAAGCCATTCAGATAATCTTCAAAGTTAGCTTGTAAGATTTGTTGGCTATTGGTTGCAGTATCATAAAGACGCTGTAATGTCCATTCACTGGTATTGTAAAACACATAGCCGCTGGCATCACGCAAACCTGTTTCGTCCCATTCTGTAAAACCTGCTTCATCTCGTTGAAAAGCAAGTTCTTCCATCACTGCTTCTTTGGTTGGCTCTAGCAAAGCATCCAGTCGCCTTAATACCACCATTGGCAAAATAACATCTCTGTATTTTCCTCTTACATATACGTCTCTTAGGCAATCATCAGCGATTGACCAGATAAAGGAAATTAATCTATTGTGTACGGCTTGGTTCATAATTTCTTCTAATTCGTTGTTTTGTTTTTTTCTTCAATCAGGGTTAATAATGACAACACAGACAATCGAAACCATTGAATGATAAGGTCTCTCGATTGATTACATTTTGAATTTGAAATCCGTCTTGGAATCCGAATTCCATCCTTTTCTTCCGTTTGTATATGTTGAAATGCTGACCTGAGCTGATAGATATTTTTAAAGTTCTGACCTATTTCTTGTTCTACACCACCTTTGTTGATGAGGTGATGATAGACATCCGTTTCTTTAATTCCGGTATGGCTTCTTGATATGGTTTCGCCATTATCAATTTGAATGTACTTGAGCAAAAAGTTATCAAAGCATTTCAGTGCACTATCTGTCCATCCTTTTATTTTTCTTCCCCAGATATGCTTCACAGTTGGGCAATGCTCCAAACAATCTTTGGCATTTTCATTGGATGACTGATAATAAGGTGAACCGAGCCACTGTTGCAAATTCAGTTGCAATTCGATTTCAATAATGTCTTTTGTCAGATATTCTACAAACTGATTGTTAAGTCCATTCAGCAAGTCTTTAACCTCTGATGTAATATACGCAAGTTGATAGTCCGGGGTAGAAGCACCGGAAAAAGACTGCATAGTATTTCTTAATTCCGTAAACTTCATAATCCCATTTGTTTTACAAGTTCATCCATAGAGCTCACACGGTTAGCATCCCTTTTCCAATAGTCAAGTGTTATCAATTTCAGGTAATTATTTGCTTCTCTAGAAAGCTGCACCCGTAAGGTTGATTTTAATTGCTGGTCATCAGAATGTTTGATAAGCATACAATAGAGTGCATAGCGAACCAATTCTGAATTTTCAGCCTTTAGATATTTGAAAAATTCTCTTAGTTCTCTATCAGAATACCTGAAATTGTAAGTAAGGCAGGTAATGATGTGATAGCGATAACATTCGTAATTTTTATCAGTTAGATAAATTGAAATAAGTTCTTCTTTCAAAGTCTCATTATCTCTGTAATGCTGAAGCGTTAAGATATAATTACTTGCTCTCCAATAAAATTTCTTCAAAGCGAAAAGCCAGTAGGGCAATAGATGATTGGCTGCTTTGACTTGCTTGTATTCATTAACTGAACGGACTGCTGTGCCGTATTTGGCACTCAAACGGATGAAATCTATATCATCTGTTTTTTCTGGGTCAGCCAATTCAAGTGAATCGCTTTTAAATAGGCTTGGAAGTTCCTTTTCAACTTCTGATATTTCTTTTTCCCAAAACGCAATAATTTTTTCAGGATCAGTAATGTTTTCTAATTGTTTTTTGGTGTCACTTTCATCATGTTCTTCGGGCGATTGTTCGCTTAATCCGAGTAATGATTTTATGATGTTACTTTCCAGACCGCCCTCTGAAAGTTCAGTGATAAAAGTTTCATCGCCTGTATAATCGTTGCCTATAACCTCAAATCTTCGGAGTTCTTTAACTGTTTCATCTTCTTTAGCTGCGTCAATTGCAGTTATACCGGTCTTTTTAGAGTTAATGGAAAGACCATGTCCTTTTAAATAATTGTCGATATGAACTAACACATTTCTCAATTCACTTTCAGAATATCCGTAAATTTTGATGTCGTCCATGTAACGATAATACTTGAAAGCTTCGCTAATCAACTGTTTGTCGAGTGGGTATAAAAGTAAATTTGCTAGGAGATAAGACGGCTGTGGCCCTTGTGGTATGCCAACACCCGGAGTGCTGCTCTCTTTTGTTCCCGACCAGGCGTTCAGGCAAACAGAAAGCAAATCAAGAATTTCATCCTCTACACCAAAGTGAGTGCTTAGCGTCAGTAGTAGATTGTAGTGCGGAATGGAATCAAAAAAACCTGTAATATCTGTTTCAAACTTGTGCGTTGCTTTGTCTTGTTCAATGGCCTTGATTACAGAGTCCTTGAACCTTACAAATAGGGATTTCCAAAACTTAAAAAAGAAATATTTCGAATTGTCCTGATTTAATAATTCAGTACCTTGTTTAGTGTCTGGCATCAAAACGGAACCAAAAACAAAGTCATCATGCTCTGCCAACAATTCATAATTTCTGGCTGCAATCACATTGGCAATGGCTTGGTAAACCAATGCATCCTCAATCATTAAAAGAGTTTTTGTCCTTTGTGTGCCTGATGATTTTGGTTCGTAATATTTGAAGCCACGCTGGGGTGAATATTTTCCGGAAATGAGTTTCTCTGAAAGTTGTTTTACGTTTTTGTCTAATTGAGCACCAAAGGCATGTATACCGAAACGGTCTTTCACTAACCTTTCAGGCCAGCATACTATTCTGTAATAGGCAAGTTTCAGGTTGTCAGTACTAAAATATATTTCAAAAGTTTTATCACTCATTCTTTACAAAATCTCAAAGTTAAAATTTGTTTCACTGTGCGTTGGCATAAAACGGCTCTTTTGGTTTTGCGAAGGGTCGGCTTGTGTATCGGGCAAAACCAAATGTGCCGTTTGTGCGGCTGGCGAATGTATTCTTATTAAATGTGTAGAATTAAAGTCAGTAATAACCTGTCCCAATAGCAAAACACGGTCAGTTTGAAAGTCTGACCGCTTGGTCGATATGGTTCGTATGTCGAGTCCATTTTCAGTCATTGTCTTGCTGTGTCGTCTGTCTTTTTAGCATTGGTGGTAACGGTTAGTATATGAAAAGTAGGCGATTTCGAAGTGCCAAATTTTCGGTTAAGCACAAAGTATAATACGAGCCAAAAGCCTTGAATTTACTACTGTTTCGCCTATTTTTTATATACATTGTTAG
>JBNRMW010000028.1:0-2730 GCA_050309795.1 Erysipelotrichaceae bacterium | reverse complement strand
CCAACGGTTACATAACCTTTTGAATCAAGATACATATGGTTAACCCTACCTTCATATTTTTCGAGTTTTAATTTTAGTGTTGCCCTTTCCGCAGTAGTAACCATGTACCCTCCAATTTGCATAAGCATTCAATTGTCTATGATTGTAACTTATTTATAAGTATCAGTAACTATATTATCCCGACATAGATCAATTTTTTGCCATTTAACGCCCGCCTAAGGGGCTGGCAACGCATGACACTAACCCAAACACAACAGCCGTAACCACCACAGCTCATTGGGACTGGAAACGCCACGCGTTGACAGTCCCTCTTGAGGCGTTTGTTATGTGTGTGTTCAAACCATCAAATTTAGTCAGGAACTACTATTAAACCTAATTGCTCTAAAAGTTGTTCTTGCTGCCACGAACAGATTTTTACACCTGTAAGGTCAACTTTCCGAGGGTCTAAACCATACAACTCCGAGTGGCTCAAATCACAACCTTGCAACCTACACTGGCTCCAACACCCTTCAGAAAATACTCCCCGACTTAAATCAGACTCTTTAAATGATGCACCACTCAGATTTGCGCCAATCCATCTATTCTCAAACAAATCACACTTTTCGATACACTGCCTTTCAAAGTTGGCGTATGAAAGATTACAACCTGTTATATAAGCTGAACAAAAATACATTCTGTTCGATACCTGATTCATGAAGCTAGCTTGAGCAAAATTGGCACCCTTTAAATCGCATTCTCTGAACTCGATACCAAAACAATTTGCACCTTTGAAATACGACATTGAAAGACTGCAGTTTTTAAAAGATGCATCTCTAAGATCCGAGTAAGAAAAATCACACCCCTCTAATTCACCTCGTTCAATGAAAGAACAATCTACAAATTGTGTATCGCGGAGGTTCGCTCGTTTAAAGGAACAGCAGAAAAATTTGCAATTTTTAAAATACTGACCACTCATGTCTTGATGTGAAAAGTCTGCTTGTACATATAACTGGTCTGTTTTATCCATTTTCTAGCCCTCTTTCTATTTGAGTCGAAGTCTAACATTTACCAACCAGTTCTCAAGAAAAACAAACACCTTAAAAACAGCAACTTACAACCACTTAAAATCGCAAAAATAAGGCACCAAATTGACGCTCTAAGGCACTGTTTTTTAATTCACCCATGCCGCATGGCTAGAAAAAAGTTTTGATTAATCATGGCGCTTGCAAGAAAAACACATAACATTCTTAATAACAGGCCGGCTCGTTTTCCCTCCAACCTAACTTACAATCAATCTAACATAAACCATTAAAAAATAGAGAATATACATAAATTTTATTATTTTACCTTCACATAAAAACGAGCCGGCCTGTTATCACTTTTTACGTGGCATGTTATCTTGGGGAGTTCTTGCTTCAACTAACCTATTAACAACGACTTACTAATTGCTCTGCCGACAAAATGAGCCACTACTCCTGATAAAACAAGCCATTTTTCATACTCAAACTCCTTCTAACACCAATAAACTGTATAAAAAAACAGTTTTGGGAGGTGGGAAATGGCAAGCAAATTCATTGAAGAAATCCGTAGACACATGCGAATGCGAGGCTATAGTCTCAAAACAGAAAAGGCCTATATATACTGGATAAAATACTTCATTCGCTTTAATAAGCTAAAGCATCCTCAAGATATGGGAACGACTGAGGTAACAGCCTATCTATCTTATCTTGCTAATGAACAACACGTCGCTATCAACACTCAAAAAGTCGCGCTTAATGCGATTGCGTTCCTTTACAACCAGTTTTTACAAAGACCGCTTGGTGATCTAGGTTTTACTTATGCTAAAAAGCAGCGCAAGGTTCCGAGCGTACTTACGCCAAATGAAGTCCAACTGATACTGTCACACCTTTCTGGTGTTAATCACATCATTTTTTCTCTGTTGTATGGTTCTGGACTTAGAGTTAATGAGTGTTTGAGAATTAGAGTTCAAGATCTTGATTTACAAAACCTATCTTTAACCGTGCGAGATGGGAAAGGGAAAAAAGATCGCGTAACTTTACTTAGCCCAACGTTAATTGGTTCTCTTCAATTGCAAATTCAGAAAGCGTCAAAAATACAAGAAGAAGATATCAAACAAGGCATCGGTCCCTCGCTTCCACACGCCCTTGGTAAAAAGTACCCGAACGCTTTTAAACAAATTGCTTGGATGTTTATCTTTCCTTCTTTAAGCATCTGTCAGCACCCACTTACTAATCAGCTTTGTCGGCATCATTTACACGATTCTGCACCAAGAAAGGCTCTCAAACGAGCGGTGCAACAGGCTAAAATCTTTAATAAACGAATAACATGCCATACCTTCCGTCATAGCTTCGCTACCGAACTGCTGCGCTCGGGGCAAGATATTCGTACAGTCCAAGAGCTATTAGGACATTCAGATGTAGCGACGACACAAATCTATACCCATGTTATTGGCGAACATTTTGCGGGTACTGTAAGCCCACTAAATAAAATCTTTATTGAAAACTATAAGGAAAACCAATGATCCTTGCCATGAACCAAACATAACAAAAATTAGGGCTTATTTGGAACAGATACTTGAGTGGAGTAAACAATCTAAATTGCTTTGGGGCAAAAATGTTTCAGCCAGATCTGGCTGAAACGAAGATGGACAGAATTTAAGACAGTCTCAAGTTACAAGGTATCAATAAACTGTGATAGTTCTTCAAATCTATCTACATTGTTAGGTGATAG
>JBNRMW010000027.1:0-2845 GCA_050309795.1 Erysipelotrichaceae bacterium | reverse complement strand
GTATCTTTTCTGTAATCGGGTTAAAGATAAAATGAAGGTTCTCTACTGGGACGGTAATGGATTTTGGTTGTTTTATAAACGGCTTGAGTCGGGTAGATTTAGGTGGCCTAAGCAGTCTGATTCTTCTCTGTATTTGTCAACTGAAAAATGGTCCACGCATCAATCGAAAAGTGGTCCACTAATCATCATAATTTGATCGCTTTTTGATTAAGCCAATCTTTGGTTTTTTTAATTCGATAACTTTCCCCACTCATATTTAAAAGATGTGATTTATAGGTGAGTCTGTCTACCAATGCTGTAGTAAGTATGGGGTCTTTAAATATTTCTTCCCAACGATCAAATAATAAATTTGTAGTAATAATCATTGAACCAAAATTAGTGCGATTAGAAAGCAGATTAAATAAGATTTCGCTTCCTTCTTTATCAAACGAAACATAGCCCAATTCATCTATGATGACTAAATCATATTTTTCAAATTGCTTTTTATAGCGAGTTATTTGATTTTGAGACATCGCTTCTTTTAGTTCAATAATCAAGTTGGGAACACTAATGAAAAGCACTTTCTTGTTTTCTAAACAGGCTTTCATTCCTAAGGCGGTAGCGTAATGGGTTTTTCCCATCCCAGGATTGCTCATTAAAACCACGTTTTCTTTGTTGGTAATGAATTCAAGAGTTTCAAGTTCTTGAAACTTTTGACGTAGTTCTGGCTTGAATCTTGATTAATCAAATGTATCAAGTGTCTTTTTCTGGGGAAAGCGAGCCAGTCTTATGCGGTGTTTGATGCCATTGTTTCGACGTTGGTCTCGCTCTGAAATCAACAACTCAAATAAGAATGATTCGTAATCTTGTGCTTGATGTTTTGCTTCTAGGATATGTTGTTGATAATATTCTCTGATGTAAGACATTTTAAGTTCTACACATAGTGTTTTTATATTTTCCATAATGTTTCTTTCTAATTCATTAATTGATTGATGCTCTTTAGCTGGGTTCTTGAGATCTCTTCAATACTATCCTTGGCTTTGGAAGTGATCGTTTGACCGTGTGCGCCATTGTGTTTTAGAAGCTCCATAAGCTCGCAGAGACATCGGTCACCATATTTTTGAAGCAAGACTATGAATTCTTTCGTTCTTGCTTTAAAATGAGTGTGATAGATGTCATAAAGCTGTGGTTGTTGTTTGAGCACGAGTGAGTTCTTTAAGGCACCAGGCTTTGTAGCGAAGGTTTTCAAGTAGTGAGACATAACGAGTTGATACTTATCGCTACCATCTATCTTTTTATGTTCACAGACATAACTGCCATTACTATAAATTAGAATCTTGTCGTGATATTTTTTGATGGTAAGAGTATAAGTCATTAAGTAATCAGGAACCGAATAGAAGTTTTTTTCCACTCGGATACATCCATATTTATTCACTTTAGCTAGCTCTACCTCCGCCAGTTCAAAAGGAAGACGATAGGGTGTCAAATATTCTTTTTCTTTTTCTATTAAGCTATTTTTGTTTAATTTGTTAAGCTCTTTTTCAAGATGGAGACAAGCCTCTTCAAACGACATGAACTCATAATTCTTGGTGAACACCTGGTTACGAGTAACTTTGACTCCATTTTCAACGCTTCCTTTTTCATTGCCCTTGGCGATATTGGTTGTGTTGATTTCATAACCGTAATAGAGAGCGAGCTGAACACATTTATCATTCAAAATCTTTTCACCATTAGGCAAGAACGCATCGACCACATTTTTCATGTTGTCGTAAACAACTTCTTTATAAGACCCACCAACCATTTCGAAGAAGCGAACATGGGAATCCATAAAGACTTCTTGTTTTTGGCTTTTGTAGAGATAAGCATATCTAAATCCACTCGCTGGCGCCGTAAAGAAAGCTAAGCAATACGTCTGTTTTTTTCCGTTGATCCATAACCTGATTTCACCAAAATCATATTCTAATCGTTGGCCAAACTCGTACTCTTGGCGAATGAATGTTTCTCGACTTTGTTTGTAGGATTTAATAAAACCTCTAACTGTTGTAACGCCGATATCGTGGCCTTCGTGTCGAATGATTTCGTGAATTTGAGTTCCAGTTAACTTTTGTTTATGATTTCGACCAAGTCTTTTTGTCTTCTCATTCTCGAATTCGATTAACTCTACAATACGTTTTTTAACGTTTTCGGTTAATTTAGTCTTTTTACGATTGCTAGAATCGTATTTGATGGAACCAATGATCGTCTCGGTTATTTGATTTTCTTCTAAAATATCCTTATCTGATGAAGAGATTAAAGTAGCCTCTGCAGCAGTATAAGTATTCCAAATTTTAGAAACGGTTTTCCGATCAATTCCTAATATTTTAGAGATTGATCTAAAAGATTCTCCCTTCTTTTTCAATGTGATAATGGCGTATTTGTTCATTCTATCTATCATCCTTTCACACCTCCCGAAAACATTATCACACATGTTTTAGGAGGGAATTATTGTGGACCACTTTTCGACTGATTTTAAGCGTTTTTTGGACCACTTTTAGATTAACAAATACACTAGGTTCAACGAATTTGGCTGAACTTGAAAGAGTTTAAATAGTGACGAGTCTGAATTCTCTTTACTTACGTAATAACTTGTGTGCTTTGCTTCTGAATTTTGTAAAGTTGGTGTGTCATTACTTATAGTGGGAATTTCTCTATTGCACTTGATAAAAAATTTAAACATTCACTATTTCTTTATCGGTGATGCTGGAATGTCAACACTTTAACGGACATTTTTTATAGTTACATTGATTGGGCATATGAGACGGGTGATTTGTACCCTAGTGATGAGTGTAATCTCTCATTGTTATACCACCAAATATGCCCACCTAAT
>JBNRMW010000026.1:0-84542 GCA_050309795.1 Erysipelotrichaceae bacterium | reverse complement strand
ATTTTACTGATTACATTAATTATAGTCGATTTTGAATTTAATTTCCTTATATTATCGCTTTAAAAGGTCGTTCCTTTATCAATTCTTCAATTTTTACTTTCTATCGCATTTACTTTGAAAGGTGACCGACTTGTAAAGGTCAATCACTTTTAGAAAAAAGGTGCCCTTCAATTAGGACACCTTCCCTGAGCTTATATGAATTTATGAACTATGTGAGCCATTCTTTCGAAAACCGAGTAAGAAGTTTAAACCAATACCGACAAGTGCAGCGGTTGCGATGGTTGGTATTTCTACTCCAAAGATTGGAATCATGCCCCCGAAGGCGGAGTTTCCACCAAGACCAATAATAAGGATAGTCGCGATAACCGCAAGGTTTTTAGAATCAAACATATCAACCTTCTTGTCCATAAAAATCGCAATTCCTTGGGCAGCAATGACACCGAATAAGTAGATTTCTAAACCACCAATAACTGGTTTTGGAATAGAGTAGATTAAGTTAATTAATGGTGTAAAAAACGAAATAATCATCGTAATAACAGCAGCAGCAATCAAAACACCGATCGAGAAGTTTTTAGAAATGGCCATGGTCGAGATGTTTTCGCCATAATTCGTTCCAGCAGGACCACCGATGGCCCCAGCAATAATATCTCCTATACCATCACCGATGAGATTTAGACCCAGTTTGTCGGCAATATTATACCTTTTTTTAGATTTTTTAGTCCTAGCAAGTTCGTTGACATAAATATCTAATTGGAAAATATGAGCAGTTGATTCCGGTATCGTTGCTATTGCTATGGGCATAATCGCAAAGACAGCAGCCCAACTGACTTTCGGTAAGGTAAAGTGCGGTACTTGGAAAATATCTCCAGATACAACACCAAAACTAATAAAAGGAATGCCGGTAGCTGTTTGAATGATAAAGGCTGTTAAATACCCACATGCCATTCCTAAAAGAATTGGGATTTGACTTAACACGCCGCGGCGAATATAGACACTGAAGAAAATGGTCGAGAATAGGGTAACAAGCGAAACGACCCACACCCATTGTGAATCGGGATTGCTATTGACACCTTCTACAAGCGGTGCCGCATCCAATATGGCATTCCCTGCTAAACTTAATCCAATAATCATGGCGACACTACCAGTGACTGTAGGTGGAAGTATACGGTCAATTGTTTCACGTCCCCAGCGATTGATGATAAGGCCGGCAATAATGGAAACAAATCCCGACATAATGATGCCGAATTGCGCAATCCGAATCATTTCATCTGGAGAAGTGGCTACAGCTCCTGCAGCATATTTAAATCCTGTAACAGAAACGATGGCGGACAAATAAGCAAAACTTGATCCATAGTACAAAGGAATTTTTCCTTTGGTGACTAAGATAAAACAAACCGTCGCTAGTCCAGACGCAAAAAGAGTGGTCGAAATATGAAATCCAGTAAGTAAAGCAACGATTACCGTAGCTGGAAACATGACCACAATGTGTTGGAGAGCAAATAAAATTAATTTACCAAATGGTGGATTTTCATCAGGCAAGTATCCTGATACGTTTTTAAGATGGGACATAGTTTTCTCCTTTTTTCCTAAAAAAATAATCTCTATGTACAGAGATTGCCCAGAAAAAACGTTTGATAGTTAACTCTTGTTCGTCTCTCTGTACGAACTTAAAGATTTATTTTCTATACCATACCACCCGTAAAGTTTAATGTCAATACGACAGCATAAAAAAACACGCGAATTTTTAGAACGTAAAAATCCGCTGTGCAATGGGATAAGTAATCGAAAGTTGCTTCAACCCAAGTTTTACTGACATTGTTTGAGCAAAATCATTTTTTTCAAGCACCTCAAATTCGGTATCTAGGCCAATACCAAGCTGCGTTAAATATAGTAGCAACTCTTTTTGATCTAAAACCCGTTTAATAACAAAAATCTCCCCTACGTTCATATCAATCAATTTCTTTAACGCTAAAGGAGCCATCTTACCGTTAGAATCAGGAATTGGGTTTCCATGGTGGCAATAGACGGGTTTTCCTAAATAGTCATATAATTTCTCGACAACTTCAAGACTGCTTGCGTGTTCTAATTCTTCCGCATCCCGATGTAAATCAAACCAAGAAAAACCGAGTTTTTTCATTAAAAAGACTTCCCAAAGGCGATGAGCACGAATCATCCGAATCGCTTCTTCAAGACCTTTTTCAGTTAAGGATACCCCTTTATAAGGCTCAAAAAGAACATAATCTTTAGAAACTAAGCGTTTTATTTTCTCATTAATACTCTGGTCAGAATAGCCGAGAACTTCCGCAAGTTCTATGGTCTTAATTTGCGTTTTCCCTTGTTCAACAGAAAGTTCATAAATGCTCTTAAGATAATCTTCCTCGGATCGATACCTGGTCTAAATAGTGTTGTTACTTCAACACGACCTGGACCAATATTCGCGACAAGGTCGCCTAACATCGTCGTCGATGTGACTACCGATAGTTCCTCTTGTTCATTGTTTGTTTGGTTATTTTGACAACCCACCATAAGGAAGGCGGCAAGAATGAGTATAAATATATTTGACTTCGATTTAAGTGTCTCCTTTTTATTAAATTAAGGTAAGCCTTATTTGTAAGTAATAGACAACGAATAGTCAAATAATATTCTCTTTCGAGCGTTGATAGTTGACATCCGGAAAACACTAGGGTATCATTTTGATACGCAGTCTCAAAATGAAAAGGAGAACCCATGACCATTAAATACCAAACCAAACAAAAAGAGCTTCTTCTGGAACTCATTCAGTCCTATCAAAGCAAACCCTTTAGTGCGGCAGACCTGCTAGAAAAAGTTCAAGACTTAGAAATCTCCCCTTCGCGTGCAACAATTTATCGACTACTAGATGATTTGGAAAAACAAGGGACCATTCGTAAATATTTTTTAGAAAATCAACCCGTTTCGCTTTTTCAATATATTGAACATCTAAATTGTCACCAGCATTTTCATGCGGCATGTGACCGTTGCGGTGTGCTCTACCATATTGAATGCGAAGAAGTTCAACACATTATTGAACATTTAAACAAACAACATCATTTTTCGGTAAATATTGAGAGCAGTGTTTTTCATGGATTGTGCGCAAATTGCCGCTAAGGAGCCCTTATGAAGAAAATCATCCTTTTAGTTTTATTGTTTTTGTTGGGAAGTTGCGCTTCCCCAACAACACCAAGTGCTAATCCACAACGCTTAGCAGTCGTAACTACCTCTTATCCCGTGGCACAGTTTGTCGAGCAGGTCGGCAAGGAATTGGTTGAGGTTAATTTAATAACCAAAGGTTCCTCAAATACCCATACCTATGACCCGACCCCAAAAGATTTGTTAGATATGAACGAAGCCGCCCTTTTGTTTTATACCAATGATGCGATGGAACCGTGGGTCGATGGTTTAAAATCGTCGTTGAAAGAAACAGTAAAAGTGGTTGACACCTCGGAGGACATTGACTTTATCCAGGGGCATACCCACGATCATGAGGAAGAACATGGACATTCCCATGAAGAGCCTCATGGATTTGGGGATCCTCATGTCTGGACGAGTATGAAAAATGCTCAGATCATGGTCTCCAACATTGAAAAAGCCTTAATTGAACAATTACCAGATGAAACAGAAACCATTCAAGCCAACGCACAAGCGTACCAAGCTCAATTAAAACAATTAGACCAAGAATACGAAACGGTTTTCAAACAAGCACATCAACAGAAGCTGGTCTTCTTAGGACATTTTGCGTTCAACTATTTGTTACGTGATTATGCTTTTGACTATACCGTGTTGTATGAATCACTTTCACATGAAAGCGAACCAACAGCAGCGAAAGTGAAGGAAGTTATCGACTACATTCAAGAAGAAAATCTTAGCTATGTTTTTAAAGAAGAATTAGCCGATGATCGCATCGTTGAAACAGTCTTGGAAACCACCAACGCTCAAGCCTTAGAACTCCATGGAGTTCATGTCTTAAGCAACGAAGACCTTGCTGCGCAAGTAAGTTTCATCCAACTTCAACAACGAAACATCGAAAATCTCCGAGTAGGTCTCCAATGAAAACGCTCATCAATGTTCAAAATCTCCATATGAGTTATGGTAATAAAAAAGTACTTACAAATATTAACTTTGAAATAAACCAAGGAGATTTTTTAACCATTATTGGCGAAAATGGTTCCGGCAAGTCAACCTTAGTTAAAGGTCTATTAGGACTCAAGTCCCTAGACGAAGGAACCGTAAACTATTTAGGGGTGGATTTAAACCAAATTGGTTATCTGCCCCAAAACACGCAAATTCAACACGATTTCCCAGCAAGTGTTAAAGAAATTGTCTTGTCTGGTTGTGTAAACCGCTTAAAGAAACGGTTCTTTTACAATGCTCAAGACAAACAACGGATGCGCCGTCAACTTCGCCGACTACAGATAGAAGATTTAGCGAATCAGCACTATATTGACTTATCCATTGGTCAACGTCAACGTGTTTTGTTGGCGCGAGCTCTTTGTGCAACCGATCAATTAATCATTTTAGATGAACCGGTGACGAGTTTAGATCCTCATATCACAAGGTCGTTTTATGAATTATTAAAAGAATTAAATCAACAAGGCTTGACCGTTGTCATGATTACCCACGACATTAGCCAAGTCGTTGATGCTGCCACTAAAGTCTTACTTTTAAACGGACAAGTTCAATATTTTGGTCAAGCAGAGGACTACTTAGTCGATATTCCACAAGGAGGTCATAATCATGCTTGAGTATTTACAATATGATTTCATGGTTAATGCGTTGATTGCTGGGGTGGCGATTGCGTTAACTTCCTCTTTACTTGGTGTGGGCTTAGTGCTGCGCAAGACCAGCTTAATTGGCGATGGATTATCCCATGTTGCTTTTGGAGCGATGGCCATTGGTCTTGCTTTTGGGACTCAACCGCTCTATTTTTCCTTAATTGTGGTCGTATTGGCCGCGTTTGTTATTTTACGGTTAGCCCAGTCCAGCACAATTAGCGGTGATGCACTCATTGCGATATTATCTACGACCTCGCTGGCTTTGGGAATGATTGTTTTACATCAGTTCAATATTCAGTCGGATTTGAATAGCGCCCTATTTGGTTCGCTCTTGGGGTTAAGTGCCGAAGATGTTCGCTTAAGTTTAGTTTTGGCACTGGTGGTTGTTGTGGTTTACACACTCATGTATCCACGCTTTTTTGTCATGATTTTTGATGAACCTTTCGCAAAAACTTCCGGTTTAAAGACCGACTGGTATCAAACGCTCATTGCGGTGTTAACGGCTCTGGCGATTGTTATAGGGATGCGGTTAATGGGGGCATTGTTAATTTCCGGATTGATTGTATTCCCGGTTTTAAGTGCGATGCGCTTGGCTCAAAGTTTTAAAGGGGTGACCTTAACTTCTGTTTTTATTTCCGTTTTTGCGATGGTCTTCGGTTTGTGGTTCAGTGTCTATTTCAATACTCCCACGGGGGCGAGTATTATTCTTGTAAATGCAGCGATCTTTTTAATAAGTGTTGTTCTAAGTCTCTTTTTAAGAACCACAGATTAGCATTTTTAGCGCGCCGCGAATAAAGGCGGACATGATATAATAATGCTCAAAGGATGGTTTATATGGAAAATCTTTCACCGATGATTAAACAGTACTTAGAGATGAAAAAACAAAGTAGCGATGCCCTACTCTTTTTTCGATTAGGGGATTTTTATGAACTGTTTTTTGAAGACGCAAAAATCGTTTCTAAAGAACTGGAACTCGTTTTAACCTCACGAGCAGCCGGTGGAAATCAAAAAGCACCGATGTGTGGGGTACCTCATCATGCGGCGAGTAATTATATCCAACGACTCATAGGAAAAGGCTACAAAGTCGCCATTGCTGAACAAGTGGAAGATCCAGCAACCGCCAAGGGCTTAGTCCAACGGGAAGTCGTCCGTATTATTACCCCAGGAACCAACCTTGATATGGATGAAAACGCCATTGCTCGACTCGCCAGTGTCGATCACGACTTAATTTATTATGAAATCACGGTTTTTGATATCTCAAATAATCAAACCGAACAAATACAGATAGAAAAAGATGATACTTTTTTAATGTTGACCCTACTAAGTAAAGGGGTTCAGGAAGTCATTGTCCCAAATACAGCCCTCTTAAAGCTCTTCAAAGAAAAAAGCGACTTCACGGTCTCTGTATATAATCCGATTTTATCCAAACAGTTGTCGTTACAAGACCAAGTTAAACAACGGCTCTTGGATTATTTAAAATACACCCAAAAACAAACAGTCACAACCACCCAAGCTCCTGTTCAATCTGTGATGATCTTAGATTATAATGCGATATCAAATTTAGAACTGGTCTCATCGTTACGCACGAAAGAATGGACGAATAGTTTGTGGGGATTTTTAGATAAAACCCAAACTGCTATGGGGTCACGCTTATTGAATCAGTGGTTAAAGCATCCGCTCTATCAATTAGATGACATTCTTAATCGACAACAACAAGTCGCCTATTTGATTGAAAATTTTGTTATCAAAGTCGAGTTAGAAACGCACTTAAAACAGATTTATGATGTTGAACGGTTGAGTACGCGATTATCCTATCAACGAGTGAATACACAAGATTTAATGCGTTTAAGAACTTCTCTGCGCCATGCTATGGCAATTGCGGAGCTTTTAGACACCGCCCAATATCAAGCTTTACAACAAAGTGCAGCGATTTTACAACCTTTAGAAACCATGCTACAGGAAAATCCACCGCTGTTATTAAAGGATGGCAACACCATCAATGCGGGTATTCACCAAGAATTAGATGAATGGCGTGATTTAGTAGAACACCATCAAGATAAACTACTAGCTTATGAACAACAAGAACGACAACGGACCGATATTAAGAACTTAAAAGTAGGATATTCAAGAAGCTTTGGCTACTATCTCGAAGTTTCAAAAGGTCAAGTCGACGCGGTAAAAGAAGACTTTGGCTATATTCGCCGACAAACGTTAACCAATGCCCAGCGATATACGACCGTTGAGCTTAAAGAGCTCGAGGTAAAACTCGAAAACGCCAGCGACCAAATCTTGAGGATTGAACAGGAACTCTTTGATCAATTAATTCAAAACTTACGACCTTTTGTCCAACCTTTGTATGAAATCGCCAGTTTGTTGGCACAGATCGATGTTTTATGTAGCTTTGCGACGATTTCAAGTTTGCCAGGCTATGTTCGCCCAGAATTTAATACAGAGCGCAAGTTACAGCTGCGCGACAGTGTCCACCCTATTCTAGAAACGACTCTAAAATCTCATCAAGTGATTGCGAACGATATTGATGTAGATCCATCATCGCCAATTATGATTTTAACAGGACCAAATATGGGTGGTAAATCGACGATTATGCGTCAAATAGCCATCACAAGTATCATGGCTCAGATTGGGATGTATGTTCGCGCCAGTGCGGCCAACCTACCCCTTTTTGATCGCATTCTCACCCGAATGGGTGCCAGTGATGATATTTTGTTAGGACAATCGACCTTTATGATTGAAATGGCCGAAGCCAACCAAGCGATTCGTCAATCAACCGATCACTCCCTAATCTTATTTGATGAACTCGGTCGAGGGACATCTACATATGATGGAATGAGTATTGCTCGGGCAATTTTAGAATATTTAGCTGAAAATAGCCAAGCAATCACGATTTTTTCGACCCACTACCATGAATTGACCAATTTAGAAAACGATTATCCAAAAATTGTCAACAAACAAGTGGCCGTCCATGAAGAAAAAGATCGAATTACCTTCTTATACCAACTTCTTGACGGAGCAACCGATAAATCCTATGGAATACATGTGGCCAAATTAGCTGATTTACCCTTAGATATTATTCAATCTGCTCGGCAGAACTTACAAGGATATAATCATCAGGGTCAACAGCGTTCGGAAGTGGTTGTTATGAAAGAAGTTTCCCCTTTAATTAAACGACTCGTCAATATTGAGATAGAAAAGCTCTCTCCTTTAGAAGCACTCAATCTCTTAAACCAACTTATTAAACAAGCACAGGAAGAATTAGATGAATAAAATCAAACCCCTAAGTGAACAGTTAACCAATTTAATTGCGGCAGGTGAAGTTGTCGAACGACCGGCCGGTGTTTTAAAAGAGCTCATTGAGAACAGCATCGATGCCCAAGCCACGCGAATTGAAATAGAAATAAAAAATGGTGGACTTGATTTGATCCATGTCCAAGATAATGGCATCGGCATGTCCAAAGAAGATTTACCAATGGCCTTTAAACGCCATGCGACCTCAAAAATAGCCGAAGCGGCCGATTTAAATCGAATAAATAGTCTAGGGTTTCGTGGAGAAGCTCTACCAAGCATCGCCAGTGTGAGTCGTGTTGAAATTATTTCGAAAACAAAGGAAGCAATAGGTCATCGCTACCACTTGGTCCAAGGCGAAGAAGTCGTCTTTGAACCAACCCAAGCCAATAACGGCACGACGGTTCGCGTATCAAATCTTTTTTATAAACAACCCGCCCGTTTGAAATATTTAAAGCATCCACGAAGCGAAGCGACCCAATGTTTATCGTTGGTCCAAAGCTTTGCGTTGGGCAATCCCGAGATCGCTTTTCGCTATATGGTGGATGAGCGCGAGATCTTTCAAACGAGTGGTACGTCGGATTTAGAACATTTGTTGTATCAAATCTATGGGTATGAAATCAGCAAGGCCAGTGTCCCTTTTGCTGGGGAATCGTTTGATTTTAAAATTTCCGGTCGTTTTGTGTTGCCAACGATTCAACGGGCTTCTCGAAACTATGTTCATTTATTTTTAAATGGACGTTTAATTCGCTATTATAAAATTTCTCAACGTATTTTTGAAATATTTCATAAATACATGCCAAGCGATCGTTTCCCTATTATGGTTTTATACATCCAAACCGACCCACAGTTAGTAGATGTGAATGTTCACCCTTCAAAATGGGAAATACGTTTATCAAATGAATCACAATTAATCGATTTAGTGGAATCAACCCTTCGCTCCGCACTGAGTACTCATATGGGGGCCAAGCATGTTCAACCGCGGTCGGTTAGTATTCCTGCCTTGGAACAAACCTTAGATTTATCCGCAACAATTAAAGAAAAACCACTTGTTTTAGAGCAACCCATAACAGATTCAGTAGTGATGGAAAGCGAAGAAGTCGCAAGTCTTTCCGAAACCCCTATGGATGAACCGATACCTTTGAAACCAGAAAGTGTAGAAAAACCAGCATTGGTGATTCGAGCACTTGCTCAACATCATGGCAATTATATATTGGCGGAAGACGACCAACGTTTATATCTAATCGATCAACATGCAGCGATGGAACGTATTCAATATGAAAAGATAAAGAAACAGTTTGAACACCGAACAATGATCTCCATGCCTTTATTGTTTCCGATAACCTTAAATAATCAGCACCAAATAGTTAGCCAATGGGAAGAGTATCTTCCTTTATTCCAACAATTAGGCTTAGAATTTGAATTATTTGGCCAAGATCGCCTAATTTTGCGGGAAATTCCTGAATGGTTGGCGGATGTGGATGCAGAAAATTTTCTCTATAGTTTAACCGATTTGTTGTTGGAGAATAAAGAAGTCTCTATTTCCGAGATGCTCAAGGATAAAATTGCGACGATGGCATGTCATCGTAGCATTCGCTTCAATGATAAATTAAATCTTGTTCAAATGGAGCAGTTAATACAGGATTTATTCGCATGTGAAAATCCTTATAATTGCCCACATGGAAGACCGACGGTTGTTTTACTTGAGGCAAAAAGCTTATTGAAGGAATTTGGTCGATGAAAGTCTTAGTGATTATGGGGGCTACCGCCACTGGGAAATCCGCATTGGGCATTCGCTTAGCTCAACGTTTTAATGGTGAAATTATTTCGGCAGATTCCATTCAAGTGTACAAAGAGTTAAATATTGGTTCCGCAAAATTAAAACCGGAAGAAATGAACGACATACCCCATCATTGGATCTCTGTGAAAAACATGGAAGAGACCTCCTCGGTAGCAGATTTTCAAACCGAAGCGCGCGAACTCATTGCTCAAATTACCCAACGAGGCAAAGTACCCATTGTGGTTGGGGGTACAGGTTTATACATCAAGGCATTACTTTATGATTATCAATTTCATAAAGACTTAAAACCAGAGCTTGATTTATCCCCATATAGTAACCAAGATTTATATGATAGATTGAAACAAATTGATCCCTTACAAGCTGAAAAAATCCATATAAATAATCGCCAGCGTTTGGAACGCTATTTTCAGTCTTATCACCAACAAGGAAAAACACGTACTGAGATTTTACAGCAACAAACCGAGAAACCGCTCTACGAAAATAAGATCTATTATTTAACTGGACCGCGCGACTGGTTAAGGGATCGGTTTAGAACCCGGCTAGAGAAAATGATTGAAGAAGGTTTAGAGCAGGAAGTGTACGACGTCAGCGAAAAAGGCACCAATTTTGAAAAAGTGGCTTTATCAGCAATTGGTTATCGACAATGGGCACCCTATTTCAAGGGCGAAGTATCGCGGGAAGAGGTCATTGAGAAAATCGTCATCGCAACGGCCCAATTTTCGAAGCGACAAAAAACATGGTTCCGTAATCAACTTACCGGAACGCTTATTGACGTGAGTGCACAAGATGCTTTTGAACGCATTGAACTAGAGGTATCCCAATGGCTGTAAAGTTTCAACGGGTCCGTCCCCTTTTTAAGGACCAATTTGACCAGTTAATCCATAAGAAAGTCGCAGTCGTTGGCTTAGGTGGAGTTGGGGGGATTTGTGTAGAAGCCCTCGCTCGAAGCGGCATGTCTAATTTGGTTATTATTGATTTTGATCGCTTTGAGCTGTCAAATATTAACCGTCAAATTGGGGCGAATACCCAGACCATTGATCGACTCAAAGCCGAGGTCATGGCCGAGAGATTATTCGAAATAAATCCTTCTCTACGGCTAGAAGTCCATAGAATTTATTTAGAAGAACCCCATTTACAACAGTATCTAGGGACTTGTGATGCAATAGTCGATGCCATCGACAGCATGGATGCTAAAATGGAATTAATCCGTTATGGTTTAACAACAAATAAAGTGTTCATCTCTTCCATGGGGATGGCAAACCGACTTGATCCTTCCCAATTGGAAGTCACAAAAATTGAAAAAACGTATAACGATCCTTTTGCGAAGAAAATACGACTCTATTGTAAACAACAAGGTTTAAAAAATTTAAAGGTTGTGTTTTCCAAGGAATTACCAACAAAGAATGCCAACATGTTGACATCCTTTATGCCAGTGACGGCAAGTGCTGGTTTATTACTAGCCAGTCAAATTATGAACGACTTAGTGGAGAAATTGTAATATGGAAAAAGAAATTGTATTAGCAGGCGGTTGTTTCTGGGGCGTCCAGGAATTCTTTAGACGAGCCCAAACAAAAGCTCAAATATCGGGTTATAGCCAAGGCAAGGTGTTTCGACCAACGTACCAACAAGTTTGTACGGGTTTAACCGGCCATGCGGAAGTGGTCAAAATCGTTTATGATCCCGAAGTTATTTCGCTAGCGCGGATTTTAGAATTATATTTACGCATCATTGACCCTACCTTAGTCAACCAGCAAGGGAACGATATTGGACCTCAATACCGTACAGGGATTTATTATACCGACGAGTCTGATCGGCCATTAATTGAGGAAACATTAAAAAAAGAACAAGAAAAATACGACAAACCATTAGTGGTCGAAGTCGAGAAACTTCATAACTTCTTTATCGCGGAGACGTATCATCAAGATTATTTGGTAAAAAATCCAAGTGGCTATTGCCATGTGGACATGAGTTTACTGGAAGATGATTAAGTCGACAAAACATGTGTTGTAATTTTACTATACAACAGATATAAGAACATCGAATGCACAAATAATTCATAAAACGAGATGGTTTAGTTTTAAACATGCAGAAGGCTTTTAGAGTATCCTTTTCCAATGGTTTGGAAAAACGTTAACTTAACATTCAATCCAAACGCTATAAAATGTAGATTGAAGAGAGGTGCAGCTCGTATGAATAATCGCCAAACGCAACTTTTAAGCGAACTTTATCGATCTCATCAGCAACACACAAGTGAGTCCTTAGCTCACCTTTTTGGCGTTTCCGAACGGACCATCCGCAACGATGTCCACGATATCAATTACGAGCTTGAAAAATATAGTGCTCAAATTGAACGCGATGGTTCGAAAGTGATGAGTCTAAAAATCAAGGATGAACAATTATTCAAAGATTTTATGCAAAAATTTCTTTATGAAGATCGTCGTCTGCCGACAGAGCCTGAGGATCGTGTTCATTTTTTAATTCAAAAATTTCTACTACATCCCGATTACTTGAAGATGGATGATATTGCTGAAGAATTGTATGTCAGTCGATCGACTATTTTAAAGGACTTAAGAGATGTAAAAGTGGTTTTAAAGAAATTTAATCTACGCTTTGAAAAACGACCAAACTATGGGGTGGCTTTAATTGGTTCGGAAAAACATATTCGAAATGCGATTAGCGAACTCTTATTTAATCGTGATCAATTAAAGGATTTTGGCGTCATCAAAAAAGATTGGTTGATTGAAGAAGAGAAAATGGAGCAAATTAAGAAAGTCATTCTTAGCAATATTAAGAAATTCAATTTAAATCTCTCGGATATCGCCTTAAATAATTTAATGATACATATTACGATTGCTTATAAACGGGTCTTAGCGAACCAATATGCACGAATCACCGAAAAAGATCTGAGCAATTTACAAAACAAAAAAGAATATGTTGTCGCTCGCCATATTTTAAGGGATATTGAAAGCTTATTTAAAATTAAATTTCCAGAAATAGAAATCACTTATGTCACGATGCATCTTTTAGGAACAAAGCTTGTTTTAAATACCGATCATGCTCAATCGATGTCTGCTATGGATTCGGAAATTAACGCCGTGGTGGCTAAAATCGTTGATGTTGTTGATCGCCGATTAAATTTAGGTGTTCGCGAAGATAAGGAACTCGCATTGGGGATTGCGCTACATTTAAAACCAGCGCTGCATCGTTTCCGCTATCGAATGAATTTACGAAACCCAATGCTTGAAGCCATCAAAGAAAACTATCAATTAGCGTTCGAAGCCGCGGTTATTGCTTCTAAGATTATTGAAACTGAATTGAAGGTAAAAATAAATGAGGATGAAATTGGCTATATTGCGCTTCATTTTGGCGGAGCCATTGAACGGGCAAAAATGAAAGTAAAACCTTTACGGACGCTGATTGTGTGTGCGACAGGTATTGGTAGTTCTCAATTACTATTGTACAAAATACGCTCTAACTTTAGCCATCGATTGTCTGTTTTGGAGGCAACCGAACTTCATAATTTACCAAGTTACCAAGAAGAAGATTTAGATTTGATTATTTCAACGGTCCCGCTGCCAGAATCCATCACAATTCCCCATATTGTTGTTCAGGATATCCTTGGCGATGGCGATCTGAAAATGATTTCAAAAATAATTGATCAACACCATCAAATGCGCAGCGATTCTTATTTAAAACCGGAACTTGTTTTTGCTCAAAAGGACTTTCAGTCGGTTCAAGAAACCATTGAATATATGTGCGATAAAGTGTGGTTACACAAATATGTAGATGAAGATATTACCACGTCTGTTTTAGAACGTGAAGAAATATCACCAACAGCCTTTGGTAATTTAGTGGCGATACCTCACCCCTTATTGCCGGTTACAGAAGAAACATTCTGGACAGTGCTCACCTTAAAAAAACCAATCCAGTGGGCAGGAAAACCGGTTCAATTAGTGATTATGCTCAATGTTGCAAAGGAACTGACGATTTCATTAGAGAATATGTATCAGAAACTATTAGCAATCATTGATCAGCAGGAAGTTGTCGCTCAGCTTTTAGCAATCGACGATAGGGCACGACTTTTTGAGACGATTAGAAAGTTAATTAACGAATTGTAGCGCTTTTTTCCAAAGAGTAGGAAAAAATATGGATTTAGTTTTGACAATAGATAACCTAAGATACAAGTATGAAGGAGTAAATTAATATGAACAACGAAAACGTCATCATGGGCATTATTATGCACGGAGGAAATGCGCGTAGCTATGCGATGCAGGCATTACAAGAAGCACGCGAAAGAAATTTCGATGCAGCCAACAAGCTGTTAGAAGAAGCTTCCAACGAACTGAATTTAGCGCATCAAATTCAAACCGATTTAATACAAGCAGAAGTTCGTGGTGAACCGGTAGAAGTAAGCTTGTTAATGGTCCATGCACAAGACCATTTAATGAACGCCATGACCGTACGGGATTTAGCTCAAGAAATCATTGGTTTACACCAAAGTAAGTAAAAAGAAAGGAGCGGTACAGTGAAAATTGTCTTAATGTGTGGTCAGGGAATGTCCACCAGTCTCTTGGTCCAACGGATGCAAGAAACCGCAAAAACAGTGGACGGAGACTTTGACATCATTGCGGTGTCGGTTAGTGCACCAAAAAGTCAAGTTGAGGATGCCGATATTTTACTATTAGGACCTCAAGTTGGCTTTAAAAAGCGAGAACTCGAACAAACCTATGCCCCAGTCAAAGTGGAAGTAATTCCCAGCATTGATTACGGCATGATGGACGGCAAGAAAGTGTTGCAATTTGCAATAGATAAGGCGAAATAATGATGAAAATTGTCTTAATGTGTGGAGGGGGATTTTCCACGAGTTTATTAGTCCAACGCATGCAAGATCATGCAAAAACACTTGACCAAGCGTTTGATATTAGCGCAGTTGCTATTAGCGCAAACAAAGAATTGGTCGAAGATGCGAATGTTTTACTCTTAGGCCCACAAGTTGGCTTTCGAAAGAAGGAAATGGAAACCAAATATCCAGCAGTCGTTGTAGAAGTTATTCCGAGCATTGATTACGGCATGATGGATGGAAAAAAAGTATTAGAATTTGCGATTGAAAAAGCAAAAAAATAAAAGAGAGAGGAATTTTTAATGGATTCAGGATTTCAAGAAAAACTACAAGCTCTAGCAGCTAAAGTTCAAGAAAACAAGTATTTAAAATCAGTTACAGAAGGTTTGAATGCGATTTTACCCGTTATGATTATTGGAGCGTTCTCGTCTCTATTATCAGGTATGGCAATTGAACCGTATCAAAACTTCATTACGAGTACGGGGTTAAAACCAATTTTAGCATTACCAAGTACCGTCACCTTAGACTTACTTTCTATTTATGCAGTGTTCTTTATTGCCTATCGACTTTCGGTTAATCTGGATAAAGAAGGCGGAGCCGGTGGATTAGCTGCGCTAATTTCGTTCTTTATTCTTACACCACTGGGCAATGTCGCGAGTGTTGGTGCCGATGGAGTGGTTACCGCTGGTGGTGGAGCGATTCCTACCCAGTATCTTGGGGCTCAAGGATTGTTTGTCGCGATCTTTGTTGGTCTAATTTCAGCACAACTTTACGCATGGGTTGTTGATCGTGGTTGGATGATTAAGATGCCTGCTGGTGTTCCACCAACGGTTTCAAAATCGTTCTCAGCTTTGATTCCTTCTACTTTGGTCGTTGTTTTCTTTGTGGTTATTGCGGCGATCTTTAGAATGACTTCTTACGGTAGTGCACACGCTTTTGTTTATAGTTTAGTTCAGGCACCTTTACAAAATCTTGGTGGTAACTTATATTCCTTAATTATTATGACGTTGGTGGTTCACGTGCTTTGGATGTTTGGAATTCATGGCATGATGGTTATTTTACCAATTTATTTAACGGTTTGGTTTGCTTTGGGTGCTGAAAACCTTGAAGTATTTAATGCTGCTGGGGGTAGTTTTGAAAACTTACCTAATATTGTAAATACTGCCTTCTTTTCCACTTTTGTCCTACTTGGGGGTTCAGGAGCAACCCTTGGTTTAAATTTTTTGATGCTTCGTGCTAAATCACAACGATATAAAACGCTGGGTCGTTTAGCTCTACCGGGTTCCTTGTTTGGAATCAACGAGCCGATTATCTTTGGGATGCCGGTGGTTTTAAACCCAATCTTAGCGGTTCCGTTCATTTTAGCGCCGCTTGCGAATGCGGTAATTCCCTATTTACTGATGTCGACGGGTATTATTCATAAATTGAATGGTTTCCCATTATCCTTAGGGACACCGGTAATTATGACTGCCCTGTTATCGGGAACCATTATTATCGTGGTTGTCCAAGTGTTGTTAGTGGTATTGGATGCGCTAATTTATTGGCCATTCTTTAGAACCTTAGATAAACAAGCATACGAACAAGAACAGGCAGAAGTTGTTGCCGAATAAGGATTCAATGCGTAGGGAAACCTACGCATTTTTTGAAAGGAGTCAAGATGACGTTTAGAAAAGATTTTTTATGGGGAGGAGCAGTAGCAGCGAACCAGTGTGAAGGAGCCTACCAAGAGGATGGAAAAGGCTTATCAATTGTTGATGTCATGCCCGTGGCACCCCAACGCTGGGAAGTGTTACTAGATTTACAAAAAGGACTGGATCATACATATGATTTTTATCCATCACATCAGTCCATTGATTTTTATCATACCTATAAAGAAGATATTGCTTTGATGGCAGAAATGGGATTTAAGGTTTTCAGGACTTCAATCTCTTGGCCACGTATTTTTCCCCAAGGAGATGAAGAAGAACCAAATGAAAAAGGATTACAATTTTACGATAGTCTCTTCGCTGAGCTGAAGAAGTATAATATCGAACCTTTGGTGACGATTAATCATTTTGACACACCTCTTGGCTTAGTCAAAAAATATGGTGGATGGCGAAATCGAAAACTTGTTGGTTTTTATGAAAAATATGCACGGGTTGTTTTGACGCGATACAAAGATCAAGTAAAGTACTGGTTGACCCATAACGAGATTAATATGTTGATGCATCTTTCGTCCTTTGGTGGTGGTCTCATTTTTAAAGAAAATGAAAATATTGAACAAGTCCGCTACCAAGCAGCACACCATCAATTGGTGGCTTCGTCCTTAGCGACAAAAATTGCTCGAGAAGTGAACCCGGATATGATGATTGGCTGTATGTTGGCGGCAGGAGAAATTTACCCTTACACTTCCCACCCCGAAGATGTTCTCAAGGCTTTGCATGAAAATCAAAAGCAATATTTCTTTGTGGATGTTCAATCTCGCGGGTACTACCCATCGTATACGAAACGTCTTTTTAAAGAAGCACAGGTTGAACTAGAAATAGAAAAAGGCGATTTAGAATTGTTAAAATACTATACGGTCGATTTCATCTCTTTTTCCTACTATTCGTCAAGAACCGCGAGCACGGATCCAGAAGTTTTAGCGACGATTGGTCAAGGCAATGTCTTTGCTAGTCCGAAAAACCCATATTTAGAAACAAGCGAGTGGGGTTGGGCAATTGATCCAGTTGGTCTGAGAATTACGATGAATCAAATTTATGATCGCTATCAAAAACCATTATTCATCGTTGAGAATGGTTTAGGGGCACATGATGAATTAATCGATGGTTATGTTGACGATCAGTACCGTATCGACTACATGCGTTTGCACATCGAAGCGATGAAAAAAGCGGTTGAAGAAGGGGTGGATTTATTAGGCTACACGTCTTGGGGATGCATTGACTTGGTTTCCGCAAGTACGGGTGAAATGGTGAAACGCTACGGCTTTATTTATGTAGATAGAGATAATCAGGGCAATGGTACCAATCGTCGTTATAAGAAAAAGTCCTTTAACTGGTACAAAAATGTGATTGATAGCAATGGCGAAGTGTTGTAAAGTAAAGAAAAAGGAGAATAATCATGAGTTTTAAGAAAAATTTTCTATGGGGAGGGGCCACCGCTGCCAACCAATTTGAAGGTGGTTATGATCAATTGGGTAAAGGCTTAGCGATTTCGGATGTTGTTACCAATGGTTCCCATACCCAACCAAGACAATTGACCTGGAAAAATCCAACAACTCAAGAAACTGGCTATACTCAACTTGTCCGAGCAGAAGCCAACGGTATTGAGTTACCAGAAGGGGCGAAACTGGATGTTATTGATGGTGCCTATTATCCAAGCCACACGGCTACTGGGTTTTTCACACACTACCAAGAAGATATTGCCTTAATGGCAGAAATGGGGTTTAAAACCTTCAGAATGAGTATTCATTGGTCGCGTATCTTCCCTAAAGGAGACGAAGAAGAACCGAATGAAGAAGGTTTAGCCTTTTATGATCGGATTTTTGATGAGCTTGTGAAACATCAGATCGAGCCATTAGTGACTTTATCCCATTTTGAAATTCCGTTACATTTGGTCAATGAGTACGGCGGTTGGAAAGATCGTCGGTTAATTGAATATTTTACTCGGTATGCGGGAACGGTTATGAAACGCTATCAAGGTAAAGTTAAATACTGGTTGACATTTAATGAAATTAATATGATTGAGTTTAATCCGCTCATTCCAGCCGGGTTACTGGATTTCTCACCACAAGCTAAAGCACAAGCGGCCCATAATCAATTTGTAGCATCAGCAAAAACGGTCCAATTAGCGCGAATGATTGACGAAGAAATCAAAGTAGGCATGATGTTACTGTATCAACCGATTTATACATATACTGCGGCTCCAGAAGACCAAGTTTTACGCTTAATGCGGAATCAGAAATCCCTGTTCTATTCCGATGTTCAAATGGGCGGAGAATATCCAGCCTATCGTTGGAAACAATACGAACGAGAAGGTGTGGTTTTAGAAACAGAACCGGTTGATTTTGATTTGATTAAAAACTACACTTGTGACTTCTTGAGTTTCTCTTGTTATGGATCGTCAACGGTGACGGCTCAAGACGGAGAACAAACGTCGATCAACCAAATCCATGGTGTAAAAAACCCATACCTGGCAACCAATGCTTGGGGCTGGGCAACCGATCCAGTTGCTTTACGTATTGCGAGTAATGAACTCTACGACCGCTATCATAAACCGTTATTTGTGGTTGAGAATGGTATCGGTTGGGCAGATGAATTAACCGAAGGTTTTAAGATTCATGACGATTATCGAATCGACTATTTACAACAAAACCTCAAAGCCTTAAGGGATGCTGTTGAATATGATGGGGTCGATTTAATGGGTTATACCATGTGGGGATGTATCGATTTAATCTCTGCTGGAACTGGTGAAATGCGTAAACGCTACGGCTTTATTTATGTTGATCGAGACGATGAAGGTAAGGGTAGTTTAAAGCGCTACCGTAAGGATAGTTTCTATTGGTACAAAGATTTAATTAAATCGAATGGAGAAAATCTCTAATAAACAGAAGAGTTCAGCCATTTCCTTATGGAAGGTTGAACTCTTTTTCTAACTCAAAAATAGACTCAACCGTGGTGTCAAACACTTTGGCTATTTTCAGGGCTAGTTTTAGGGATGGGTTGTAATTTCCGTTTTCTATCGCAATAATCGTTTGCCGGGTTACTGATAAAAGGTTTGCTAGGTCTTCTTGACGCCAGCCTTTTTCTTTTCTCCGTTCTTTCAGATTGTTTTTCATGAACTAACGAATCATCTTTTTGGATAAATAGAGTTTGTAGCCAAAGAAAATAAGACTTTTCATTAAAATCAACAGGAACGGAAGAAAAACCAGGGTACCGGACTTTATCAATTCAAACAATACCCAAACAATTAAATAAAGATTAGCGAAAGCCCAAGATAATCTCATCGCCGAGAAGTTTAGGGTCATTTCCATTTCATCAGCTTTTTTCATAGTCTCCTCCTTAATGTAAAGTTTACCTTACATTTCTATTATATCGTGCTTCTTAGATTGTTCAAGTTTGCATTGCATATTCTTATTCAATAAAAGCCCAAATTGCTATGATTTAAGTAGGCAGGGATGAATATAAAGGAGGTATTCAAATGAAAGCAATCGTTGTGAAGGACGATAAATCATTAATTTGGCAAGAAGTCGAAGATCCTCAAATGAAGGATGGTGAAGTCCTCATTGAAATATATGCAACGGCAATTAATCGAGCCGACTTACTACAAAAGGCGGGTATCTTTCCACCACCTGCGGGAAGTCCCGAATGGATGGGGTTAGAAGTTTCAGGTGTAATCAAAAAATTGTCGCCTCAAGCGGCAGCAGAAAGTTCCTGGAACGTAGGTGATCAAGTGTGTGCCCTTTTGGGTGGTGGCGGTTATGCCCAATATGTGGCGGTCGATCATCGGCTTGTCATGCCTATTCCAAAGGGTCTATCCATGGTTGACGCAGCCGCTCTTCCGGAAGCCTTTGCGACCGCGTATTTAAATGTGTTTGTTGAAGGGAAAGCCAAAAAGGGAGAACATCTCCTCATACCAGCAGGTAATAGTGGTTTGGCGAGTGTGCTTATTCCCCTAGCAAAAGCTTTTGGTTTAAAAGTTACGACTACTGTCCGCTCACAAGCTAAAGCTCAAGCGATTGCGCACTTACCCTTTGACCGACTAATTGATACGTCACAAGAAGACGTCGTAGAATTTATACGAAAAGAAGCGGACCAAGGACGGCCGGTGGACCTCGTCATTGATTGCTTAGGAAGTCATGAGGTTGGCGAAAGTATGAACCATGTTGCTTATGGTTGTCGGTGGTTAATTATTGGAACGCTTGCAGGCGAAACTACAGAAATAAATCTAAACACTTTATTGCGTAAGAATATTCGCCTTATGGGAAACACCTTACGTAGTAAATCCATTCAACTAAAAGCCGAAATCTTGAAGCAGTTGGTTCAAAACGTTTGGCCAAAGATCGAAAGTGGAGAAGTATTACCAACTATTTTTGCTCGTTTTCCCATTACCAAGGCTAAACAAGCCCAAGCTTTGTTAGAAAAGGGCGAAAGTGCTGGTAAAGTTGTTTTAATGGTTAAGGAGCTTGATTAAACTTGAGTGTTTTCTCTCAATTATTTTGAATTAATTTTTTCTTTCTTTTTTTATTAAAGTACTTGACCTGTCGTAGTAGTCGTGATATATTTACTACGACAGACATAGTACGACAGTCGTAGGAAGGAGTCATTCATGATTAGTAGTGATATTATACGCGGATATAACGATATTATGATTCTCTTTATCATTCGTGAAGCACCCAATTACGGATATGAAATATCCAAGCGGATTCGCCAGATCACAGATGATAAATATGTCATCAAAGAAACAACCCTTTATTCCGCGTTCAAACGATTGGAAAACAACGGGTATGTTGAATCGTTTTCAGGAGATGAAACAAGTGGTAAAACACGTACCTACTATCGAATAACAATAAAAGGAGAAACCTATTATCAAGAAAAATGTGCAGAATGGCACATTACCCAAGAGGTTGTTAACAAATTCATTGTGAGAGGAGAGCAATAATGGATACAATTAGAGACTATTTAGACAATATGTTCATCGGTCTTCCCAATTCAAATAAAGTACGGCGCGCGAAGGAAGAACTTCAAGCGATGATGGAAGACAAATACTACGAACTCAAAGCAGAGGGAAAAACAGAAAATGAAGCGATTGGTATTGTTATTTCTGAATTCGGTAATTTGGAAGAAATTTCGGAAGCTTTAGGCATTCATGCTGAAACCATTGAAAAGGAAGATCTGTTAAGAGTTGATTTAGAAACAGTCCAACAATTTTATGAGGCCAATATGAAAATATGGCCAATGACCGGTATGGGAGCCTTCTTCTGTATCATGGCCGTCTCCAGCATCTTTGTGATGATGGGCTTAAGTCAGTTTGGTATTATCGCCATTAATGAAGACCAAGCAGCAATTATTGGGGTTGTCGGGATGTTTGTGATGGTGGCAATTGGCGTCATGTTCTTCATCCGCTATACGACGCAGTTGTCTAATTTTGAAGATTTACAAAAAGAAAAACTACAACTCGTTTATGATGCCCGTCAGTTTGTCATGGATAAGAAGCGTAAAGACAGTAATAAGTTTAAGTCGGCGCTTAGTTTATCGGTTCCTTTGTTTATTTTGGCGGTTGTTCCAGTTATTTTAATGGGGGGCTTTTTTGAACAAGAAAACGAAGGATATGTGTTCTTTGCGTTGATTTTAATGTTCTTAATGATTGCTTTTGGGGTATTCAACCTTGTTCGGGCTTATGGATATTTATATGTTCCGAAGGTTCTTTTACAAGAAGGTGAATATTCAATTAAACAAAAAGAAGCATCCAAATCGTTGAATAAACTTGAATCTGTTTATTGGCTCATTGTCTTATTGATTTACTTGGGTTGGTCCTTTACTTCTCATAATTGGGGAATCACTTGGATTGTTTGGCCAATAGCAGGAATTTTGTATCAGATTATTGAAGTCATCTTAGGGGGTGACTAGTCGTGAATAGAAGAATCATCGTCTTACTAGGATCGATTGGTTTGTTGTTACTAATTATTGCGGGATTGGACTTTGCGTTTTCCGGAAATTTAAAAAATGAGGAAAAACAGCACGTAGCAAACCAGGTCACAAAGCTTGTGGTGAAAGACAGCAACACGAAGGTTCATCTACGACCAACGGAAGCAGATGAGTTAAGTGTTAAATATGTTGAGAATCAACGATCAAAGTATTCTATTGAACAAAAAGGTGGGGAGTTATCTATTCGTAAAGCGACTTCATTTCGATTATTGACGTTAAGTTTTAATGCGAAAAGCTATGATTTAGTGATTGATGTTCCCGAAACGTGGATATTAGAAGTAGATATTATTTCGTCGAATGCACCAATCGTCATTGAACAGCTGGAAACAAAGGATCTATCCACAAAAACATCCAATGGTCCAATCATCTTTCATGAAGTTTATGCAAAGACATTGGACGTTCAAACAAGTAATGGCTCGATTGAAGCAGAAAAGGTTGAAGTTGCGGATTGGGTACAAATGAAAACAAGTAATAGTGGGATCCGATTAAAAGAAATAGACATTAGAAATCAATTATCGGCGACATCAAGCAATGGTGATATTTATCTGAGTCTCTTAGGGTCTGCTCAAGACTATCGCATAGACTGTAAAACCAGTAATGGTGAATGTCGGGTTCCAACAGGGAGCCAAGGGCATAAAACGATTGATTTAAAAACTAGTAATGGGAATGTGAATATTGATTTCTCAGAATAAATTAAAAAACCAGGACTTTAACACATCCTGGTTTTTATGTATTATGTAGTTTCCTTTAGAATTCGAATTCCCTTCCTTTCGACACTTTCATAAATAAGAATAAAGAGACGGTCGTAAAGAATAAGAGAATGGTCGCCAGCGCAGAAGCAATTCCGTAGTTCCCACGGGTGACGTAGGTATAAATCGCTAGCGTTAACGTGATCGTGGAGGTGTTATATAAAATAATCCCCGTCGATAATTCTGTAATAATGGTAACCCAAGATAAAATGGCTCCCGATAAAATTCCTTTGGACATCATTGGTACCGTGATGGTGAAGAACGTCTTCATTTTTGAGGTGCCCAAGGAAATGGCGGCTTCTTCAATCGACATTGGAATCTGTTGTAAGATAGCCACGGACGAACGAACCGTATATGGTAAACGCCGGATACATAAGGCAATAACCATGATAGCCGAGGTTCCCGTTAAGATTAATGGTCCATCCGAGAAGGCAATTAATAAAGCAATACCAACGACAGCGCCAGGTAAAATATACGGAAGCATCGAAATAGTATCGATCGCTTGGTTCGTTATATTTGAACGTCGAACGACCAAATAGGCGACGATAATGGCAAGTAAAACGATGATGACTAAAGCAATTAAACCAATGATTAAGGTATTTGGAATGGCTTGCCACATGTTTTTCATGGCCTGGGAATAGTTTTCGAAAGTATAGCCTTCAACAAACAATTTTCCAGACGTTTTTCTAAATGATTGATATAAGACCACCAGCTGAGGCATGAAAGCCAAGCCCACTAGTCCGTAACAATAGATATGCATCAATAAACCTGGAATTGGTTTTGGTTTCTTGCGTTCAACGGAATTCATCGCGCTCATTGTAAATTTATGACGATCCGCGGTCCATTTTTGAATCAAGAAGAACACAGCAGTAATAATGACCCCAATAATAGAAATCGCCGCCGCAAAGTTATTGTTTGTGGAGGTTTCTCCTAAATACTGACGATAGATTTCAACAGGGAAAACGCGGAACCCTTCCCCAATAAGTAACGGTGTACCAAAGTCTGCGAAGGCCCGCATAAAGACGAGTAAGGCAGCGGCTAATACCGTTGGCATCGTTAAGGGGATAATAATTTTAAAGAAACGTTTATAGCCAGACAAACCGAGGTTTTCAGCAGCTTCAATTAAACTATTATCAATGTTTCTCAACGCTCCAACCATGTATAAGAAGACAAGTGGAAAGAGCTGTAAGGTAATAACAATGACAATGCCATTGAATCCATAAATAGAAGGTAACGTTATGCCAAAGGTATTGGACAAGAAGGTGGTTACCGTTCCCGAACGTCCAAAGAGTTGAATCCAAGCATAAGCGCCAATAAATGGTGGCGACATACTACACAGAATAGCGAGTACTTGTAGAATACGGGCTCCTTTGAGCTCATACATCGTATAGAAATAAGCAAACGGAACACCTAATAACATGGTTAAAATCGTTACAACTACGGTGACCTGGGTACTATTCCATAAGGTAATATTGTAATATCGCTGTCCTAAGAAACGGGCAAAATAATCTAAACCAAAGGACCCGTCAGGCAGGACAATGGATTCTTTGAACATACGACCCATTGGGTAAATGAGGAAAATAATATAAAGGACAAGAATAACGATGGAAAATAAAGACCAGATATCTCGACGTCGATTAATTCTGTTCATATTAATGACTTCCTTCTAAATCGTTTTGTACCCCTTCAACGAGGTTGGTGCGTCCTTCCTTATTGAAAACATTTATCTTTTCTAATTTAACACCGACATTGATGTGGGTTCCTTCAGGAATGATTAACTCTATTTCGGATTCCTGGATGATTTCAATTTCTTTTCCAAGGTCTAGTTCTACCACGTAATGGGTGTTTAGACCTAAGAATACGGACGATTTGACGGTGCCTTTTAAGGTGTTTCGTACTTCGTCTGTTATGAAGAATTCTTCTGGTCGAACGGAAATAATGACGGGTTGAGCTTCATGTTTTTGAGCATCAATCGTTTCCATTGGCCAGAGAACGTTATTTCCTACAGCCACTAAGGCTTGATTGTTTTCAATGATTAATTCACCATCTATTAAATTGGTTAGACCGATAAAGGAGGCGACAAATAAATTACTTGGTCTTTGATAAATATTTTTTGGTGTGCCTACATGTTGTATGACGCCTTCGTCCATAACCGCGATGCGATCAGAAACCGCCATGGCTTCTTCTTGGTCATGGGTAACATAGACGGTCGTTATACCGACGCTATGTTGAAGGTCTTTGATGGTAGTTCTCATTTCAACCCGTAGTTTGGCATCTAAGTTGGATAAAGGTTCATCCATTAATAAGACTTTAGGTTTGATAACTAAAGCCCGAGCTAAAGCGACCCGTTGTTGTTGACCCCCGGAGAGTCTTTCCGGTAAGCGATCCGCATATTCTTTAATATGCATTAATTCCATGAATTGGTTTGCTCGTTGGTCGATTTCATCTTTAGGTACTTTTCGATTTTTTAGTCCAAAGGCCACATTATCTTTCACGCTTAAATGTGGGAAAATAGCATAGTTTTGGAAAACCATCCCGATTTCTCGTTTGGCTGGATCTAGGTCATTGATTTTTAAATCATTAAAATAAAATTCTCCGCTTTCGATGGTATTGAACCCTGCGATCATCCGTAATAATGTGGTTTTTCCACATCCAGATGGACCAAGGAGGGTGAAGAACTCACCCTCCTTGATTCGCAGAGATAAATTTTTAATTACGGTAACATCTCCGTAACGTTTAACGGCGTTGTCAATGGTGATGACTACACTCATAAATATCTCCTCTTCGTTTAACTTATTGTGATTCGACTAATGTCTTAGTCCAACGCTCTAGAATTTTGTCTTTTTGTCCTAGAGTATATTCCATGTCTTCTTCTAAAACTTTAATTTCGTTGAAAGGTTTCATAAATTCATTGGTTAATTCAACATCTGGGTTAACCGGACGAACGGTCATTCCACCGATAATGGTTTGAGCTTCGTCGGAAATGAGCCAGTCTAAGAATTCTTTGGCGACTTCTGGGTTTGGACCGCCTTTAACTAAACCGGAAGCTGCAGGTAACCATACGGCGCCTTCTTCAGGATAAACGACTTCAACATTGGTTGCTCCAGAAGCTAATAATTCAACGGATGGGTCTTCGTATGTTAATCCAACCACGTATTCACCATCTTTAACTCCATTGTAAACTCCAGAAGATCCAGAGGTAAACTTGCCATCGAGTTGAACGATGAGTTTAGAAACATAGTCCCAAGCTTCGTCACTTTCATAACCACCCATTGCGAGTAGAATGTTTGTTAATTGTGCGTAGGCACTACTTGAAGCTGTTGGGTCAGCAGAAGCAATTTTTCCTTTAAGGGCTGGGTCTAATAAATCAGCATAGCCTTTAATTTCTAAATTCAATTCTGCGGCTAATTCCGTATTGACTAGTAAGTTTGATCCCGATAATAAGTACGAGGTAATGTAGCCATTTGGATTTTGGTACATTTCAGGTAACTTGTCATTACCTTCTGCAACGTACTCTTCAAAGATATCTGGATATTGGTTATACCAACCAAGGTTTAATCCACCAAACATAACGTCGGCTTGTGGATTGTTCTTTTCGCCATCTAAACGTTTGTACGCTTCTCCGCTTCCTAAGTTTTGGAGCTTGACAGTTACGTTATTTTTCTCTGCCCAATAGTTTAGTAAGCCTTCAATTTCACCATCTGAGTTTGGTGAATAAACAACGAGTTCTTTACCACTACTTGTGCCTGGTGTGCCACAAGAAACAAGTAAGAGAACTGTGATTAGTGCTGCTAGAATTTTAAATAAATTCTTCTTCATACTTCCTCCTTTTTCTAAGGGTGTAAACCCTTACACCATAATTATAATTGAACAGTGCTTAATTAGCAAGGTTTGACTTAAATCAACAAATCGTCTTCTTGAACTCCATTCAGTTTACATGCTAAAATGTAATTTAGATAAGATTTGGAACTGAGGAATAGAAATGTTAGATATGACACTAAAAATAGAATTGATTTTTCGTCTCTTTGCTTCTTTAATTGCTGGGGTAGCGATTGGATTAGAACGAGAAAACCGCAATAAAGATGCTGGAATGAAGACTCATGCGCTGGTTGCTTTGGGGTCGGCGATGGCCATGGTGGTTAGTAAATATGGATTTTTTGATGGGGCTGGTGGGGATATGTCTCGGATTGCGGCTCAAGTCATTTCTGGAATCGGTTTCATCGGTGCTGGGGTTATTTTCGTCAAGCGCGATACCATTGTTCGGGGTTTAACAACGGCAGCGGGTCTTTGGGTGACTGCCGCCATTGCTTTAGCCCTTGGTGCTGGAATGTATTTAATTGGGACCGTCGCAACCTTATTGGTGGTCGCCTTCCAATATTTCTTTTACAAAGAAATCTTTAAGATCAGAAAGCCCCGGGAAGCAACCGTTAAGCTCAGTTACAAAGATCACATCCGGACAACCCATATTATACGGACGCTGGTTGAACTGGATATCCACATCATTCACGAACGGATTGTTCATAATTTTGATAAGAACTTTACACAATTGACCTTAGACATTGAAATGCCTCAAGACATGACGGTACGTCAACTCCAAAAAATTGCGGGGAGTTTCGAAGGACTCATCAGTTTTGAATGTAGTGTTTATAACTAAATAATAAAAAAAATACAAAGGGATGATCTTAAAGTCATCTCTTTTAATAGGATGATTTTAAAATATATTTTCGTTTGTTGGTTCAATGTTGGGTTTTTTTGAATCAAACGAGGACCTTGGTTTTAGACAATTGCTAATTGAAGAATGTTGGGGTCGATGGTATACTTAAGTAAATTAAACAGGAGGATAATATGATTAAAGGAATTGCTGCTTCTAGTGGAATCGCCATAGCTAAGGTTTATCTTTTAGAAAAGCCGGACTTACAAGTCCCAAAGGATATAAAGAGTGTCGATGAGGAATTAGCACTACTCGAAAATGCGAGCGAAGCTACCAGAGTCGATATTGAAAAAATAAAAGAAGTTGCTTCAAAGACCTTGTCGGAAGACGAAGTCGCCATCTTTGATGCGCACTTAGCAGTCTTAGGAGACCCAGAGTTTTTAGGACAAGTGAAGGAAATGGTTCAATCAGGGGAACACAATGCGGCAGCTGCTATTGAACAAGTCAGTGGTATGTTTGTTTCGATGTTTGAAAACATGGACGATGCGTACTTCAAAGAACGTGCAGCCGACATTCGCGACGTGAGTTACCGTCTGTTAGCACATGCTGTTGGAGAAACCATTCCCAACTTGAGTTTGATTAATGAAGAAGTTATTATCGTTGCGGAGGATTTAACGCCAAGCGATACGGCTCAATTAAATAAAGCATTAACCCTAGGGTTCGCGACGGAGATTGGTGGTCGGACGTCCCATTCAGCTATTATGGCGCGGAGCTTAGAAATCCCTGCTGTGGTCGGTTGTACCGGTATTCTTAAAAATATTAAACATGGTCAACACATTATCTTAGATGCGATGGAAGGTAAAGTTATTTTACATCCAACAGAAGAAGAAATAACAACCTATCGTCAGAAAAAAGCAGAACATGAAGCCTATCGTGAGACTTTAAAAGTCTTAGTCAATGAGCCAAGCGTGACCTTGGATGGTCATGAGGTCATTGTTGCTGGAAATATTGGGAACACCACCGATGCTCAAGGGGTCATCAATTATGGTGGCGAAGCGATTGGTCTTTATCGTACCGAGTTCTTGTATATGGATGCTAAAGATTTCCCAACAGAAGAAGAGCAATATCAAGCGTATAAAGAAGTGCTTGAAAACATGGATGGTAAACAAGTCATCATTCGGACTTTAGACATTGGTGGCGATAAGAAATTAGATTATTTTGAATTACCAGAAGAACTAAATCCTTTCTTAGGATTTAGAGCGGTTCGTTTATGTTTAGGTAAACCAGAGATTTTCAGAACGCAGCTTCGTGCTCTACTTCGGGCAAGTGTTCATGGTCGTTTAGGAATCATGTTCCCAATGATTGCGACCTTGCAGGAGTTTAGAGACGCTAAAGCGCTTTTAGATGAAGAACGCGCAAACCTTTTAGACGAAGGTCATCAAGTGAACGACAACTTAGAAGTTGGTATTATGGTTGAAATTCCAGCAGCTGCGGTCTTAGCTGAGAAATTTGCTCAAGAAGTAGATTTCTTCAGTATTGGAACGAACGATTTAATTCAATATACAATGGCTGCGGACCGCATGAATCAACAAGTTTCCTATCTCTATCAAGAATTGAATCCATCGATTTTAAGACTTATTAAGATGACGATTGATGGTGCCCATAAACATGGGAAATGGGTTGGCATGTGTGGGGAAATGGCTGCCGATCCGATGGCGGTTCCTGTTCTACTAGGCTTAGGCTTGGATGAGTTCTCCGTCTCGGCGACGTCGATTTTACAAACACGTAAAATTATCCGCGAAGCAACCCTTCCAGAGATGCAAGAACTTGCTCAAAAAGCCCTCGACATGGGCACGCGCGATGAAGTAGCCGCCCTGGTTGAAGCACATTTCAATAAATAAAAAGTTTAAAGAGTATAGATACAAAAAAAGTCTATGGGCACGGTGTCCATAGACTTTTTGAATGGGATTGATGATTACTCTTCGTAGAATTTGATAATGGCTTGAGTACCTAAGTCGCCATCGCCTTGATCGATTAAGTGGCGATATTGATTTAAAATCATCTCCGTTAAACCATAGTGTTGGTTTTCGGCATTATCGACGGCTAGTTGTAAATCTTTGACAAAATGTTTTATAAAGAACCCTGGATCAAAATCGCGTGAGACCATTTTTGGACCGTTGTTGGCGGCTTGCCAAGAGGCGGCAGAGCCGTTGTTAATGACACTAAAGAAGTCTTCGGGTTGAATGTTTTTCGATTTCGCAAAGGTTAAGGCTTCTGCTGTGGAGGCAATGGCTCCAGCAATGCATACTTGATTTGCGAGTTTCATGTTTTGACCATTTCCTGGGGCACCCATATAGGTGATGACTTTACCCATTTTTTCAAGCAGTGGGAAAACCTTTTCATATGGGGCTTGATCCCCTCCGACCATAATACTTAGGGTCGCGTTAATGGCCCCTAAATCGCCACCAGTCACTGGGGCATCGAGGGCATAGACGTCGTGTTTTTTGGCTTCCTCATAAATTTGAACGGCGAGTTCTGGCGACGAGGTGGTCATGTCGACGATGATGGTTTTTGGTTGGACGTTTTGAATGATTCCATCTTCTCCAAAGTAGACATTCTCAACATCTTTGGGATAGCCGACAATGGTAAAGACGACGTCTGCTTCATGGACGGCTTCTTTTATGGTGCGTACAGCGGTACATAATGGTTCTAGTTTTTGGGCCTTTTCGAAGGTTCGGTTATATACCGTGACGTCGTGGCCGGCAGTGGCGAGATGGGAGGCCATGGGGGCACCCATGACACCGGTTCCTATCCAAGCTATTTTCATATATTCATTCCTCCTTGTTTGGTGTCTAAATTATATCATTATCCTATTTCGAATGGTTGGTTGTTCGTCGGGTTACAACATAAAGGTTTTTGTTATTGGATATTGAGTCGTTATATATCGATAATTATGCGGTAGCTGAATTTTTGTTATTGAATGAACGACTGCCTTTAAAAGGCGCTGGATAGAAAGGTTCTTCGTAGATGTTGGTTAGAATCCATATGATTTGTAAACGCTTTACGAAAACGCTTCAAATTTTCAATAATTCGTGTTTCTTCATATCAATTAGCAAATTGTATCTACCCCCCTGGTGTGTTACAATTACTGCGTGAACTCGTTTCAAAACACTGAGTAAAAAAATACCACAGGAGGAGTTATGGGAAATAAATTAGTGTATTTGTTTTCGGAAGGAAACGGTCAGATGAGAGAATTGCTCGGCGGAAAAGGAGCAAACTTATCGGAAATGACAAACCTCGGTCTACCAGTACCCCAAGGTTTTGTTGTCACCACGGAAGCTTGTAATGATTACTATGCTCAAGATGGAAATATTTCTGAAGACTTGAGAAATCAAGTGGCAGAATATATTAAGAAATTAGAAGAAATTACTGGAAAAGTGTTCGGAGATACCAATAATCCATTACTAGTATCGGTTCGTTCTGGTTCTAGAGCAAGTATGCCGGGCATGATGGATACCGTCTTAAACTTAGGATTAAATGATGTTGTTGTGGAAGCTTTGGCTAAATTAACAAATAATCCACGGTTTGCTTATGACAGTTATCGTCGTTTTATTCAAATGTTTGCGGATGTCGTTATGGAAATTCCAAAACATCATTTCGAAGTGATTATTGATGAAATGAAAGCAGAGAGAAATATTACGGATGATGCGGACTTTACAGCCGACGACTATAAGGAAATGGTCGAGCGTTTTAAAGCCTATTATTTAGAACATCACCATGAATCTTTCCCAACCGATCCATTTGATCAATTGATGGAAGCAATCACTGCCGTCTTTAGATCTTGGAATAACGATCGAGCAGTCTATTACCGTCGAATTCACGATATCCCAGCAGCATGGGGTACGGCGGTTAACGTTCAAGAGATGGTCTTTGGAAATATGGGAGACGAATGTGCAACGGGAGTTGCCTTTACTCGAAATCCAGCGACTGGTGAACGGAAGATTTTCGGAGAATTTTTAATTAATGCTCAAGGGGAAGACGTTGTTGCTGGAACTCGTACCCCATTGCCAATGGAACAATTAAAAGATTTGATGCCAGAGGCGTATGCAGAGTTTGAAAGACATTGTGAAACCTTAGAAAACCATTACAAAGATATGCAAGACATGGAGTTTACGATTGAAAATCATAAACTGTATATGTTACAAACAAGAAGTGGAAAACGAACAGCAAATGCTGCTTTAAAGATTGCGGTAGATTTAGTGGAAGAAGGCTTAATTACGGAAAAAGAAGCGGTCATGCAAATTGATCCTAAACAATTGGATGCGCTTCTCCACCCGCATTTTAATGAACAAGCATTAAAGGAAGCGAAAGTGATTGGCTCTGGTTTAGCGGCTTCCCCTGGTGCAGCTTCTGGTCGTATTGTTTATACTGCGGAAGAAGCTAAAGAATACACCAGCAAAGGGGATAAAGTTATTTTAGTTCGGTTAGAAACTTCTCCTGAAGATATTGAAGGAATGGCTTTATCGGAAGGTATTTTAACCGCCCGGGGTGGAATGACCTCGCACGCAGCGGTGGTTGCTCGTGGCATGGGAACTTGCTGTGTCTCGGGTAGTAACGATGTTTCTTTCCATGGAGATGTCGTAAAAATTGGCGAAAATGAATATAATCGTGGAGACTTTATCTCTTTAGATGGAACTACAGGGAAAATCTATGAAGGCGAAATCAAATCTGAAGAAGCAACGATTTCTGGAGATTTCGAAAAATTCATGGGTTGGGCGGATTCCTATCGGAAGATGGGTGTTCGTACAAATGCCGATAGTCCTAAAGATGCTCAACAAGCACTTGAGTTTGGTGCGGAAGGTATTGGTTTAGTCCGTACAGAACATATGTTCTTTGAAGGCGATCGTATTAAATCGGTTCGTGAAATGATCTTGTCTCGTGACGAGGAAGGTCGTCGTAAAGCCTTAGATAAATTACTACCGATGCAACAAGCGGATTTTGAAGGTATTTATGAAGTGATGAAGGAACTTCCAGTTACGATTCGTTATTTGGATCCACCTTTACATGAATTCTTACCAACCAAAGAATCGGAAATGCAAGAACTTGCGGATGACATGGGTAAAACCTTACAAGAAATCAAAGATGTTGTCGCCAGTTTGCATGAATTCAACCCAATGATGGGGCATCGCGGCGTTCGTTTAGCGATTTCTTATCCAGAGATTGCAGAAATGCAAACAAAAGCCGTTATTCGTGCCGCCTTAGCGGTTCAAAAACGCTTGAATATTAAAGTGAATCCAGAAATTATGATTCCTTTAGTCGGCGCGGTTAAAGAACTTGAATTTGTTAAAGAAGTCGTCGATCGTGTGGCTCAAGAAGAAATTGCAGCCAGTGGTCAAGAACTTGATTATGCGGTGGGAACGATGATTGAAATTCCACGTGCCTGCGTGATTGCGGATCAAATTGCACAACAAGCTGATTTCTTCTCCTTTGGAACTAACGACTTAACGCAATATGGCTTTGGATTCAGTCGCGACGATGCTGGAAACTTCTTGAACGATTACTATGAAAAGAAAGTCTTTGAACAAGACCCATTTGTTCGTATGGATGAAGAAGGGGTTGGCGCACTAGTAGAAATTGCTGCTGAAAAAGGACGTTCGGTCAAACCAAATCTTAAATTAGGAATCTGTGGGGAGCATGGGGGAGACCCAGCAACCATTAACTTCCTTTATAAGGTTGGATTGGATTATGTTTCTTGTTCACCATATCGGGTACCGATTGCTCGCTTAGCTGCGGCTCAATCGTCGATTCGTAACGAAAAGGAATAATTACTAATATCCTTTAGCATCGGTTCTTAAATGAACCAATAAATAGTGAATGAGGGAGTCAATTTCGAGAAAAATCGAGGTTGGCTCCTTTTAATTTTGGGGCAAAAGCACCAGAGTTGTTAGTTTTGCGAGATAGTGCGAGATGACAGAGGATAGAAAAAAGACTAGCCTTTAAACTAGTCTTTTTTCGGACGTGTATTTCTATAAAATTTAGTCTACAACAATATCATGTTGTTGTAGAGTGTGGCGATCGTCTTCACTAATTTGGTTATCGGTAATAAAATACTGAATATCTTCCAATGAGAAGAGATGGTAATTGCTCTTCTGACCTAGCTTATAGCTTTGAGAAAGAACAAAAACGTTGGAGGCATTTTCTCGCATCATTTTCGCCGCTTCTGTTCGTTCGTAATTGCTACCAGCAACACCAAAGGTTTCATGGATGCCATCGGCTCCAACAAAGATTTTATCGGTGTGGAAATTTTTAATCGATTCACGAATGAGTGGTCCAACCACTGCTTCTGATTTACCTTGGTATTGTCCAGCTAGTAAGATGACCTTCGTTGTGGGGTAATCTTTTAAATAGCGGGCAATAAAGGTCGAGTTGGTGATGATCGTGTTGTTTTGATCGCGTTTAGCAATTTCTAAGGCCAACAAGGTACAAGTGGAACCAGATTCAATAATCACCGTTTCATTTGGTTCGATGTATTTTAAGGCTTTTTGGGCGATCTCAAATTTTTGGGGATAGCCAAAGGCTAATCGATAATTGATATTGTCTTCGCCATTTGCCACCGCATAGCCATGTTCCCGTTTTAATAATCCTTGATTTTCGAGTATTTCTAAGTCTTTTCGAATGGTCACCTCTGAAACGTCCGCCAAAGCCGCTAATTGTTTTACTTCGATTTTCTTTTCTGTACTTAAGGTTTCAAGAATATTGACTTGTCTTTCGTTCATAGGTCCTCCTGTTCTAGAAGTAGGCGTCGATACCGTGATCAATCATGGTTTGTTGAAAGTCGACGAGGTCTTCTGGATAATATTGTTTAACATCTTTCATCGTATATTCTCGGCCCATCATGGCATATTTGTTCATACCAAATTGATGGAAAGGTAGTAAGTTAACTTTTGTTGCCCCTAATTTGTTTAGAAGCAAGCTGAACTGTTTGGCATCTTCTAAGGAATCGTTGAAATTAGGAATGACTGGAATACGAATGATGATTTCTTTTTTGTTGTTGAGAGCTACTTTAATGTTCTCAATAATTTGTTCGTTGGGTACACCGGTATACTCCACATGCAGGTCGCTGTCGTAATGTTTTAGATCATATAGTAGTAAATCTAAAGGTTCTATAAACTTTTCAAAAATAGGGGTAGGTGCGTAGCCAGTGGTTTCAGCCGTGGTATGGATATTGGCTGCTTTTAATGCTTCAAGTAATTTTGTCGCAAAGAAAGCTTGGCCTAAGACTTCTCCACCGGAGAGGGTGACCCCTCCACCGGATTCGTCATAGAATACTTTGTCTTTCATGATTTCTTCCATAATGTCATCGACGCTGGCCTGGTAGCCTTCAATGCTGATGCCGCCATGGGGGCAGATCGTTTCATAATCGATGGTTGGATCGTAGTGGTTGAGAAGGATTTCATTTTCTTCTAAGCGGGCATTTTTAATGCCTTGTTTTTCTAAACAACCGAGGATATCGTCACATTTGGAACGGTTCCAAAATAATTGAATGTTAAAAGCTTGGGATTCGGGATTCGAACACCAGCGACAACGTAGGGGACAACCTTTAAAGAATACGACGGTGCGGATTCCGGGGCCGTCATGGAGACTGAACTTTTGAATATTGAATATCGTAGCTTGCATATGTAAGAGTTCATCCTTTCGTTTGGTTACATTATAGCACGATTTGTAACTATTTCAAGCAAAAAGTGTCAAATATAATAAAAAAAGCTTTCGAATGAAAGAATAACTGTTGACAAATGAAATAAATGCCTTATAATAAAAAATGTAAGAAACTTTAGGAGGTTTATCATGAGTAAGAGATTTGGAACATTGACCCCACGAATGCAAGCCTATCGCGAAAGTGTACTAGAGAAGAAACCCTATATTTGTGCTGAAAGAGCGTTACTAACGACCGAAGCCTATCAAGAACATAAAAACCAACCAGCGGTGATGCTTCGTGCTTTAATGTTGAAAAACATCTTAGAGAAAATGACCATTTATATCGAAGATGAAACATTAATTGTTGGGAACCAAGCCGCATCGAATAAAGATGCTCCTATTTTCCCGGAGTATACATTAGAGTTTGTTTTAAATGAATTAGATTTATTTGAAAAACGGGATGGAGACGTCTTCTATATTACTGAAAAGACGAAAGAGGATCTTCGTTCAATCGCCCCTTTCTGGGAAAATAATAATCTACGTGCCAAAGGCATGACCTTGTTACCGGACGAAGTGAGTGTCTTTATGGAAACAGGCTTCTTTGGCATGGAAGGAAAATTAAATTCTGGGGATGCTCATATTGCTGTTGACTATGAAAAAATGCTTAAAGTTGGATTAAAGGGATATGAACAACGTACCTTAGAACATAAAGCTGCCCTCGATTTAACCGATCCAGAAAGTATTGATAAATACAGTTTCTATAAAGCGGTCTTAATTGTTATTGAAGCTATTAAGAACTTTGCTGGTCGTTACGCAGATTTAGCGGAAGAGTTAGCGAAGGATGCTTCGATTTCTCGTCAAGCGGAATTATTAGAGATGGCTCGTATTTGTCGTAAAGTTCCTTACGAACCTGCTGAAACGTTCCATGAAGCGATTCAAGCTACTTGGTTTATTCAGTTAATTTTACAAATTGAATCGAATGGGCACTCCTTATCGTATGGTCGTTTTGATCAGTTCATGCTTCCTTATTATGAACACGACATGGAATGTGGTTGTTCAACAAAAGATGATATTACAGAATTATTGACCAACTTATGGGTGAAGACCTTAACCATTAATAAGGTCCGTTCACAAGCACATACGTTCAGTAGTGCTGGTAGCCCATTGTATCAAAACGTCACCATTGGTGGTCAAACTCCAGATAAGAAGGATGCGGTTAACGAGTTGTCCTATCTAGTCTTACGTAGTGTGGCTCAAACGAAATTGCCTCAACCAAACCTCTCGGTTCGTTACCATAAAGATTTAGATGCCGACTTTATGAATGAGTGTATCGAAGTGATGAAGCTTGGATTTGGTATGCCAGCCTTTAATAACGACGAAATTATTATTCCTTCCTTTATTGAATTAGGGGTAACGGAAGAAGACGCTTATAACTATAGTGCGATTGGTTGTGTTGAAACGGCTGTTCCTGGTAAATGGGGATACCGTTGTACGGGGATGTCTTATATGAATTTCCCGAAAATCTTACTCATTGCAATGAATGATGGTATTGATCCTTCATCAAATAAACGCTTTACAAAAGGTTATGGTCATTTTGTTGATATGAAATCGTTTGAAGAACTTCAAGCGGCGTGGGACAAAGTTGTTCGTGAATTAACCCGGATGAGTGTCGTTGTTGAGAATGCGATTGACTTGGCTCTAGAGCGAAATGTTCCAGATATTTTGTGTTCAACTTTGACGGACGACTGTATTGGTCGTGGAAAACCGATTAAAGAAGGTGGTGCGGTTTATGACTTCATTTCTGGTTTACAAGTTGGTATTGCTAACTTAGCGGATTCTTTAGCGGCCATTAAGAAATTAGTCTTTGAACAAAAACTAATTACAACTAAACAACTCTGGGATGCCTTAGAAACCAACTTTGAAACCGAAGAAGGTCAACGGATTCAACAAATGCTGATTCACCAATCTCCGAAATATGGAAACGATAATGACTACGTGGATAGCTTAGTTGTGGATGCGTATGATTCCTATTTAGAAGAAATTGTTAAATATCCAAATACACGGGTGGATCGCGGTCCGATTGGGAATGCTCGTTACGGTGGAACGTCGTCGATTTCAGCGAACGTGGGTCAAGGTCGAAATACTTTGGCGACACCGGATGGTCGTCAAGCTGGTGAACCACTAGCGGAAGGTTGTTCTCCATCCCATTCGATGGATGTCAATGGTCCAACGGCGGTCTTCAAATCGGTCTCTAAATTGAGAACAGATAAGATTACGGGTGGCGTTTTATTAAACCAAAAAGTGACACCACAACTCTTAGAACGCGAGGAGAATAAACAAAAATTGATTTCGGTTATTCGTGCTTTCTTTAATCAATTGAAGGGCTATCACGTTCAGTATAATGTGGTTTCTCGTGAAACTTTGTTAGATGCTCAGAAAAATCCAGAGAAATACCGTGACTTAATTGTTCGGGTAGCAGGGTATAGTGCCTTCTTCAATGTTCTCTCGAAAGCAACTCAAGACGATATTATCGCAAGAACCGAACAAACAATTTAAACCATTAAAGGAAATGACGAATAAAAGTCATTTCCTTTTTTCTAATCTACTTCTAATTTAAAATAGATACTATAAGAAGGAGGTAGAGAAAATGAGAGTACTAATTGCTGAAGATGAAATGGATTTAAATGATATTATTGCTAAAAAGCTCAAATCCGAAGGGTATGTCGTGGATCAAAGTTTTGATGGCGAAGAAGCCATTGAGTTTTTGTCGTTCACGGATTATGACGTCATTGTCTTGGATATTATGATGCCTCGGGTAGATGGCTATGAAGTTCTTGAATATTTACGTCATCAAGGCAAGTCAACGCCAGTGTTATTTCTAACCGCTAGAGATGCGGTCGCTGATCGAGTGAAAGGTTTGGATTTAGGGGCGAATGATTATTTAGTTAAACCGTTTTCGTTTGAAGAGTTTTCAGCCCGTATTCGTGCTTTAACTCGGACGACTTTTGGTGTAGTGAGTAATGATTTGGAAGTGGGAGACTTGACCCTGGATGTAGCAACGCAAGTGGTTCAACGAGCGGGTGAAGAGATTGAGCTGACCGCAAAAGAATTCACTTTACTTCAATATTTAATGGTCAATAAAGGGATGGTTCTTTCCCGAGATCGAATTGAGAATCATATTTGGAATTTTGATTATGAGGGTGGAACAAATGTTGTGGATGTGTATATTTCTTATTTACGTAAAAAAATAGATGATGGCTTTGATCAAAAACTGATTCAAACAGTACGTGGTCGTGGCTATGTGATTCGTGAAGGTAAGTAAATGAAGTCGTGGTCGATTCGAGCAAAAATAACCCTTTGGTTTACATTGGCGTTGTCCGTGGTGGTGGCATTCACGTATTTTGTGGTGTTCATGTTGAGTAACCAAATTATTCAGAAGACGATTAAAGATAATTTGGTGGAAGCGGTCACGTTTAATGCGAATGAGATTAATTATTTTGATGAATCAGCCAGTGGTGAGGAGATTGAAGGGATTGAACATTATATTCAATTCGAACATGGACTATTAGCTATTGATGAAGATTTTTTATCGGATATTAATGGGGTTTATTCTTCCTTATATGATGCGTCGGGGAATCTTCATTATGGAGAGAATCCGATTGTCCGTCATGCGCGGGAATATCCTTTGTCTAATTCGATTCAACAGGTGGTTATTGATGGGGAGATTTTTTATATTTTTGACCGAGCGTTAACGCGTGAAGGTTTGGAAGGACTTTGGTTGCGTGGGGTGGTTTCAGAGAAACAAGGAAGTTTTGAATTAACGGATGCGATTTCGGATTCGATGTTGGTGTTACCTTTTATTGTGTTGGTAGCAGCTATTGGTGGGTATTTGTTTGCTCATCGTTCCCTAAAGCCTCTTCAACAAATAACGACCGCGGCTTCGGAAATTACAGCAGGCACGGACTTAAAGAAACGGATTGAAATCGGCGAAGGAGATGACGAAGTACACCAGCTTGCTGCGAGCTTTAATGCCATGATGTATCGTTTAGATGATGCATTTGAGAATGAGCAACAATTTACAAGCGATGTGTCCCATGAGTTACGGACCCCAATGTCTGTAATTATGGCTCAGAGCGAATATACCTTAGAAAAAGAACGAAGTACGGAAGAATACATTGAAGCCTTGGAAACCATTAGTCGTCAAGGGAAACGGATGTCTCGTCTTATTAATGATATGTTGCAGTTTACGCGAATGGAAAGTAATTCCGATAAAATTATTATGGAGCCTGTTCACTTGTCAAAATTGGTAGAAGGTGTTGCGATGGATATGGCATTGATTCGAGAAAAGCATATTACCCTTACCTATGATGTTCAACCAAATATCCATTTGATTGGTAATTATGACTTGTTGTTAACAGCCGTCACTAATTTGATTACCAATGCTTATCGGTATGGAAAAGAGAATGGCCATATTTGGGTGTCGTTAACGGAAAATCAAGAATCAATCAAATTATCTGTAAAGGATGATGGAATAGGTATTGACAAGAAGGATCAGAATAAAATCTTCCAGCGTTTCTATAAATCGGATGATTCTCGTAGTTCTAAAGGCACGGGTTTAGGCCTTTCGATGGTTTATGAGATTGTTCGTTTCCATCAGGGAGGAATTGTCTTAGATAGTGATGTAGGTCAGGGTAGTGAATTTACGTTAGTCTTTTTAAACAAACAGAAACAAAGTTCTTAGGAATTTTGTTTTTTTGATTCTAATCTAATTTTAATCTAGGTCTAATCTTTCTTTAATTTTACTTTTATATACTATAGACAGTTAAAGAGAGGTAGAAAACATGAAGAGATTTAAAAACTTATTAAATACCCCAACCAAAGCAATCACAACGGGTGTTGTCACCTTGTTAGTGATCTTGTTATTAGGGTTCAGTATATTTAGTGGAGCGAAGACGATTGCTGAAGGTCAAGCGATTGGTGTGGAGAACGCCAGGAACTTTGCGTTTGCGGATTCTGGTGTAGATCCAGCAGTTGCCCAATATGTAAAGACGGAATTTGATTTTGAACAAGGACATTTTGTTTATGAAGTTGAATTCATCGCCAATGGAGTGGAATATGATTATTGGATTAAAGCCAATGATGGTAGTGTCGTTAAGAAGAAAACGAACTTTGTTAATCGCGATGCCGTTCCAGTTCAAATGAACACTAGTATTGAAGAAGCACGAGACATTGCCTTAGCTGATGCGGGCTTAAGTGTCGACGATGTCACCATAACAAAAGAATCATTTGATGAAGACGATGGGATCTATGTTTACGAAATTAAGTTCCATTCGGCTTCAAATCGTTTTGAATACGATATTGACGTGAATAGTGGACAAATTGTTGAAAAGAGTAAAGACGGCTTAGCAGTTATTGCTAGATCACAAACTCCAGTAGAATCAGCACCTGTTGAAACAACGCCTGCTGAAACAAATACAACAGAAACAGCTAAGCGCTTAACCGTTGAACAAGCTAAACAAGTTGTTCTTAAGGATAGTAATGTCGCAGCAAATGCTGTTAAGTTTATTAAAGTTGAATTAGATAACGACGATGGCCGTTTAGAATACGATATCGAGTTTAGTTCAAGCACTCATAAATATGAATATGAAATCGATGCCTTCTCGGGTCGGATTAAAGAGAAAGAAGTTGAAGCGATTAAAAAAGCATCAACAAGTACGAACACAACAAAACCAAGTACTGGTTCTTCAACCACAACAGGTTCAACCAACACAACCAACTCAAACAAACCAATGAGTCAAGCGAAAGCGAAAGAAGTCGTCTTAAAGCATGCGAAAGTAAGCGCAAGCCAAGCAACCTTCACGGAAATTGAATTAGATCGTGACGACAACCGTTGGGAATATGAAATTGATTTTAGAACCAGCACGGCAAAATATGAATATGAAATTGATGCCGTTACGGGAAAAATCTTGGATGTAGAAGTTGAACGAATTAAATCTTCTAGTTCAACAAGTACAGATATTGGGACTGAAAAAGCAAAATCCATTGCATTAAGTCATGCGAAACTTAGCGCTAGCCAAGTAAAATTTGAAAAAGTTAAATTAGAAAAAGACGATGGTGTCTATTACTACGAACTTGAATTCTATGCGAATGGGCTTGAGTATGAATATGAGATTAATGCCAAAACTGGTAAGATCGTTGATTGGGAAATTGACGATTAATCCAACGAACATAAATTAGTTCCCCCTCCCTCAAAGTATGCAACACTTTGGGGGTTTTTTAAATCAATGGGATTAGATAACCGGTTTGAGTCAATCTTACCAAAAAGAGATTGACTTTATATTAATTTCAACTATTATTGAAAATAGCGGTCTACAGTGGTGACGGTTAATTATCCTACTTTTTGATCTAATATTTCAATCATTAGGAAATTGATTGGGTAGATATTAATTGCTTTAAATTGATAGACATTGTAAATTGCTTGCATAAGTTAAAGAAGCACTTTGCCCTGCCAGGCGGTGCTTTTTTAACTAGTGTGGAATATTTATAAAAAATAAAAAAGAGGTTCCGTAGAAATTGCGGAACCTTTGGTTTTAAAGTTTATCGATTATTTTGGAAGCTGCTGCTTCATCGAGAATGAAGGTAACGTTTGGATGCATCCTCAAGAAAGTAATAGGGAACTGTGGATTAATATGATCGTTTTCAAAAAGTCGCTCAAAAATTGGTGCCTTCTTCTCACCACTAGCAATTATAAATAAATTCTTCGACAACATGACATCGGCGATACCAATTGTTAATGCTTGTTTTGGAACGTCTTTAATATCTTCGAAAAAACGAGAGTTTGCTGTGATTGTTGCTTGATCTAAATCCACGAGATGGGCATGTGGTCTTAAGTATGGGTTTGGTTCATTAAATGCAATGTGACCATTGTCCCCGACACCAGATATCGTAATATCCAAGCTACCACGTTTCAATATTTCGTTTTTATACGTTTCGGCAGCTTCTTCTGGATTTTCATGATCAGCTTGTGGCGAAACGACATTATTACGGTCTATGTTGATGTGGTTTAAAAAGTGGTTATCAGCAAAATAACGGTATGATTGTGGATGATCAGCCGTTAAGCCGACGTATTCATCCATATTGAAGGTCGTGATTTTAGAAAAATCGACTCTTCCTGCTTTATTCTCTTTGACTAATTCTTCGTACATACCAATTGGTGAACTACCAGCCGGTATACAGAAAGTTAAGTCTGGTTTTTCATGAACAAGTTCAATGACTTTATCTGCCATGAGTTTGCTCATTTCTTCATAGTCTTTTACAACAATAAATTTCATTTTATTTCCCCCTTTTCCTGTTACTGATGTTGGATAGCACACCTATATCAGTAATCAACTAATTTTAATTCTATCACAGGTGTAAGTGTTTTCCTACCCTAGTTTAAAGACTATTATTTTAAAGGACTAATAATTTAAATAATGGTAAGATAATTTTACTGATGCAAGATCAATAGAAAGGAAATTATGAATATAATTGATCAAAGAACAATTACCATGGTCAAGGGTCACGGTCTCGCAGAGATTGAAAAACGTCAACAAAGTGAGCTAACATTCGACGGTTACATAGGCAGAAAATTCTTATTGAATACAGAACATGCGGAGTATGATGTCGTGATTATTAATATGATGTGGGAAAGTAAAGAAAAGTTGATGGCTTTTAAAAAGAGTGACCTTCACAGAGAAGGTCATAAAAATCGGAAACCTAATCCAAATGTTTTAGAACATAAAATGACTATTTTCCAAGTAATTGAATAAGAGAAAAAACATCGTCTAAAAAACGATGTTTTAAATAATGCGCATTTAATGGTAGGATAATAAGCATGAGAGTACCCGTCACATCAAATTTAATTTTAGATTCAATTACATGTCCAAATTGTCAAAGAGAGCAATCTTTTGAATTTTATTCTGCGATTAATAATCAATTGACTCCTGCTGCTTATCAAGGGGTGCTTGATGGTTCTACTTTTTTGTTTGAATGTTTGTATTGTGATTTTGAAGAATTGGTACATTATGAAACATCAGTTAGTAATTATGATATTGGTTTCTTTGTTCATTTGGCAGACGTCATTACAGAAGACTACTCGACAGATTTCATTGGATATATTCGCGAAGAATATCCCATGAGACCAGATCTAGTTTTTAGAGCTGTGACAACACTGGAACAACTAATAGAAAAAGTCCAAATCTTTACAGACGAACTAGATGACCGAGTTATTGAGTTATTAAAAGTAGATGTAATGGATCAGCTAGAAACTCAGGACGAAACCCGGGATATTATAAAAACAAAATATATAGGTAAAAATGATGAAAACCAACTTGTTTTTAATGCTTATTTAAACGAAAAAGACTTTATACGTTATGAGGTCTCACCGGAACAATATGGTTTTATATATCACAACAATCGAGAACTTCTTTTGAGAGAAGGTAATCGGCTAATTGAAATAAGTGAAAAATGGTTAAAGAAACACCATAATTGATAAAGTAAAGCTCTAGATTTCTATTAAAGATAATCTAGAGTTTTTTCATGGACTCATTTTATTGAGCAGAAAATATTCTAAATGAGCTTTATAAACTCAGTGAAATGTTGACGCCATGTACCTATAAGTATATGATTATTTTAGTAATACAGATAGAAAAGAGGACAGATAATGATTACAAACAAGTATTTTGATTATCTCCAAGAAATCTTTAACAAAATTAAAGAAAACGAGAACGAAAACATTAATCGAGCCGCTGATTTAATTGTAGAAAGTATCAAAGCGGGCGGTCGCTTCTATGTTTTTGGATCAGGTCATTCGCACATGGTTGCTGAAGAAATTTACATCCGTGCCGGTGGTTTGGCTTATGTTAAAGCGATTTTACCTCCAGAGTTAATGCTTCATGAAATGCCGAATAAGAGTACGTACATTGAAAGATTGAGTGGCTATTCTAAAGAAATCTTAAAACTTTACAAAGTTGATGAGAAAGACACTTTAATGATTGTATCCAATTCAGGACGAAATAGTGTACCGGTAGAAATGGCTTTAGAAGCAAAAGAAATCGGAACAAAAGTGATCGCCATGACGTCAATGGAACACACGACCAGTGGAGCATCCAGACATCCAAGTGGGAAGCGTTTGTTCGAATCAGCAGATGTTGTATTAGATACACATGCACCTAAAGGTGATGCTGCGTTTTTTGTAGAAGGTATTGAAGCACCGGTTGGTCCAGTTTCTGATTTTTCGGGAATTGCATTGGCGAATTGTTTGATTGTTGCGGTGGTTGATAAGATGCAAAAACTTGGGTTAGAAACACCAATATTCAAGAGCTCTAATTTAGATGGGGCAGATGAATATAATAACGAATTATTTGATAAATACTATGGTTACTGGAAATAAACTGGTTGCTATTATTAAACTGGTCGAGGCAACTTCGAAGCTTTTTCCATTTGATGCGACTCATGATGCTAATTGCCTTCCCATAGCGAATGTTGATAATGTTCAACGAATTGTTTCGTTGCTTGAGAAAGTAGGTATTGACCAGATCTATATACTGGGGGAGTCTATTTCTAATCATGTGCGTTCGGCCTTATACTCAAAAGAGGTTGGATACATCAACAAAATAGACGAGCTTAATGAAGCTTTTGACTATGTTCTACTGATAAATGGAAACGAGTATTTTGGTTCAGACGACTTATCAAACTTGCTAAATGACTTTAAAGATCAACCTACTAATTATTCCATGGTAAAACCATTGGACCGGTTTAACCGTGCTTATGAGCACTTTGGGGTTAAGGTTAAAGATGATGTTATCGAGAAGATCTATGGACATGCGCGCGACCATTATGTCGATTATTTGTTAGGGAATATTGGTATTTATAGTAAAAATATTTTCATGAATCAAGAATCGACCAGTCCTGGTTTTAAAGCTATTGTTTCTGGTGGTATGCCACCACAAAAACTATACTTTGAGAATGTTTTGAACACATCCATAGAACGTGGAGAAACCATAAAAGTAGTCGTGGCTAAACAACCTCTTTTAACAATAGATAGTCCTTGGGCATTGTTTGAAGCAAACACTCACGAAGCAAAATATCTTACAAACCAACTCAAAACAAACGAAGGGGAATATGTAACCGATGGTACGTGCTTAATAGATGGTAATTTACAAGTTGGTAAGAATGTCAAGATTGAGAAGAACGTCATTATTAAAGGGAATTGTATTATTGGTGACAATGTGACCATTTCTAGTGGTGCGATTATTGAAGGTGGTTGTGTGATAGGAGATCATACAATAATTAATGACTATGCCAAACTTGGAAAAAACACAGTCGTTGGTGCATCTTGTAAGATTGGTTATAATGCTGAATTGGTTGGGGTTTTCATGGAAGGCGTGTCTGCTGTTCATAATTGTGAAATGTATGGGGTAATTGGTCGTTATGTAGATATTGCTGCGGGGTGTATTGCCGCAATCTTAAGATTCGATGATCAAGTTTCACAAATAACACATGAAGGTAAGAGGTATAGTTCGTTGTTTACGAATGCTGTTTTTATGGGTGATTATACACGCACTGGTATTAACAATACCTTTTATCCAGGTTTAAGAGTTGGTGCTTACTGTGCACTTGGTCCGGGAGCTATTGTTGAAACCGATGTTCCACATAACTCTTTGCTACAAGTTTCTCAATCTAAAGAGTTGAAGCCTTGGCATAGTGGTCGATATGGTTGGAAGTAAGGTTATTTAGAGTATTACGATTTTGATAAAAGCTTAATACCAGAAGAATTCTCATATTCTTCTGGTTTTTCATCAGAATTTACAATACATAAACAACACGGATCTAAAATTCGTTTAATGTAATTACGTTTATCCTATATAATAGTTGATAAGAGGTTTGTGAAAGGTAGGGGGAGAGAATTGCAAAAAAACACATTGACGCAATCTACTCTGAGTTTAATAGTAAACGATGGAGAACGAACTTTAGAACGCGAATTAATGGATTCATTAATGGAATGTCGATCGTTTCAATTCAATGTGGCGTTTGTAACTTTTTCATGTGTTCAAGTTTTTAGAAATGTCTTCAAAGAACTGGAAGACAAAGGTGTGTACGGTAAGTTCATTACTTCAACCTATTTGGATTTTTCAGAACCGAAAGCACTTAAAGAATTAATTGATATACCCAATATTGAGTTAAAAGTATACACAGATACTAAAACAAGGGGCTATCATTCTAAAGCATACATATTTGAACGTGAAGACGATTATAAAATAATAATTGGATCATCCAATTTCACAACCAGTGCACTGAGGAAGAATGTTGAATGGAATGCATCAATCATTGCCAAGAAAGATTTAGAATTTGCACGAAATATTCAAGAAGAATATGATCAAATTTGGGAAAGTTTAGACTATTTCACTCATCACCAAGTTGAAGAGTATTCAAAATTCTATGTTGATTTTCAAGAATACCGGCGTATGGAGAGAACGTATTTTTCAGATGAAGAAGTGTTGGTTCCAAATTCTATGCAAGAAAACGCAATGAGATCCTTAGATTTTTTAAGAAAACAAGGAGAAACAAAAGCTCTCGTTATTGCTGCTACTGCGACGGGAAAAACGTATATGACAGTGTTTGATGTAAAACGGTTGAATCCAAAAAGAGTGCTTTTTGTCGTGCATGTTGAGAACATTATTGACTCAGCAATGGCATCATTTAAGCGAGTTCTTAAAGATAGATATACGTATTCAAAGTTTATGGGCTCTCATAAAGATGCTACGGGAGATATTGTTTTTACAACAAATTTAACACTGAACAACACCTTAGAACAGTTTTCTCCATATGACTTTGATTATATTATTGTTGATGAAGCGCACCACGCAACAGCTGAAACGTATCAAAAGTTTCTCAACTATTTTAAACCTAGATTTTTACTAGGCATGACAGCAACACCAGAACGTACCGATGAAGGAAATATTTTTGAAGTATTTGATCGAAATGTGGCCATAGAAGTACGTTTAGATGAGGCGATTGAGAAAGAACTCGTTGTTCCGTTTCATTATTATGGGATTACAGATATTAAAGATGTGGATTTATCGGATGTCGACTTAAAGGATATCGATAAAGTAGCAAGGAAATTAATGTTACACTCACGTACAGAATTTATTCTTGAAAAAATGGATTTTTATAAATATGAAGGAACCAAACTCAAAGGACTTGGTTTTTGTGCGAATGTTAAACATGCTGAATTTATGGCAAATGAATTCAATAATGCTGGAATAGAAAGCATCAGCATCAGCGGTCAGATGGAACCTTCCCAAAGACAACGGTACTTTGATCGTTTAGAAGATGATAACGATTCACTAAAAATGATTTTTGCTGTAGATGTTCTAAATGAGGGTGTTGATATACCGAGTGTCAATCTTGTTTTAATGTTAAGACCCACCAACTCACCGATTATCTTCACCCAACAGCTTGGTCGAGGATTAAGAAAATACGATGGAAAAACATTCTTAACCGTTCTTGATTTTATCGGTAACCACAACCGTGCATTCTTAATTGCGATTGCTTTAAGTGGTACTAGAATGTACGATAAAGACTCTTTAAAAGTAATGGTTGATGATGATTTTAGGATGGGGCCGAAAGAAGTATTCGTACAGATTGATGAGATTGCTAAACAACGGATTCTAAACCAACTTAATATAGAAAACTTTAACTCGTTAAAATATCTCAAAGAAGAATACAATAATTTCAAAATCATCCGTCAAGGAAGAGTTCCCTATTATTTGATGGATTACTTGGGTGTTGCTAATGCACCAGATCCTCTACGCTTTTTTGGGACTAGCACTCTCAAAACATACTTCGATTTTTTGGCTAAGGTAGAAAAGAGCGATCGCTTAATTTTTGCTTATCAAAAAAATCCTAAGCTTCAAAAAGCAATTTATTCCCTATCATCTGCACTTCCTTTGGTTAGGCCTTTTGAATTTCAAATATTGAAATATTTAATCACCCATGGTGAAGTCTCACGAAGTGAGTTAAGTCATTATATAACCGCTCTTATTGAGGGAATAAGCGAAGAGACGATAGATCACTCCTTACAATTTTTAGGGCAGAAGTTCTTAGACAAACCAGAAAAAAATCGCTACATTCCATTGATCGAACGGAAAGGTGAACAGATTTCGCTTGATAATCAACTTGTTGAGATACTAAAAAATGATATCTCAGCTTCATTGATCAAAGACGTCATAGATTATGGTTTGACCCGATATTATGAAGAATTCTCTACGAAAAATTATGGATTACCTTTCCTTAGGATGTATCATCCATATAGTATGCGAGATGTTGCAATGGCAGTAAATTATACTAACAAACACTCGAGTTTTAGAGGTCAAGGCGTCTTCAGATTCAATAATCATTTCTACTTATTCGTAGATTTACATAAAGATGAAGATATTTCCGAATCAATAAAATATAAAGATAAAATACTTAATAGATACGAATTTCAATGGGAATCCCAAAATTCCACAAGTCAATCTTCGCCGACTGGAGTAGATCTTATTAATCATAAGGACTATGGATTTGATTTGCATCTTTTTGTTCGAAAACAATCTGAGGTAGACGGTAAAGTATTAAAATATCTTTATTTTGGAAAAGTTGATGTCATTGATTATAAGAACAACAAACCAATTATGTTTAAATTTCGACTCCATCAGCCGATTCCAATCAACATCATGCATGAAATGATAAATGTGGTCGAATAAGAAAAAAGAACCTAAGTAGGTTCTCATAAACATGTTTATCAGCAGGACACCATTGAATTTTCTTCGTATTTTCTTCATTTAATTCGATCCATTGGATGTCAGAATGATCAGATAAAGAAATATCAAAATCCTTTGTTTCTGAAATGAAGCAATCCATATCTAATATGAAATTAGGGTATTCATAAACAATGCGGTGAAATTTTTCTTTTACTTTAATTTCTATATCAAGTTCCTCTAAGATTTCCCTTTTCAGGGCTTCTTCAGGAAGTTCTCCTGGTTCGATTTTCCCCCCAGGAAATTCCCACATCCCTTTAAACTCCCCTTTTTTACGTTGAGCAATCAAAAGTTTTCCTTGAGAAATTAATGCTGCGCAAACAACTTTTAGTGTAACCATGATGATAGTATAGCATAACGTTGCCTTTTCGGCAGGGCGATATTAAAGCATAAACGCAAATTACGAATTTGATTGAAAAGCTATTATACGTTAATATAGATATAGGTAGGAAATCTTTGTTATGAGAAAACTTGAAATATGTTGTGGATCAATTGAAGATGTAAAAATAGCCGTACAGTATGATATCGATTCAATAGAATTGAATACATCATTAAGCTTGGGAGGACTAACCCCAACCATTGGTACGTTACGAGCGACAAAAGCGATGACCGATATTCCTGTTTACTGTATGAACCGACCAGTACCAGGCGGATTTGTTTATACCGAGTCTGAATTTGAAATGATGAGACTGGATGGAAAAATATTGCTAGAAAATGGTGCTGATGGATTAGTCTTTGGATGTTTAACCGAAGATTTAACAATCGACGTTGAAAAAACGACAGAAATGATAAACCTAGCCCACCAATATGAAAAACAAGCCATCTTTCATATGGCCATCGATGGGACGAATGATGTGGTTACTGCATATAAATTACTAGTTGAGCTTGGAATCGACCGAGTCTTGACAAGTGGTGGCGCAAAAACAGCTTATGAAGGTATTGATGTTTTACGGGAATTGAAGCAAATAAATCCAGATAAACTCATAATTGGCGCAGGGATAAACGGAAACACGATTAAAAACTTCCGTGAATTTAAATATATTCACGCGAGTTGTAAAACACTTATTTATAGAAATAATGGAACGGAACAAATCAATCAAAATTATGTTGGATCGAATGTTCAACAACAAGTCGATGAACATTGTGTATCGGCATTAGTTAAAGCGATTAAAGGCAATAATAATTAAAAAATTCCATGTCCTTAATAAGGTGGATGACTTGTTCTTGGTTGTCCACTTTTTTATCTGTCCGTTGGTAATGAATGCTTCCATTTTTATAAACGGTATCAAGCTGTAATTGATCATCTAAAACTAATAAATCTGCCTTTTTACCAACGCCAATGGATCCGCGATCTTTTAAGTTTAGAAAATGGGCGGGGTTCAAGGAAGCCATTTGGAACAATCTGGGTAGTTCAAATGAAAACTCGTGGAAAAGATATTGAAGATCTTGTAACAAGGTGCGACTACTTCCGCTTATTTGCCCGTACTCATTCATAATCAAACCATCTTTGTTAATATAAATTTCGCCCATAGTCGTTTGATAATTACCTGTTTTTAAACCAGCCAGGGGTACGGTGTCTGAAATTAGAATTATTTTGGAAGGATCTTTTATTTGAAAGATAAGCTCCATCATTGGTTTAGAAACATGTAAGCCATCGGCTATTAATTCAACAAATGTATTTTCTTTTAAGCCAAAACCAAAAGCTCCAATTTCTCGGTGATGGATGCCGGACATGGCATTGCCAAGATGGGTTAAATTTGATATTTTGTCTTCTATCTTTATTAGCTCGTCATAGGTAGCGTTTGTGTGTCCTACTGCTACCTTTATGTTGTGTTCATTCAACCAATCAATGACTTCTAGATTTCCAGGCATTTCTGGTGCAAGGGTCATCATTTTCAGGTGTTTATTGGATTGTTCATAGAGTTGTTTTGTTAAAGAGATACTAGGTGTTTCAAAAACTGTGTCCGGAGGTGCGGCACCATACTGTTGAGGATTGAGAAACGGTCCTTCGGTATGGATACCAATGATTTCGGTGTCCATTGTTGGGTGTTCAATCAAGTCGACAATTTGTGGAAATCCCGATCGTGCAGAAGTGGCTAACATGCTCGTAACCCCTTCAGAAATGAGTCGCTTTAATAATAATTGAAGGTCCGTTTTTAAAGAAGTATTTGTAAAGGACCAACCCGCATACCCGTGATTATGAATATCAATTAAACCAGGAGCAATGATCTGGTTTGAATAATCAATGTCAAAAGAGTCATCGATAGGTAAGATGTCGGATATAATTCCATTATTTATTTCGATAATACCTGGTTTAATATGATCTTCAAAAACAATCTTGTTGGAGCGAATGCGCATAGAAAGACCTCCTCATTTATAATATTATTATAAGCGTTGAAACATGGGGAAACCAAGTATATTTAAAAACCAGGAATCCCTGGTTTTTTATTCGACGATTATTTATCTATCGCAATTATTTTATCCACACGTCGTTGGTGTCGTTCACCTTCAAACTCGGTATCAACAAAGGTATCAACAATCATTTTGGCTAATTCTGTACCGACAACGCGAGCTCCAAAGCAAAGGACATTCGCGTTGTTATGGGCTTTCCCCATTTTGGCTGAATACGGTTCTGAACAGACCACCGCCCGTACACCCTTTATCTTATTGGCCGTGATTGACATGCCAACACCAGTTCCGCAAATCAAAATACCATAGTCGATTTCTTTATTATTAATTGCTTGTCCTAGTTCAATAGCGATATCTGGGTAGTCACAAGAAGCAACGGTGTCTGTTCCGTAATTAATGACTTCTATGCCTCGTGATTCTAAATGTTTCGTTATTTCGTTTTTTAAATCGACCGCAACATGGTCGTTTCCTATTCCAAATTTCATATGTTTGCTCCTTTTCTTTGTGAACTAATTTTATCATAATAAATGGTTGGGAATTTATGATAAAGCCCAAAATCGTTTATTTGAATTTCTATCATTCGATGAATGATTTCAGAAAATAAAATCAAACTTGTCTCAAATACTTTAGGACCTCCGCTCGATGAGCTCCAGGTTTAAACAAGCCAGAAGAAGTTCCTAAAACAAATCCCTTGACACCAAGTTTTGAAAGTTGAGCAATCCGTTGAGCAGAAATGGCTCCATCAACAACAATCTCGAAAGTATGTTCTGCGTTCATTTTTGCTAATGCTATGATTTTATCATTCATCTCTTCAATATAGGTTTGCCCAGCAAAGCCAGGGGTCACGGTCATCACCATGACTTTATCAACCAAAGTTAGCAGTGACTGAATCGATTCGACCGACGTTTCGGGATTAAGGGCCAAGCCTACTTTTATTTGATGTTTTCGAAGGGATTCAATAACGGAAAGGAGATCTTCTTGTGATTCGGGATGGACATAAATAATGTCTAATCCATGTTCAATGAAGAGATCTATTTTCTTTTGGGGATTGATTACCATCAGATGGGCATCCACTGGAATACTTGCTGCTTTCTTAACTGCTTTAATGTCTTCTAGACCTAAAGCAAAATTTGGTACAAACTCTCCATCCATAATGTCCATGTGGAATCCGTCGATTCCTGCCTGTTGAAAAGCTTGTACTTCTTGTTCAATATACCGAAGATCTGCGCACATCATCGATACATAAAAATTACGTTTCATCTTGTTGTTTCTTGTCCTTTCTGTGTAGCTGAGAATGCCATAATATGACGACAATGTATATTTGTATTTCTCTAACTTTCATTATACAATAGGGCTGTAGTAATAGAAAGGAATGGTTATGAATTATTTAGAATTAATCGATATGCGCCATACGGTAAGAGAATATAAAAACCTTTCAATCCGTGCTGAACATCAAAAACAATTATCTGATTATTTACAACAAATAAATCAAGAAACAGGCATGAACTTCCAATTAGTCGTTAATGCCCCACATGTTTTTGAAGACTATATAAAACCCAAAGGCAGATTCGAAAATGCTCAAAACTTCATTGCTCTGGTGAGTAAAGAAATGCCGAATAAAAACGAACGCATTGGTTATTATGGTCAAAAAGTCGTCTTATACGCGCAGCATCTTGGCTTAAATACGTGTTGGATTGCCAGCACCTACACTGATGACCCAGAAACGTATACCTTGGAAGACAACGAAACGTTAGCTCTGATCATTAGTGTCGGCTATGGACAACACTCAGGTAAACCCCATGAAAGTAAACCCATTGAAACAACCTACAAAGCAGATGGTGACGTTCCACCGTGGTTTTTACAAGGGGTCCAAGCGGCCTTGAAGGCACCAACAGCCCGCAATCAACAATCCTATCAATTCATCCTAAAAAAAGATGGAGTAGAAGCTCGCTCATTGGGTGGAAGACGATCAGACATCGATCTTGGTATCGTCAAACTTCATTTTGAATTAGGGGCTCAACAACCAGTGAAGTGGTTACTAAATGAATAACTTCGAAGAAAAATCATTAAAACAAATCGTTTTTAAAACCCCCTTTGTCCAAAGTCAAAGGCTGGAGTTCGAAGGAAAAATCTACCGTTTAAAAAGCGAATACCGACCCGTATTTTGGAAAAGGTTCTTTTATAAAGCCTTAACTTTTATCGTGGCGATATTTGTTTTAACGTTAGTTCGGGGATTATTAAATACCGTCGTCGATCAATGGCTTATTAATCTGGCTCTGACTTTTGTCATTGCCTTGACATGGTCAACGGTCTTAGTGAAAATCGACAAACATTTTTATAATCAAGCACCCGATGATATATTAGAGTGGTTAATACAGGAGGAGAAAGAAAAATGATTAAATACGAGAAGCGACCAGAACCTACTAAGGACTTTAGTGGCCAACCCGTTTGGCTAACCGATGAAACCATGAAACAACGCCGGGAAAAGGTGTTAAAACAAATGGCGAAACATAACTATGATGTCCTCTGTATTTATGGAGACGTGGATCATGGATTTAATTTAGAATATTTAGTTGGTTTCTACACCCGTTTTGAAGAAGCGATGTTAGTTCTTCATAAAAATGGGGAAGCTTACTTATTATTAGGAAATGAAAACATTAGTCGAGGAAAACTGGCCAGAATTGAAAACACTCCAATTCACTGCTCCTACTTTTCATTACCACATCAACCGATGTATCAACACAATTTAGTTGAAAACTTTAAGGAAGCAAACTTAAAGCCGAATATGAATGTCGGTATTGTTGGTTTTAAATACTTCAATGATACCAGCGAAGATGCAAAATATTTATTCGACATCCCAAATTATGTGTACGAAGCCATTGTTGAAATTAACGAAGACAAATCAAAAGTTACGAATGCGATTGACTTATTCATTGGGGAAAACGGTGTTCGTCGTACCAATAATGCGAATGAAATTGCTCACTATGAAGTTGGAGCTTCCTTATCCGGTGATTGCATCTTAGATGCCCTAAACACCGTCAAAGAAGGCGCTACGGAATATGAAATTGGGGATAAACTATTACGCTATGGACAAAACACTAGCATTGTCACCATCGCTGCCAGTGGTGAACGCTACCGCTATGGAAACATGTTCCCGACCAATAAGGAAGTAAAACTAAATGATCCAATGTCCATCACCGTTGGCTACCGTGGAGGAGCAAGTTCTCGAGCAGGGATCGCTGCCTATCGTGAAGAAGACTTACCAGAAAACATTCATGATTATGTCAGTGATGTTGCCATGCCTTATTTCGGTATTTACGCCGCTTGGTTGGAAAATTTACGTATTGGTATGAAGGGCCATGAAATGTACGACATGGTTGAACAAAACTATTCAAAAGAAAAACATTACTGGTATTTAAACCCTGGTCACTTGACCGCCAATGAAGAATGGCTAGCCAGTATGATGTATCCAAATTCTCAAGAACAAGTCTCTTCAGGAAATATTTTCCAAGTAGATATTATTCCATTTGTTCCAGGATACCCAGGAGCAAGTGCCGAGAGCACCATTTGTATCGCTGATGAAGCCTTGCGTCAAGAAATTAAAGAATTGTACCCAGAACTATACGCTCGCTTTGAAAAGCGACAAAAATATCTAAGAGAAGTATTAGGTATTAATATTTCCGACGACATTCTACCAATGGCCTCAACTGTTGGCTATATGCGTCCGTTGATGTTAGATCACGAACGTTGCCTAGTTAAGGTAAGTGAGAAATAAAAATTAAAGTAGTTTATTAAAGAAGGCCTCTTCTATTGCTTGACGAAAGAAGGAGGCTTTTCTTTTATCAAAACTCCAATCAGCATTAAACTAGTAAGGGGAAAACGCTATAAAACTATGGTAAACTATACGTAATAACGGAGGATTTCCATGCAAAAATATATTGACAGTTTTCAACGATTCTTTAAATTAAATGACCAACAAATGCGTCAGATTCAACAAGTGTCTTTGCAGATGGTACTACTAGTCATTGGACTCATCGTACTGAACTGGTTTATTGGTGGTGTGGTGACCGTATTATTTGGTTTTATTCCTGCGTCTTCCGTTTATGCCCAATGGGTACCGACCTTGTTTAAAAACTTTCTATTAGGGATTTCGGGTTATGTGCTTTTCCAAAAGATTTCCACTGGTCGAGCAGATGATTTATTTTTGTCAGCCAGCAAAGATTTTATTGGTTATCCTCATTGGTTTGTAGGGTCGGTGGTTGCCTTGTTGGTGTTTGTCCTTTTGATTGGCTTTTTATTTATAAGAAAACAAGTGAATTTTGTGGACATTGCGTTTTCAACAACGCTTTTTGTGAACGTCCTCTTTATTTTAAGCTACACCTGGATTGAAGAAATAATCTTTAGAGGTTTGTTACAACATAGTTTGGCCAAGATTCATCGACTAGCAGCGGTCTTTGTTGTTTGGTTGATTTATTTGATTTATGTTCGCTGGTTTTCTGATGGATCGGGATTTAATGTTTTTTATGGCTTGTTTTTAGGTTTGATTACCTACTGGAATGGCGACATCCTTTTTGGTCTTGGCTTTGGCTTTGTATGGCGCTTGTTTCAATTGATTTTGGGTTGGAAGGTACGCGGCTTAGTTTATCAAAAAGTGCTTTTTGACTTTAGCTTAAAAAACAACAACATCCTAATGGAAGTAGCAGACTTAAATCGTTTGAGAATAACCAATATTGTCTTTTTACTTTTGTCTCTGGTGCTTATAGCTGGTATTGGCTGGACGTATTATCGATTGCGCAAAACAGTCAGATAAATTACCAATAGAAACATTCAACAAAACCGTGATGTTGGTAGCGTTTAACGTTTTTTATTGAACAAGAACAAAACAAAACGAAAACAACCATTCAGGTGGTATCCAAAAATAACTCGAATTTAACCAAAATTAGATAGATTATTGATACGAACCCTATAACCTAGAAGCTAGACATGAATAATATGTTGTATAGACTAAAAACACAAAGAGAAAGGCATCGTTTTTAATTGCTATGTCCCCAAAATTATAGTAAAATGAGCACGCTTGATTGGAAAAGAGGAATGAAAATGGAAGTATTAAAGAAAACAAAAATCGTCTGTACCATGGGTCCAGCTATCGATAACCCAGAGCTTATTAATGAATTAGCATTCGCTGGGATGAACATCGTACGCTTCAATTTTTCACACGACGTTCATGAAAACCATAAACGCCGTTGGGAAATGGTTCGTGACGTAGCAAAGAAAAATGGACACAACATCGGTATCCTGATGGACACCAAGGGACCAGAAATTCGCTGCGGTGAAATGGAAGACGGTCAAGTCAGCTTTGCGACAGGTGATTTAGTAAATATTGTAAGAGAAAAAGTTGTTGGTAATAAAGAACAATTCCATGTTGACAGCCACGAACTCTTCGATGATATTGAAGTCGGTAATTATATTTTAATCGATGATGGAAAAATGCGCTTTGATGTCTTGGAAAATGATGGCCAAGGAACGCTTTCTTGTCGAGTAGCGAACTTCGGTGTTGTTAAAACACACAAAGGTTGTAATGTACCAAATGTAAAACTATCCATGCCGTATCTATCAGAAAGAGACAACCAAGACATTCGTTTTGCTTGTCAAAATAAGGTCGACTTTATGGCGTTATCGTTTGTTCGTCGTAAAGAAGATGTCTTAACCATTCGGAAAATTTTTGAAGAAGAAGGCTGGTCGCCTCAAGTTATTTCAAAAATCGAATCTCAAGAAGGATTCGATAACCTCGAAGAAATATTGGAAGTTTCCGACGGCATCATGGTTGCTCGAGGAGATTTAGGTGTAGAGGTAAGCACAGCGCTGGTTCCACTCTATCAAAAACAAATGATTAAATTAGCCAACAAGATTGGAAAACCAGTTATTACGGCTACTCATATGTTGGAGTCTATGGTGTCTTCGCCAACACCGACTCGTGCGGAAGCATCGGACGTTTTAAACTCGATTTTAGATGGAACTGATGCGATTATGTTATCTGGTGAGTCTGCGGTTGGATCGTATCCATTAGAAGCAGTTCAAACCATGAATCGCATTGCTTTAGCAGTTGAAGAAATTATTCCTTATCGCGAAAACTTAAATAAGAGTATTGAAACGTCGAAACGTACGGTTCAAGACTCGATAGGGATTGCGGTTTCGGAAGCGGCTTTAAATATTGATGATGTTGAAGCGATTGTCGCTTTTACAACTTCTGGTAATACAGCAAAACGGATTTCGAAATATCGTCCAAATGTACCAATATTAGCAGTTACGTTCTCCCACGAAGTTGTTAACTCACTTCAAGCCCATTGGGGTGTCGTGCCAAAGTATTCACCAATCCAAAACGACATGTATAACGACGATGAATTAGCTTCACAAGTTGCTAAGGAACACGGCATTGAACCTGGCAAATTGGTAATCATTACTGCTGGATATCCAACTGGTAGTGGGACAACCAATATGATGAAAATCGTCGAAGTTAAATAGAAGTCAAAAAAGATCACCCTAGTGGTCTTTTTATTATGTCCAAAAGCGGTTGATTAATACCGGATAAAAAACGTATAATAGAAATAGTTACAAACATTATCATTTAATTCTAGGAGGACCAATCATGATTCAAGCATCCGAAACCGTCGACATTGTCTTAGCAAGGGTAGATAATCGCTTAGTACATGGACAAGTAGGCGTTGTTTGGACTAAAGCTGTTCAAGCGACGACCATATTAGTCGTTGATAAGCAAGCTGCAATGGACTATGTTCAACAAGAAATTATGAACCGAACCGTTGAGAAACTTGAAATTGAAATACTTTATTGGACCGTAGATCAAGCAAAGAAAGATATTCAACAATTGGCAGGTAAAAGGATTTTTCTGATTACAAGAGACCCCATCGTGATGAACGAATTAGTGGATGCTGGATTACCAATTAAGAAAGTAAATCTGGGCGTCATGCATCCAAAGATCGGGAAGCGCCGTTTAACGGATAGTTTTATTTATGTGGACGACCACGATATTAAAGCGATTACGAATATGAAAAATCAGGGTATTGTTGTATCTGCCAAGGTGCTGCCATAACAATATGCCACCTTTATTTAAGCAGAATATAAAAAATAGAATCCGAAGATTCTATTTTTTACTTTCAAGTCTTTGCTAGAAGAGTGAAAATTGGGTATTAATTTACTGAGGATGCTTCAATTGTAAAATAGGAATTCCAACTTGACTAGTGAAATGCTCACCAAGCAGAGGGTAGTTGTAGTTGTTTATGGCCTACTAATATACATAATTAATGAGTGAGGTAAAATTTTGTGAAATCTGTTAATCATTTAGACATGCCTAGACGGATATGAGATAATACACCCAGAGGTGAAGGGATGAATCAAGAAGAGTTATATCATTATTTAAAGGGCCAATTAATTGTTTCCTGTCAGGCATTGGAAGGGGAGCCTCTACATCGATCAGAGGGTGGAATTATGGTGCTTATGGCCAAAGCTGCCATTGAGTCTGGAGCGAAAGCTATCCGTGCTCAAGGCATCGTGGATATCGCTCAAATTAAACAAGCAACAGATGTTCCCGTCATCGGCATTATCAAAAAAAGTTATCCAGCATATGAAGGATATATTACGATGACCATGGCAGAAATCGATGCGTTAGTTGCTACAAAAGCAGACATCATCGCTCTTGACGCCACCAATCGTCGCCGCGGAGATGGTTTAAGCACATATGAATTCATTCGAAAAATCCGTGAAAAACACCCGAGTATTCTTTTAATGGGGGATGTATCAACCGTTGACGAAGGAATGTTAGCAGAAGAAGCGGGTTGTGCATTCATAGGCACAACACTAAGTGGATATACCGCCTATACCCAAGAAAAAGAGGGTCCGGATTTTGAATTGATTGAACAATTAGCCCAAAAATTGACGGTGCCCTTGATTGCTGAAGGCAAGATTCATTATCCTAAACAAGCCGCTCAAGCTTTAAAAGCTGGAGCACACTGTGTCGTGGTCGGTGGAGCAATTACCAGACCACAAGAAATTACTTCACGTTTTATGAACGCAATAAAGGAGGTCCAGTAATGGCAGTATTAAAGTTAAAACCATATTTACAACATTATTTGTGGGGGGGACGAAAACTCGTAGAAAACTACAACATTCAATCCGACGAAAAGGTAGCTGAAGCATGGGTCGTCTCCTGTCATCCTGATGGTCCATCAATGATTGATATGGGTCCAAATAAAGGAATGACTTTACCTGAATATCTTGAATCCAAAGGAAAAACAATTCTAGGAACTCATGGTGAGAAATACGAAGCTTTTCCAATCCTTGTAAAACTTTTAGACGCAAATCAGGATTTATCCATTCAAGTTCATCCCGATGATGAATATGGTTTACGGGTTGAAGGTGAATATGGAAAAAATGAAATGTGGCTCATTCTTGAAAATGATCCGGGTTCGATTATTTATTATGGGGTCAACAAACCCTTAACCAAAGAAGACTTCCGAGCGTCGATTGAAGACAATACGATTTTAGATAAACTACATTCCGTTGAAACGAAACCTTATGATTTCTTCTATATGCCTGCAGGAACAATCCATGCTCTAGGCAAAGGAAACGTCATTGCTGAAGTTCAACAAAGTTCCAATAGTACGTATCGTATCTATGATTTCGAACGTCGCGATGCTCAAGGTAATTTACGTGAACTTCATATCGATAAAGCAGTGGATGTCTCCGATTTAAATCCGATTGAATATGAACCTGTTGAACTAGACGGACAAATCACAGAGCTAATTAAAAACCAATACTTTTATACTCGACTTGTAAAAGTACGTGGTTCACGCAAACTTGAAGCGACGGAAAAATCATTCCAAGCATTGGTCGTCGTTAAAGGAAATGGTGTTCTAGTAGATGGACAACAATCGTATGAATTGAAACAGGGTGATGGTTTATTTGTCGAAGCAAATACCGTTTATGAAGTTGAAGGGAATCTAGAATTATTAATTGCTGAAGTTTAATCACAACTCAAAAAATTGCACTTAATGGCTTAATCATTAAGTGCTTTTTAAATAAATATTTCCTCATAGACACATTTCAAATATTGAAGTTGATCGTCTTGATTCATTGGAGCTAATTCGGCCACCAAGTCTTGGGCAATCAAACGATGACTTGCTATGCTGCACCCATGTTCTAAGAGTTTTAAGATGTCTTGGTTTTCGAGAAAAAAAGCGACCTTAATTGGCTGATAGTTGTTTTTCTCGAGAATCGTACTGATACGGTTAGAGAACGTTAAGATTAAATCATGGTCAATCTCTTTTAAAATTTCTATCTCATTAATGTCAACGGTACGCACATGTTCAAAGTTGATATACGAATGAAGCTGTTCTACAAAATAACGCATACGCTCAAAGCCAACATTGGTGACAATAACAATTTTCTTTTTTGACGCATTCAATAAGCGATTTTTCATCATCCACTTCGCAAATATTAGGGTCATTGATGAAATCTGTTCTTCATGAAATGTGATGTGTAAGTAGCTTTCAATACTGGTGATTAGTTGCTTAATGGTTTGATAAATATCGCGATGTTCTTTCTCCGTTGTTTTTACCAAGCGATCATCATACAGATATGAAAAATAATTATAAAAATAGGCTCGATAAATAAAACCATATAGCTCTTTTAACGTATCGTCATGAGTGAAAATGGAGACGCCCAAATTTTTACAAAGATTTACCAATAAAGTTTCAACCAATTGATATAAAGTTTCGTTATGGGGGATGGCTAGTGGTGGTTGAAAATCAATCATGCTTGCCACTTGGTTGAAGGCGATGTTCTCTAAACGGCTTTCGCTAAATAGGTAAAGATTCAAAGGTTCCAACAGTAATGGTTCTAGGGTTAAAGTCTCTTTTAGGGGAAAGGTCGAAAGTAAAATATAAACAATGAAGAACTTCTTAGAATAGTAATTGGCTTGTAAATTATATTCCAATAAAAAATGACGACACTTATTTTCTGCCCGAGCGAAATTATCATGTAAATGGGTAATCAACAAATCATAGATTTGATTTTCAATTGGTGTATTGGCGCTACGACGAGCCAGTTGAAAATCGTAAACCTCCAAACAACTGGTCAAGATTAAGGAAACAAGCACACGATATTGTAGAATACTTCCAGAAATGCGTATACCTTGACCTGAAATTCGTTGAAGATGTAATCCGTATTGACTTAAAAGCGTCTCCAAGGCTTTGGTGTCGCGCTTTTTGGTCGTAAGGGAAATCTGCCAGTGATCATAGAGACTTGAAAGATTCAATACCTCTAAGAAATAAGCCTTGACAATGATGACTTGTAGCCGTTCTTCTTGAGTAGGCATATAGTGATCAAAATCGAGTTGAGAAATAAAACGCGTGTACTCACTATATGAAATAGTCGCCTTTATTTCAGATTGCGTGATTTCAATTTGATTTTCTGGTGGTAAAAAGTAATTTAAATGAGCGACATCTTTACGGATGGCGTGGGTGGTCTTCTTTTCGTGTTGGGCTAATTTTTGTAAGGTAACTTGGGGGTTATTCATCGTGTATTTAAAGATTCGTAGATGGGATTGTGATAGCATAAAAATGGTCTCCTTTTGGACAATATTATTATAAGCAATTAGGGCCAAAAAGTTAACAAATATTTGAATAAATTGTGCCTTGTAGATGCCTAAGGACTCCCCTATGATTAAAATACTTAGAAAAGTGAAAGGAGACTTTTTTATGAAATTCAAATTTCCACAAAATTGGAAAGATGGTATTCAAACATTTGGACGTTCTTTACTACTACCAATTGCGTTATTAGCACCAATTGGAATGGTCATGGGCATTGCGAATGCGTTAACTCAATCATACATGATTGAACGCTTAAGCTTTCTTGATAATGAAACGTTACAAATGCTACTTAATGCGTTGAAGGGAATTACCCAAATTATCTTTAACAATATTCCGTTACTCTTTGCGATGGGGGTTGCTAATGGCGTTGCCAAGAAAGAAAAAGGACTAGCAGTATTCGCAGCTGTAGTCAGTTACTTAACACTAAATGCAACCATGAACGTCTATCTGCAGGTGACGGGTAATCTTGCCGAAGCAGCCGTAGCGGCTCAAATGGGACAGGGAACGGTTTTAGGGATTCAAACCTTAAAAATTGAAACCTTGGGTGGTATTATTTCTGGTTTAGTCGGTGCGAAGGTTTGTGACCGCTTTTACCGGATTGAGTTCCCGTTGGCTTTTGCCTTCTTTGGAGGGAAAAAGTCTGTTCCGATTTTTGCTTTCTTATTTACAATTCCAATCGGCTTAGTCATTCCGGTGTTCTGGGAATTATTCAATAAACTCTTAATGAGTATTTCTTGGATTTTTATGAATGATTATTTCGGTACTGGTGCTTATTATGCTTTGAATCGGGCCTTAATTCCGTTTGGATTACACCATGTCCTATCTTCCACGGTACGTTTCACGGAAGTTGGTGGAACCTATCTTATAAATGGACAACCTTATGTAGGTATTTTAAATGCCTTGAACGAAGTGCTCTTTAACTTAGGACCAAGCAGCCCTTATTGGGCAGAATTAATGCCTAAGTTGACAGGATATATGGCCGTTCCTCAAATGCTGACGACATTATTTAGATTCCCTGCCATGGGTCTTGCGATGTATCACACGGCATTTGCAAAGAATAAGAAAATTGCCAAGGCTGTTCTCATTACTTGTGTTATGACCGCTTTCTTAGGTAATATTACGGAACCTTTAGAGTTCTCTTTCATCTTTATTGCACCACAACTCTTTGCGGTTTATCTCATTTTGAGTTTCTTTATGACAATTCCAATTTCTTTCTTGAATATTTCTATTGGCTATATTCGGGGAACGATCTTCGACTTTGGTATTTTTGGCTTAATGTATGAGAACACGAATTGGATTCAACTGGTTATTTTAGGTATCATTAACTTTGTCGTCTTCTATTATGTGTTTAAGTATTTTATTAAGCGTTGGAATTTAGAAACACCGGGACGTGAAAGCTTCGATTTAGTGGAATCTTCGAGTGAATTATTGAAAAATCGAGACTATCCAGAAATGGCTCGGATTACTATTGAAGGACTCGGAGGCGCTCAAAACATCCTCCGTGTAGAAAACTGTATTTCTCGACTACGCGTTGATTTAGAAAACCCAAGTTTAGTGAATCAAGAAAAAATCCGCGAAGCCGGTTGTACGGGTATTTTCTTCCCGTCTGAAAAGCATATTCATGTTGTCTTCGGACCACATGTCGAATTTGTTAAAAACGAAGTAGACGATTTAATGAGAGGATAAAGGTAGGTCCATGAGAGCATTTTACGATTCAAGTTCAAAAAAATATGAAAATCCAGAGATCACCCGTTTTTTCAAAGAAGACATTAAAATTAAAGCGTGGCTGATTGTTGAAAGCGAACTAGCGATGGCTCAAGCACAAGTTGGTATGATTCCGCTAGAAGCTGCTCAGAACATCAAACAAAACGCCAAAATTGAAAATCTAGATTTGGAAAAAATGGCAGAGCTTAAGAATGAAATTGGTCATGGATTTGTTCCTTTTGTTAAAGTGCTCGTCGATGCTTGTGGCGGTGAAGCTGGGAAGTACGTCCACTATGGCGTAACGACACAAAACATCCAGCAAACTGGACAATTACTAATCCTTAAGAACCTAACCATTGTCTTCAAACAAGTCTTAGGCAAAATATTAGAAAACCTTGCTCAATTGGCACAAAACCACGCAACCAGTGTGATGGCCGGACGAACACATGGTCGCCATGCGGTTCCGATTACCTATGGGTACAAAGTAGCCGTCTGGATTTATGAACTAAGACAAGCCATCGAACAGTTGGAAGATGCAGAAAAAAGAACCTTCACGGTGATGATGGGCGGAGCTGTTGGTGCGTTTAATGCCATGCCAACACAGGGTCGTCGTGTTCAAAAATTGATTGCTCAAGCATTAGATATGAGTGAAATGGAAGTACCTTCACGCAATATCCATTCTCATAAGATTGAATATATGAGCAATCTTGCTCAAATCGTCAATGTTTTGCACAAAATAGCCGAAGAAGTATACTACGGCGGATTAGAAGAGTTTGACGAAGTTCAAGAAGTCTTTGCCAAAGGGACCATTGGATCGTCGACCATGCCCCATAAAATCAATCCTAAGCTAGCTAAAGGCATCATCAGCAATGCTTCCAAGCTCTATAGTTTATTGGAAACAGGATTATATTCTAATGTGCGATTATATGAAGGGGATTCTTCTCAATATCTTTTATTCGATGGCTTACTTGATGAGGCAGTAGAATTAACAAACGAAGTCTTGATCCGAGCCGAAGCACTCACTAGAGATTTACAAGTCAATGTTGAAAAACTAGAAACCAACGCAAATCTTAATCAAGGACTAGACAATATCGAACACATTATGATGGAACTTGCGCCAATTATTGGAAAAGATCAAGCCCACGAACTAATGTATAAGACAGCGATGAAAGTAAAATTGGAAGGCGCCGATTTACTGACCTTATTGAAACAAGAACCATTGCTCCAACAACAAGACGAAAGCTATCTGCAAGCACTCATCAAACCTGAAAACTACATCGGTTTAAGTGAAGAGCTAGCCCTGGAACAAGCTGAAAAAGCTCGTAAAGAAGCGGTTAGGCTCCAAGCTTTACAGGTCAAGTTATAACCACAGAGGCAGGGACTTCCTGCCTTTTCTTCCAAAAGGAGCGTTAATATGCACGTAATCTATTCTAAACAAATTGTAACTCCAAAGGCGGTACAATCGGGCTATCTCGTGATTGAAAATGGAAAAATAAAAGACTTTCTAATGGAATATGATGGGCCTTTTGTTGATCATTCTGATGCAATCGTTATGCCTGGCTTTATCGATCAACATACCCACGGCTGGGGACGGGGTTCTTTCTTATATGAAAATAATGAAAAAAGTATCCGAATGATGATTGAGGACCAAGCAAAGGAAGGGGTGACCGGATTTTTAGCTACCACATTTACCGATTCTTTGGAAAATATCTTTCAGTCCCTCGAAGTCATTAATAAGGTTCAAGCTTCCCCAAATAAAGGAACCAAGCTCTTGGGTGTTCACTTGGAAGGGCCCTTTCTAAATCCGGAGTTTGGTGGGGCACAAAAAGTTGAGCATTGTCTTTTGCCGGACCTCGAGCTGATGAAACGCTTCGTGAACTATGGCCAACCACAAAACTTCATCAAATTGATAACGATTGCTCCGGAATTAGCAGGTGCTCAATCGGTCATTGAATACTGTCGAAGCCAAAATATTCAAGTCGCTGCTGGCCACACTGGAGCAAGTTTTGAAGAACTTTTAACTTCGAAAACTTGGGGTGTCCGCGGTGTGACCCATATGTATTCAGCCATGACGGGTTTACATCATCGCCAACCAGGAGTCGTTGGAGCGGCTTTATATGATGCGGATTTATATTGTGAATTCGCAAAACAAACCGGGATTACCGTACGTCATGAAGTATTTGATTTCACATATCGTTTAAAAGGCGCGGATAAAATCATCATGACCACGGATTGTTTAGGCAATGGCATGCAGGTTGAACCGTATTATCATGCGCGGCGGAATGTCCATTTTATACCAAAACCAGGCTATTTAATTGAACGTTTTGAGGATGGTACGGAGAAAATTTACGATCTCAATGATTATGAAAGTTTACGGGACATCGAACTTTCGTTTGTGGGTTCCATTAGAAACGTATTAAAACATACGCCGATGTGCTGGAACGATCTCGCAAAAATAACTTCAACGAATTCTGCGCGGTATTTAAATCTTCCATCCAAAGGAACCATTGAAGTGGGCAAAGATGCAGACTTTACAATCATTACTCCACATGTGGACGTTGTCGCGACAATTGTTGAAGGCGAATGGGTCTATGAAGCCAGCCTCTCTAGGAAAGATCGACGACGCTAAAGATTGCTACCCAACTAAAATAAAGAACTGAAACCCTAAAAATGAACGATTTAGATGGTTTTTGGTTCTTTTTACGTTTACAAGCAATTAACTCAATGCTTGAAACTTATCTTTTGTCTTCATTAAGTTAAATAATTTAATGTAAATATTGAGTATTCAAGTATACCTTTAATCAATTTTATGTTAAATTCCAAACAACTGCGTGTAAATGTATATAAGTGCACATTTATGTCCAAAAATGTTCTTGAAACGATAATTTGCTATGGTATAATGAAGTAGATGAAACAAAACAGTCACATCAAAATGAACGCTGGAGAAATTGTTCTAAATTCTTCTAACAAATTACAGGGCGAACGCGTGGTTGAATATCGAAAGACCATTGCCGATCTCGTCCATTGTTTTTTGGATACCCAACAAGCAAAAAAGGAAGCTGAAAAACTAGCTTATACAGTTTTTGCGGTAGACTCACAAGATCCGGAGAATGAGTATCGCTACTCGATAACAAAATTAGAATCGATTTTTATTAATGATGAATGCAATATGACCAGAGGTCATTATCATCAAGATCGAAAATATGGTGAAGTTTATCTCGGACTAGAAGGTGAAGGTTTACTTTTAAGTTGGGATGGTATAAACGAGCCTTTCTTGGAGCGCGTTTATCCAAACTCTGTTCATTTAATCGATGGTAAAAACGCTCATCGCTTAATCAATATAGGGGATGGTGTGTTTTCAGTTGCTGCCATTTATTCGGTTCATGCTGGAAACGATTACGACGAGATTGAGCAACATCCATTTCCTGTTCGTGTTTTTAAACGAAACGGAACAGTTGAGTTCGTTTTTAACAATCAGTAAAGATGTTTGAATATACTATTTCAGGAGGGTTTTAGGATGCCGATATATCTTCCTATTCCCATGGTGGATCAAACCATTTGGGGATCGAATCGTCTGAATAAACTTCGATATAACCGAGATGAAATTGGTGGAACTTCGTGGGAGATTTCTTTTCATGACTATGGTTCCAATTCTTTAGCGAACGCTGAAGGGACTTTGAGAGACCATCTCGAAGCGAATCCAGAAGCCATGATTGGGGCAGTTGATCCCAAACGGTTGTTACGACTTTGTTATTTGGCAGCAAAAGAGTGGTTGTCGATTCAATTACATCCAAGCCATGAATACGCAAGTCGTGAGAACATTGGTGATAACGGAAAATATGAAGCCTGGTTTATTATTGAAGCAGAAGAAAACGCGACCTTGAAAGCAGGGACGCATATGGACTCCTTAGAACAACTGAAAGCATCTATTGAAGATGGTAGTATTGTTGAACAAATGATTGACCATCCCGTCAAAGCTGGTGATTTTATTTATATACCAGCTGGAACCCTACATGCCCTAGGTGCGGGGATTGTAGCCATCGAAGTAGGCACCAACTCCAATACGACCTATCGCGTCTACGATTACGGTCGGACCGATGACCGAGGCCAGCCCCGTGAACTACATGTTCAACAGGTTCTGGATACCGTCGACCTAAGCTTGAAGCCACAGGTTGTCTCGGTTGAACCCTTGGTTAACGAGATACAAATTCTAACCAATAACGATCAATTTACGGTTGGCTATTTAGAGTTTGAAGGAGTCTTAGAATTTGGATTAATGGGTAGTCCCCTCTACTTAACGATATTAGAAGGGGAGGTTACCATTAATGATAGGGGTGTAAATACCCTTGATAACCTCTTTGTATCAAGTGATGTACAAACATTACGGATCGAAGGAAAAGGGAGACTTTTAATTAGTTACACGACTGAATTTGATTAACAAAATAGAATTATGGTTATTAAATAAAGACGAAGGTTTTAGGGCCTATAAGTCGTCTTAAATCTAGCGATTAGTGGTTGACCAAGAACTATGAAAGTGCTATCATAAATACAGTTGTAAAAAATTAAAAGATTAGTGAATAGAAAGGAGAAACATGAAAGTAATTTTAGTTGCTCACGGAAAATTCGCGACCGAACTTCACAATTCATTGCAGATGATTGTTGGGGAAGTCAGTCATTTTTTTCCTGTGAATTTTTATCCCGATGATGGACCAGACCAACTCCGGGAACGAATTGAAACCGTATTAGAAATAAATTCCGGCGAAGAATACATTGTATTTACAGACCTATATGGTGGAACACCATTCAACGTCTCGTCGAGAATGGCAGCTGAAGACAGTAATATATCAGTCGTATCTGGTATGAACTTGCCAATGCTATTAGAATTAGCTTTCTCTGTTGAGGCTAGCCGAGAAGAACTCGTTGAACAAGCCATGAACAACGCTCGAGAAGGTGTAAAATTATTTGAATATGTGGCACCAAGCCACGAGGAGTCAGACGATTCCGAAGAAGACGAATTTTAGGAGGATTAGAAAGTAAATGAATGTAACACATGCCAGAGTGGACGATCGTTTGATCCACGGCCAAATTACTACCGTATGGAGCAAACACCTAAACGTAGATAGAATTATCGTCATCGATGACAAAGTATCAAAAGATGTTCTACGTAAAACTTTACTGGAGCAAGCGGCCCCTCCAGGGATTAACGTCCACGTTCTACCAGTTGACCGCTTTTTAAAAATTTATGCGAACCCGAAATATTCAAAAGACAGAGTTCTCTTGATATTTGAAAATATTCATACAGCAGGAGAATGTATTGAGAAAGGAGTGGACATTAAATCATTGAATCTCGGGGGAGTTTCATCGAACCGTCAACGCAAAAAAGTGATGAATCACATTGCCGTGACTGAAGATGAAGCTAATGTTCTGAAGAAACTTGCAGAACAAGGTATTGAACTCGACTCTCGGATTGTCGTAACTGACAGACCGGAAGATCTACTTGGTATTATTAATAAAATTGATTTCAAATAGGAGGCTTATATGAATCATATTTTAATTTTTATCATTGGTGCAATTGCTGGTATGGGAAGTGTTCTTGATGAATTCCAAACACACCGTGCAATTATCGTATCCCCAATGGTGGGAGCAGTCTTAGGAGACCTAACAACTGGTATCGTTATCGGTGGTACTCTTGAAATGCTATCCCTTGGTTGGATGAACATTGGAGCAGCCATGGCACCAGACGCTGCCTTAGCAGGTATTATTTCTACAATTCTTGTTGTCGGAGGAGGACAAGACATTAACGCTGGTATCGCTATTGCTATCCCAGTCGCCGCTGCCGGAAGTGTTTTAACCATTTTAGTTAGAACAGCAACTGTTCCAGTACAACACGCCGCAGACAAATCCATCGAAGATGGAAACCTAAAACGCGTAGACTATTTAACATATTTAGCTCTATCGTTCCAAGCACTTCGTGTTGCTATCCCTTCAGTCTTAGTTTCTATTTCTGTTGGAACGGACGTTGTTCAAAACTTCCTAAACAGCATTCCTGATGTTGTTACTGGTGGTTTAGCCGTTGGTGGTGGAATGATCGTTGTCGTCGGTTATGCGATGGTTATTAATATGATTAAAACCGCTGATTTATTACCATTCCTATTCTTAGGATTCACCGTCGCGTTAATCCCTGGATTAGGCTTAGTTGCACTAGGTGTTATCGGATTAGTCTTAGCATTGCTATACGTTCAATTAACACCAAGTTTAAACCAAACCGCTGCAGTTAACGGAAACGTTGAATCTGCGGATGATGAGTTTTAAGGGGGATAATGTAAATGACACATAAAAGAATTAGCGAAAAAGGCATGAGAGAGACCTTTATACGTTCAAATTTACACCAAGCTTCTTGGAACTACGAAAGAATGCAAGCTCTTGGATTCTTATACAGTATGGTTCCAACCATCAGAGAATTATATCCTGATGCAAATGATCCAAATCGTAAAGATGCGATCGCAAGACACCTAGAGTTCTTTAATACTCAACCATTCGTAACGGCTCCTATCTTAGGTATCGTTCTAGCGATGGAAGAACAAAGAGCTGCTGGTGCCGATATCGATGACGCTGCTATTAACGGTGTTAAAGTCGGTATGATGGGACCTTTAGCCGGTGTTGGAGACCCGATTTTCTGGGGTACTTTAAGACCAGTTGTTGGTGCATTTGCTGCCGGTTTCGCGATGCAAGGAAGCATCATGGGACCACTTATTTTCTTCGTCGTATTTAACGCCGTAAGACTTGGCTTCCGTGCATGGGGCTTAAAATACGGTTATGAAAAAGGTGGAGAACTTATTAAAGACGTATCCGGTGGTGTTCTACGTAAAATTACCGTAGGCGCTTCCGTTCTCGGTTTATTCATCATGGGAGCACTCATCCAATTATGGACAAGTGTTAACTTCTCGTTCGTCGTTTCTGAAGTTACGTATCAAGACGGAACTACAGTTGTTCAAACGATGCAAGACATTCTTAACAGCTTAATCCCAGGTTTAGTACCATTACTATTAACCTTCGCAGCTATGAAACTTCTTGAAAAGAAAGTTAATCCTATCTATTTAATCTTTGGATTATTTGCTGTAGGTATTGTAGGTTACGCCCTCGGTTTAATGTCCTAGAATGATTGGAAGATATCTGTTAAAACATCTGGTTCAGTCCATTATCTTCGCTGTTCTCTTGATGTATTTTCTTAAAAGAACGACGTATTTGGACTTTATAATGTACGCTGGAGCTTTTCTTTCGATTAGCTTAATAGCTGACTTTATATATGGCCGATTGATTGACAGACGCATAAAGAAAGAACTTGAAAAGTATAAGGAAAAGGAGCTTTAAATGAAAATCGTAACTGTAGGAACAGGTATGATTGTAGAAGAATTCATTAAAGCGGCAAAACAAGTTAATACAGTTGAAATAATTGGGAGTTATTCGCGCAGTCTTGACCGTGCGAAAGAATTCTCAGCGAAAATGGGAATCGTAAAATTTTATGATTCCCTTTCAACTATTGTCGATGATGAAGACGTAGATGCAATCTATATCGCAAGTCCTAATTCCTTGCATTTTATGCAAGCCAAGTATTTTTTAGAAAATCACAAACACGTGATTTTAGAAAAACCAATTATGTCCAAAGTAGCAAATGCCAAAATCTTATTGGACATTGCCAAAAAGAACAACTTGTTCATTTTTGAAGCCATCAGTAATATTCATACACCAAATTTTGAAGTAATCAAAGAAAATATTTCTAAACTGGGAAATATCAAGATGGTTCAATCTAACTACTCTCAGTATTCTAGTCGTTTTGATTTATTCAAAGCTGGTGAAGTACCGAATGTCTTTAATCCAGCATTTTCTGGTGGATCGTTGCTTGATCTCAACATTTACAATATTCAATTGATTTATCATTTATTTGGATTACCTAAAGATTCGACGTATTTTCCAAATATCATGAAGGGTATTGATACCTCTGGAATCTTAGTCATGGATTATGGAGAGTTCAAGGCCTTTGCGGTCGGGGCAAAAGACAGTGCCTCGCCAAGCTATTTCACCATACAAGGAGATGAAGGCTTCATTACTGCTACCGGACCGACCAATGAATTACCAAACCTGCACTTAAAAACGAAGGATGAAGAGTTCAAGGTCGATCACAATACGAAGCATCGCTTATATTGGGAAATAGAAGTCTTTGGAGACATCTTTTCCAAAAAAGACTACGACCTCGCTTATAAAAAATTCGAAGAAAGCATTGACGTTCTAGGCATACTCGAAAAATCCTGGAAACAAAACTATCTCGGATTCGAAGATCGAACAGAATAACAAAAAAGAAACTATTCCACAGGTTGGCATAGTTTCTTTTCTTTAGTAAAAATAATTAAAAATTATTGCTTCAGTAATAACACGTTTTGAATGATTTTATACACGGAATAAATTGCAAACAAAATACCCGCTACTAAGAAGGTGGAGCTCTCTTCAGTTAAGACCATATAAATAACAATACCAATAGCAACCACATAGAGAGCGGTCATTACCAATCGTAATTGTTTTCCTTTTTTGGAAATTTCAGCCCAGGCCTGTTTTAAATCGAAATTATTCGCCGGATGATATTTAGGCAACAACACCATGTTGAAATAAAGGCTAGAAAGCCCAAACAACCCAAGGGCAGCTAGAATATTGACTAAAGGATCAAACCCACTATCGTGCAAGAAAAGAAACAAAATAGCTGAATACAACGCGCGTCCTAAAAAGAGCTTTACTAAGGATTCAACTTCTTTTGGAATCTTATATAAATGGTCATTAAAGCGATCATAGTATACCATGTTGTTGCGAGCATCTCTAAAAGTATTAGGTAAAAACAATTTATTTAAATCCATTTTTATCACCGTCCAAGAAAGATTATATCATATAAAGAGGATGGAATAAGCGCAGTTTACGGAAGACTTAACTCGAGATTGAATGGTAGTATTGAATTAATTGTTGCAAGATTGCTAAATCGTACGGTCCACCAAAAAGTTGTTGAGCGGTTAAATCATTTTCACTGAAATCAATAGGAGTTGCTAGTGAAAAAGGTTTAGTTTGATTGTTTAGAATATAATGATTATTAATGTGTTTTTGGGTTGTGAATTTATGAAGCATCGTCGGTAGAGCAATTTGTTCAGGGAACCAAGAGAGTTTAAAATTATCCAACAAATACTCCACTTGATTGACCAGTTCGTGTGCGCCTTGGTCGCTTATCATAAAATAAGGTGAACCGACAACAATGTTTTGGCTTGGTTTCCGTTTAATTCTTAAAACACTTAAAAGTGCTGCCGTGGTTTTAGACCAATTTTGTAAGAGCTTCGAGGTCGAAAATGATTTTAAGTTGGTATACGGGAAATAACGCTCAAGATATTTACGATCAATGGATTGTTCAAATATCTTATAAAAATTAGCAGGATACTGTTCTTGTAAAAAATCTTCGATGTAGGCATTTGTTTTTAATGGGGCCATATGTTCCTGAAGAGCAATGAAGTACTTAATTTCAGGATTTAGAAGACCTTTACGCATCATCAAAAGATAAAACTTCGGCAAGGATAAATCGCCGCTATTGGCATATTCATATTCTAGTTCAATATGAATATGCGAGTTATTTTTATAATCTCTAGCTATTTGTTTGCGTTGTTTGGCGTCGTTTATCATGAGATAAACATAATGCCCTTCTTTAGTAAATGCCTGTATTATCTGTTCGAGTCCACGGGTCCATTGACTCGTGTGAAAGAGAAAAGCAATTTTCATGTAATAGCTCCTTACGGTAATATTTTATCATAGATTTAGGATAAAGAACGAGCAAAAATAGGCAAACAATCCATACAATCAATCAAATGCACGCAAATAATGAGCAGAAGTACGCAAAAATGGTTGACCATTGCTAAATTTCGCTCTATAATGGTGGGGTGAGAAGACGTTATAGAAAAAATGATACCGTTGACTCATGTTAATGAAAATAACTAAAGAAAATCCATTAAACCCAGACACCATCGGAAAGGGGAATTAAATGATACCAAGCGAACGCATGCAATTTATTTTACAAGAATTGCGCGAACATAAAATCATTCATGTAAAAACCATTGCGGCTAAATTAAATACTTCCGAGTCGACGATTCGTCGGGATTTTATCAATCTTGAAAAAGAAGGAAAACTAAATCGCGTCCATGGGGGAGCGACCCTGGGTGATGGGCGTAGTATTTATAGTTCATCAAAAGAAATCTACGTGAGTGACCGAACAATGGTTAACGCCGAAGCGAAAGAAGCCATCGCAAAAGCGATTGCTGAGAAGATTGAAGATCACCAATGCGTCTTCATTGATGGAGGCTCATCGCTTGCTCCATTAGCGGAACTCTTGGCTCAACGGGAGATAAGTATTGTCACAAACAACGTGTTATTTATTGAAAAACTTTACAAAGCCAAAGCAGAGGTTTATTTTCTTGGTGGTCAGTATTTAGATAAGTATCAAATGACGATGGGGCCGGTGGCAATGGAGCAATTGAGTTACTTTAATTTTGATGCTGCCTATATCTCTTGTTCAGGGGTTTCCTTTGAAAAAGAGTTGGCTTATACGGCCGAACTTTCGACCAATGTCCTTAAACAACAAGTCATGCGCCAAAGTCTTCACTCGTATTTAGTTATGGATGACTCCAAAATTGAAATGATTGGCTTTTGTTCAATCGCGCCTTTACACGAGTTTAAAGGAATATTTTGTAACCAAGTCGACGATGTCGAAACATCGTTAGAAAATATGATTTGGATCTAAGGGAGGAAGTATATAAGAATATAAGATAAGGGTGGAAAACCGACAATCCCCAAGAAATAGAGATTGAGATACCGACACTTTCTTGGCATAATAGAGGTATCATTTAGGGATAAAGAAATAGCTTTATCCAATATGAAAGAAGGAGCAAAAAGAAACAATATGATTGATATTTATTTAGACACCGCCAACTACGGCGAACTAGAAGCAGGGTACAAAACAGGTATTATTAAAGGGATTACAACGAATCCAACGATTTTAAAGAAAGAAAAGGTTGCTCGTCAAGAGACACTTGAAAAGCTTGTTAAATTAAACCCGGAATTACTCTTTGTTCAAGTTGTTGGGGATACATTTGAAGAACGCAAGGACGATTTTTATCGTTTAGTTGATTTTTTCAAAGATCTAGATGTCGCTTTTGGACCAAAAGTACCAATTGATATGGTGGGTTTAGAACTCATTGCTTATATTGTTAAGAATCATCCAGATTTGGAAATTTTAGGAACCGCCATTTATTCTGCGGACCAAGCGAATATTGCGGCATTAGCTGGATGTCATCATTTGGCTCCATACTATAACCGGATGCTTAATGAAAATATTGATGCGTATGACCAAGTCTCAAAGATGCGGGAATTCATTGACGAACACGATTTAAAGACGAAAATTTTATGTGCCAGCTTTAAGAACGCCGCTCAAGTATGGGAAGCGATTGAGGCTGGAGCCCATAGTGTTACCGTTGGCTTTGATATCTATGAAAACATGATTAACAAACGCTTAGCTTTGGCAGCGATTGAGGTCTTTAATCGCGACGGCCGCGAAGCTTAATTAGTTTTTGTTAAAACAACCAAATAAATCAATGGATTTGAAAAATACGCTCAAATCTGGAGTTTTAATATACCCAAAATACAAAGAAAAAGAGGTAAAAAATGAATATCAAATGTGTCGTGTTCGATGTTGATGGAACCTTAGTCACCGTTGGCAGTCGCTTACTTTTAGAATCAACGATTGCTTCCATCTATGAGTTACAAGAAAAGGGGATTAAAGTTGCGGTTGCTACGGGTCGTCCATTCTTCGCGATGGAACGATCCATCAAAGAGAAGGTTAAATTCGACTACTATATTTGTTCAAATGGAGTTCTTGTTTATGATAACGCCAATCAAAAAGACTTGTACAAATACAAAATACCGGCGGATGTGGTGATGGCTTATACAAAACTCTGTGAAGAAACCGGTAGTGCGGCGATGTTTCAATTTGATGAAGCCGGACATGTTTATGTTGGCTATCCTCAACTAATTAGTATGTTATCCGATACTTTAGGGCGCATCGAATTCTTCATGAAGCATCCTCAACAAGAGCGTCATCAATTCTCGCTACCTACTGCTATTATTTCTAAGATTCCGACGGTTCATATGGAACGCTTCCGTGATACTTTTCCTCAGTTTCAATTTGTCCCCTTCATGCATGAATTTTACGATGTCTTTCCAAAAGAAATCAGCAAGTTTTCTGGGATTGAACGCATTTGCGAAGAATTAAATCTTTCAACCGACCAAGTGATGGCCTTTGGCGATGCTCTCAACGACGTCGAAATGATTGAAAAAGCCGGTATTGGTATCGCCATGGGCAATGCTTTACCGGAAGTCATGGATCGTGCCGATTATATTACGGTAAATTCAGAACACGATGGCATCTATAAAGCCTTGCGTCATTTCCAACTCATTGATCCCAACCCTTATGTATAATTTACATCCAAAAACCAAAATTACGGCGGATAATCGAATCTTTACCAATTTGGAAAAGCTCAAAGACGAACCGTTGGTGGTCGTTGAAACCTATCCAGGGGTGGATCAGGAAATTTTAGAAGAGTTCAAGAAATTAGGCTATGATCTCATTATTGAAACTATTGATTTGTTTGTAGATGAAAAATCAATGAACGATCTGCTCCAACCAATTTTGACGGACGATCGGGTGCGCGGCAAAATGTATTTTGGCGACGTTACGGATTTTATGGTCCCAGAAAAACGACAGGCGGCTCAAGCGAAAATTGATGCTCACAAGCGAATCTTAGTATATGGATTTGGTGCTTCTTTAGTGACGACATCAGGTACGTTGGTCTATGCGGATCTAACCCGCTGGGAAATCCAACAACGTTATCGACAGGGGATGCCTAATTATAATGCTTCAAATGAAACCCAGGAAGTGCTCCAAAAGTATAAACGAGGCTACTTTGTGGAGTGGCGAATGGCGGATAAACTCAAACCAGATGCTTTAAATAGAATGGATTATTATTTGGATACCACGATCCAAGGCTCGATAAAAATGATTACCCGAGACGATTATCATCGCGCCTTAGATCGAATGTTGGAAGTACCATTTCGATTAGTTCCATACTTTGATCCAGGGGTATGGGGTGGTCAGTTTATGAAGGAGCAGTTCAACCTTACAGAAAATAATTCTAACTATGCCTGGTCCTTTGATGGAGTTCCCGAAGAGAACTCTTTGAATTTTGAGTTTGGTCATGATTGTATTCAAACCCCAGCCATTAACTTGGTTCTTATGCGCCCAATACCATTCTTAGGAAAGCGTATCTATGAACGGTTTGGGGCAGAGTTCCCCATCCGCTTCGATCTTCTAGATACAATGGGTGGCCAAAATCTATCGCTACAAGTCCATCCTGATGTGGAAACCATTCGTAAAGAGTTTGGTATGGCCTACACACAATCTGAGTCTTATTACATCCTTGAAGCCAAACCCGATGGCATGATCTATCTAGGTGTCAAAGAAGAAGTAAATAAAGAAGAAATGTTTAGCGACTTAAGACAAGCTCAAGACGGAAAGACCATATTTGATGCAGATAAATACGTCAATCAGTATCCAGCAAAGAAGCACGATCATTTCTTAATCCCTCCGGGCACCATTCATTGCTCAGGAGCCAATACCCTTGTTTTAGAGATTTCCCATACCCCATATATTTTTACCTTTAAGCTATGGGATTGGGGGCGAGTGGATTTGAATGGAAAACCCCGACCGACCCATATTGATTTGGGTGAACGAGTTTTGAATATGGATTACGATACAAGCTATGTTGAACAACACTTTATAAATCAATCGGAAGTCCTTTATGATGATGGAATGAATCGAATTGAGAAAACGGGCTTACCACCGGAACAACTCATAGATACGTATCGCCTTCATGTTCATCACCAGATCAACCTTCAAAACCACGGGAATCTTTCCATGTTCAATTTAGTGGAAGGAGAAAATTGTGTGGTGGAGGTGGGATCTTTTCAACTAGATGTTCACTATGCGGAGACGTTCATTGTCCCGGCAGCCGTGGAACATTTTACCATCCGCTGTAGCGAGCCTATTAAATTAATGCGAGCCCAAGTAAGATAAAATGAACAAACAAATTTTGAAAATAGAACCTGTGTATGAACCACGATTATGGGGTGGAAAAAGCCGACTAAGAGAAGAATTCCATTACGAAACCGACGTTCAACCTTTAGGCGAAGTCTATAATGTAGTGGCTTTAAAGGGTCGTCAAGATTGCTGGATTGAATCCCTAGACATCACCTTGAGTGCCTTGTATGAACAACAACCAAGCTGGTTTGAGTGTGATACAAAGGAATTACCGATTCGCGTCAATATCTTAGACCCAATGCTTGATCTGTCGGTTCAACTGCACCCCGACGATGACTATGCTCTAACCTATAATGGGGGTCGTGGAAAACCCGAATGCTGGGTTATTTTAGAGAGTCAGGGGAAAACGATTCAATTAGGTCATTATGCGCGAACCTTAGATGAATTCAAACAACTCACCAAGGAAGGCCGCTGGGAAGAGTTGTTGAGATATGTTGAAGTCGAAACTGGTGATTTTATCGATTTACCTTCGGGGACTTTGCATGCGATTGGGGAAGGGGTACTAACCTATAATATTTCCCGTAATGCCGAATGTACTTTCCGTTTATACGACTATGACCGCATTGAAAAGTCAACTGGGAGATTACGTGAACTTCATGTTCAAGAGGTCTTTGATAATGTGCTCATTCCAGACCATCAAAACCAACCGGTTAAATCTAATATAACGTTAGAACACACTTACTGGGATGAACCAGGCTTATACACCCTCTCCCGTATAAAAGTAGATCATATTCAAAACTATGAACAGGAACGTTTTATGTTTCTAACATGCATAGAAGGCGAAGGATATATAAATAATCTACGGGTCCGAAAAGGGGATACGTACTTCGTTCCCCATCAATATGGTGAAATTACACTAAAGGGAGCGTTAGATTTAATGATAGCAAGTTATAAAAATAAGGGAGAACGTGTATGAAATTACAAATTGCATTAGACACATTAAGCTTAGAAGAATGCATCGCTTTGCTTGAAGAAACCAAGGGTTATGTTGACATCGCCGAAGTCGGAACCCCATTTATTATCGAAGAAGGTTTACGTCCGGTTCGGGTCTTGAAAGAACACTTTCCAGAAATTGAAGTTTTAGCCGATGTCAAAATCATGGATGCAGGACATCTAGAAGCGAGTTCATGCTTTAAGGCAGGAGCCGATATCGTCACAGTTCTAGGACTGACCCATGATGAAACCGTGCTCGGGGCTTTAGAGGCCGCTAAAGAATATGGTGGGAAAATCATGATTGACATGATTGGTGTCCAAAATATTGAAGAACGCACTCAACAACTCGAAGCCTTGGGCGTGGATATTATTTGTGTACATACCGCCTTTGATATTCAGTCCACTGGTCATAATCCATTAGAGGAACTTAAACGGGTCAATACCGTCGTCAAAACTGCTCAACGGGCGATTGCTGGTGGGGTAAAATTATCCACTGTTGATGAAATCGTCCAAGAAGGAATCGATATCGTCGTTGTTGGTGGGGCTATCAGCAATGCTAACAACCGTGCCCAAGCAGCTAAACAATTAAAGGAGCGTTTACAATGAGTTATACCACCTACGCCACCACAGTTTTAAACGAATTAAATCAAACTTTACTATCTGTCAAAGATCAAGAAGTAGAACAGTTTGTCGAATTAATTGACCAAGCACAGGAAGTCTTCTGTGCGGGAGCCGGCCGTTCCGGTTTTCAAGTCAAGGGTTTTGCGATGCGACTCATGCACATGGGTTTAAACTCCTATGTCGTGGGTGAAACCTGTACACCAAACATTAAAGATGATGGCTTATTGGTGGTTTGTAGTGGCTCAGGAGAAACCAAATCCTTAGTCAATCATGCCCAAAAAGCGAAAGAAGTTGGTGCGAAAATTGCTTTAATCACGATTAATCCGGAATCGACCATCGCAAAATTAGCGGATGTAGTCATTGAAATATCAGCCCCATCCCCGAAGAGTGCGAAAGAAGGTCAAATAAAAACAATCCAACCGATGGGTTCATTATTTGAACAGTCGGAAGGATTGTTAATGGATCTTAGTGTTTTATTACTCATGGACAAGCGCCAAATGACATCGGAAACGATGTTTGGTCGCCACGCCAATATGGAGTAATTAATCGTATAAAACGCGTGACAATAACTCGTCTTGAATATCTTTAGATAAATCAATAAAACGAGCCGAATAACCCGCAACCCGGACTATTAAGTCTGGATAGTTTTGTGGGTTTTTTTGGGCATCTTCCAAGGCTTGATGATCCACCACCGTCACCATGAGCTGTGGACCGCCTTGCTTGAAGTACGCCTTAAAGAGATATTGAACCTTTTCCCGTTCGGATTTCATCATTCTTGGTGTAAATTTAATGTTTTGAACCGAACCTCCATGATATTTCGCTTCAAATTTCGCTAAAGAGTTGAGAACAGCAGTTGGACCTTTGCGGGAAGCACCACCTTGAGGGTTGTTCGCCGGGTTCATATATTGACCACGATATCGACCATCGAGGGAGGCATCGGTTTCTTTCCCCCAGTCGGTGTTGGTTTGATTATTGGAAATGACGATTAAGAAATAATCCATGCCGTGTTCTATGCCACGATCACGAATACCTTTAGCAACATACTCAAATAAATCATTAGCTAATGCATCGACTTCGTCATGGTCGTTTCCATACTTTGGTAAATTCCAAATCAATTCTCTTAATCGTGGATTGTCTTGATAATTGTTTAATGCCGCTTGGTTGAGTTCTTCGAAGCGGTACTTTTTGGTGTCGTAAACAAAATGTTTAATAACATACAGGGCATCGCTAGCATTAATGTTTCCATAGGTTTCATTGGTTCCGCCGAGAATTTCTATACCACCATCTAAAATAGATTTTTGGCGTCCTAAACAATCGTCCATTAAGATACTGGAGAATAAAAAGGAAGCTTCTTGGTTCATGATTTCGTAGGATTTTAATTGTTTTTCAACGGAAAGGTCAAAGTAATAGTCTAAGAGCTGTTTGTATTGATCATAGAAATCATCAAAAGTTTTAAAGGAGGACAAAGATTGAACTTCCACAGGTCCATTCTTGTAGATGCCATCCATTGGATCTTTTCCTTCATTGAGAGCCAGCTGCATAATTTTGACTAGGTTTAATAAAATATTGGGTGTTCCTAAAGATTTTCCTTGAATAACAAACTCACCACAACCAAAAGGGACATAGTGCTGAGCGATTTCCTTTGGAACCCGCATCGCATATTCAACTGCTGGAACATTGACTTCGTCGTTATATAAGGTTGGATAGGTGGCACCACTGGCGATACAATCGTAGGCTTTTTGCATAATATCTTCAGGGGTTGTGGAATCAAATCTCAAGGTAAATTGAGGTTCAACCGTCCGCATTTCATGACAAACTTCCAAGGCATAGCGGGCGAATAAATCGGCAGCTTCGGGATCTTTGCGTCCTTGTCCACCAACAATGATGCGACCATTGACCGTCGTCCGGCGATTTTCAATCAACATCCATAAGGATTTGATATAGTCAATTGCTTCGTTTTTACTGAGACGTCCTTGGTCAATATCTTGTTTTAAATACGTTCCTAAGACATCATCCATCCGACCATAGTTTATGACCCCAGCAATGAGGGCATATATCCAAAAGAGTTGTAACGCTTGGACAAAGGTTTGAGGCGGTTGGTGTTTAATGTGTTTTAAAACTTCAATTTGTTGTGTGTTCTCAATGGTGTCGATATAGTGTTGAATTACGGTTTGAAGTAATTCAATGGCTTGATAGCTCGCATCCATGAATGGATTAGCGTCTCGATTCATTTGTTCTTTTAAACCGTCTAACCCGTATTCCATAAGTTTGTGGTAATTGAGCATTAAACCCGATAACCGAGCGGTGGCCATGAGAGGGGCGCGCCCATCGATGAAGCGGGTAGTGGTTATTTCGTCAACTTCTTGATTAATGAAAAGCGCTTTGGTATCGTGTTCTAACCAATAATCATAGAGAGTATCGATCCGTTTTAGATCTACATGGTTATTGAAATTTTGTTTAAATTCAGTGAGCTTATGAAAGACACAGTAATGGGAAACCCCACCAACACTCGTGACGGAACCAAACCCTATTGGTAAAAAGTCAAGACGCCCAACGATTTTGTCACCAGCTTCAACTTTTCTAAAAAGGGTTGGATAGAGCACTTTTAAACATTCGATTTCGCGAACGGCTTTGTCTTCGGTAGAATATTTTTGGTGGGTCTTCGTATATCGTTCCATTAAGTCGAGTTGTTGCTGAAACGTTAATTCCGCTGGAATCGGTTTAGATACCTGGACGTTTTGGACGCCTTCTACTTTACTGCGCATTTAATGCCTCGCTTTCTCAGCCTCACGCCAGTTGTCTTGATATCCACCCATGAGATCAACAAAACGTTTGGCAATGAGATGTGGTCTAGTAATGGCTGAGCCTACAACAACCGCATGGGCACCTAAGAATAAACATTTCATAGCTTCTTCAGCGGTGTAGACATGGCCTTCCATAATCACATAGGCTTCATCTTTGAAGTCGCGGCACATCCGCGCAAATTCACGGTAATTGGCTTCTTCGATATGTTGGGTTTCTTTGGTATAGCCATATAAGGTTGGTGCCACAATATCGGCCCCATGTTTAATGGCTTCCTGAGCTTCTTGATAGGTTGAAATATCCGCAAATATAATTAAATCCGGATAGGCTTTGCGTAAATCTTTTAATAACTCGATCGCTTGGCGACCATCGTGTGAGGTTTGGAAGGTACAATCCAAAGCTAAAATGTCCGCTCCGGCTTCAATGACTTCCACTGCCGATTCGAAGGTTGGCGTAACAAAGACGTCACTACCATCTTTCCAAATCTTATACAAACCAATGACTGGGAGATCGACTGCTGCTTTAATTTTTCGAATCTGATCCGGCTGTTCCGCGCGAATGGCGACAGCTCCTGCCCACTGGGCAGCTTTTGACATGAGGACGGTGATATCTTCATGATAAATGGGATCGTCGTGTTGGACTTGGGCAGAAACAATGAGTCCGCCTTTGAGGGATTCGAGTAGGGCTTTGTTTTTTGGGTTTTGTGTTTTCATTTTTATCCTTTTACTGGGTATTGTGGTTGGTCGGTGAGGATTTCATCGAAATCTGTGGTTTGGCCATAAGCATAGGGGGCTTTAATAGCAAATTTACTTTGATCAACTAAGAGCCATTTTTGAGCGCTTTGTTGGAGCGCTTTTTGTTTAATGGTCATCAGTGTTCGCAGTGTTGCCATGACTTGACCGGTTTCATTGTTTACGCCATTAGCACTCATAAAGCAATGGTTGAAATTGTAACCAGATAACGCTTCACTAACTTCGGTTCCTAGGGTAACCTTATTCTTGGGGTCAATTTCGCCACCTAACAAGAGCACTTTAGCCCGACTTTGAGCCGTAGGATTCACCAAGAGATTATTGGTCACAATCGTAACTTCCTTGGTTAATAATAGTTCGGCTAAGCGTAAAGTCGTTGTCCCGGAATCGATGAAAATTAAATCCTGATCACCAACAAGTAAGCTGGCTTTTTGAGCAATTGCTTCCTTGGCTTCTCGCTGTTCGTTGATTTTATCCAGAACCGGCTGTTCATTAGCTTCAATCAACAAATCTAAAGCCACCGCTCCTCCATACTCTCTTCTTAATTTTCCTTGTTGTTCAAGAAAATTAAGGTCGCGTTTAATGGTCGAAACAGACACATCAAAAAGCGCACTGAGTTGTTGGGTGCTGACGGAGGCATCTTGCTGCAATTTCTGCAGGATTTCATACTGGCGTTTACTTGCTATCACAGTTATATTTTATCCTGCATGCCTCCCAAAGTCAATCACAATCGTTCAAAATCGTTCAATATTCACTAAGAAATAACAAAAAATCTTTTTTATTGATATTTAAATTGAGGTCACATTTCAAAGTAACTGCGATAGAAAGTAAGAATTGAAGAATCGATAAGGAAATGTCCTTAGAAAGCGAGAATTTAAGGAAATTTAATTCAAAATCAACTATAATTAATGTAATCAGTAAAATCTGAAACGCACTAAAAACAACTTCTAAACTTCATGTTTTCAAGTTTAATGCGATATAGTGAGAAGATGGTTAGAGTTGATATCTGTCGTTATTTAAGTTTTACTTGGTTGGCTTTAATTCTTTGAATATTAAACAATTCCGAAGGATTAAGTTGAAA
>JBNRMW010000025.1:0-24127 GCA_050309795.1 Erysipelotrichaceae bacterium | reverse complement strand
CCGTTCGCCACTGAAGTTAACAAAAATAAATTTCTCTTAACCTCCGTTCGACTTGCATGTATTAGGCACGCCGCCAGCGTTCATCCTGAGCCAGGATCAAACTCTCCATTTGATTTGCTCATTATTTCTATGTATCTCTAATTCCCTTGCGAATCTTAGAGAAAATCTCAATTTCTGACGTTGTATGTTGCTGTTTAGTTTTCAAAGATCTCTTCGCACTCTCCTTGAGCGCTCGCTTAGTGTATCAAATCAAAATCGGGTTGTCAACACAATTCGTTGTAAAAACGAAAAGTTTTTAAACCGGTCTGTTTTATTTGATTTTTAACGACGAATTCACCTCATATTTACCGAAGGTAAACACGGCAAAGTGAGTGCTCTAATAGTATAACACAAGTTTTCCAAAAATCAAAATTGAACACTTCAAAAAAACTTACTACCTTTTTGATTGAAATAAACGCCAGTGAACGATGAACCAAATAACTAATCTAATTTCAAAGCCATCGCATTAATCGCCACAATAATCGTCGACAAAGACATCAAGATGGCTCCGATAGCTGGAGTTAAAGAAAGGCCCAAAGGAGCAAGTAAACCGGCAGCCAAAGGAATCGCCACAAAGTTGTACCCCGCACCCCACCATAAATTCTGACGCATTTTTGTATTCGTCTTCGCCGATAACATCAACAATGCCTGCACATCGGCAGGATCTGACTGCGTCAATATAATATCCGCAGAATCCAGGGCCACCTGGGTTCCTGCTCCAATAGCCACCCCAACATCGGCTAACGCTAAGGATGGCGCATCATTAATCCCATCACCAACCATAATCACGGTTTGATTATCGCGCATCTTTTGTTCAATCAACTTGTATTTATCTTGCGGGGATTGATTTGCCAAAAAGGACATCCCTAAATGTTGGGCGACTTTTTGAGCGGCTTTTCGGTTATCACCGGTTGCCATTAGTGGTTGGATATGACGATTCTTTAAAGATTGAATCAGTGTCATGCTCGTTGGTTTTATTTCGTCTCCGAGAAAAACAAGGCCAATGGGTTTTCCCTCTTCAATTAAAACACTGACGGTCGTGTCTAAAATTGTTGAATAAGATAACGGTTGACCAAATGCCTTTTCACTTATGAGTTGGTATTCTTTCTCCTGATAACGGCCCTTGACTCCAGCACCACTGATTACTTCCAAGTCCACAACGTTTAAGGGTACAATGGCTTGAATTTGAGCATATGCTAAGATCGACTGAGCAATCGGATGACTCGACCCCATTTCTAATCCAGCCATTAATCCAATAATTTCCACTCGAGTATGGGATGGTTCTAAAACCTCAATATCGAGAACTTTAAATTCACCTGTCGTTAATGTACCAGTTTTATCCAGAATCATGACATCGGCGCGACTCGCAAGTTCTAAGGCTTGGCGATTCTTTACTAACAATCCCCGTTGGGCACCAAGACTGGTGCTACGGGCGACGACTAAAGGGATTGCTAGGCCAAGGGCGTGTGGACAAGCAATAACCAAGGTTGTCACTAAATATTGGGTTGCTGTTGTAAAATCACGAATCGATATCCATATAACAAAAGCAAGCAACGCGACGCCAACCGCAATATAAAATAACCAACCCGCGACTTTATGGGCCATGTTTTCAGCTCGCGACGGTTGGCTTTGAGCTTGTTGAATTAAAGTACGAACTTGAGCGATAAAAGACTGTTCACCCATTTGTTCTATACGTATAAACAAAAGCCCTTCGCCATTGGTCGAACCACCAATAACGAAATCTCCACTATTTTTTTCAACTGGCTTGGATTCACCGGTTAATAAAGATTCATTCACTCGCGAATTTCCGACAACAATGGTGCCATCCGCAGCGATGTTCTCCCCTGCTTGAACGCGGATGACATCACCAATTTTTAAGGCACTGACCTCTACTTCAACGATCGAGTGGTCTTCTAATACAAGTTGAGCTTGTTTAGGAATGAGTTGAGCCAACGCCTGCTGAGCGTCTTGAGCTTGACCAAGGGCTTTCATCTCAATCCAATGGCCTAGCAACATAATTAAAATTAGCGACGCGAATTCAAAAAAGAAATCCATCACCATTTGTTGGTTAAGATAGCGAGCAATGAGTGTATAGATACTATATAGATAGGAAACGGCCAACCCCAAAGAAACTAGAGCCATCATACCTAACGACTTTTGTTGAAACTCCTGCACTGCGCCTTGAAAAAAAGGTTTACCGCCATATATTAATAAAACAGTCGCTAAAGCACCAACCAGAAGATCAGAGTAAGCAAAGGTGAATTGAAATGGCAAGGTGATTCCCATCATCGGTGACAAGATCATAATGATCAGACCAATAGGCAAACTTCGTATAAAAATGGTTTTAAAATCACCGTGATGGTGATTTTCGTGATGACCGTGGTGGTCATGATGTTTGTGATGATTGTGTTGATGAACGTCCGTCATGATAAAACTCCTTTCGGGTTAATTTCATTATAACTTAAAGGATAGCTTGATGAATAAATGACGCCCAATGCCGACTTTAGATTATGTCTTTTAATAATTCTTCGAGTTCAAACTTGCTAAGATCACGCCACTTCCCATAACCAAGATTGTCTAGGAAGATGTTTTTTAAACGAATTCGTTTTAAATGCGTTACTTGATACCCAAGTTGTTTCGTCATGCGGCGAATTTGACGGTTAAGTCCCTGAGTAAGGGTGAGTTGAAAGGTTTTTGCATTTATGACTTTAACTGTGGTTGGTTTTGTTATCTGGTATTGATTTTTAACGGGATTATAAATCTCTACCCCTCGTTGCATCTGGTGAACAAACTCCTCTGTCATTTTCTTATCGACTTTTACCAAGTATTCTTTTTCAATATTACTTTTTTCATCCAAGATCTTATTCACGATGGACCCATCATTAGTTAGCAAGATTAATCCTTGTGAATCCTTATCTAAGCGACCAATTGGAAAAATCCGTTGAGGATGGTTCACATAATCGACAATATTGTTTTTTATTTGTTGGTCCGTCGTACAGATAATGCCTATGGGTTTATTCAAGACTAAATAAACAGGTTGGGTTTGTGGTTGAATGAGCACATCATCAACTTCTACACAATCGGTTTCACTCACTTGCTGGCCAATAGTTGCGGGCTCGCCATTAACTTTGACTCGCTCTTGGAGAATTAATTGATCGGCTTCGCGGCGAGAACAATAACCCGTCGAGCTAATATAGTTGTTAATGCGCATAGGACATCCTCAAGACTTTCTTTATAATAAGGATAAGGGTACGTGCTTTGCGACAATAAATCAATAAAAAAAGCGTAGAGAATCCTTAAACATCAACTTTCATTCGAAAATTTCTCAAATAAAACCACTGATTTGTTGTTAAACAGCGGGTAACCCTTTAAAATTGACTATAAAAGCTTTACAATAAAGCCGATAGTTTGTAGTGAATCAACTATTTTAAAAAAAGGAGATCAATATGTGGAGAGAAAACATAAAGCACTATTTAAATCTGTCCGGTAGAACGCAAAAAGATTTAGCACAGTCTGTGAATGTCACCGAAGCAACCTTATCAAATTATTTAAATGGGAAGCGTGATCCTCATTTTGAGATAGTGTTTAAAATCGCTGAAGAAATTGGGGTTTCCGTTCAGGATTTATTTGACAGTCCAAAAGATTTTAAGGGACTCTATTTACTACCCGAAGAAAAAGAATTTATTTTACTGTATCGTTCGCTAAGCGATGAGACTAAACAACTTTTTAGACAAGTTTTTAAGTCGATTAAAGAACTCTATCCGATTTCATCACAAGCAAAGTCTTCCTTAGAAATCCATGAAGGTGAATAGCTTTTTAGCATTTAACTATTGAATTTTCTTTAAAATAGTATTACTATACTATTACTTGCCCGAGTGGTGGAATTGGTAGACGCGCTGGACTCAAAATCCTGTGATAGAGATATCGTGACGGTTCGAGCCCGTCCTCGGGCACCATATGTAATTTTACCCACTAAAAAGTGGGTTTTTTGATACTCAAGTTTCCTGTTGGGATACAAAATTATCCTTAAGCAGTTACTAACAACCACTTTTATATCAATCTATGCTTACCAAAGCTTTACTTATTATTAACCCACTTTCCAAAAACAATGCTACAATAAGCACAGTGAGGTGACGATAAATGAAAAAAGATTGGAAGGACATTTTCCCTAATACAAAATTCTCAAAAAAGTATCACATAACTGCAGAAGTGCTAAATTCGGTGACTCATGGCATTGGGGTGATCTTAGCCATTGTTGGCATGATTTTTCTCTTTATAAAAGCCTACGAAAACCAATCCGTGCTCGAATTGATCGCTTATCTCATTTATGGAATAGGCCTTTTCGTTTTGTATTTAAGTTCAACCCTCTATCATAGTCTAACGTTTACCAAAGCTCGTGAACTCTTCCGCATTTTTGACCACTCGTCTATTTTCATCGTCATTGCTGCTTCTTATACTCCATTTATGTTGATTGGCTTAGCGAATCCTTTAGGATACACCATTTTATCCATCATTTGGATCTTGGCGGTTCTAGGTGTGATTACTCAAGCGATTAAAATAAATAAACCCAATCGTAGAGGTGCCGTTTGGCTCTATCTACTCATGGGTTGGATGGTCATCTTTGCGATAAAACCAATTATTCAAATCCTCGATACACAAGGTTTCTGGCTACTAGTAGCGGGCGGTCTTTCTTATAGCTTTGGTATTATTTTCTATGCCTTATCGAAGAAAGTAAAATTCGCTCACACTATCTGGCATCTCTTTGTGCTCGCTGGTTCCATAACCATGTATTTTTCAATTTATTTTTCTTTATAAACCATTTATTGGGCATTGAGCTCGGCAATTTTAACAATAACTTCAACCGCTTTTTGCATGTCGTTCAAGCTCGCAAACTCATATTTACCATGGAAGTTTTCAGCTCCAACAAAGATATTTGGGGTTGGAACCCCCATGAAAGAAATTTTTGACCCATCGGTTCCCCCGCGAATCGGTTCAACTAAGGGCTTAATCCCCAAAGCTTCCATCGCCTGTTTGGCTAGGTTCACACTACGCATATCTTTCGATATAATTTCGCCCATATTATAATACTGATCAAACAGGTCAACCTTAGCGACCGTTCGTTGATACTTATTATTCATGCTTGAAGCAATATCAAGCATTTTTTGTTTTCGTTGTTCAAACAGTTTTCGGTCATGGTCACGGATAATATACGTCATTTTCCCTTCTTCAACGGTTGTTTCAAGATGACTTAATAAATAAAAACCTTCATAATGTTCCGTCATTTCCGGGACTTCTTCTGCTGGTAACTGCTGATCAAATTCAATCGCTAGTTTTGCTGTATTAATCATTTTGTTTTTCGCTGTTCCGGGATGCACCGAAACCCCCTTGAGATAAACCGTCGCTGCAGCAGCGTTAAAACTTTCATATTGTAATTCGCCTAAGCGCGATCCATCCATTGTATAGGCAAAATCAGCACCAAACTTTTCAACATCAAAGTGATCTGCCCCACGCCCGATTTCTTCGTCAGGTCCGAAAGCCATTCGTATTTTACCGTGCTTAATTTCTGGATGTTTCATTAAATACAGCATGGCTTCAATAATTTCAACAATTCCCGCTTTGTCATCAGCACCTAGTAAGGTTGTCCCATCGGTCACAATTAAATCATGTCCCCGGTAGTTTCTTAAGTTAGGAAAGTCAGCTACTTGCATCACTATCCCTAAGTTTTCATTTAAAACCACATCCGTGGCTTGGTAATTTTCAATCTTTTGTGGTTGGATATTTTCACTATTAAAGTCAGCTGTATCATAGTGCGCAATAAAGCCAATCGTTGGGACAGGTTGATCCGTGTTGGCTAAAACCGAGGCCATCACAAACCCGCTGTCTTCTGAGTATGTCACCTCAGCAAATCCTAAATCGATTAATTCCTGGTAAAGATTTTTAGCAAAAATTACTTGTTGAGCCGTACTAGGAATTGTCTCACTCTGTTCATCAGAGCGGGTATTAATTTTACAATAGCGGATAAACCGCGCTTCCATTGTTTCCATCCTCTCCTCCTTGAAATCATTATAGTTAAGTTCATAAAGCCACGCAAGCATGATAAAATAAACATTGGAGGTTTTCCCTATGGCTCAAGATCAATTTATCATCTTAATCCTCATTATTGTGGCGCTCTTTATTGTGTTACGCCAATTGCTTTCTAGATTTTTTCTCAAAGATTCTTTTCAAAACCTTAATCAAGGTTTGATTAAGCCTATTTTAAATGATGTCTTAATGTTAACGATTCCCTTTGTCCTCTACTTCTTTTTACAAAATTTGAGTTTGAATAATACGGAATGGTTCGGATTAATTTCGCATTTAATGAAGGGAACTGTGCTCCTTGGCCTGTGGCTCTTTTATCGTTTTATCAGCAAAATGATCACTTTGTTTAATGCTTACTACAACCAATTAACTTTGGCTAAAAGCCGACCAATTGAGCCACTTTTGCAAGCCTTAAAAATCTTTGTTCTGATTGTTCTTGGCTTGTTTGCTATTAGTGTAATCATCGGTCAAGACGTGGTCGTCCTTATTGGCTCGGTTGGTGCCATTACTGCCCTAATTTCACTGATATTTAAAGACTTGATTTTAGGCTTCTTTGCTAGCTTGTTATTAACCAGCAGTGACATTATTCAAATCGGCGACTGGGTCGAAGTTCCTAGTTTGCAAAGTGCGGGGACCGTGGAATCCGTTGGTTTAACGACGATTACCTTACGCAACCGTAATCAAAGTAAAACCACCCTGCCTTCTTATAAACTAATGAGCTCTGAAATCACCAATTACCGTTTTGTTGGGTTGGGAGAACTCCGTCTTTTCAATAAAACAATAATGTTGAAATTTCCTCCAGCGGCCCAATTGGATCGGCTACCCATGTTCATTGATGATCTATACGCTGCCCTAGCATCAAACCCCCTTGTGAATAAAGACCAAGCCCCAAGAATCCAATTTAATGACCAACAATTAGCAGGACAAGAGTTATCCATACAATTCTATGTCAATGAATCCGATTTAAACAAAGCCATTCATGTCTCAACGAAAGTGATGGCTCAACTCATTCAAATCCAAAAGCACTACCACTTTATGTGATACAATATTCAAATAGATAGGAGAATTATATGTCTGTAGAACAGTTAAAAAAACGCAGTGAAATTCGTCCCGAGGACACTTGGGATTTAGAAGACCTCTTCGCCAGTGAAGAACTATGGGAAACAGCTTTTCAAGAACTTTTAGTTGACATCCCCACCATTGAACAGTATCAAGGTAAAATCTTAGAATCAAGTGAACAATTATTTGGCTTATTAAAGCTTCAAGAAGACTTAACGCTTCGCCTGATCCATCTTAGTTTATACGCAAACCGACATTCAGATGTTGATACAAAAAACTCCCATTATCAAGGTTTGGTTTCTCGAGTATCCGATCTCGTCGCCAAGTTTAGTGCTGCCACTTCCTTCATAGAACCGGAAATCCTCGCTCAGGATGATGACATCATTTTAAAATATGTCCATGAAGACGAGCGTCTCCAAATATATGCTCACCAAATTGAAATTCTATTGAAACAAAAACCACATATCCTAAGTATGGCGGAAGAAACCTTGCTTGCGAAGGCATCCGTGGTGCTCAACGCCTCCAGTTCAACCTTTGCGGTCTTAAACAATGCGGATTTAAAACTACCATTAATCGAAAACGAACAAGGTCAAGAAGTTCCACTAAGCCATGCCCGTTATTCGACCTTTATGGAATCCACCAATCGTCAAGTACGCGAAAACGCCTTCAAAGGCATGTATTCTGCTTACCGCCAATACCGTAATACGTTTGCTTCAACCTTGAGCGCAACCATTAAGAATCACAACTTTTCTGCCCAGGTCCGCCATCACAGCAGCGCTCGAGCGATGGCTCTTTTCAATAATCATATCGAAGAAAGTGTCTACGACGCTCTAGTTGAATCGGTTACGAGTCGCATCGATTTACTCCATCGTTATGTTGGCTTACGAAAAAAAGCGTTAAAGCTCGACGAAATTCAGATGTTTGATTTATATGTGCCAATGGTCGAAGAAGTCGACTTGGCCATTACCTATGAAGATGCAAAAACGATGGTCATTGAAGCCTTATCCGTCCTTGGCGAAGAGTATACCTCCTTATTACACAAGGCGTTTAACGAACGCTGGATAGACCCTTATGAGAATGAAGGAAAACGATCCGGAGCCTATTCTTCAGGGGCTTATGGTACCAAACCATATATCCTGCTTAATTGGCAAGATACCCTTGATAATGTGTACACGCTCGCTCATGAACTTGGACATTCAATGCATACCTATTACTCGACCAACAACCAACCGTTTGTCTATAGTAATTATTCCATTTTCTTAGCGGAAGTTGCTTCGACTACCAACGAAAATTTATTAACCGATTATTTGCTTAAAAAATATGAGGATCCAAAAATTCGCGCGTATATCATTAATCATTTCTTAGATGGTGTTAAGGGGACTGTTTATCGTCAAACACAGTTTGCTCAGTTCGAACATTTCATCCATGAAGCCGACCAAACTGGTAAACCGTTAACCGCGGATTACTTAAGCACCGAGTATGGAAAACTCAATCGCTTCTACTATGGGAAAGAGATGATTTATGATGAGGAAATTGAACTCGAATGGGCACGAATCCCCCACTTCTATTACAATTATTATGTGTATCAATACGCCACCGGGTTCTCAGCGGCATCGGTTTTGAGTCATAAGATTTTAACAGAAAAACAGCCAGCGATTGATGCTTATTTAGATTATCTAAAGGCTGGATCTAGCGATTATCCAATAGAAGTGTTAAAAAAGGCTGGGGTGGACATGAGTACACCAAAAGCAACAAACGATGCTTTAAACCTCTTCGAACAACGTCTAAATGAACTTGAAGAATTACTCAAATAATCAAAACTAGTAAAAGGCCCTCACTCAGTGAAGGCCTTTTTTAATGGAATGATTATTCAAGAAAATTGGAAGGATCAACATACGTATAGCCCAAGGCTTGAGCCACTGCTGGGTGAGTTACCTGGCCATTCATCGTATTAAGTCCTGTTTTTAAAAGTGGTACCGCCTGACACGCTTGCTTTAAACCTCGATTAGCAATAAGGTTTAAGTAGCGAGAAGTTGCGTTTGTTAAGGCAACTGTCGACGTATTCGCGACAACCCCAGGCATATTGGTAACACAGTAATGGAGGATGCCATCGACCATATAAACCGGGTCTTCATGGGTCGTCGGACGGGAAGTTTCAGCACAACCGCCTTGGTCAATTGCCACATCCACAATGATGGATCCTTTCTTCATGTCTTTTAGGTATGCCTTTTTGATAAGCTTTGGTGCATTTGCTCCCGGTATTAAGACCGATCCAATAACAACATCCGCATCCCTTAGCTCGCGATGGATGGCTTTTTCCGTCGAATACACCGTCGCAATTTCGCCATTATACTGATCATCCATACGGTTAAGAATATCAATATTATTATCAATAACCACGACATTTGAGCCAAAACCATTAGCTACTTTCGCTGCATTACGGCCGACCTCTCCACCGCCAATAACGACTACCTTGCCTGCATGAACACCAGGGACCCCTGACAGCAGGATGCCTCGTCCGCCTAATTGAAGTTCTAGATACTTCGCCGCTTGTTGGATAGACAAGCGACCAGCGATTTGAGACATTGGTCGTAATAATGGGAGCTGTCCCTTCTCATCCAAGACGGTTTCGTAAGCAATCCCAATCACCCCTTTATCCACGAGAGCTTGAGCTAACTCAGGGACCGATGCGAGGTGAAAGTATGTGAAAATCATTAAACTTTCGCGAAAATATTTAAACTCTTCTGCTAATGGCTCTTTGACTTTGACCATGATGTCACAACTTTCCCAGACTTCATCCGCTGTTGCGAAGACCTTAGCACCGGCGTCACGATAATCGTCATCGCTAAAGCCACAAGCGGCTCCACACCCACTTTCTACAAAAACTTGGTGACCTTGTACCACTAAATTATGGACATGATCAGGTATCGTTCCAACCCGGTATTCATGAACTTTTAGTTCTTTTACACAACCTATGATCATAGTGCCTCCTTAAAAAGTATATCTACTTTCTATTTTAGCACAGAATAACTAACGTCGATGTCTTAAAAAGATATAACCAACGATCACCATACCCATGCCAAAGATGCCAATCGCAATATAAACACTCGCTGGTCCCGTTTGCGGTAAGGAAACTTTTGAATTTGTGAACTCGACTTCCAGATATTGATTCGGTTCTAAACCCGTAATCTCTAATTCTTTGACTTCTTGATCCATCATGTAGCCATAAGGAGCTTGTATTTCCCGCAGGAAATAGCGACCTTTCTTAACCACAAATGACGATTTACCTTGGTCATCTGTTTGTAAAGTCTGAAGTAGAATGCCTTTTTCATCTAACAACTCGTACTTCGCATGAGCCAATGGTTGATTTGTCTCTTCATCAGACTTTAAGATTTCCACAACGATTTCCAACCCAGTATTGTATAAGCGAATTTTGGTTGGTTGAGCATCGCTATTCAAGGAAAATGTGATTGGTTTTGATATTTGATATCCAGCTGGTGCTGCTTTTTCAACGAGCGTGTACGTTGCCTGTTGCTCTAAACCACGGATTACATGTGGCTGGTCACTGCTTACCCATTGTTCAATTAATTGATTTTGGTCATCAAATATCTGCAAAATCGCTCCTTCAAGTAAATCTTCGGTCTCTTCGGCACGTTTTTCAATAATTGTCGTCGTTTGTTCATTGCCCCGAGTTAACTTAAGTGTTTTCGTATCTTGATTGATTGTAAACGGCAGTTTTTCATCGTCTTTTAAATACCCTGATTTGGCTTTTGTTTCTACAAAATAATAGTCTCCAAATTCTAATTCCAGTTCTATCCTTCCGTCTTTATTTGTTGTGTAGGTTCCTATTTTTACTTCATCTTCTAATACTCGATACAGCTCGTAGGTTGTTTCAGCTAAGCGCGTGTCCTGATCTTGCTTATCAGTTTTTATCAACTCTACCTGTCCCTTACGCAACTTGTTTGAGAGCGCAGGTTCAAGTTCGATGGTCGTGAAAGCTTGGTCTTCAAATACAATGAAAACATCAAGCGGTTTCTGTAGATGTTGATACAGCGGGTGACTTTGTAATTCAACTAGTTGATATTCCCCTTCAAAAAAGACATCCAACTCTAATTGGTTGTTGGCATTAATTTGATTGATCGCAACCAGCGAATTTGCTTCGAGCTTCAAATCCCCTTGTACGAATGGTTTTTTTGTGTATAAACCAAAGATCGTTGATTCTTGAAGATTCGTCGGATAAGACGTATGTGCTGATTGTTCAAAAGATTTGATTGCTTTTAATTGACCTTGTTGACGTTGATTTGTTTGTTCGATACTTTCAATGACAACGTCTTGTTGATCATCGTTGGACTGAAGATACACCTGGTGAATTTGGGGGTTCAAAACATAGCCATCTGGCGAAACCGTTTCAATTAAATGATATTTCCCAAGGGGTAAATTAGTAATCTCTGTGACTTTATCCGTTGTCTCAAAAGTCATGACGATTTCGTCTTTTTCGTAAAGCAATCGTTGATTACGGCGGATATCTTCACCAGCCCGCAGTTCAAACTGAGCACCAGCTAAATAGCGATCTTCAAAAACAGGTTCGTATACTGTATAACCGAGTTTTTCAACCTCCTTAAATTCCACAAGTTGTGAACCATATTTGTGGACTAAAAGTTTTCCAGTTTGTGGATAGTTCGTCAACGACTTAGATATTTCAATTACTGCTATTTGATCATATTCAATCGAAAAATCGTGGCGGCTTTGATCGCGAACAAAACCAGCTGGAGTAACTTTTTCTAAAACATAGTAGTCCCCTAACTCCAGTAATGAAGACGTTGCTACCCCATCTTCATTCGTTACTAATGTTTCTACCTTTTGGTCATTCACATCATAGAGGTCGTATTCAACACCTGCTATTGGCTGTTTTTCTTCATCGACTTTGTGGATGGTTAGTTGTCCTTTGACTTCTTTATTTGTAAATTGAACGCGATGATGCTTTCCACTACTCAAGACAATTTCTTGAACTGTTGAATCCAACAAATAAGGTTTCGGCACAAACACCTCTTTGATATACAGCTTTTCATTTGGTCCGAAAAACTCAAGAACTGGGGTTAACCCCTCAACATTGGATTGAACTTCAACATATTCCTTAAAGTCTGCGGTTTTGGACAGTTGAAAAATCGCTCCAGCGATTGGTTGTTGATCTTCGTCTACTTTTAAAATATCCACAGTGTCTGGATGTATTTGTTCAACAGATAGATCCATGGTTAGTGGATGGGGTAGAGCAGGTACTAACACATCTTGAGTCTTTGGATTACTATAAATGACCGGATCGCGATAAGAGATATCTCCATATTTTTGTAATTTAATCGTGGCTTTATCTGGTGAATTGGCCTTCGCATTAATTACCAGTGTTTGATCAACAATCTGGACATCAAATCCCCCATCATCAACAACGCTCATATCACCCATGACTTGATGTGTATCGATTAATGTTTGGGTTGCTTGGTTTTCAATAACAACGTTTTGTTTTGAGAATGAAGGTAGTACATCGTGCTTCTCCACTTCTTGAAGAATTTGTTGTTTACTTGCTTCATATTGGTCAATGTCGTTCACTGCGACAGCTAACATTTCGTCATAAATGGTCGCATAAGTAACCGCATACCAATATTTCCAATCGGCTGAATATTGTCTTTCTTTGAGAAAACCATGAAAAGCAATGAGATTTATCTTTTCATAAATTTCTTGTGAAGCAATCCAGTCCGATCGATATTCCCAACCATGGATTTGGAAGGTTGTATTGCTAAAACGTTGGTGTGGTTCAATACAAAAAGCAATATCGCCCTCAGGACTTTTGAAAGCCGCAATATTGAATTCGGGTTCAATCATCCCTATATAGCGGTGATAATCGGGATCGTCCCGCTCTAAGATGACGGGAAGGTTTTCCCCTAGTTCATTTTTACGAACGACCACGCTAATTTTATAGCCCGATGGTTCCGAAGTAAATGTGGTGGCTGAAACAGGCACAACCATCGTGATTAGCATTAATAAAATCATAACTAATATGGCTGTTGTTTTATTTTTTCTCATATCCTCTGTAGGTATCTTTAAAAGAAATTTGGAAAGCCTTTAAAGATACCTCTTCCTTTCTAACCTGATGATTTTTATCAGGATTTTGATCAATGATTTGTATTTCACATCATTGTTAGCTCTCCGCTTTGAAATAGAAGCTATCTTCGTACTTTCCTAAATTCGGTAGTTTTTTCAAAGAATTTCTGATAGAATATATGAGCTATCGCCTTCTAAATAGCTGGAAAATAAGCCCAGAAAAGATTTTTCTAAATCGCCCGAAAAGTCTTGCAAATGTTTTCCAATATTGTATAATAGTAAGGCACAGCGTTTCATTACCGGTTCCTTAGCCAAGTGGTAAGGCAATAGACTGCAACTCTGTGAGCGCCGGTTCAAATCCGGCAGGAACCTCCAATGCTGGGGATATGGCGGAAACGGTAGACGCAACGGACTTAAAATCCGTTGAGGGTAACCTCGTAAGGGTTCAAGTCCCTTTATCCCCACCACTGTTTAAAAATCTATATATATGCGCCTGTAGCTCAATTGGATAGAGCGTTTGACTACGGATCAAAAGGTTGCGGGTTCAAATCCTACCAGGCGCGCCATTTTTTCGGGATGTAGCACAGCTTGGTAGTGCACTTGATTTGGGATCAAGGGGTCGCAGGTTCGAATCCTGTCATCCCGACCATTTTTTTGGCGAGGTAGCTTAGTTGGCTAGAGCGCTCGGTTCATACCCGGGAGGTCGTGGGTTCGAGTCCCACCCCCGCTACCAAGAGAAAAACAACGCACTAAACAGTGCGTTTTTTATTTGTGTGATAACAATTTGATAACCATATTTTCATTCACATGATTTCTCCGACCCCTTCGCTTAGGGTATAATACTTTCATGGAACAATTACTATATCAACAAAAAAGCCAACAAATGACCTTTCCCTCCATCTTTAGCCAACGAACGCTTGAGGGCATTTATCCACTATCTCCTGTTTTAGCAACATTGTACTGCTTCTATCCAAGTGGATATGTGATTGCGATTCATAATGAAATCATTGAGTACGATGGAAATACGTATTTTGAAATTTCGGATCCAAAAAAATTAAGCTACTACGGTCCTTTACACCTGTTTTATAATCAACAACCAATTGCAAGAAAATCACGCCAACAACCACAAGACTATGATGATTGGATTGGCATCGATGCTCAACGTTTCAAGCCCTATCAATCATGGATTAATCGCGATGGGACTTGTGGCATGTTGTCTGCTACCGTCTTACTTGCTTATTACCAAGATTATATTGATACAAATATTGTGCATCCACGCTTACGCGAACCATTTAGCAAGGATCCTGAAAAACTTTATGGTGTTCTTCTAAATTACATCAAAACATTGATGATTAAAGGGACGAATGCGGCGGACTTGGCGGTGGGATTGAATCGTTATTTTCGGGATTACAAGGTTCACGATCGTCTACCTTATACCTTTCGGGCTCGTTTTAAAATGCTGACAACCTTTGGCATCATGAAACCTTTATTAGAAGCCAACATTCCAAAACCAGCCATTATCGGTTTGTTTCGCTGGTTAGGCTCACCGAAAAACTACTTAAACCACTGGGTCGTTGCGTATGCATATCGACAAGAGCTCGGTCAAACCTTTTATCAAATTCACGATAATCATGGACGCTATAAGGCGATCATCGATGTCCGCTGGACCAGTAGCGTCGTTCGTTTAACTCGAAAACTTAAATAAACCGGTTATCTAAAGACCGGTTCTTTTATAAATAAAAAAACTTACTTTCGTAAGTTTAATTGAATAAATGGTGGAGCGTAACGGGATCGAACCGTTGACCTCCTGCGTGCAAGGCAGGCGCTCTCCCAGCTGAGCTAACACCCCATTTATGCATTCAATTTAAATGAAATGGTGGGCCTGAATGGATTTGAACCAACGACCTCACCCTTATCAGGGGTGCGCTCTAACCAACTGAGCTACAGGCCCATTCTTTTTGAATGCTTAACAAGTATAGCACTTTAAATTTTTAGTGTCAATAACTATTTAACGACTTAAATCCATAAAAATTAAAAAGATGGCGGAGGAACTGGGATTCGAACCCAGGCGCCGCTCTCGCGACCTACCGGTTTTCAAGACCGGACCCTTCAGCCACTTGGGTATTCCTCCGTTGGTGGACCCTGTAGGACTCGAACCTACGACCAACCGGTTATGAGCCGGTAGCTCTGACCAACTGAGCTAAGGGTCCAAGTCTGTACTTTTTGGATGCTTAATCATTATATAGGAGGTTTACTAATTAATCAATCCTTGTTGAGCGAAAAATAACCCAATTTGATGCTTTATTTTCCTAAATTCTAGCCCAACAAGGGGTTTTTAATCAATATAGATGCCTTTTATAAGAACCTTCTTTATAATGAAAGTAAAGTTAAGGAGAAAAGTATGGAAGAAAGAACCGGATTAGTGACCTTCAAAGGGATGCCCGTCACCTTAGTAGGTAAACCACTACAGGTAGGTCAACAAGCCCCAGATTTTACGGCCGTTAAACAAGATTTATCGGAATTTAAGCTCTCAGATTTAGAAGATAAGTATGTAGTACTATCGATTGCGCCGAGCTTAGATACGAAAGTTTGTGAACTACAGACGATTCGCTTTAATCAAGAAGTAACCAGTCTTGGGAAGGATGTGGAAGTCGTTGCGGTAACCGTAGATTTACCTTTTGCTCAACATCGTTTCTGTGAATCGTTTTCAATTGACCAAGTTCAGGTCGTCTCCGATCATCGCGACTTAGACTTTGGTTATAAATATGGGCTAGTCATGAAAGAATTACGCTTGCTTGCTCGAGCCGTAATCATTCTTGATAAAGAGAAGAACGTCCGTTATGTTAAACTAAATGATGAAATTGGCACAGAGCCGGATTACGAGGGAGCATTAAACGCTCTACGGGAATTAACGACTTAAGTTTGTAGATTAAATTAGAGAAGTAATTGAAAATGCGATTACTTCTCTTTCATTTAGGAACATTACTGGGTTTTAGCGGAAACTAAATTATAATATTAATTCTATGTTGCAATTTGCAGATACCCTTGTTATAATACTTAAGCACACATCGCGGGGTAGAGCAGTCTGGTAGCTCGTCGGGCTCATAACCCGGAGGTCGTAGGTTCAAATCCTTCCCCCGCAACCATGGTTCCGTAGCTCAGTCGGTAGAGCAGTGGATTGAAAATCCACGTGTCGTTGGTTCAATTCCGACCGGAACCACCACTTATGTGCAATTGGCCACTGCTGTGGCTTTTTTTTTATAAAAAACACCCTTCCGGGTGCTATTGTTAATTAATCAAATATTCCTTTTTAAGTTGTTGATAACTGTGCCAATAACTCAGAGAATACATGCTCCATGAAAAAATAAAAGCAATACCCGTCACCACAATAATAGCTGTGGCTACCCCATCACTTACGTTTTTGGCTAAAAACAAGTAAATCATACACGAATAAAAAATAAAAGTACTAATTTTCCCATAAATCTCTGCACCATCATAGGTCGCACCTTTTTTATGTAAATAGGTTGTGCTTAGCAACATGGTGAACTCCTTTAAAACAAAGAGAATCAACAAATACTTCACCAAAGAGTTCCGATTCATTAACAACAAGATGATTGAAAACTGCGTTAATTTATCAGCAACAGGATCAAGGATTTTTCCCAGACCCGTGATTTGATTAAATTGTCTCGCAATAAAGCCATCCAATAAATCCGTGATTCCCGATAAAATGATAACAATCCCTGCTTTCATAATATCACCAGCTAAATAATAATTTGCTAATAATGGAATCATTAAGATACGTAATATCGACAAAATATTCGGAATACTTCTTAAATCACTAAGTTTTATATCCATAAGTCACACCAGTCCTTATAAGGGCTATTATAGCAAAATTAACAATGAAGATATACTCATTGAAATACCTATGTTATACTTTATGCCATGAAGAAGGACTATTCAAAGCTCTTTTCAGGGCAATATCAAAAAATACTTTGGGCACCTTTTCGCAAAGCTATCGCCAACTATCAATTAATTGAAGAGGGAGACCATATCGCGGTCTGTATTTCCGGCGGGAAAGATTCCATGATTATGGCCCTTCTCATAAAAAAACTACTGATGAACCAAGAAATTGCGTTTAAAGCCACTTACATCGTTCTCAATCCTGGCTACGATCAAGGTCATTTGGAACAAATAAAAACCAATGCTCAACGTTTACAACTTGATTTGGAGATTTTCGATATTGATATTTTCGAACAAATTACCATCGCTCAAAACAACGCGAAACAATGTTATTTATGTGCTCGTAAACGGCGTGGCCATCTCTATCAAAAAGCTCAACGATTAGGCTGTAACAAAATTGCTTTAGGACACCACCAAGACGACCTTCTCGAAACTTTAGCTATGAATCTCTTTTTCAAAGGAACTTATGCGACCCTCATGCCAAAGTTACATTCAAAAAACTTTAAACCATTACAATTAATCAGACCCCTCATTTTAGTCGAAGAAGCCGCTATCCAACGTTTTGCTCAAGAACAAGGCTTTCAATTTTTGAGCTGTGCTTGTCCTCATGAAGACCGCCAGAAAGAGAACGGTGATCGCCAAAAAGCACGCCACCTGCTCCACCAACTCTTCGCTATTGACCCGCGTATCAAGGATTCCCTACTCCATAGTCAATTATCCATTAATCTTGATCAAGTTTTAGCAACTAGATCAAAGGGATCGATTAAAAGCTTTTTAGAAAACTATGAACATTAGTTGCTGGGACATCCATTACTGGAAATGATCACGAATCGGTTTTAAAGCCGTCAGTAAATCCTGGAAAATAGTTTGTTCATCCACGGTAAGGCATTGTTGATTTTTCAATACCCAAGTCCCATCGATCATGACATCTTGTACATTATGGGGTTGAGCCCCATAGACAATAGCTGCATACACATCATAGACTGGAGACATATTAAAAGTGTTTGGATTCAAAATTACGAGATCTGCTCTTTTACCAATTTCCAGACTTCCGACTTGATTTTCGATACCCAAGACTTTTGCGCCTCCTCTTGTCGCCAGCTCGAACACATCTTGAGCCGTCAAATACGCCCGATCTTGTTGGTTTGTTTTATGGGCCATCGGTAGAAATTTCATCAAAGAAAACAATTCTAGGGTATTTCCACTCACCGGTCCATCGGTGCCTAGCCCAACGACAACTCGGGCTTGTTGCATCGATTTTAAATCCATAATACCTTTACCCGACTTCATATTCGCTAACAAACAATGCGCAACCGCCACTTTATTTCGTGCTAAAAGCTCAAAATCTTCGCCCTGAGCAAAGATGGAATGTACGGAAATTAAATGTTCATTAAGCGCACCTATCTTGTCTAAGTAGGCAATTGGGGTACAATTGTATTTATTTTGAAAATGTTGAACTTCATAATCCATTTCACTTATGTGCATCATCCATTTAACTTGTTTTTGCTTCGCAATTTCACTGACTTTTACAAGCGACTCTGCGGTTACAGTAATGGTTGAATGGGGAGCTAACATAATAGAAATCAAGGGATGATTTCGCCATTTATTAATGAGATAAATACTTTCTTGAATGGCTTGTTCTTCGCTTAAACGATCACAGGCGTTTTCTTCCATAATCGTTTGACCACAAAATGCCCGAATCTTCACTTTTTCCAACGCCAGAGCCACTTCGTCGGTAAAATAATACATGTCAGCAACCGTGGTTACTCCCGCTTTTAAAGACTCGACCGCGGAGAAAAGACTGGCTTTAACGGTCAGTTCTGGAGTCATAAATGCCATTTCAGCTGGGAATAAAAAATCACGTAAGCGATCAGGAATGTCTTCCCCAAGGGAACGTAGAGCCGATAATCCTAAGTGGGTATGCGTGTTAATCATTCCTGGGATCACCATTCGCGATGTCCCATCCACGACTTCAAAGCCCTGTTCCGGAATATACTCCGTCATTGGCCCCAAACCCACAATGACGCCCTGCTCGATTCGAATATATCCTGCTTGATATATTTGGCGTTGCTGGTCCATGGTTACCAGCTGTGCATTAATAATTTCTGTTCTCATAATTTGCATGCCTTTTCTCTTTCTTCTTCTAATTTTTAGTATATCATTCTTTTGATGTATTTTAAGAATCCATAGTTTTTAAAACATCTTCTGCTATCATAAATTTAGGAGGAAATGTTATGAGTCTAATAAATATTAACGGCGTAAACCTGTATTATGAGGTCAAAGGTAATCCAGAAGCTAAAAACACCATTGCTTTTTTCAATGGTGTTATGGCAAGTACGAGTAGTTGGGATTTTATTGTTCCGATTTTTGAAAAGTTTGATTTTAACATCGTCTTACACGATTTTAAAGGACAATTAAAATCAGATAAACCGAGTGGACCCTACACTTTTGAACAACATTGTAAAGAAGCTAAAGCCCTTTTTGATCATTTAGAAATTGAACATGTTCATTTAATCGGTACTTCCTATGGTTCCGAAGTAGCCATGAAATATGCACTACTCTATCCAGAAATGGTTCAATCACTCGTCGTCATCGATGGGGTTAGTGAATTGGATGAGGTATTGAAGGGATTTATTGATAGCTGGACGTATTTGCTTGAACTAAATGATGGTGAAAAATTCTTTTTAGGAATGGCACCGAGCATTTACGGAAATCGCTTTTACGAAAATCAACACGAGATGTTAAAAGAACGAGCCAAGGCTTTAAAAAAAGTTGACCCGAGCTATTTCGATGGTCAACGAATACTTTACGATACCTTTGTTAAGGAAGTTAACTTTACAAATGAGCTACAAAATATTAAGGCGCCGACCCTGGTAATTGTCGGTGAAGAAGATCTCTTAAAACGGGTTAAATTTTCTAGAATCATTGCTGACAATATTCCTGGAAGTGAATTTGTTGTTTTGCCTAATTGTGGACATGTGGCTATTTTTGAAAGTGTCCAAGAACTTCAAACCTTACTACTAGGCTTTATTTTCAAACATATTTAACCTAAATCTTTCTCTATAATCCTTATAAAAACACAAAGGCCGCCTTTGTGTTTTTTTTTACATTCTAATCATCAAAATCGCTATCATCAAGCTCATAATCACTAAAATCAGATCTATCGTCATCATCTTGGTCATCGGAGCTATCATCATAGGAACTATCGTCATCATAAGGACTATCTTCATCATAAGGACTATCTTCATCGTAAGAACTGTCGTCATAGTCCGAGACCTCGTAGTCTGAGTCACCATAATCGCTGTCGTCTACTGGTGGGACTGGCGTTGGCCTTGGTGTCGGTTGAGGCGTTGGTGATGGGGTTGGTGTGGGTTCGATTGGTTGAGTTGGTGAATAATCACTTTCATCATAATCGGTATAACCTGAATCCTCCGTTTGAGGTGGTGTTATGGGAATTACGACGTCCTGTTTATTCGATTGAGAATCTTTAACAATGATTGTCACCGCTGGCTTAGACTGCATGGATTCGCGAAGATGTTTTTACATTTCTTCGGTACTTTGGATTAGCCATTCCTTGTTTTTACTATCGAAGGTCAATTCAATTTGGCCGCCTTCAAAGAGAAATCCTTGATCGATTGCTAAATCAACTCATTCATCCACAACTAGATCTAATCGTTTGTCCTGATACATATATCCTTCGATGAGTGTGTTCCCTTCTGGGTTATTACCCTCAACTTTTTGGACGACCTTCTCTTGATTTAAAGATATTTTCACTTCAGGATTAATCTGTAAAACTACGGTCGCAAAGCTTGTTGGTGTTGGTGACGTAAAAAAGACGATGAACATCAAGGCCACTGCAGCCAAACCAGCAAATAAGGTTTTCCGATAGAATGGTGCAAAGAAACTTTTCTTTGGAATTTCCATTTCAAAAATCTCATGAACGGTCTGACCGACTTCATAATTTAGGTTTGCAACTTTTTGAAACCACCCCTGCTCGTCGATAACAACCGCATAGCTTAGGCGAGATTCTATAACCAAATACTTCATGAGTGATGATTTCCCCCTTCTCTAAAAACATTAACCAACTGTCCACGGATAATATCAAATCCATTGGTCAAGAGGACCAACATCGCCAAGATATACTTCCGATGACGTTCGATGGTTTTTCGACTTACCTTGATTTGTTCGATTAATTTACGCAGAGGCAACTTTCGTGTTTCAACCAATTCTTTTAAGATTTCTGGATGTTCTTTCGCCTGTCTTATGACTTTTTGACACACTTTTAACGTACGGTCTTGTTTTGGTGAATTTTCAGCGATGTCGTTAAGACTAAGTCCATATAGTTTTAGTTCCTTGCTTAGGTGCGCGATTTCTTCTTTTGTTGCCTGGATACGAACCAGTTCCTGAGCATCTTGATACTTGGAAGGAATTTGATTAATCAGCGGTTCTTGATCCGTTTCACTGCTTTCCTCATCTAAGGAAACGATGCCTTGATGACGACTCTCGGTCCTTAAAGAGTCAATTAAACGACTCTTAAATCGTTAATGTGGCATAATTTAGAAACGAACCGCGAGAACTCACGTACGACAAAATGGCTTCATGAAAAGACATCATACCAATGTTTATTTCATCATCGCTCTCATCGACAAATCGATGAAGATAACGCGAGACTTCAGCTTTAATAAACGGAAGGTATGATCGGATTAGGCCATTCCCATGGGTTTAGCCTTCATGTGGCTAGGCTATGAAACCATGGTCTATCCGAAACATGAACATATTCTCAAAAACTCCAGACACTAAAAATTATATTTAAAATTTTGTTTAAAAAGCGGAATCCATCACTAAGATAGAATCCACTTTGTGTGTTATTTTAGATTTTTAAGCAGTTGAATCAATAAATCATACGTTCGTTTAAACGACCCCAGATCTAAGCGTTCCTGAGGGGTATGGATATCGTGCATGATCGGTCCAAATGCGACAATATCTAATTCAGGTATTTTGCCTTTGAATATTCCTAACTCTAAACCACCATGGGTCGCTTCTAGCTCCATCTCTTGGTCATAGATTTCACGATATGTTGCCAATAAAATCTCTCTTAATTTTGAGTTTGGATCGTAATCCCAACCAGGATAGCCTTCGGTGAACGTCGCTTCGGCTCCTGTTAAATCACTAGCCACTTGAATGGTCGTCTTAGTTTTATTCATCATGTACGGTTGCGGAGAACGAATACTTAAAGCAAAGTTAATGCAATTTCCTTCGGTTCGAACCGTACCTACATTACAGCTGGACAAGGTTAAGCCCTCAATCACAAAGGATTTATGAAAATAACCGTAAGGGAGCATTTGCCACAGGGCAGCCAGCAATTTGTTGTCGCGCTGTCCTAAGGTATATGTATCTTTAGCTTCCACTTGAATGACCAATTCAAAGTCTGGATCAGAGATTAACAACATGTTCTTGATTTGACTCTCAAGTTCTTTTAAGTCTTTTACAATCCCTTCTACGAACTCGGGTTTGGTTCCGAGGACTAATTGGGCTTCTCGAGGAATGGCGTTTTCTTTTAAACCGCCTTCAATCTCATGTAAGCCGATTTCGTGTTTATTTAATAAATTTATAAATAATTCACCGGCTAACTTAATCGCGTTGGCCCGTTCTTGGTCGATATCTTGACCTGAGTGTCCACCTTTTAATCCTTTTACTAAGACCGAAAGGCGCGTTTTGTAACTTTTTTCATATTTAATTGGGTACTCAATATAGGCTCGCAAGCCCCCAGAACTGGAGATGGTTGTTTGGTGTTCACCACTGGCATCCAATCCAATCAAGCGTTTGCCTTCTAAGACCGATACATCGAGGGCAATAGCTCCATTAAGACCTACTTCTTCTTGAACGGTAAACACACATTCCACGGGTGGATGGCTCAAGCTGGTATCATCTAAGATTGCTAACATATAAACTACGGCGACGCCATCATCTGCTCCTAAGGTTGTCCCTCTAGCTTTTAACCAGCCGTCCTCTTCATATAGATCTAACGGATCGTGGTCAAAATCATGGTCACTGTCTTTGTTTTTTTCAGCCACCATATCGGTATGGCCTTGGAGGATGATCGGTGCACTTTGTTCATACCCAGCACTTGCCGGTTTTTTGATGATGACATTGTGGAGCTCGTCACGATAATATTTCAACTTTCTTTTTTGCGCAAATTCAACCAAGTAGTCAGCAATTTGTTCTTCTTGATATGACGCACGCGGTATTTGGCTAATTTTCTTAAAATATTCTAGTATCATAGTCTCTCTCTTTCCTTTCTTTAATTATACACCGATTTGAACTTTATTCTATTATCCGTTTGCTCCTTACTGTGTTTCATTTGTTCTTGAATATTTAGAAAGAAGCTTTACGCCTCTAAGTATTTTAATTTGAAGAGATTCGAAAAGAGGACTATCAAAAAATCATTCCAAGTTGAAAATCCACCTATTTTTAAACAAGGAAAAACTATTTTCCAATGGTAACAGCTAATATTCACGAAGTAAAAAACCACAGCAATCCACTAATTAGTGGACTGTTGAGGTTATGAAAGCTATAAACGATTAAACCTATGTTTCGTTTTTGAACAATCCGTTTCAAGGAATCAATAGCATCCAGATAAATGTATCCTAGAATGGAATAACGATGCTGGATAAAGCAGCAATCCCAATCATCAAAATCGGTGAAACCTTAAATTTAGTAATCATTACTAATGATACGACAAATAACAAGATGGACGTTAAAACATTTGGTTCTGCTCCAGCAATAGACACAATCATGGTATACCCAGCAAAAGCAATTAAAGCAGCGATGGTTGGTCTTAAACCATAAAAGACTTTATTTAGCCATACACTATCGCGAAACTTCTCCAATTGTTGGC
>JBNRMW010000024.1:0-29678 GCA_050309795.1 Erysipelotrichaceae bacterium | reverse complement strand
CCGTTCGCCACTGAAGTTAACAAAAATAAATTTCTCTTAACCTCCGTTCGACTTGCATGTATTAGGCACGCCGCCAGCGTTCATCCTGAGCCAGGATCAAACTCTCCATTTGATTTGCTCATTATTTGTATGTATCTCTAATTCCCTTGCGAAAATTAGAGAAAATCTCAATTTCTGACGTTGTATGTTGCTGTTTAGTTTTCAAAGATCTCTCTTGCCTCTTGCGAGTGCTTTACAATAATACCCCATTAAAAATTTAAAGTCAACTAAAATCGATCATTTTTGAAAAAACTTTTCCAAGGGTCTAAAATAGTCACTATTTAGTGACTATTTTCCAATATTTTTTTGTTTTTCACGATCCAAACCAAGATATAAAACATAATAGCGATCCAAAATCTCTTGATTAAACGGACCTTGATGGTTGATGGCCATTTCCCCTAAGACATCTAATTGTTGATACAAGATTTTAATCAAGTCCTCTGGATAATTCATTAGGATACAATGACGTTCAAATTCATCTTCATCCAAAACAATCATGTCTCCATTCGGAAAAACTTTGAGGTCTAAATCATAATCGATATTCTTGATTGCTTCTTCATCCAACAACGAAGGACTCGCGATATTACAATAATAAGTAACCCCATTTTTCCGAATCATGGAAATGACATTGAACCATTTTCGTTTATAAAAGAAACAGATCGCCGGCTCACGGGTTTGCCAGACGCGCCCATTAGCCTCACTCACTAAAGTTTTATAGGTTACAACCACATAAAAATCTGCCGTCTCTTCTAAAAATGTTCCCTTTGCCCACGTCCGATGTAAGCTGCCATCGTGTTTAAAGGACTGGATAAAAACTTGTTCGCCTATTTCTAACATAGATACTATTATACACAAAAAGAAGAAAACTTCTTGGCTGAGACAAGAAGTTATTTAGAAAATTGGCGTTTAAAAGTTGGCCAAAGGGCCGTGTATAAAATCGGTAACATCATTGCTCCATATATTAAGGTTGGAATCATGTAGCTGGAACTATAAGCTAACGACGCACCCCACCGCTCGGCTTGTGGTAAATGGATCAACCATAGGGTCGCACCAACCAAGACATGGGAACCAAATCGCACAAGGTTTGCGATCACGGCACTGATAACCAACCCAACAACAGGCACTTTCCCTTCCTTATTTTTAGGAACAAAGGTAAATAAGGGACTCAAACCATAAATACCAAAAGCTAAAATATAATCAAAAAAGACTTGGTCGATTCGAATCAAATACAATTCACCAACAAATTGCTGCATAACAATCGACAAAAGACTCACCAACAAGCCCTTCTTCCAGCCCAAATCAAAAGCCGCTAACATGAGAACAACAGTCGCTAGACCTAAAGAACCCCCATTTGGCATCTTAAAAAGCGGAAGATTGGTTGCGATTAAATCCAAAACAGTAAACAAGGCCAAATACATAGCCATTTTAACTAGATCCAAAGTTTTCATAAAAAAACACCTCCAAAATGAGGCGTAGAAAATCAACTTTGTTGAACTCCCTACGCTAGTATAATCTAGATCAGGTGATAAGGGTTTTTCTCAGCAGTTGCACCCCTGTTCACGCCCCTATTATAACAAAGATTCCTATGCTATACTATCCCCATGAATAAACAAATCTATCAGGCACTAATTAAAGATATTACCAATGAAATCGCCCTCTTAGCCAATACGAGCGCATATCTAAATGAACACTTTGAAAAGATCAATTGGGTTGGGTTTTATCGTTTCATAAATCAACAGCTTGTTCTCGGTCCCTTCCAAGGCAAAGTAGCTTGTGTAACCATCGAATTAACTAAAGGCGTTTGCGGGCATGTCGCACGTACACAAAAACCTATTATCGTTCCAGACGTTCACCAATTCCCTGGTCATATTGTCTGTGATGAGGTATCAAAGAGCGAAATGGTCCTCCCAATCATCGTTGATGATCAATTATACGGCGTCCTAGATATCGACTCTCCTTTTCTTGACCGCTTTCAAGAAATCGATTTGAAATTCGCATCGGACATCGTCGACTTACTTGAACACCAACTAACCAAAATAAAAAGCGCCTAAGCGCTTATAAGCTAATGAGGTTTTGACACGCCTGTTGGTAGTCAAATAAAGTAAAGTTAATCGATTCATATTGGATCGATTTTTTCTTTTCAACCATGGTCACTGCCTGTTGATATTTCTCTGGTGTCCGCTGATACTCTAAATACGTTTGTTGTTCTTGATTTAAATAGGTGCGAACGAGTCGAATCGGCTGCTGGTTATCGAACACATATCCGTAGGTTAGTTCATCCAGTTGGTCATACTGTTGATTAAAGCACAGAACCTTTGCTTTTAAATCATACAACCCTCGAAACGGAGAGTCTTGACCAAATGGAAAATCATCCCCTTCTAAGGACGTTAAATAGCGCGCATCATGGCCCCACCCACAAAAAACGACAATTGGATGTTGGTGGAACACGCGGCCAGGTAACCGATTCATCGCTAATAACAACGGATGATACAGGGAGTCTCGATACCGTTTAAAATCAAAATCGCGAACGATTTTTGCATAATGATCTAACTTGGTCAAATCCCCTTGAAAAACCTCCTGATATTGAACCATTTCTTGGAACGTACAAATCGTCCCCTCATTCAAATATTTTGCAAGTTCATCTAAAAGTTGGGCACTTCCCCCAACGAGACGATCTAAAATTGGGTGATAATGCACCAAAATTAAGTCGTCTGGGCCAATGCCTAATTGAGCAAAAACCGAACGTAAATCCAATGAAACAGGAAGGGGGTTATTCACTAATATAACCCTTCCGTACCAAGGTATTGACTAAATCCGTATAGGAGCGGTCGCCAACAAATGAGTCTTCAACCACGCCACCTTTCACAAAATAAGTGGTTGGTGTAACAGTCACCGTTTGTTGTAACGCATTCTCAACAAAATCGACGAGATGCTCCTTATTCGCGGTATCCATTTCTACATAAACCAGTTTTACCCCTTGCTTATTATTCAACACTTCTTGTAAGCGTGGTTTATAAACAATACAACCACTACAACTCGAAGACCCCATCACTAATACAAAGTCTTCCTTATTTTCAAACAAGGCACTAGCCTCTTTTGGGGTAACTTCTAACTTATTACTACCCGTAGACCCACAACCTACTAATATCAATAACACGATAATGAGTGCAACTATTTTCTTCATCTTGCCGATTCCTCCAATCGATATGAATGTGCCAATTTCGACGCACCTGCCGCAACCAATGCGCCGACAATGTCATCTAAAAAGGTATTACATTGAGCTTTATTTTGATTTAGCTCACCAATAATTCCTGGTTTTACTTTATCAATGTAGCCAAAATTAGTCAACGCTATTGAACCATATAAATTACAAATACTATACGCTAAAACTTCGTCAACTCCATAGAGACCATAGTCCTTTTTCAGATAGTCTTGGAGCTCTGGATCAAATATTTCTTCATGATCGACCGCAACATCCAACGCTATTCCCGTCATCACCGTGAAATATACTTCTCGCTTCGATAGGATTTCTAATAAATCCTCCCGTACTTCTTCACGATTAATATGGTCCATATACGGGCGTTGTAAAAAAACAATTAAATCAATCATATCTTCTAACAAAACCCCGCGGTTCGCTAGTGCTTCAATACATTTATTTCTCATCTTCTAAACTCCTTCTATACGCATTATAACCCATCATTAATCTTCGTGCTCATAAGAATTATCTTATGCTACAATGTCTCTATTAGAAACAAGGAGATTATTTATGAAAAAAGAACAGCTATTACAACAATTGCGGGAGCATCAAGCTCTTCAAAACGCTTACCACTTAGCATTATCCACCATGTATTATGACGCTTACACCATTGCCCCAAAAGATGGCGCAGCCTATCGAAATCAACTAACTGCCCTACTCTATCGCGAGGCATTCAAACTCAGTCAAGATCCTACGTATATAAAGCTTGTAGAACAACTCCATACCTTTGAAAATGACGAAGCGTTACAGCGTGAAATTGATTTAATTCTTCGTCAACACGAAAAAAACAAGCATGTTCCACCAGAACTCATGCAAAAATACACCCAACTGACCAACGAAGCAAATAACGTTTGGGAAAAAGCCCGGGCTGAAGATGATTACGCTGCTTTTGAACCTTATTTAAAGGACTTGCTTAAAACCAGTGCCGAAATCTATCAACACCGCGAAAACATCACTAATTTATACGATGCCTGTTTAGACGATTACGAACCCGGTTTAACCCAAGCAACCTTTGACAATTTCGCCCTCGTCATTGAAGAAAAATTAGTACCCTTTATTCAACAAATAAAGAATTTAAATTTGGAAAGACCAGCGTTTTTAGACCGTTTTGTCCGTGTTGAAAAACAAAAGAAAGTCATGGAACTGATCAAAGAATTCTTAGATTTCAAAGACGATTATTCGCACGTTTCCGTTTCAGCGCACCCGTTTTCATCAACCTTCTCGATTAACGACACGCGAATTACCACGGCCTTTTATGAAAATCATTGGACGGATGCCATTTTCTCTTTAATTCATGAAATTGGGCATTCAACCTATAGCCATCAAGTCAATCCCGCATTTGAAGGCCGCAACCTTGCCACAAACATGAGTATGGGGATGCACGAATCCCAATCACGATTGCTTGAAAACAATATCGGCCGTTCCAAAGCTTTTTGGACCCCGCTCTTTCCTAAACTCAAAGAACTCGTCCCGGAAGCTTTACACGATGTTGAGTTGGACGAATTTATCTATGGTATCAACTTTCCACAACCATCTCTTATTCGAACCCAAGCAGATGAACTAACCTATCCTTTACATATTTTGGTTCGCTATCGTTTAGAACAACAAATGGTTAATGAACAATTGACCGATAATCTCAATGAGCGCTGGAAAACCGCCTATGAAAACCTCTTAGGCATTCGTCCGGATACCGATCGCCAAGGCGTTTTACAAGATACCCATTGGTCCGGAGGATCGTTCGGTTATTTCCCAACCTATGCTTTGGGTAGTGCCATTTCTTGTCAACTTATGGCAACTTTAGAAAAAGACTTGAACGTTGAAAAAGAATTAACCGAAGGCAACTTCAAAAGTATAAAAGCTTGGTTAAGAGAAAATGTTCACCACTATGGTGCTCTCTACGATACCCATGAATGGCTACTAAAAATAACCAATGAAGCTTTTAATCCCCACTACTATATCGATTATCTAATCGAAAAATATACGACGCTGTATTTCGAATAGACATTAATCGGGAAATCTTACCCCTATTACTTAATAAAACGCCAGAAACTTTTATGTTTCTGACGTTTTTTCTTTTTAATTATTTTTTAAAAGTAACGTTAATCTCGGTCTTTTGCTGCTTGTGCCTCACGAACCACGCGATCAACTACTGGTTGAGGAGCGATTTCATAACGTACAAATTCTTGCGTATATGTGGAGCGGCCTTGAGTAAACGAGCGTAATTGTGTGGCATAGTTCATCATTTCGGATTGTGGAACTTCAGCAATAATGACTTGTTTTCCATCTACGGGTTCCATCCCCAAGATCATTCCTCGACGCTTGTTAAAGTCTCCAATAATGGTTCCAGTATACTCGTCTGGTCCCGTAACTTGAACTTTAACAATCGGTTCTAAGAGTGTCGGTTTCGCTTTCGGCATCGCCTGGTTATAAGCTAAACGCGCAGCCGCCTTAAAAGCTATTTCCTTAGAGTCCACATCGTGGTAACTACCATCCGTTAACGTTGCTTTAACGCCAACGACTTTATAACCAGCCAAGACTCCTTTTAACATACACTCCCGTAAGCTTTGTTCAACGGCTGGGAAGTATTGACGTGGTACCGCGCCACCAAAGACTGTTTCTTCAAAGACCATATCTTCACTATCGGTCGGTTCAAAAGTTACAAAGACATGCCCATATTGACCGGCTCCACCGGATTGCTTCTTATGTTTTCCTTCGCCAGAGATTTTTCCGCGAATGGTTTCACGATACGGAACTTTTGGTTCGGTTAAATCGACTTCAACCTTATATTTCGCTTTCAATTTATTGAGCATGACATCAATATGCTGGTCTCCCAAACCATAGAGAACTAGTTCACCAGTCTCCCCATTATTTACGAGTTTAGCGGATAAGTCTTCTTCCAATATGCGTTGAATAGCAGTTGATAGTTTGTCTTCATCATTTTTTGACTTCGGCCAAATGGCTTTGGACAACATTGGTTGAGGGAAAACAATCGGTTCATAACGGACCGGTTTATCTTTCGTTGCCAAGGTATCGTTAGTCTGGGTTACGGCTAATTTAACCACCGCTCCAATGTCTCCGGTGAAGAGTTTTCCAACCGCAATCTGGTGTTTTCCACGCAAGGCAAATATCTGTTGAATCTTTTCAGCATTATCTTTTTGAACATTAATAACTTGAGCATCCGTCGATAGGACTCCAGTCATGACTTTTAAATAGGTAATTCGACCGACAAAAGGGTCCACCACCGTTTTAAAGACAAAAGCCGATAATGCTTCTTCTTCAGTCGTTTTTAAAGTTACGAGTTCGTTGGATTTGTCATAAGCCTCAACCGTCCCCTTTTCAGCATACGACGGGAAATATTCGACGATGAGATCTAACAACCGTTCGATGCCTTGTTGATTGACTGCGGAACCACAATAAACGGGATGAATATCACCAGAGCGAACCCCTGCAGATACCCCTTCGAAGATTTCTTCATCGGTGAAGGTACCATCTTCAAAATAAGATTCCATTAGTTCTTCACTAGTTAGCGCCACGGTTTCACAGATTTGTTCGTACAATTCATCCACGCGATCGACTAAATGATCCGGAACCTCTTTTGGTGTGGTGCGATCATTATAGTACCACGCTTTTTTCTTTAAAATGTTAACCGATCCAACGATGTCATTTCCTTCTTTAATTGGTACTTCAAAGGCAATAATCGTGTTACCAAATTGATTGCGTAATTGTTCATACACTTTATCAAAGTCCGCATGTTCATCATCCATTTTATTAATGAAGAATATGGTCGGTAAATGACGTTCCTTAATGAGATCTAACGCCCGCTCAGTTCCTGGCTCGACGCCTTCACGACCCGATACGACGACCAAGGCGTTATCCGCAACGGTCAAAGCCGCTTGGGTTTCCCCGTAGTAGTCAAAATAACCTGGTGTATCCAGGAAGTTGACTTTACAGTCCTTCCATTCGACGGGGGCAATGGCGGTATAAACCGATTGTTGACGGCGAACCTCTTCTGGTTCAAAGTCCATCGCCATATTCCCATCGCGATGGCTACCCATGCGATCAACGACTTGGTTAAAGTATAAAATACCTTCCACCAGAGTTGATTTCCCAGCACCAGAATGGCCCATTAAAACCACGTTTCTTACTTCATTAGATTTATAGTCTCTCATTTGTTACTCCTATTTCAATATCGGTTGTAGCTCGCTCAAATTCGAATCACGAACGTAATGGACGGCTTTTCTACCCGATGTATCTTCTAATTCTTTATCTGCACCATTTTCAATTAAATAATTTACCAAATCCACATACCCTGAGTACGATGCACGCATTAAGGCGGTTGTTCCAAAGGAATCCCGAGCATTAACATCTGCTTTGGCTTCAACTAGGGATTTCACAACTTCAAAACGGAAAGCAACGACAGCTTCCATTAGCGCACTGCGTCCTTGGCTATCTTGGGCATTAAGTTCGACGTCGTTTTCTATTAAATAGTCCACAACATTCAACTGACCAAGAAATGCTGCCCGCATAAGTGGGGTACGCCCTTTGTTATCCGCTGCATTGATGTTTGCTCCGGCTTGAACCAATCGTTTGACGATGTCTAATTCACCCTTTTTAGCTGGTCCCATTAAAGCGGTTTTATGGTCTTTATCCAAGATATTTACATCCGCTCCATTTTCTAATAAAAAATCGACGATATCAACGAATCCGCGTTTTGAGGATCTCATTAATGCCGTTCTTCCATCACCGCTCATGTAATTTACATCAGCACCTTCTTTGACCATCGCAACAACGACGTCATAATCTCCGGATGCGCTCGCATCCCACATTTTTTTATTTGTCTGATCCATATATTTCTCCTCCTATCAACAAACAAAAACGTAATAAAAAAGATGGACACAATCCCATCTTAAAAAAGCACGTTTGAATGAAGCTCATGAGCACGCACCACAAAAGCTGTGGCGTTAAAAACAATGACAATGGTGTTCATGATGCATCACCTCTAATTTCTCTAATTCTATTTTAACCAATACAAGAATTATTTCAAGCCATTTAACAAGATTTGGTTAAAATTCCATGAAGAAAGTATTGAAAGAAATTCGAATCAACCCAAAGTCCGTGTATAATTAGAATCATGGAGGAAACCAAATGAAATTTAAAGATTATTCTTATCAGCGACCAGATTTAAAACAAGCCCAAGAACAAGGCCAACAAATCATCTCATCTCTACAAACCGCATCATCATATGAAGCCTTTAAACAAGCAATGGATGCTTTCATTGATCTTCAACGCGATTTTCAAACGCAATCCAATTTAGTTTATATTCGCCATTCTATTGATACTAGCAATGTGTTCTATGAAGAAGAACAAGCCTTTTTTGATGAAAATAGCCCTTATTTTGAAGAGCTAAATCACCAATACTATCAGGCCCTATTAGCAAGTCCCTTTTTAGATGAACTTCGACAAGAAGTTCCAGAGACGCTTATTCCACTCATTGAAGGTCAAATTAAATCCTTCAGCCCCAAGATTATTGAAGAACTCCAACAAGAGAACAAACTCATAAGCCGTTACGACAAATTAATTGCTTCAGCAAAAATAGAGTTTGATGGAAAAATCCTAAACCTCTCTCAAATGAGTCCGTATCTTCAAAGTCCAAAACGCGACCAGCGAAAAGCCGCGAGTGAAGCGGTGTGGGATTTCTTTAAAGAAAACCAACCAGAAATCGATGAGTGCTTCGACCAGCTCGTTAAAGTTCGACATGAAATCGCCCTAAAACTGGGATATGACAATTTCATTGAGGTCGGTTATCTACGCATGAGTCGTCTCGACTACAATCAGGAAATGGTTGCTCAATACCGCGAAAAAATCCTGAACGAAATCGTTCCTATTAATCAAAAACTCTATGCTCAACAAGCTCAACGCTTAAATTTAGACCATTTAGCCTACTATGATGTACCGATCGAATTTCTCGATGGCAACCCAAAACCACTGGGCACCCCCGAGGACATCGTCCAAAGCGGGCGCGAAATGTATCATGAATTAAGTGCTGAAACCGGTGAATTTATCGACTTAATGCTCGACAATGAATTAATGGATCTCTTAGCAAAACCGAATAAACAAGGCGGTGGATATATGACGTTCTTATTAAATTATGAAGTGCCATTCATTTTCTCTAATTTCAATGGCACCTCTGGGGATATCGATGTCTTAACTCACGAGGCCGGCCATGCGTTCCAAGGCTATCGATCCCGGTGGATCAAATATCCAGAAGTGCACATGCCAACCTATGAATCTTGTGAAATCCATTCCATGAGCATGGAATTCATCACTTGGCCATATATGGAAAAATTCTTTGGCGACAAAGCCGATCGCTATCGTTATCTACACTTAGGTTCTGCTCTTAAGTTTTTACCTTATGGCGCTTTAGTCGATCATTTCCAACATGAAATTTATGCGAATCCTCACTATACACCAGAACAACGGAACACCCTTTGGCAACAATTAGATCAACAATACCGCCCACATTTAGATTACTGTGAAAACGACTTTGCGGGAAGTGGGGTTTATTGGTATCGACAAGCCCATATTTTTGCTTCTCCATTTTATTATATTGACTATACCTTAGCTCAAGTGGTGGCCTTACAGTTTTGGAAACGTTTAGTCTTAGATAACGACACACAAGCCTGGCAAGATTACCTACACTTGTGTGATTTGGGCGGAACAAAATCTTTCCTCGGGCTCGTTTCTGAAGCACATATGGAAAGTCCATTTGAAGAAACAACAATTTCCGACATTGCTCAGGTGATTGATGACTACCTTGAGAATATTGACACCACAAAGCTTTAAAAGAAACTCTTATTCCATGGTTATAAACTCATCATAAACAACGAGTAAAAAACACTGGATATTTGTATCGTGGATACACACCCAGTGTTTTTTTATTTAATTTTATTCATAAAATCAGCATTAATCTCAAAACGCAATTCGTAGACCCCAAATGGTTCAATCGTTTTCACAAGACGGTAGCTCCCTTCAAGATCTGGTGTGTCCTCCATCAAGAGTTCTGGGAGAGCCACGCTTATTGGAAAATTATCCACATATGATTCCCCTGGTTGTAACAATTTAAGTTCTGCTGGGAATTCAACCTCTACCGATGTTTGTTTTTTCCAAATTCCTTCCACGAATTTTTCGAGATGGGAAAAATGTCCAACTTCGACTTCTTCTGAACCGTTGTTTTCTACCGTATACTCTAGGATAATCAATTTTGATTCCTTTACAAAGCGAACTTTCGTTTCTGGGTTTTTTAACTCGATTAATGGATCTCCATCAATAACCACAGAACTTGTTTCATCAAAAGGATGTTCATAACTTGTCACTGCGTCTTGTTTTGGCGTACATCCAATCAGTAACAACAGAACCAACATCATGATCAGATGTTGTCTACACTTGTTTTTCATAAATCTTAACCTCACATTTCTAAAGTTTCAGGGTGCGGGGGCATACGTTATTCCTAAAGCGTTATTTATATTTCTTGCCTTAGAAATAGTTCCACTAGATACGCTTGTTGAAATCGCGATTCCCACTACATTGTATTTTCCATCATAATATTGAAGTGCAGCAGCACCACTAGTTCCTGACACTAAGGGCTTATTAATTCCTATGGCATCTTTAACACTATAGTCGTAACCGTCGTTATGGTACGACACATACTTATTTAAAGTGGTAATCTGTGATTGCATATGTCCATTAATTGAGTTTATGATTAATGTCGCTCCAACATAAGCAACCGAAGAATCAACTTTTGAGTACATATGACTTTGCCCTGTACTAGCCCTTGAATACCTATCCATACTGTATCCATAATCCAAATGCACAAATGCTGAGTCTGTAGATGTTGAGTGGGCGATGGTTTTACCAATAATTGTACCGGACCCAGTTTTTACAACTTTTCCAGGCCCGTTAGTACAATGACCTGCGGTAACAAAACCGTAACGACCAGAAAGAAATGCAGAATAACCCATCGAACAAGTATCTGGAGCGAGTATTTTTTGCCCAGCGCTTAGTGTTGGAATTTCATTAAAAAGATCTTTGTTAATAGAGAAAACAACACTGGGGGCGTCTGTTTGGTTGGTTTTTAGTTTTTCATAGAACATCTTCAAATCTTTCACATCTATCGGTGTTTTACCGCTTATCACAATATTATTTTCTTTTTCATTAATATACATCTCTAATGTGCGTTCAGTTTGGCTAGATTCGATATATGCTACTAATTTATCGTACACTTCTAGCAATTGATTATATGAATGGTTGACCTGTATTAAACGTACTTTTTCCGATTCAGTAAATTTCAGATCCCAGAATTTTTTTGAAATTGAAATAACAAACATCTCTCCATCATATACTACACCGCCAAACACATCATTCTTATCCAAGAAGACCGCTTGATAATCTGCTTTTTTTTCATCATAATAATCATTTTGACTATTAAAATTAACCATTTCATTATTTTTCGTTTTGATTGAACTTAAGAATTCAATCAGTATTTTATCTTCACTATGTTTGGATTCAATAGCGGTCGTTGTTGCAATGGAAAAAAATAGTACTAGAAAAAACAGTAAATTTATTTTCATGTTATTATTTTTCTTTGTCATATATTTTACCCCTTAAATGACTAAATATTAAGAATATTAAACACAATAGTGATTTCATGCACGACTAATAATACAAATTCGCCATAATAGTTGATTATGTTTAAGTTGGTTATCGAAACGGAAATTTCACTTAGCGATGACATTACAGCATAATATACTTTACATTTGAAATACAAAATCACCCCCATTCTAACGATTAATGAATACTTCAATTTTGAAACATTTAGTACTATTTAACAAATTCCTTCTCATCCGCCCTATCTAACTTTCGATAAATATTTTTACAGCCCTAGCGAAAAAGTTGATTACTAGGGGAGCTACAGCTAGTAAATTAATAGTTACAAAGCTATAATGATTTATTCGAATTGCACGATTATGATTCGCTGATCTAAATTCTTATCCTTTTGAACCTATGTAGTTTAATCTTTCCACTTTCGGGGAATCACTTTAAATTGATGAGAGTTACTTCGTTTACGTATTCATTAGTTTCTCTATCATGTACTTCCTTGAAATAGTTGTTTTACGTTGCACTATTTAACTAGATGGGCCATCGAATTCTATGAACTCTTACTTTGGTTTAAGCTAATTTCTCATAATTCTTTGTTACTAATGATGTGCATATGTGAGATTAGAGTTAGGATACTATCCATTATCTTTTCATATAAATTTTTCAAGTTATATCTAATTTTAAGTGTCGGTTTGTATTTTCATCAAGATAGGTTATTAGCTATAAGAAGTTACAAAAACCAATTCTGGCAAACCGGATAAATATATTCCGCTCGCTCACACCCCTTGTAGAAATGTCTCTAGTGCATAAAATCCTTTAAGAACCCATTCTGGACCGGATAATCCAGTTGTAAACAACAATAAAGCATTGACGATGGTGTACCCTAAATAGTAAGACACAACAATAAAGATAAACACCTTAGGATCGCTAATTTTTAATTTTTTAGTAGTTTTAAGCATATTATATCCCACTTTCTATCCGCTTTTTTCTAAAGCTACAACGACCACGGACAAATGAGAACACCATTAGGTTGATGAATAACACATCCGTTAGCATCGGCTGCGTATGACACTTTATTTGTTGTCGTACTTATATAGTATTTAGTAGTACTTCCCCAAATGCCGTGTAAATAATCATCTAAAGCATTTATACCTCTGAGAACCCATTCAGTCCCTGAATATCCGGTCTTATAAATCACGACAGCATCCACAATCCAACCAAATACTAAGCTAGTAGCAAACCCTAAAACAAACAATGTAACTGAGCCAACAACCAAAGGTACTATTTCACCCTCCTCATTTAGTTGATAAAGTGCATTCATATCATCGTAATACACAGAAGAATTACTCGTTGCATATAAGTTAATGTCTCCAGTTTTTGTGGTCAGTTTTTGAATTTTCTCATCTATAGCTTGAGCGTTAACTCTTGGCATCGGACTTATACCTGTTATTAAAACAAAACAACAGGTGACGGTTAATATAATTTTTCTCATCATAATCGTTTTTCCTCCATTTTAATTATGATTGTTAGGCTTCTGCATGTACTGCAAGAAGAGGGTTAAACAAATTTCATTAACACACTCCCTCTTTTGATAAACGATATGCTTATCTTTCTGAATAGTTTACTTAGTAGAAAATAGCCAATATCAAATTTTTATGTTTAGTTTAATTATATAATATCATTCTTGTTTAGAAAAAGCAACAACTTTTTGCAGAAAATGTTTGATTTCTCTAGAATTGAAATCAAACATATGTTATATTGTGCATTTATTCTACTGTTTGTTTAATTTAAAATATTCTACAACAATTTGGTTTAGTACTTTAAATATAGTATTGAAGGTTTTGTTACTCAAAGTTCACAAGCGAATTTATCAATTCTTTATCTCAACTTCACCTCTTCAGCGATTATAGTTATAATTTTCTCTCCAATATTTTTATATTGACTCATTTAACAGTCAAGCGAACAAAGCTTTTTAGTTGACAAACTTTTTTAACATATATAGCGTAGACTCATATTTAGATACTCATTTGTTAGATTGTATTTGGAAAAATTCTTAGATTTGTTATTTAATAAAGTTACTCATTAAAAACACCTAAGAGATCTTATTTACTGACGGTTATCTTCATCTTTTACTAATGATTATTCTGCCTCTTGTTTTTCAATCCGTTGAACTTTGTTGAGGAAATACAAACCTGCAACAAATAAAAGGATTATCGCTAAAATACCATATTTAGAATGGCCCAAATAACAAGCCGAAAAGAACATCAACAAAGGACCAAAGAAATCCGCATATTTACCAAAAATATCAAAGAAACCAAAATATTCATTACTCGATTGCTTGGGAACCAATTTTCCAAAATAAGACCGAGATAACGATTGAATCCCCCCTTGAGCCGAACCAACCATAATACACAAAACCCAAAACTGCCAAGCATAGGCCAAGAAATAACCAAAAGCAGCCGTTAAAATATAAATACCAATATAAACCTTGAGCATTGTTATGACGCCATATTTCTTTGAAAAATAACCCGACAAAATCGCAAATGGAAAAGCTACAAACTGGGTCACCAGTAAAGCGATGATTAAAATATTGCCATCAATTCCCACTTCCGCGCCAAAAGAAGCCGCTTGAGAAATAATGGTATAGACGCCATCGATATAAAAGAAATACGCCAAGATAAAGTAAAACAATTTCTTGTTTTCATAGATTTCTTTAAACGTCACAGCTAGTTGTTTAAAAGAACGAGAAATTATTTTGTTCTCAGCCTTTTTGTAGTGGGTTTGTTTGACATCCCGTAATAAGGGAATACTCAACACCGCCCACCAAAGAATGGTTATCAAAAAAGAAACTTGCGTAGCTTGCATCGTGCTCAATCCAAAAGGTTGCATAAAAATAATTAATATACCGATAATGAAAGGAACGGTTGACCCTACATACCCCCAAGCATATCCTGCTCCAGATACCGCATCCATACGCTCATTCGATGCAACATCGACTAGCATTGAATCATAAAAAACATTACAAAGGGAATAGCCAATTCTAGAAACCACAAATAACCACAAAAAAGCTTGCCAATCCTGTTGAATGGTCATAGTTAGGGCTCCTAAAACACCGACCGCCAAAGCAGACACAAACAGCCGCTTCTTCATCCCTTGATAATCCGCGATACTTCCAATAATGGGCGCTAATAAAGCGACTAACAAAACGGAAATCGATGTCGACAAAGCAAACCAAGAACTTGCTATATTGGCAGTAATTCCATTTACTTCAGCCAATCCATGAAAATATATGGGAATGGTGGATGACATTAAAAGCACGTAGGCGGAGTTTGCGACGTCATACCAAATCCAAGATTTTTCAGTTTTTGTAAATTTCATACCTTTACCTCACAATTGAATTGATTGTATCATAAAAGTATAACCATTCCATTAATATTATGTTTTACATACAAAAAGACCGACCCAGATTAAACCTTCGGATCGGTCTAGAATACACAATGAAACTCTAGTTGATTACTTAATTTCAATGCGTTTGGCTTCAGCAACAACTTCTTGTGCTAAAGGCAATTCTAGTTTTAAAACTCCATTTTCAAAGTTACCAGTAATCTCTTCCTGATTAATGTCTTCGAAACGGATGCGGCGCGTCATACTCGAGCTTTGACGAGAGCGATAGACGTATTTCTTATCGTCCTTTTCCTCGTTAGTTTCTTGAGTTGTTTCGGCCTTGATGGTTAAAATGTCTTCATGGTAATCGACTGTAATATCTTCCTTAGTGAATCCTGGAAGATCAACTTCAACGATATATTTGTTGTCTTGTTTATAAATATCTAAATTTCTCCCCAATGTAGAAGGGCTTAAATCCTCGAAGAATTTGTTGAAAATCGATTCCGGTTGTCTTACTAAATAGCGCATCATATATTCCTCCTTCTTATTCCTCCTTCTGTTAGCACTCAACTCCTTTGTCTGCTAACTGACTATAGTATAACACATATTTTAGCACTGTCAAGGGTTAAGTGCTAAAATAAAAAATAAGCGATAAACGCTTACTTTTCGATGTATTGTAGGGCGCCACTTGGACAACCTTCAATCAATTTTTTGACTGCTTCAACACTAGCTCCATCCGCATAAATCCACGGTTTCTTTTTAAGATTAAAAACTTCGGGAAGATTGGAAGTACAATGTCCCGAATGGGCGCAGACCTGTAAATTAAAATACACATCAATCCCTTCGCCCGTATATTTACGGTAGCCCGCGTCACGCAGTTCTTGTTCAGTCTTCATAATAACTTTCTCCTAAGACAGAATCATTAATCCAGTGACGACCATCTTTTGCTAGTAATTCCGCCGCAGCATTTGGTCCTTGAGAATAGGCTGCATAGCCATGTAATAAGACTTGATCCGCTTGAGCTCGTTCCTGGATATGTTGGATTAATGCCCAGTTTTTCTGAGCAATTGGCCAGGATGTGAAAATAGTCATATCACGATCCAGGGCGTTACTAAATATTCTAGCATAGTCTTGAGGGGTATTTATACGGTTTTCAAAAATACACGATTGACAATAATCCATGAATATGGTTTCCATTTCGTTGGTCGTGCCTGGTTTCTTAATATTGACCTTCAAATAAATACCTTCATCGGGTCCAATCCGGATAATCATCGTATTGCGTGGACATTCCCCGTGTTCTTTATCCAACCGATTCGGCTTGAACTCAATCGCAATGTATGTTGATTGTTTATCCATTCGTTTTCCCGTTCTCAAATAGATAGGTATGCCTTTAAACGGTTTACGATCGTACATTAGTTTTAAGGCCACATAGGTTTCGGTAATCGAGTTTGGATCGACTCGATCTTCGTCTCGGTAATTAAGAGAATCGCCACCCTCACGATATTGACCTTTAACCATCCATAAGCGAGCCGATTTATTCGAAATCTTCAAATTATCCAACACTTTGAACTGTTGTTTGTGAATATGTTGCGCTTCAAAACTCTTCGGGCGTTTCATTAGTAATAAACTCAATACTTGGAGCAAATGAGATTGCACCATATCGTTCAATGCTCCTGTTTTGTCGTAGAAATTACCCCGAGTTTCAACACCACCCGTTTCCGAGGCGGTAATTTGAATATGGTCAATGACTTGATCGTTTAATAATGCTTCAACAACCGTGTTGGAAAAGCGCCAATATAAAATATTACGGATCATTTCCTTCGCTAAGTAGTGATCAATCCGATAGATTTCATGCTCTTTAAAGTGACGTCCAATTTCGTTATTAATTAAAATGGCACTGTCCAAATCATCACCAAACGGTTTCTCAATTAACAATTGTTTCTCTGCCGATTGATGGAGAATTTGTGATTCATGAAGATTTTGAATAATCGTTGAAAAACTACTCGGTGCCACCGCCAAATAATACATATAGCGTTGGCGATTCTCGATGATATCACTCAAGTAATATCTTAAACCTTCGTAGTGTTCAACTTGATTAAAGTCCATCTTATAGTAGGTCAGTTTATTAAAGAAAGATTCATCTAGTGCTTCGATATTCGATTTGAACCGAGACCCTTCGTGCAGGGCTTCTAGTGCGGATTGACGGTACACTTCATTGTTATATTCGCGCCGACCAATAGCCACAATATTGACATTTTCTAACTCTCCTTGAGCATTCAAATCATAGAGAGCGGGTAACAACTTCCGATAGGTTAAGTCCCCCGTCGCTCCAAAAATAATGAGCGAGGTCTTTTCTTTAAAGTTGTGTCCATTCATAGTGAAAATCTCCTTCTTGATCCAGTCTTTCAAAACTATGGGCTCCAAAGAAATCCCGTTGAGCTTGTATCAAATTAGCAGGAAGCCAATCGCTTCGGTAAGAATCGTAGTAGGCAATCGCCGAACTAAACCCTGGTAATGGTATTCCAGAAGCAATCCCCCAAGAAACGACCCGACGTAAACCACTCTGATACGATTCAATCGTTTGTTTAAACTCTGGATCTAATAGTAAATTGTTTAAAGACGGATCTTTAACATAAGCTTGAGCGATTCTATTTAAAAATTGAGCACGAATAATACATCCGCCACGCCACCCTTTCGCAATATTTTCATAGTTGAGTTTCCATTGATGTTCAACGGCGGCTTCTTGTAATAACGCAAACCCTTGAGCATAACTCATAATTTTAGAGGCGTAGAGCGCTTGACGAACGTGTTCAACGAAGTCGGGATCGCTGTTTTTTTCAACTTGAGGACCGGTTAAAACCGTGGATGCTGTTACGCGTTGAGTTTTCAAAGAGGAAATAATACGCGCATATACACTAGAAGCAATTAAACTCGTGTCCACACCCAGGTCCATCGAAGAGATCACCGTCCATTTACCGGTACCCTTTTGGCCCGCTTTATCCATGATTTTATCGACTAAATAGCCATCACCATCTTTTACTCTTAATATTTTCGACGTAATTTCGATGAGGTAGGATTCTAATTCTCCTTGGTTCCACTCTTCAAAAATATCTGCGATTTGATCATTCGTTAAATTTGTCGATGCTTTCAACATATGATAGGCTTCAGCAATTAACTGCATATCTCCATACTCGATGCCGTTGTGCACCATTTTGACATAATGACCCGAGCCATCCGCCCCGATATAAGAGGTACAGGGTTCCCCATAGGCCACCGCAGCAATATCTTGGAGAATATCTTTGACCATCTCATAGCCTTGTTCACTGCCACCGGGCATTAAGGCTGGTCCTAAACGGGCACCTTCCTCACCACCGGAAACTCCTAAGCCCATATAAAAACGTCCCGTGGATTCCACTTCCTGAGCTCGACGAATCGTTTCTAAGAAATTAGAGTTTCCACCGTCAATAATCAAATCACCTTCATTTGTATACGGTAAAACGAGTTGGATAAAGTCATCAACCGGTTGACCAGCTTTGACCATCAATAAAATCTTTCGTGGAGATTTTAAAGAATTTACCGCTTCTTGAATATTTTCATACCCTTTCAAACGAGCATCCTGCGATACCGCATCAAGGGTCCGTTGATACGTGCGATTATACACCGCCACTTGATAATCACGGTCCGCGATGTTCATCGCAAGGTTTTTTCCCATCACCGCTAAGCCAACCACTAATATATCGTTCATCTCTTCCTCCTGTGTTTTTATCTCTTAATGTCTATGCCTATTATACTACATGCCCCTCTTTTTATAAGGAAAATGCAAGTTTTTCAAAAAAAAAGAAGCATAAGGCTTCTAACTTTAAAAATGGCGGTCCCGACGGGAATCGAACCCGCGATCTCCTGCGTGACAGGCAGGCATGTTAACCGCTACACCACGGGACCAGTAGCGCTATTATACGAAAACGCTCGAAGTAAATCAACTACTTTATGCTTTTTTACGATTAGGTTCTACATTGAACTCAAAAATCATCGCATCCATCGATTGGATCGGCTCCACTTCATCCCAATAAACCGTCCATAAAACACGTTTCATTTTCAAAAGAGGTAGGACCCTACCATAAAAACGCATCGACATCGACGTATGGGTTGCTAAAAAGTGGGGACGCGTGAACACATGATACACCATTGTCACCAAAAACAAACCCAACAACGGCTGTTCATATTGCCGGATACTCATCAACAATTGACCACGAATAAAATGTGGGCGATGACGTCTAAACCAATAAACTATTCGCGGATCAAACGATTCAACCATAAATTCACCCGTGTAACCATCGAGCAAGTTGGCCACAGCCTCACATAATTCTTGTATTTGACCATGATTTTTTAACTCAATAATCAACGGTTGTTGACCTTTAAATAACTGCAGCACTTCAACAAGTGTTGGGATTTGAAAGGGTTTCAACTCTTCTGCTGTTAAATCGCGAATCTTCTCATTTCGCTGAAATAAACGTTTCAAATTCGCGTCATGAAAGACGACGACTTGTCCATCCCGGCTTAGCTGAACATCCAATTCCACCCCATAGCCCTGGTCAATAGCTAAAGTGAAAGCTTCAAGACTGTTTTCTTGAACGTGCTTATGATCAAACAATCCCCGATGCCCATAATATTTCTGCTTAGGAAAAACTTGTGTACGTCCAGGAAAAATAAGCCAAATATACAATAGTACGCAGAAAAACAACCACCACATATTATTTCGTATATTTCGTCACCGTCGTATCCCCGTGATGAACTTGACTCATGGTGACCAACGCCAGTAAAACAAAGAACGTTGCGTAAGGGAATAAAACCGAATAATCAAATAAATCAAACAAGAAACCCGATAAAATAGGTGTGACAATTTGAGCCGACATCGAAAACGTGTAATAAAGACCCGTGTATTTTCCGGCATCACTACCCTTCGCCATTTCTAAGACCATCGGTAAGGAATTAACATTAATAGCCGCCCAGCCAATCCCAGCGAGTAAAAAGTTAGCAAACATCAACACATGGAACCCTTGGTAGAAAAAGGCCGTCCCAAAAGCAAAGGCCAATACTAAGATACCGACATTTATCATCCGCTTCCGGCCAATTTGAGAAGACAAACGCCCAATCGGAATGAAAGCTAAAATAGCCCCAACATTCGCCAAAATCAAAATTTGAGAACCCTGTTGTTGCGTTAAACCAATATGAATCGTCGCATAGCGGGAAAAGGCTGAAATCACCGCATTATAGCCCATGAACCATAACGCAATCGATAATAAAATATAAGTTAATGAACGCCGAACTTCGGGATCCATTTTTCCATCTTGAAAATGTTCCTCTTCTTCATCTATGATACCCAAGCGCTCGGACTCTAGATGCATCTCTTTAGCCCATTGGACCTCCTTCACCAAGACGACCATGACCACAATACCGATTAACATAAACGCCGCGACCGCTATAAACAGCGGGAAATAAGATTGAACTTTGTCAGGGGCTAAAAATGAAATCAAGACCAAAGTTACCACCCCACCAATAGCACCCATTAAGTTAATGATGGCGTTACCTTGACTACGTAAGGGCTTAATCGTCACATCCGGCATTAAAGCCACCGCCGGAGAACGATAAATCGACATCGCTAATAGCACCGCTCCTAATGCAATTAAAAACAAGACTAAATTGCGCGTCTGGGCAGAATGAGGCAAAACCCACATCCCAATAAACGTTAAAACCGTACCCGCCACAATAAAGGGCATGCGTTTACCATATTTAGTCATCATTTTATCAGAAATTGAACCAAATAATGGTAATAAAAGAACTGCTAAAATGTTATCAATCGACATGACAAAACCAGTAAGCGTATCACTAAAGAAAAATTCATTCTTTAAAATCAATTGAATTTCATAGTCATACAATTGCCAGAAGGCTGAAATGGTCATGAAGGCGATTCCGACCAACAAAGTCCGTTTAAGATTGAGCTTCATAAAAACCTCCAATACTTTCTATTAAATCATTTAAAATTTCCAAACTCTTGAACTCCACATCATACTCCGGGTTATATTCGGCAATATCGATGGAACGAATCGGCAAGTTCATTAATAAATTCTGTAGAATATATTCGACCTCATCCGGTGTAAAACCATCCGCTACGGGGACCGATACTGCGGTAACGATCTCGGGATTCATGCTATCCATATCTAGTGATACATGAACCACATCACAATTTGCCAAGCGATTAAAGGTTTGAGCAAGGACTTCGAAAAAACCCATCTCCATCACGGTCGCGTAATTAAAATACAAAATATTCAGGCGGTCTAGAACTTCCTGCTCTCCAGGATCAACATCCCGCAATCCAATGTAGACCAGATGCTCTGATTTCACTTTTGGTCCGTCAAATAAAATGTTGTTTAATTCATTTTCGGTTAGATTTAACAAACTCGCCAACGGCATCCCGTGGATGTTACCTGATGGGCTTGTTTTTTCCGTATTGATGTCGCTATGAGCATCAATCCAAATAACTCCTAATTGCTGGCTAATTGATGATGTGGCAGCAACCGTACCAATCCCAGCACTGTGATCACCAATAATATTTAAAAGAGTCTCTCCTTTTGCCAACTCCGCTTGACAGGATTTTGCTAGTTGTTGATTTAGGTTGAAGACGGTCTCAAAATTGTGCAATAAAGAAGGTCCTTCTTCGCGTTGGAAGTCTGGCTCAACCACACGATCTATTTTATAGTGGGGATACTTTTCCATTAATGTATCAATATTTTGCTTGAGGCCCATTTCGCCTAGACCACTTGCGTTATTGCAACCGATTATTTTCATTTTTGGTCTCCTTAGATATATCCGTATTATCTCAAATAAAATCTAGAATTTGTAGTAAAGAGGTTTGTTTTGTTAGTAATCTTGAATCGTACTCGATAATAAAACATAATCAACGGTTCGTAAGGCCTCTAAATCCTTGCCTCCAGCATAGGAAATTGCCGATTGTAAGTCTTGTTGAACTTCAATTAAAGTGTGATTTATATCGCCTTTATGTTTGACTAATTCTTTTTTCCCTTCGACATTCACATATTCCCCTTTTTGATATTGAGAAGCGGATCCGTAGTATTCTTTATAACGAACCCCATCTAAAAGAACTTCCTTACCTGGGGATTGATCATGTCCAGAAAACAAGGACCCAACCATCACCATCGATGCACCCATTCGAATCGATTTAGCAATATCGCCATGATTACGAATACCACCATCTGCGATAATCGGTTTTCGGGCAGCTTTGGCACACCAACGAACAGCTGCTAATTGCCAGCCACCCGTTCCAAAACCAGTTTTCATCTTTGTGATACATACTTTACCTGGACCAATACCAACCTTCGTAGCGTCTGCTCCCGCATTTTCTAAATCACGAACAGCTTCTGGAGTACCTACATTTCCGGCAATTAAAAAGACTTCTGGCATGACAGATTTAATATGTTTAATCATTTCAATGACCGATTGTGAATGCCCATGCGCAATATCAATGGTAATGTAATCCGGAATTAAGTTCGTTTCTTTCATTTCTAAAACAAAATCATATTCGGCTTTTTTAATACCCACACTAATGGAAACAATTAATTGGCGCTCTTTCATACGTCGAATAAAATCTAGACGTCCATTCTCGTCAAAACGGTGCATGATATAAAAGTAATTATTTTGTGCTAACATGACCGCTAATTTTTCATCAATAATCGTTTCCATATTTGCTGGAACAACCGGTATTTTAAATTCGTGTTTTCCAAAGCGAACCGATGTATCACATTCTTTTCGACTTTTCACGACACATTTTGCTGGAATTAGTACACAATCATCATAATCAAATGCTCTCATTGAATTTCTTCTCTCCTCTTAAGTATTCGGCCCATTGGTCTTCGTTCATCACCACAATGCCATGTTTTCTCAATAATCGAGTGGTCACCCCCATGCCGGGAATTTTAACCCCTTTAAAAGTGCCATCATAAATGAATTGGCTACCACAAGATGGGCTATTTTCTTTTAAAACCACCACATCGATGTCCTGTGCTAAAACATATTCAAGAACTTTTTTTGCTCCAACCTCAAAGGCTTGTTTTTGGTTGACACCCGTCTCCGACACCACATCTGAACCTTGGATTTCACAACGTTCGCGTGGTATTGATAATCCACCCAAAACCTCTGGACATAGATGATGATACGCAATGTCTTCATTAAAATCAAATTGCTTTTTAGCTAAGCCATCGTACCGAACCGGAAAGCCCAGTAAACAGGAACTCATTAACACCTTCATAAGCCTAATAAACTCCAGACAAAGTAACCAATACCCCCAAGAGCTACCACCGTCACTAACCAGAAGCCTGGATTTTTATAACCAAAAAAATCGTGATGTCGTAAATTATAATTCAAATATAGACTAAGCAAAAAAACCGAAATTAATAATAAATCTGAAACCATTAGCCACGGGAAATCTTGACTGTAAAAACGAAGTAAGATACCAACGATTAGATTAATTAGAAACAAGAACATTATATTTTTATTTTTAAGCATCGTTAACCTCCCATTCCTTGGACATACCGACCAAGGTTACAATCGATTATTGCTTGTCGAACAAGGCCATTATAACATAGTAATGATTTCATTTTTGTTAAGAATCGAGTAAAATATAGGTGGTGATAAAGATGAAAAAGATCCTTCATGTAAAAGGTTTAAAAACCGAAGAAGATGTAAAAAAACTCCAGGAAGAACTCGACCAAACACGTTTAATTTATGAAGTTCATTTAAAAGAAGGAATTATCACGTTCCAAGGATCTGGCGACGAAGTGTACATTGCTAAAACCGCCATTCAATGGGCGGGCTATAAAGTCCTTTAGTCTTCAAACGAAATTTATGAAATGAATATAAAATAGTTGACAGCCAAAAAGTTTTAGCGTATTCTTTTAAGATATCTTAGAACAAGAGAGTACATTGTCGCGTGTGCAAGCGAATCAGGGATGGTGAAAGCCTGAGAACACAAAGCAATTGGAACCGCACTTGGGAGATGATTATGCGAACTCACAGTAGTGTAATCCGTAACTTGGCGTTAACAAGCAGAGTGGTTCTGTTACGACAGAACAATTAGAGTGGTACCGCGTTTTCGACGTCTCTAGATTGAATATCTAGAGGCGTCTTTTTATTTAAGGAGGGTCTACAATGAAAAAACGACGACGAAGGAAACAACAACATTAGCATAAAAACATAAAAAACAGGAGAAAGAAAAATGATGAACACCTTTAAAAAAATAACCCTATATCTATTGATAGCCCTCTTCCTAGTTAGCTGCTCTCAGCCAGCAAGCGAAGAAAAATCCTTATTAGAAACCATTAAAGAAAATGGCTACATCACCGTCGCCACATCCCCGGACTGGCCTCCCTACGAATTTATCGATCCATCAAAAACCGGAGACGATCAATACGTCGGGGCAGACATAGAACTTGCTCGCTATATCGCAAAAGAACTTGGCGTCGAATTAAAGATTTTGGCCTCTGAGTTTAACACCGCCGTCGCTTCGGTCGCGACTAAAAAAGCCGACTTTATTATTTCTGATTTAGGATACAAAGAAGAACGGTTGGAAGCAATGGACTTCTCAAAGACTTACAATCCCAACTCCACAGACGAAAACACCTATCAAGGACTTCTAATGGATATCCTTGATGCGGATGAATACACGAAACTAGAGGATTTCAACACGCTTAATATCGGGGTCCAAATGGGTTCTTTACAAGAAGCCTTTGTTAAAGAACAAATCCCCCAAGCCACCCTCACCCATATCAAAGACATTGGAACCGGCATTTTAATGTTACAGAATAAAAAAATCGACGCGATTGCGATTACCAACACCATCGGAAATGCCTTTGCCCAAGCCAATGGTGGACTCAAAATGTCCATTGCTCGCTTCGAAGAATCTACTTTAGCGGAATACGATGGAACCGTCATAGGCGTACAAAAGGGCGCAACCGAACTTTTAGAGGCCATTAATGACATTATCGATGACGTCGTTGCTAACAAATTGTATGACCAATGGGAAATTGAATACACCGAGTATGCGAAAGAAATCGGTGCCTAAATATGGACTTATTAATTTCAACCTATAACCTCTTTCTAAAGTATCACGAAGTCTTTTTAGAGGGGTTAATGGCCACTTTAAAAACCGCCTCGTTAGTGGTTATTGTTGGAACATTATTGGGATCTATATTGGCTTTATTAAAATACGTTAAATTTAAGCCCCTCCATCTTCTCTTATCGTTTTACATTGAATTAATTCGGGGTACTCCCCTTTTGCTTCAGCTTTATTTTTTCTATTTGGCCCTACCTATTATTTTAAATATGGAGCTGTCCACGGCGTTTTGTATTATTACCGCGCTCATCGTAAACTCGAGTGCTTATGTTGCCGAAATCTTTCGAGCGGGGATTCAAGCGGTGGACCAAGGACAATTTGAAGCGGCAAGTAGCTTGGGAATGTCTTCCTTTAATATGATGACGCGTATTATTTTACCTCAAGCAATTAAAAACATCTTACCTGCCTTAGGAAATGAATTTGTGATGATGATTAAAGAAACCTCCCTATCTTCCACCTTTTTTATGAGCGATATCATGACGAGTTTTCAAATCGTTTCTTCCAATTCCTATTTAACTATTGAGTCCTTAATCATAGTGGGCTTGATTTATTTTACGTTGACAACCGTTTTTTCCCGAGGCGTTGCCATTTTAGAAAAGAGGTTGAGTCATCATGAACTCTAAGATTATGTTAGACATTAAAAACTTACACAAATCTTTTGGAAACCTTGAGGTTCTAAAAGATATCAATGAAACCATTTACCAGGGAGAAGTCATCTCGATAATCGGTCCATCGGGGAGTGGTAAATCCACTTTTTTACGTTGTTTAAACCTTTTGGAACAGCCCAGTTCGGGTTCCATCTTTTTTGAAGATCACGAATTAACTAAAGATTCTCATGTTAATCTCCAACAACATCGCCAAAACATCGGTATGGTTTTTCAACATTTCAATGTCTTTCCCCATCTATCGACGATGGATAACATTACCATCACCCCTATTTTAGAAAAGAAACTGTCGAAACAACAAGCCAATGCTAAAGCGCTCGAATTACTAAAAATGGTGGGCTTAGAGGACAAAAAAAATGAATATCCAACAAAATTATCCGGCGGACAAAAACAACGTTTGGCCATAATTAGAGCGCTGGCTATGAACCCAAAAGTCATGTTGTTTGATGAACCAACATCCGCACTCGATCCCGAGATGGTCAAAGATGTCTTACAAGTCATTGCTGATCTAGCCAAATCAGGGATGACCATTGTCATCGTTACTCATGAAATGGGGTTTGCTAAGGAGATTTCAAGCCGCGTATTCTTTATGGATGAAGGCGTTATCGCGGAAAAAGGAACACCTACGCAAATCTTTGAACAGCCTCAACATCCGCGGACTAAAGAATTTCTGCAACAAGTGCTCTAAAATAACTCAAGCAAACGCTTTACTAAAACCTCATGATTACAGAAAAAAAGCCATGAACAATAAATCCATGTTGATGGCTTTTTATATTGAATAAGATACACAGAAAGCAATGGATTTTACTTTAAATTTTGAAGCATTCGTAATCCATTGAGCAAGACGAGAATCGTGCTTCCTTCATGAATGGTCACCGCTAGCGTCATATTAATAGATCCAAATATATTAATCAAAATTAACAACAACACCACTGCCATGGAGAAGACAATATTTTGAAGCACAATTTGGCGCAATTTTTTAGACACTTTGTGTGTATAAATCAAACGGGTTAAATCATGTTTCATCAACACCCCATCCGCAACATCAATGGCTATGTCGGTACCTGTTTTCATCGCTATACCGATATCGCTCGCCACTAGGGCGGGAGCATCGTTGACTCCATCCCCAATCATAGCGACCAATCCATATTGTTGTTTTAAGTTCACAATGACCTCTGATTTTTGAACTGGTAAAACATTGGCTAAGACGGTATGGATGCCTAATTCTTGAGCAATCGCTTCTCCGGTTGCTTGAGCATCTCCGGTAATCATCACCGTTGGTATGTGTTCTTGTTCAAAATATTGGATGGTTTCAAAACTGGTTGTGCTTGGAATATCTTGAATGGCTAAGATCATCATGATTTGTTCATCTTCACCGAAAAAGATGACCGTTTTCCCTTGTTTTTCTAAACGCTCACGAATTTCTTGGGTCCGTGAACTGCTTTCTACAAATAGTGAAGGTTTTCCCACTTTATACACTTTGTTATTATAGGTGCTTTCTAACCCTTCACCAATGTTACTTGAAATCTCCAACTCCAAGCCCTTGACATTTGGAAAATAATTCATAATCGCTAAGGCCAAAGGATGATTGGATTTTGATTCCATGGCAACTAAGATTTGCTTCAATTGGTCTTTCCGTGAGTCGCTAAGTTTTTCAACATATTCAAAATCTGTAACAACGGGTTGGCCTTGGGTCAGTGTTCCTGTTTTGTCAAATGCAATCGCTTTTATATCCGCAAAATTAGAGACATACGAGCCTCCTTTAAACAAAACCCCCTGACGAGCAAGATGGCTAATCGAAGACAAAGTCGCCGGAATATCCGCAACAGCTAAGGCACAAGGAGATGTGCCAATCAGAAAAACCATCGTCCGATAAAAACTAACCTGCAATCCCCAATTCATAACATATAAGCCAAAAAAGTAAAATAACGGCGCTAAAATCAAGACCAAGGTCACATAAATCGGTGAAAGGCGACGAATAAACGTTGCGGTTGTCGAGACATTTTGTTGGGCATCGCTCACCAATTCTACAATCTTCGCAAAAACTGTATCCTGGCTATCTTTAGTCACTCGGAACACAAAATTTCCACTCCCATTTATCGTGGAACCAAAAACATGGCTTCCTTCTTGAACATCTACGGGCATACTCTCACCTGTAATGGAAGATTGGTCGATGGTTGAGCGACCGGAAATGACGATGCCATCCGTTGGAACTTGATCGCCATTTAAAACCAAAACCTGGTCATCAATTTGCAGGTCTTGAACATCGACCATATCGGTGGTCCCATCTGCGCGTAATCGACGCGCCGTGGTTGGATGTAAATTTAATAAATTGGAAATCTCTCTACTCGATTTTTCTTCAGCAAATTCTTCTAATAAATGCGCACCAGCAAATATTAAGATTAACAAGGCTGCTTCTCGATACTCCCCAATGAAGAGAGCACCCAGTGCCCCTAAAGTCATTAATAAATGAACATTAGGGTAAAACTTACGACGATTCAGAGTTTGTTTAATCGAGTCTTCAAGGCCTTCGTAAATAACCATGTAACCCGTAAAGAAAATAGAACCAAGCGTTAGAGCTATAATCGAAGTACTATTACTAGCAAAAAAAGTGAGTATATAAAGAAAAACACCAACAACATAAGAACCCACTTGAAAAGACTTCGATTGGATAAATGATTTGGACGGCATTTTATGAACTCTATCTTGTTTCATTGAACTCTCCTGCTGAAATCGATAATGATAATGATTATCTTTCTTATGTCTATTATAACTTAATCCACAACTAGTATCAATGCATAATAGTAAAAAGCACCCTATTTTTAGAAAACGAATCCATTGCTCAGACGAAATCTTCCTAAGAATATGTATAATTCTTTTTGAAGTTACCAAGTCTTTAACTTAAAAGGTCTTTTTCCTGCTTCCGGTTGTCCATTTAAACTCTACGATTTTTTTCTTTTTTAAATTTAATATAAAAAAAGATGTCATTTCCTGAAAATGGAAATAACATCTAAGTTAAGTCAGATGGAGCAGATGAGGGGAATCGAACCCCCGTATTAACCTTGGCAAGGTTACGTTCTACCATTGAACTACATCTGCATGGCGGTCCCGACGGGAATCGAACCCGCGATCTCCTGCGTGACAGGCAGGCATGTTAACCGCTACACCACGGGACCGTATTTTTTAAAATGGCGGAGTAGGAGAGATTTGAACTCTCGCGCCGGTTTCCCGACCTATGCCCTTAGCAGGGGCACCTCTTCAGCCTCTTGAGTACTACTCCAAAGTCGGTCGATGTCAAAGCAAGTGCTAAACTATAATAGCACAACAAAAAAAGTATTTCAATCGTTTAAGCGAAAAATCACTCACAACGTCACTTTTAAAAGTAGATTAGACACAGCTATCTAATTTACTTTAACAATTTTAATATCTAGTCTACTTTCGTTATGATTAATTTGGTGCGAGTGTAAAAGAAAGGAAAGACATGAAAAAACAT
>JBNRMW010000023.1:0-14694 GCA_050309795.1 Erysipelotrichaceae bacterium | reverse complement strand
TTTCAACTTAATCCTTCGGAATTGTTTAATATTCAAAGAATTAAAGCCAACCAAGTAAAACTTAAATAACGACAGATATCAACTCTAACCATCTTCTCACTATATCGCATTAAACTTGAAAACATGATGTTTAGAAGTTGTTTTTTGAGCGCTTCATATTTTATTGATTAGATTAATTATAGTTGATTTTGAATTAAATTTCCTTATATTATCGCTTTAAAAGGTCGTTCCTTTATCAATTCTTCAATTTTTACTTTCTATCGCAGTTACTTTGAAAGGTGACCGAAAACAACATTTTCGATAGTGTAAAGTTGTTGGGGGTAGCATAAATAAAAGGAACCCATATAATAAGTTTGTACAAAACATAGAAAGGGTTCCTGTATGACTATTATAAATCAAAACACTTCGTTTATTCAACCCTACTACTTTATCCAAAGCTTAAACAAACACCAACCAAAAGCTATTCTCAAGAATATTGAAGGTTTAGATTATTTTCGAGCGGTCCACCAAATTGTTAGTGATCAAGAGCTTCTAACGCTAATGGCTGCTTATCTAGAAGAAATGGATCTTCGATTTATGAAATCAATCTTTAGAAAAAACAATTACTATGTAAAGGATAAACAAGAACGTACCATCATGACGTCCTATGGGCTATTACGATATAAGCGTAGAGTCTACATTCAGTAAGTGAATTATACTCGGTACTATTATGTTGACGAATATCTCGGTGTAAGAAAGTATCAACGTGTTGAAGATTTTTTAAATTCGAAATGTTAAAACAGCTAGTTCAAGATAAAACCAGCTATCAAAAAGTTGCCCAAAAATATTCATTAAGTAAATCTGTCGTCTACTATACCCTCAAAAACCTAAATTTAGCTGACGACCCAGAATTGATTACAAATACTGTTAATCAAAACAAAGCTTACTTACAAGTGGACGAACATTATGTTTCCCTTCAAAAACAAAAGGATAAAAAAATGAAGATTAAACAAGCCACTTATTTTACTAGAGTTAAACGAATCAATAAATCACGAAATGAGCTCATAAATCGCCATATTTTGACTCAAAAGTATGATGAAAGTAATCAACAGTTCTATCTCAGAGTATACAATACTATAAGCAAGATGAATCCAAAATTAGAATCCATCGAAATCATTACTCAAGGAGATGGAGCTAGCTGGATACAAACTTTCTCTGAAAGTATGAACGCGCAATTCTATATTGATCGTTTCCATTTCCATCAAGCTTTAAATCGGTTAATTCCCAGCAAGCATCGATCTCTTAAGCCTCATTTGTTAGACGATTTGAGAAATCGTAGAAAACGTAAATTTAAGGATGTGATTTGCTGGATACATCACCAAACTGCCTATCAAGCTCTTGATAAATATATCAAACAAAATAGTGATTATGTTCTACAACACGCACCATCTTACTTCGAAGCAGAACACTTAAATCTACCAGGATGTAGTGCCGAAGGTATGGTTAGTCATTACTTGGCCAGCTTGCTGACACGACATCCTAAAGCCTATTGTCCCCACAATGCTAGTATATTAGCCTCTCTAGTTTGTATGCATCACAATCGAGTAGATATTACTCGCCATCTACTGGAAAACAAATCTGTACTTTATCAACCAACATTCAGTGAACCGTTATCTGTTTCGAACTTCAAAACAAAGAAGACCGAAGATCAACCAACATATAAACTTAATCTCAAATATTTTAATTTAGATCCGCTTCATTAATATTTTTAAAAACAAAAAGATGAATCGAACATGATTAGTCCAACTCATCTCTAGTATGGGTTCTTATGAAAATTGTTATCCCCAATTATTTGACACTAACAATATTTTCTAATTATTGTTTATTACCTTTTTAAATTACGTGATATACGCTTTTTGTTTGACCTGTTTTAAGCTTTGAAAAAGACATGCTTTTCAATACATTATCTTTACTCTTTTCTTTTTGAAACTTTTTTCTTTAAAAGTTGTTACAGGTTTCGACAGATTTATAATTATTGTATGAAGTACGATGCAAATTCATTTACGTACCACAGAACCAACAGTTGAATGTGAGTTAAACATTATTTCATTTTTAGGTGCTTAAGTTTGTTTTTCTTTGAATTAATTTCTAAAAAACTGTTCCCTAATACTTTCAAACACTTATAAATTCCTCATCAAGTGAGAATAATATCCAAAAAAGGAGTGAATTGTTCACTCCTTTTGATTACTACGATAGATCTTTTCCGTTAGAAGCAATAACTTTCTTGTACCAGTCAAAGCTGTCTTTCTTATAACGATTATAGGTGCCATTTCCTTCATCATCTGCATCTACGTAAATGAATCCATAACGTTTGGACATCTGTGAAGTTCCGCAGCTTACTAAATCAATACATCCCCATGTTGTATAGCCAAATACATCCACACCATCCGCTATCGCATCTCCTATTGCTTGGATATGTTCTCTGAGATAATCAATTCTATAAACATCGTGAACTTTAAAATTGGGTGTTAGCTGATCGTGCGCTCCTAAACCGTTCTCGGCCACAAACAAAGGTAATTCGTATCGATCGTAAAGCTTAATTAATGATATTCTCAATCCAATGGGATCGATAGGCCAATCCCATTGACTAAGGTCTAAGTGTTCATTCTTTATCGGTGAATCAAATGTACCCGCAACTTTGTTTGCATCCTCGCGTGCTTCAGCAACATGTGACATGTAATAACTTATAGCAATAAAGTCTACCGTCCCCTCTTTGAGTATTTGATCATCTCCATCTTTTGTTTTCAGATTAATATTCATCTCTTCAAAATAGTTTAAAATATATTTTGGATACTTCCCTTTAGCTTGAACATCTGGATAAAACATATTCAATTGATTTGATTTAAGAGCTTGAAGCTGATCCTCAGGTTTGGTAGTTCTTGCATATGATTCTATTTGATTAATCATTGCTCCGATTTTAAACTCCGGATTAATTTTCTTCCCTTCAATAACAGCTAAGGCACTGGCTAAAAACATATGGTGACTTGCTTGGTAAGCCGCTTCTAGCGGAAAATCTACCAAATCTTCGAGTACTCCTGCGCCTGTATACAGACTATTTAAGTTCATATTCATTTCATTGAAAGTAATCCAATATTTTACTCTGTTCTTATATCTATTTAAAATCGTCGTAACAAACTTCATAAACAAGTCAATCACGTTTCTATTTATCCAACCATTATATTTTTTTGTTATTTCAATGGGCATTTCATAATGAGACATCGTGACTAATGGTTCAATGCCATATTTTTCTAATTCATCAAATACACGGTCATAAAATTCTAAGCCTTGAATATTTGGTTCATCCTCGAATCCTGTTGGATAGATTCGAGCCCAGGAAATAGATAATCGGAAAACCTTAAATCCCATCTCTGCAAATAGAGCAATGTCTTCTTTGTAACGGTGGTAGAAGTCTATTCCTCGCCGTTTTGGAAAGTTATACTTCTCCCCATGACGTTCATACTCCTCTAATTCTTTAGAGTTGACATTAAATGTAAAGTTATTAATTTTTCCATTCTCATAAGGATCTTTGTATCTTGCAAAATCAGATGTAGATAGTCCTTTACCATCTAAATCAAAGGCCCCTTCGATCTGATTTGCTGCGGTTGCTCCACCCCATAGGAAATTTTTAGGGAATTTGTTCATGTAAAAACCTCTTTCTAATATATTAAATTTTAAATTTTATTTAGATACGCTTAATGGATGAGTCTGCTTGCTTGATGGATAAAAACTTTTGGTAGGGATTAAATAAAACCACTCTAATAAATTTATACTCATCAAATGAAATTTCCATTTTTTCGTGTAGCACAAACTCGAATACATTCGGTTGTACGGTTGTTTTCGTTAGTATCGCCAAGTTGATTTGATCACGTTTAAACCATGATTTTTGATGGCTCAGCATGAGCTTTAATTGTATTGATAAATCTTTTATATCAATATGGTGTTGTTCAATTTCTGTACAAATTTCTTGAATCAAGTCTTTAGAATTCATTTTTAGATTTACAACTTTGCGCTGCGATAGTTGTTCTGTAATATAGTTTGCTTTGCGCTTATTAACCAGGACTTTGTTCCAAAAAGACATAATGTCGGCTTGTTTGAACAAATACTCGTGATTAACAATCGGAATAGACAAATCTGGTGCTGGATAAAGTGTTGATGTCGATAAAATACAGTCGTACATACTTGCATCCAAGTTAGTTAGCTGCGAACTTGAAATTGGATAATATTCGATGTCAAATCGATCTAAATTGAGGTGTTTTATGATCGATTCTGTAGAGATCGCACCAAAATCTGAAACGACTCCCATACGAATTGTTTCGTAATTACTCGAATTGCTGTAAGCAATATTGTAAATTAAAATACCAAGTTCGTAATACATGCTATCGTTCAATAGATGTTCTTGTTTTTGACCAAGTAATGTTAAAATCTTTGCTGTTAACGCATTTGTTGCTGGCTTCGATTTGATGATATCGACTAAGGTTGTAATGGTGGTATACGATCGGATACCAAATTCTTTTTGAATTTGGAATCTAAGTAGAAACACTTTAAACTTTGTGACAAATTGTTCATCCGTATTAATATCAAAATTAGCATCATGAAGAAGTTGACTGCGTAATACCTCGAAATCATTCGTGACTTTTTCATATAGATAGCCGTGACTTTTTTCGTTAAATGTAGAGCCTAGTTCCAAATTTGCTAAGATTATATACGTGAAAGCCAAAACATGTTGTGTGTGTTTATTTAGGGAGAGAAACAATGCAATTTGGTATTCATTCAGTTTTTCTATTTCTGGTAATGCTTTCAACTTCAGATTTTCAAATTTTGGTAAGTTTAACAAATAACTCGCACTCACCACTTTACGAATCCCCAAGGTGCTTAATTCAACCTGATATAGACAGAGTTTTGTTAATAGCTCTTGTTCGCATCGTTCATATTCCTTTTTATTTATGCCTAATTGACCAAAACTAATGTTTTCAAAAATTTTTTCTTCTCTATTCCACTCAATAAGGTCGTTTAAGCAACTAAATTGAACCATTAAAGGTCCGCTAATCTTTAAACCATAATATGGGACAGATTCTAATACTAAACCATACATCGATAGGATTTCCCTAACGAGTCTTAAGTCCAGTGAAAGCGTTGCCGAACTAATAAAGAAGGTCTCAGCTAGATCATGCGCTTTCACAAAATCCGTCGCTATTAGTAATTCTCTTAAAATCTCTGCTACTCGTGGATAATGACTCAGATGTCGCATCACCGTGTGTTCCAAAATATTGTTAACACTGATACCTAAAGAATCTGCTTGTTCTTTGTTCTCTAGATAGTAGCCTCGTTTGCGATCATTTTTAATTTGGAATGGCAATTTGTTCTTACTAAAACATTCGTTAATATCGCGCATTTCCATTTGCAATTTTCGATGGGAATATTGTAACCTTTGCTTAATCAGTTTAAGTCCAGCAAAATCATGCATTAGTAAAATATGCAGTAATTCAATTTGATTAATCGTCAACACGGCATTTTCACATCCTTTTAACTAATTTTAGCATAATATAACTATTCTAAAAACGAATTTTTGAAATCGGATATCTCATCGACAGTTATCTCATAAACTTCCTGAACATATTCTTCGATCGAATTATATTTCTCGAAAATCGATTTAATCGCCTCTTTAATGTATTCTTCTTTCGTATCAAATAACGAATAGAAATAATTTGCATAAGTAGCATTTTCGGTTAATTCAAGAAATCGTTGATAATAGCGTTTGTTTTTTTCTGCTCTTGCTTTACGCGTGAGCATGTAGTCATAAATGAGGTACTCTTTTTTTACACCTAGAAGTGCCAATTGAATCATTGCCGAAAATCCAGTTCGATCTTTTCCACCTTTACAGTGTTGAAAGAGTGGCGCATTTTCCAATTTAATAGCTGTTTGTGTTGTGTTTTTAAAGGCGACGATGGCATCTGCATTTTCAACAAAATTTCTCTGTTGATTAATCATTTTTGAATCCCCTGCATTCACATCATGTTGAAGAGCCTCTCTGGCTATTTCTTTCATTAGATCAGCTTCAGATTCGAATTCATTGTTTTGAAGCCGACCCGCTAAAATAGCTATTGCAGCTTCTGGGCTGAAGTTATATTCATTTAAAACAGTCTTCGGAACCTTATTAGGATATTCGTCTATTTCTTTTTTGCTACGAAAATCAATGATTGTTTTAAATCCTAGACTTTCCAAATACGTCATACCCTTAGGATCCATGTTGTAGAGCTGATCGCCACGATAAAGCATCCCCCATTTGACTCTTCTTCCATCGTTCGTTAGATAGCCACCCATATCCCTTAAATTATACATTCCCGGAATATTCAGAATCCTTTCGCCAAATGTAATGCTTTCGCCATTTTCAAAAACAAGACAATAATACACTCTCTGGTCTGTACGATTGATTCGTTCAAAGACAAATTTCGGCGAACTGTAACTTCCAATGTAATGCTCCTTCGGGAATTCAGACAAAGATAGACCCCAATATAACTTCATAGTCGATATCGGTTGATCAGTCTTTATTACACACTCATTTTCATTATCGTTTATAACAAAGCAGTCAACAAAGGTGTTCTTCATTGTTTTTGACTTCTCGCTTTTTCTAACTGTTCCCTTAAACTAACTGGAGCATCAAATGCTGCAATTTGATATTCAATTTTGATGTTCATAGACTCTAATGTATCAAGAGCCTTTAACTCCTCTTCACTGAAACAAAGATCATGCTCATAACATGTACGATCTTCACGCTTTCTTTGACCACCATAATTGATGTATTCAATGTCAACTCCACCTTCTTTTAATAACAATAGGTCCGCTAAACTTTCTGCTATCAAAAAAGTTGATCGTTTGATGGGATTGTTTGCGTAAATTCCTATAAATTGTTCAACTCCAAAGACATGAACCTTTAAATCTGGTGCAGCCATTTTCAATACTTGGACCTGAATTGGGTTGTTTACCGCCGCATCGCTTATACAAATTATTTGATCGGCATTAACATGACGAAGCCAGGAAGTTGCTACTTGACCATGTATTAATCGATCATCAATACGAAACCACTTGATTGCCATTTTCATAATTCCTTTCAATTTTATCAGAAATACAAGTTAAACCTATTTTGTACGTTTCTTCGATTTTTAGTTGTAACTGTGATTTTTCCATTTCTCGAGCATACATTAGTTCTAAAAGTACTGGTAGGTTGAATCCTGAATAAACGATTATATTTTCATCTTCAATCGCTAAGTATGTCGCTACATTAGATGGTGTACCACCAAATATATCGGTTAGAATTAATAAACCGTTTTCCGTATTAAGTTCATGCACAAGATCTTTCGCTTCTTGCAGAACTGTCTCATAGTCCTTGCCTTCAGTTACAGATAGCACTCCAATGTTTTCAATCTTGCTTCCCATAATCATTTCAACACTAGCCAGGGCTTCTTTAGCAAAGAAGCCATGACTAGATAAAATTATTGCTATTTTAGACATTAACCAATTACTCCGTAAATATAGAGAAGGGTTCCTAAGGCTAAGATTCCGAAAATAACCAGTACAAGATATTTTCTAGGAAGTTTCTGATTAACTTTATAAAGACCTAAGGTGATTAATAGTGGAAGCAGCTTGGGCATAACACCATCAACTAATGTTTGTAAACCAACAACCGTTTCTTCTACAACCAATTCGTATGCCAAGTTAATTCGTACCGACGAGCTAATTAAAGCTCCAAGAACAATAACACCTACCATCGTGGAGAAGTTTACAATCGTTTTCATCATCTTCCCATGATCGCCTTTGGTGATAAACTCCATTCCTTTTTCGTAACCCATCTTCAAGCCATAGTATTTAATTGCTATATTAATCGCATTATAGATAACAAACATAAGGATTGCGCCAATGAACTTACCTTGTAAAGCATAAACCGCTCCAATACTTCCAGCAATCGCTTGAATAGTTAATTTGAAAACCGAATCTCCTATTCCCGCTAAAGGACCCATCATCCCTGTCTTTACAGCAATTACCGCTTCTTTATCGTCTGGTGCTGTCGTTTCTTCTAATGCAATGGTAATTCCCAGAATGATTCCTGTCGCTGTGTTTTGTGAAAGAAAATACTGAAGGTGTCTTTCCATTGCTGCCACTCGCACTTCTTTTGGTTCGCCCTTATAGATACGTTTTAAGGCAGGACCCATAGCTGTCAAGAAGGCAATAGCTTGTGCTGTTGTATAGTTAATAGTTAGACCTAAACCAAATATTTGTAAACGCCAATAAACTTTATTTAAATCTCTTTTCGTAATTGCATTTTCTGGGTTCATAGATCATACTCCTCTTCTTTCGCTTTTGTTGTGCCAACGCTAATCGTTTCTCCTTCTTGTAGTTCCATAATCCACATATAAACGGTCGCAAATGCCATGGAAATTAACGTAATTGCCAAAATATCCAAATTTAAGTACGCATTCAAGACAAATCCAAATAACATAAATGCAAACATTCCTTTTTTCATAATAATCGTCATTAAGATGGATAAACCGACTGCAGGCAAGATTCCTGAGGCTTTAGAAATACCCGCAAGTATTTCAGATGGAATCTTAGATAAAATGGTATCAACAATCCCCGTACCAAAATAAATAATCAAAAAAGTCGGAATAGCTCTTACCATAAACTGTAGCAAAACGGAAACATAACTTATGATTAAAATTTTGTCAAAATCTCCTGTTTTTGCGATACGAGCCGCCCAATCTACGTAAAGTTGTTTCACAAGCATAACAATTTGGAAGAGCTGTTGAGCTAAAACAGCAACCGTAGTAGCTAGAGTAATTCCAGCAGCAATACCTTGCCCAGTAGTGATCGCTACCGATGTTCCAACAATCGTTCCCACAATCATGTCCGGTGTTTGATATCCAGCCATGTTTCCTAAACCCATCCACATGAGTTCAAGCGTACCAGAAATGACTAGTGCTGTTGGCAAGTCACCTAAAATTACGCCGACTAGTGGTCCAGTTAAAAGTGGTCGACGCAGCATCTGTGGACCCTGATCATCATATGAGCAGTAACCAGCCCACAATGCTAAGAGTAAAGCATTCGTGAAGTTCATCAATTATTCCTCCTTTGAACTTTTTTATTAACCTAATTTAATAATACTGTCTAATAATTGAGACTTCAAATTCATATTTATCTAATGTAAGCGAATACATTTATAACCATTTATTTACGCGCATTAACGAATATAATTAGGTGATTATGAATCTTTTTAGACGTTAATCGAATTAAATTATTCCTTGTTAGACTATAAAGATCATTGCGGCTCTCAGGGATAAGCACAACAAAAAAAACAGATTATATCTGATCAATCCTAAATATTTGCAATTTTAAAAAAATCGGTCTTACAATTCTATGATAAAACCATAGTAATCATCCATTTTTTTGAAACCAATTCGTTCAACAAACGCGAGATGTTGACGTTGATTCTTATCCACCAAGTATAGTAGTTCTTGTACCCCTTGATTTTTAAGTTCCACAATAAGAGCCGACATAATAGCATCGACATCAGAGCCGTGAAAAAAGTAAATCTCAGCATAACGAATACCATTCTTATCATAATGAATCGCCCCAGCTATGCCTTTAATTGACTGCTCACCAATCACTACCACGGACCAACGATCTTGATGCTCATAAATCAAGGGAGCTGTCCAATAAACATCAGGAAAATATTGTTGATGATATTTATTAAAGGCATCATAATTCTGATCATTTAGGGATTCAAAAACAGGATCTCGATGAACGACTACGTCATCCAATTTAGTTTCATATCGCCAAAGAACATCATCCGTCTCAAAGCCATGACTTGGAAAATAAGCCATCGCCTCCAAATGAGAGCTCGGATATCCACAATAGAAAGTATACCCAGGAAAAGATGCTCGAAGTTTTTCCAGGAAATAGGAAGCGAATTCAATAAAATGAGTTTTTGTGGCAATCCCCCCATTGGATTGAATATATTTTTCATCTTCATCAATGATTAATGGTAAAATCGCATACTCTTGACCACTCTTCGCTACCCACAAGTTACCATTCATAAATGCATGTTTATACATGCTTTCAATATCTGATTTTTGATCGACAATCGGATAAAACTTCGTTAATGGATTTTGATAAATTTGCCAGTTGTAGTCAATTAAAAAATCTAAATCTTTAAACTGTACGGCTACAGATTGAATACTTTCCATTTCTTCTATTGATTTTCCCATTTACTCACTTCCTTTATGTCGTTTCAAATAGTCTCTATATCTATTATAAACCAGAACCTTAGCTATTGCCCGCTGAAACAAGTTACTTATAAAAGGTAAATCACTTTACACATTATATATTGCAATGCGATATATATCGTGGTACATCACATCTCGATATACATACCAAGGAGGACCACTTATGGAAAGTATTTTTAAAAAATATGCCCCAATGACGGAATCCGCCTTCTATATTCTCTTAAGTCTCGTCACCGAAAATCATGGGTACAAAAAATCACCCAAGATGTAGAACAATTAACGAATGGTGAAGTTCACATCGGTGCTGGAACCATGTATGGCTCTATCGGAAAATTTGAGAAAGATGGACTCATTGAATACATTAGGCAAGAAGACAAACGCAAATACTACATCTTAACCCCTTTAGGGCACAATCTATTAGAACAAGAAATAAAACGAATCCAACGCGTATTGCGCAATATTCAGGAGATTACTAATTATGAAACAAACTAGATTCTTTACGATTTTTCAGTACGACAGAGAAGAACAATATTTAATGGAACAACATCGCCAAGGACAGGCATTTAAAAGCATTCCATTTATTACCCGCTATGAATTTGAAGCAACAGCCCCTGCTGAATTTGTTTATAAACTCGAATACACCGATCTCATTGATAACATCAACGAATATACAGCTTTTTTAGAAAGCTATGGATGGGAATACATCGATACTTATTTTTCTTTTTCCTATTTTAGAAAACCAGGAAAACCAGAACAGAAAAACGAGTTATTTTCAAGTTCTGAATCTAAGCTTGAACACTTAAACAAAATTGTTATAAATCGGGGATTAGCGTTTGTTTTAGCTTTATTTATAATGGTTATCGTTGCTATGGATCATCCCCTCGGTCAATTCCTTTTGGTCGTCTTGGTGCTCTTGGGCATCTGGCTCGTTTTTGATTTTCTACGCATTCGAAAGAAAATTAATGAAAACGAATTTTAATTTAACTATTTACGTTCTTTCTCTAACAACTCCATCGCTTCTGTTTTACTACCCGTGATGGAGCGAATCGAGAAGGCGACATTAACGATATGATCCGCTGTTCTTTCAAGAGAAAATAACACCGAATACACACTTTTAGATACTCCAGCTGGATAAATACCCGTACTGAGTCGGATGACGTGTTCATCTCTGAGGGCATAGATTAAATCCCGAATTTGATCATGAAGTAGTGAAATCGCTTCGAAATTCTCCGTACTATTTGTTTTTAGGGCATCTAAACCTAAATCATACATTTTAGTAATATTTTCATAAATCGATGCAAAATCGGCCTTCGTTTGACTCATTAAACTCAAATCATTACGTTGTAAATAATTGGTTTCCTTAATAATTAAAATGCCATAATCGCCAATCCGTTCCAAATCGTTGGCGACATGGTGCAAACTACCAATGAGCTTTTCATCATCGGCTGATTTATTGACGGACGATATTTTGATAAAAAAGGACGTTAATTCAATAGTTAAAAAATCTATGCGGTTTTCAACTTCGGCAATTAACTTACTCTCGCTCATATCTTCATTAAGCAAAGAAGAAACTGCTCGGTCAAGATTTTCTCTGGCTAAAATGGCCATCGCATAAAGTTCATTTAATGCTTGTTCAATCGCGACGTTCGGTGTTTTTAAAAACCGATCATTGATATATAGTAATTCTCTTTGAGCCTCTTCTTTGTCTTTAATTAAGCGTTCAACAAAGCATACCAATGGCTCCAAAAATAAGAGCAAGACGATGGTGTACAATGAATTATAAATCAAGTTATAGGTGGCTAAGCTGAACTGAGGTCGACCCGCAAATAACGTTTCAAATACATTGGTGATTGGTGTTCTAAACACCATTAAAATCACAGTAAACGACAATGCTCCAATCACACTCGTGATAAGATGAAACAACGCAATTCGTCTTCCTTTTGCATTCGTTGTTAACGAAGCCATAATCCCATCCGAACACGTACCGACATTCGCTCCCATGACAAGAAAGAACGACTGATCAATATTTTGAATGACACCTGTTGCTAAAAACGCAATAAAAACCCCAGTTGCAGCCGTTGAGGATTGAATAATCGCTGCAAACAAAATACCCAAAAGCACTAATAAAAAAGGATTTTGCATAATATCATATTTAAAAACTTGTGAAAGTTGAATACTAAGTTCGGAATCCGCACCACCAATAGCCACTTCCATGACTTCCATTCCAATAAACAGCATTCCAAAGCCGATTAAAAACGGTGCAATACGATTCAACTTCTCATTTTCGGTCGAAAAGATGATTAAAACCCCAATAAAAGCAAAGGACGCAAAGACATAGCTAATATCGAAGCCACCCTTACTAATGCCCGATAGAGCGAAGATAAACGCTGTTAACGTCGTCCCCACTTTAGAACCAAGTATAAATCCAGCCCCTTGTTTCACTGTAACAATACCCGCATGGGCTAAACCAACGGTCATAATCGATGTAGCTGATGACGATTGAACTAAAGCAGTTGATACAATACCGATGAGATAATTGATTACCCTGTTCTTATCTAACCTTCGAAAGAGATTTCGAATTCCGGCTCCCGCGCTTTGTTCGAGACCAGAGCTCATCTGCTTCATGCCAAACATGAAGACCGCAACTCCACCTAACATTAGTAGTAAATCCATTAAGATTCCCATCGTCATACTCCCTTGTTTTTAAATAATCGCTGTTCTTACCTAATAAAACAGTCACACAGAGTGACTGTTGTGTAATAACTTGTGTGTTTTTTTTCTTCATATTTATTATATTTTAAAAACCCGTTGGTGTAAACGATTTTTGAACATTGTTTTGAACGTTGTTTCCAGTATGCCCCGGGCACATGTGAATCGTGATCTTCGGGGGTTATTTATCGCCCATTTTTGAAATCTCTGGATTGACACCTTCAAAAATAACTGGAACTTTCTTCTTAAATCCTACTAACTTAAAAGCTCCTTTCTCAACAATACGATAATTCATTTCACATCCTCCTTTAATTGATAATTGAAAGGTCATTCTAGGATAGGCTTTTAACTGCGGATCTTCACTTCTTGCTTCAGAAGGAAGAATACCATGCATTGAATGAAAAGCACGGGAAAATGAATCCAACAAACAACCCCCTTTCATCATCTATACTAACAGCGGATGTGTTTATCCATCCGACAATTTGTACACCGTTTAGTCGACTTACACACGACGAGTTTTTATTTCATTAATTTCCCTAACTCTTCGAGAATATCCTCGGGCTAGAGTATTAAATCCGCTTTCCAGAAGATTTTGTGGTCGCACATTCCTGTAAAAATCCATAGTACCATGGTCCCAAACGATTACTTAAAGTACAAAAATAGTCTATCCCGAACATCCACAAGTTGTAATTTCAGGCTCCTTTATAATTTGGAATTTGTGTCGTTATCTCTTTTTCTCTTTTCATAATTTACTTTCGTCATTTTCAAACAGTGATATACCAAATCATACTGTTCCTTGGTCCATCCTTCTGTAAGTTTAAGATTATATTGTTGTAGTTCATCTACCAAAGGTTTATATTTTGCCCGTGCCTCTTGTGTAAGATATAGTCTTTTATTTCTTCGATCGTCTTCATCAATTTCTCTTTTTAAATATCCTTTTTCTTCCAGTGCTTTTACCACTCTTGCTGTAGCTGATTTGTCCACATTCACACGACTGGTTAGCTCGTCTTGAGTGATCCTACATGTGGAGCAGGAGAATTTCTTGTCGCTGCACTAGAGATAAAACTAGACTTACTGGATTTACATAAAGCAAATATTAGTAAAGGCAACCTCAAAAAGATTATCAGAACTATAAAAGGCAATGACGTTAATCTTGATTCGATTATAATTTCGAAGATTAGACTATTTCTATGTGCGTTGCAAAGACAAGGTGTAGCAAAAGTGTCAGGACTAGGGATAGAATTGAACAACTCTTTTGAAAGCTATGATTTCGTTCAAGAAACCTCAACTAGTGAAAAAAGTTATGACATTATAGTTGGAAATCCCCCATATGTAGAAGACTCTAAGAGCGGTTTATCTCCAGAAAACAAGTATGGTAATATTTATGCGAATGTATTAGAGAATTCGAGTAAGAATCTTAAGCAAAACGGTTCGATGGGTTTTGTAATCCCTCTTTCTTATGTGTCTACACCAAGAATGTCTAAAATTAGAGAGATCTTACATGTCTATGTACCTGAACAATATATATTGAGTTCTTCGGATTGGATAGGCTACAATTTAATGGACAAATAAATTAGTTATATCGCGATAAAAAAATTGTTTGATAAGATGTAATTAAAGAAAGTAGGAATCCATTATGTCAAGAAGACCTCGTAGAACATTCACTGAA
>JBNRMW010000022.1:0-60656 GCA_050309795.1 Erysipelotrichaceae bacterium | reverse complement strand
GTTCAATCATTGAGATATCAGGATTTCTTCGTAAATAGTTGAAGATCCATGTTTGTTCCTGCTCAGTATGACTATTGGGATGTGGAGTTAATGGTTTATGAGAACGATCCACAAGGGACTCTTTAGTTCCATCAAAGCGTTTCATCCAGCGCATAAGAGAGGATTTTGAGACCTTATAGCGACGGGTGATGAAGGCTATGGAGTATTCCTTTGTAGCATATAGTTTACAAGCGTGAAATCGTGTTTGAATTTCATGTGGTAAATACCTCTGTTTTTTTTGTTATAGTATTCATGCGATGATTTCTTTCGAATTTGTTGGACAAACTCATTCTACTAGGTCTCATCGCTTCTTACGAGTTGGAAAGTCTCACATCAATTGTAATCCTACAGGGTTGGTTGTTGGGGCTTAAATGATTTATAGCCCTTGCTGAGAAACTTTGATATAATGATGCTATGAATAAAACCGACAAACCTATTGATATGTTTAAAGAGATTCTTCCCCGTATTTTAGGGGGGATGTTTCTGATTATGGCCTTCGTGATTTTTGTTGATGCGAAGTACTTCTATACTTTATGGCAACAAGCGCGGGGTCAAGAAGGTCATGTGGTGGTTGCGATGCTTTCAAATCGTTTTGTTTTACATAATCATGTCCCCCATGATTTGGTTATCATTTATGCGGTGTTGATTTTGTTATTGGCATTTTCGTTGTTATACATCAGTATTAATTTTTTCAGTGATGATATTAATGCAGGGTTCGTCTGGCTAAAAAACAAAGTTATTCCTGAAAAATGGCGTCAAAAGAAAGTAGAAAAACCAGCAGGTGAATCGCTGGTACAAATAAAAACAGCAGAGCAACAAGCAGCTATTGAAGAAGAGTTGACACAAAGATTTATGATACTTGATGAACCGGAAGAAGGAAAAAGTATTTCAATTTTAGACCGCGCCAAACACGCCGTTTTAACACGTCCTAAAAAATCGGATGATCGTCAAAATGATAAAGAAACGGAGAAACCATCGATTTTAAACCAATCAGCTCAAGAAGTTGAGGATTATATTAATAGCGAAAAGACAGATGAACCCTTCGTAGAAGAGGTTGTTAAAACAACTATAGAAACAGCTAGCCAGACGGAAGAACCTACAGAAAACAACGTCCTTGAAGAAGAGATGAATGATGTCATTGTTGTTGAAGAAATCCGTGAAGAAACCAATGAAGAAATCACTGAAGAAACCATTGAATAACGAGGGGAATTGAGTGTTAGGCGTCTTTCAGATATACATCTATAGGAGGATATACCATTGAAACGAAACAAAACAAAACTAGTAATAATATCGTTAATTTTAATCTTTATTTTATTTGATGTTAATAATTACTTTGGCATCATTGGTTATTTGAAACCTGCACCGGAGATTCCAAATGAACTCGTTTCAAAAGTCGAATATTTCCCTTGGACGATGAAGTTGCATAGAAATTATTCAATTTTAAACAGAAAAAATGATTATCTTGAGATTATTGGTAACATTGAACGAGAAAATAAGAAGTTTTTAACCATAATCACGTTTGGAAAAGAAATGGATAACCGCCCTTCCAAAAAGAGTTTTCATTTGTTTGAAGCCGTCAAAAACGGGCATGTCATCAATTATTCGTTAAAAGATTTTACAAACAAAACCATCGATGAAGAATCCTTAGTCGAAAACCCAACAATCGTCGTTGATTTTAAAATAGATGAATTTAATTACTTGGTGTTACTCTCACCGCCAGATATCACCTTTAAAAACAGATTCTACAAAGATATTGATCAAAACCATTCAATTTTTGTCTTGATCGATGACATACTGTTATCTATTTTTAGCGACTTAAATGGTTGATTTTAGCTGTTTTTGTTTATTACTAATTCTTTATAAATTTCATCTAATTTCATTCAATAAAGAAAGAAGTGACATATTATTTAATCTTCTTTTAAGTCGTTCGAATTTCAGCTTAATAATCTAACTACTAATTTATTATTTAATCGTTGGGAATAAACATTTCAAGATCCATACCTATTTCATCATTGGTAGACAGGGTCTCTTATAAATCATCTTTTAATTATGAGTGGAGAAAGTGATCGAATAAAAGAAACCAAAGATTGGATTAATCAAAAAAGCAATCAAATTATGATAATCAATGGACCACTTTTCGATTGATACGTGGACCATTTTTCAGTTGACAAATACAACAGATTGACCCTTATCGATTAACAGCTTTAGGATATTTCCTAGCTCTTTCGCCAGAGATGTTGTCATATTAATTTCTGTTTTCGCATCAACTAAATCTTAACGATATTGATGATGTGCTTTATAAGCGTTGTAAGTGAATTTCGTAAGACGACATTCAGGTTTTCTCTCACAACCATTACAGACTCCAACGGTTCGATCCCAGCGTGAGCATCGAATGCGCTCATATTGTTGGCAAAGTTTTGAACAAAATTTAAGTCCGCACCCAACCATATGAACAAAGTCGTACACGCCACCAACAGCACGCCCATATTGATAGGTGGTATTTTTTCGACGCTTTTGGACCTCCTTACAAATGGTTGGCTTCTTTTTTACAAAGGGTTTGAGTAATGGCGGTCCTAGAAGCATCATTGGCTAAAGTTTTTTTTAATTCGAATTCTATCTTCCAAAGATAAATGTTTACCATTCTTATTCATTTTTAAATCCTCCATTGTTAAGAATAAAGAACAGCGCTGGACAGCTTCATAGTAAGAAAATGTAAGGTTAGTTTCAACATGTTTTGAAGTGGGAATTATTGTAAAACTAAATTACACGAAACCGCATTAGAAGTGGAGCTAAATTTTTCACTTCAGACCCAAGAAGATATTTTTAAAAGAAAAGTAGCAATTACTTTGAAGGGGTTTACATAATTGGTCGAAACATGTACAATTAGACAAAAGGAGGAAATTATATGAGAAAATTATCAAAAGTGCTAGTTTTTGTGCTGTGTTTTACATTATCATTTGGTCTACAATCAACTAGATTATTAGCTTCTTCAGTAGAAAAACTTAGCATCCAAGAGCAAACATATCTCGATGAATTGCTAGAGGTTGATCCGAATTTTGAAGTGGATGGTGAGATTGTAACGATCACAAAGACAACAGATGTTTTAGATATCGCAGATACTAACTATTATGTTGCTGATGGCACTGTGAGACCTTTTGGAGCAATTGGTAGTGCAAATATGTCAATTTATATTGTTGTAAGTAGAGTCAATGATCCGGGATGGGATACCTTCAATATATCTGCGACAGCAACGTGGAAAACGGTTCCTTTTTTTAGGATTAAAGACGGATTCGCAATATCTTGGGGTGGAAACTTTTCATTAGAATCCTCCTATGCACAAGCGTCGTACAAATCAATGGGAATAACGTCTGGAAAAACACAAAGAATTACTGATGCACCCAATTCGGGAGTTGGTTACAGTGTTGAAGCAAGTCACTATTATGGACAAGCATTAGATTGGGTGCGTATAAATGCCCGTATATCACAAATAGATAGAACAGGCAAGGCCAATGTATCGGCTGCTTACTGTCATAGAAAGGCAAGTCTTGGCGGAATAGGTATTTCATTTGGTCTAGGAGAAAGTACATCAATATCGTTTAAAGTTTATGGATATTCTGATTCGATGTCAAATTCAACATCATTTATATACTAAGATTCATTATATTGGTTAGGCGAAGCAATTAGAAACATCACGGAGTATTGAGCCACGAAGGACAGATAAAAGTTATTGGCAATTTGTTAATTTCAAAGACAAGTGCAATTGAATTTTGGTGTGGATGTAAGGAATTTCGATTAGCTATATAAAGAAAATAGATATCAGTGAAATGAATTCCGCTTTCTTGATATACATAGTTTTGTGAAAAACAGTGAATATATCGATAGAAATGTATCTCAAATCAGCTGGTTATACCACTAACTAGTAATTAGAATTGATAAGATATGACTCGGAAGCAATAATGTCTCAGTAAATCAAAAGGGATTATGTCCTAAGACGAATTAAGACATATTGAAACGTAGGTTTAATTTCTCTAGAATTTATTGTAATTGCTACAACTTCGTTTATTAATTATGTTTCTCAATCTATACTAATATCCGTAGAGAAAGGAGTTATTTTGGTATGAAACGATTAACAAAAAAAATAATTAGGATTTCAATTATAATGTTTATAACAATTTTATTGATAGGTCTACCTTTTCTTGTTGTTGAAGGATCGGGAGTTTTAAGTGGCTTTTTCACTTATGTGGGATTAGTTATATTATCATGTGTTTTTTCAGAAATTCATTCAGAAAAATAATTATATTCGCAAAAAACATTCTCTTGTAATTAGTTTCAAAAGTTCAGTTTTAAAGGGGCTGTAATGAATGAGTAGTCCTAAAAATACAAAAAGCTGGAAAGTTTCTCATATGCAGACTCTCAGCTTTTTATTATAATTTATATATGCTAAAAAAATAAAACAAGATTATAAACCAGTTCAATTGATTTTACCAGTCAGTAACAGGCATATTATAGATGATCCCCATTTTTAAAAGTAGATTAGACGCAGTTGTCTAATCTACTTTTAAAAGTGACGGGAATTCAGAAAAAATGCGACTTAAGTAGACTATTGACCAGAATTGTGTTAATATACGAACGCGAATAAATTATTATTCCTTGCTCGCAAGAGCCGTTAGACCAGAAGGAGGTGTAGTGAATGAATAAGTATGAACTTATGTACATCGTAAACGTGAACTTAGATGATGCTGAAAGAGCTGAAACCATCGAAAGAATGCACGCGGTTCTCACTGACAATGGAGCAACCATTGACAAAGTGGACGAATGGGGTTTACGAGAATTTGCTTATGAGATTAATTTCCAAAAGCAAGGGTACTACGTCGTAACAACTTTTACTTCGGGCCCGGAAGCTGTTTCAGAATTCCGTCGTTTAGCTCGAATTAATAAGAGTATTGTTCGGCATATGATTGTCCGTTTAGATCAGGAGATTTAATAATGAACAAGGTAATTTTAATTGGCCGTTTGACTAAAGATATCGAACTTAAGAAAACCCAAAGCGGTCATTCCGTAACATCGTTCACCGTAGCAGTGAATCGAACGTTTCAATCTCAAGATCCCAACCAACCAACCGCTGACTTTATTAACTGTGTGGCGTGGAATCGCACCGCAGAATTAATGAACCAATATGTTGGTAAAGGATCACAAGTAGCGGTTGATGGCCGTATTCAAACCCGTAACTATGAAAATCAAGAAGGACGTCGCGTCTACGTGACGGAGGTCGTCGTCGATCGTGTTCAATTCTTAGATTCCAAGGGCAGCCGTCAACAATCCGGATATCAAGCGGATAGTCCTCAAGAATATTCTTCTTATTCTGAACCTACTAGCTCAACCTATGAGGCAAACGAATATGACGAAGAACCAATTCTTGATATTGCTAGTGATGATTTACCATTCTAATCGATAGAAAGGATTATTATGTCATTTAGAAAACATCGTACAAGCCGACGTAAAGTCTGTTATTTTACAAAGAACAAAGTTAAATATATCGACTACAAAGATACCGAACTCTTAAATCGTTTCATTTCTGCTAATGGAAAGATTATTCCAAGAAGAGTAACAGGTACGAAAGCGAAATACCAACGTCCTCTTGCGGTAGCTATTAAGCGCGCCCGTGAGATGGCTCTAATCCCTTACGTTAAGGACTAACCTCTTCTTAGAGGTTTTTTATTATGAAAACAAAAGATATAGCATATAGTGCCATGATTATGGCGGTTATTGGCGTCTTTTTAGTTGTTGATCGTTTGCTGGGCTCCGTTTTTATTGGTTACGCGCCATTTGTGTTGCCGATTCCTTTTGCTTATTATACCGTCCAACACGGGAATCGTAATGGATTCGTTTTATATGTGGCAACATCCATTATGGCTTTTTTTGTCTCAACGCTTGTTGGGGTTATTACCGTGGGCTTATATGGTTTAATGGGTTGGTGTTATGGGGTTTTAGTTAATCGAGGGTCTAACCGTCTTTCTTTACTAGGTTTGTCCTTTTTGATTGATTTGGTAATTGTGATGATTACCACCTTTGCTTTAGGGTCGCTAATGGGCTATGGAACGGTGAGTGAACAATTCGCGTATATGGAAGAAATGATTTCTCAAATTTTTGTTAATGTTGGCGCATCGGCTGAAATTGCGAAGGCTTATGTGAAACCGATTTTCTATTTGGTGACCATTTTGACTGCCTTTATAGAGGCCTATGTAATCCATACCCTTTACTTAATCGTGGCGATTCGGATGAAAAAACCGTTACCAGCGATGAAGCGACTATCCGATGTACGATGGCCCATGTGGTCGGGATATATGGGTTTAGTTGGCTTGGTTGGTAGTCGTTTTATACCGGGCTTGAATGTTTCACTGGAAGTGAAGGAATTGTTGTTGTTTTTATCCATTTTAGGAAACTGGTATTTGGTTTTTCATGGAATTTTGTTTTTCTATCGAATAAAAGGACGACCAGGACTTCGTAGATGGGGATTTTATAGTATAATATTCTTAATCTTGTTTTCTGCTTTCGTTTCGATTCCACTTGCCATCTTAGGTTTTCTAGCTGTAGTGAGCGATTTAGTCCAGAGATTATCAAAGTAAAAGGAGTATTATGAACCAGCAATTCGATCGATTAAGAATTTCCCTATTTGTCTTTTTTATCCTTCAATTGGTCATTGTTTTGTTGGGTTATTTTTTCTTTTTTAATCTGCTGTATATCCTTGAATTTGTTTTATTAATTGTTAATGGTTTTGTCTTATTTGTCACCTTCATTTTTTATCAAGAAGAATCGACCAGACGAGCCATCAGCATTCAATCGGTTTTAGGAAAAGAATCCATGGATGCTTTCTTATATGGAAAGATTGCGTTAGTGACATATGATGAAAACAATCTCTTAGAATGGATGAGCGAACTCTTCAATGACGATCAATTATTGTATCTAGGGCAACGGGTAACGACTTGGATACCTGATCTACTTCCTTTAATTAAAGGAAGTATTGATGAAACGAATGTCGTCTTAGAAGACAAGGTTTATATGGTGGCACGCCATCCACAAGCTCGTTTACTTCTTTTCAAGGACATTACTCAAGAACAAGAGATTCGGACCCTTTATGAAGCGAATCAAGTCGTTTTAGGATTGATCCATTTGGACAATTATGATGACGAAACGCAGTACGAAGACGAACAACAAATTGGATTAATTGATTTACAACTTCGCCAGCCGGTCGTGAACTGGGCAAAGGAAAACGGCATGTATTTAAGACGTTTACGGCCCGACCGATTTTTAGTGGTCTTGAACGAAGAAATATTTAAAAAAATCGTGGAAGATGGTTTCTCTATATCTAACTATATACGGAAAACAGCCGATAAATACGATTTAGCCATCACGTTGTCGATGGGCTTTGGTCGTGGATCTCGAGTCTTTTCGGAATTGGAAGACATGAGCAATCGAGCACTTGCTCTGGCTCAAGGCCGTGGAGGCGATCAAATTGCCGTCATAAAACAAGGCGAAGACATCGTTTATTATGGATCCAGTTCAGAAACCGCTGAAAAAGGATCGAAAGTGCGAGTACGCGTTATGGCTCATAGTATTCGTGACTTAGCGATGAACAGCCAAAACGTCTTAATTGTTGGACACAGCGATATGGATTTTGATTGCTTTGGTGCCGCCATTGGAATGAGCCGCATCATTCAATCGTATCAACGAAATACCTTCATTGTCCTAGGTAATGGTGGAATTGAAGCGAAGTTAGAAGCCACCATAGAAGCGCATTATGAGCATCTCCAAGAAGGCCATCGCTTTGTTGATGAAGCCAGCGCTAAAGAATTAATTCGGCCCAATACCTTATTAATTATGGTCGACCATCATTTGGCTCGCATTTCCAACAGTCCGGAGTTAATTCCTATGACCCGAAAGATCGCGATTATTGATCACCATCGACGGATGCGTAATTTTGAGTTCAATCCAATTTTGGCTTATATTGAAACCAGTTCGTCTTCAACGACGGAAATGGTTACTGAATTCTTTAATTATCAACGTAAAGACGTTACCATGAGTTCACTTGAAGCGACGATGATGTTGGCCGGCATGATTGTCGACACCAATCATTTTAGAACGCACACTGGGACAAGAACGTTTGAAGCGGCTTCGGTCTTGAAAGAAATGGGAGCAGACCCTACCATGGCGGATCGATTCCTACGGGACGACTTTGATGAATTTGATTTACGTTCAAAGATGCTCAGTCAAGCAGAATTACATGGGCAATATATTATCGCGGCGATTGAAGATGTTGTTTCGCGGACCATGGTTGCACAAGTAGCGAACCAATTGCTACAAATTCAAGGGGTTGAGGCATCCTTTGTGATTGCTCCATTGGATCAGCAGGTGGTGAGTCTCTCAGCTCGCAGCAATGGCCAAGTCAATGTTCAATTGATAATGGAAAATATGGGTGGTGGCGGCCACTTCACGGTAGCAGCGGTTCAAAAGAAAAAACCAGTCAAAGAAGTAAAAGCAGAGCTGATCGAAACCTTGGAAGAATTTGATAAAATACAACAAAGAATGAATTTAGAGGAGGAAGAAGAATGAAAGTAATTCTATTAAAAGATGTAAAAAATATCGGCAAAAAAGGCGACATCGTGGACGTTGCGGATGGCTATGCCAGTAATTTTTTGCTCCCTCGTAAATTAGCAGTCATATCTTCGTCAGTGAATGTGAACAAACTCGAAGAAACCAAAGCAGCTGAAAAAGAAAAACAAAAAGAATTGAAAAAACAAGCTCAACAACTAGCCCAAGATCTAAAGGAAATAGTCGTAGAAACGCAGTTAAACGCCGGGAAAGATGGGAAAGTCTTTGGTTCTATTTCAATGAAACAAGTCGCTGAAGAACTCGCGAAACAACACAACATCGATATTGATCGACGTAAAATAAAACAAACGACACCAATCAGTGCCCTAGGTTATACCGATATCGAGATTGAGTTATATAAAGGTGTGCTTGGGAAGATTCGGGTCCATGTGAGTGAAAAAGAATGAGTCAACAGTACCCACATAACATTGAAGTTGAACAAGCTCTTTTAGGGGCAGTGATGGTTTTTGATGGCGCCATTTATCAAGTTTTAGAAGATAACTTGGTGCCAGAGAGTTTTTATAATGCGCGACATCAAATTATTTTTAGATCGATGCGTGAATTATATCAACGCCAATCACCAACGGATTTTACGACGCTATATGCCTATTTGGATTCAAAGCAAGCGCTGGAATCGGTGGGGGGTTTGGATTATTTAACCACCTTATCTAAAAATGCGAGTACCCGAAACAATTTAAAACACATTACTTCCTTAGTTTTAGAAAAAGCACAACTGCGTCATTTAATTGATTCAAGTAAAGATATTATCGACTTAGCAATCTCCGCCAAACCGTTAGATGAAATCTTGGACGAAGCCGAAACGTCGTTGTTAAAAGTGACTAGAGACCGCAACACTTCAGAGTTTCGCACGGTCTTTGATGTCACCAATCGCGTGGTTGAAATCACCAAAGAATTATCGACGAAAAGTGGTCACATTACAGGCCTTAAAACCAATTTTTCGACATTTGATGAAACAACGCATGGTCTTCAACGAGGCGACTTGCTGATTCTAGCAGCTCGTCCAGCGATGGGTAAAACAGCGTTTGCGTTAAACGTGACCTTGAATACCGCCATTAGTAATCCAGACATTTCTGTTGCCCTATTTTCTTTGGAAATGCCCGCCGAACATTTAGTCAACCGGATGATTTCCACCCGAGGTCAAATCCCTGGGGACCATGTACGAACAGGTAAACTCAATAAGAGCGAATGGAATGCTTTTAACCATGCTGCCGACACCATCAAACAACAACGCATCTTCATTGATGATTCGGGATATATTAAAACCACCGATATCTTTTCGAAATGTCGTAAACTAGCGGCCGATGAGAATTTGGGCTTGATTGTTATTGACTATATTCAATTAATTTCATCCAACAGTGATCGGGAAAACCGCCAAGAACAAGTATCGAAGATTTCACGAGAACTCAAAGGACTCGCCAGGGAATTAAATGTCCCAGTCTTAGCACTTTCTCAATTATCTCGTCAAGTTGAAAGTCGCCAAGATAAGCGACCAATTTTATCAGATTTAAGAGAATCGGGTTCCTTAGAACAGGATGCGGACATCGTCATGATGTTGTATCGCGATTCTTATTACAATCGAAGCAATACGGATGAACCAACGCCCGAATTAGAATTGGTAGAATTGGACATCGCCAAACACCGTAATGGACGGACTGGAACATTGAATTTTCAGTTCCAATCAAGTACGGGAGCCTTTACCTCCATTGCTAGTGAGCACCGATGAAGTTTCATCTGTTAGCCTCTGGATCGAAGGGTAATGCTTGTATTATTGAGAGTCGCCTTTCCAAAATTATGATTGATGTTGGAAGTACCCAACGTTACTTAAAAACCCGTTTCTTAGAAATGGGTTTTAAACGCGACGATTTGGATGCGGTCTTATTAACCCATGATCACTACGATCATATCGCCCAGCTGAATAGTTTTAAGCATTTACCGATTTATGCGCCTTTTGAATTGAATAATGGGGGCGAACGTACAGTGGTCGTCCCTTACGAGATCTTTCGTATTAACGAATTGACGATTCTACCCATTGAACTTAGTCATGATCGAGATATCACGGTTGCTTATATTATCGACGATGGACAACAAAAACTTGTGTATCTGACGGATACGGGGTATGTGCGTAATCAAGATTTAATTCATTTAACAAACGCCGATTACTATATCATCGAGTCGAATTATGACCCTGAATTATTGATGTTGACGTCTCGGCCTTATCCTTTGAAACAACGCATTCTATCCGACCGTGGTCACCTTTCAAATGATGATTGTGGCTGGATATTAAGACAAGTCATTGGCGAAAGAACTCAAGAAATTGTCTTAGCTCATTTGTCGGAAGAAGCAAACACCCCAGAAATCGCCCTATCCTGTGTTCGCTCCTATGTGGACACGACCCAATTTAAAGGTACCATTGTAGCGGCAGGCCAATTTGATGTGGTGAGTGGGGGTCGTCATGATTAAGTTAGTATGTGTCGGGAAAATGAAAGACAAGAACCTAAAAGCGATTCAAGACGACTATATAAAGAAATGCCGCCGTTACCATCCACTGAGTCTGATTGAAGTGGCTGAAGCCAAATCAAAAAGCATGGAAATACCGAAAATCAAACAAGAAGAAGCCGACAATATTTTGAAGGTTATTGAGCCCAACGATCGGGTGATTGCCCTGTCCTTAGAACAACCTCAACTAGATAGTCTTGGGTTCTCTAAATTGTTGTATGAATCCATAGACATTGGTCAAGCCGTGGTCCTGGTGATTGGTGGTTCTTGGGGCTTAGATCAAAGGGTCCTTGATCGGGCAGAGTTCATCTTATCAATGAGCAAATGGACATTACCACATTTGTTGTGTCGAGTGGTTGTTTTGGAGCAAATTTACCGTGCTCATGGTATTTCTCGGCAAAGCGCGTACCACAAATAGTGAATCATCTATACATCACATTTATTTGGACTTATTTAAATTTTAGTGTTAGAATAATGTAAGCGGTTACTAAATGAAAACATATTTACCAATTTCGATTGAAACCGCGGGCTAAATAGTTTATGATTATCTTAATAATAAGGAGGAAGTTTAATCCATGAAAGAAAAAACAGTATTGGTCATTGACCCAGTAGGATTGCATGCTCGTCCAGCTACCGTAGCCGTCAACGCAGCAGGAAAGTTCAAGAGTGAAGTAAAGATTACTTATAAAGGACGTTCAGTGAATATGAAATCCATTATGGGGGTTATGTCTTTAGGTATCCCTACTCAATCTGAAGTGACGATTTCTACTGAAGGTGTCGACGAAGAAGAAGCAATCCAAGCAATTGAAGAAGTTCTTCGCACTCAAAAGGTCATTGCTTAGTACTGATCAATAACCAACAAACTGTAACGAAGGCCGTTACAGTTTTTTTGTGCTTTCGTGTATAATAGAAGTAACACATAATAATGGAGGACCATAATGAATTATTTAGATCATTGGAGAAACAAAGCAGACCTCGCAGCGGACTTAAAACAGCAGCTGACCCAGTATACGGAGGACCAACTTCACGATGCGTTTTATACACGCCTGAATTTTGGTACCGCCGGTATGAGAGGTCTTTTAGGACCAGGTCCCAACCGGATTAATGTTTATACCGTTGGCCGAGCAAATATTGGATTTGGAAAATATTTGTTGTCTAAGTATCCAGAAGACACAAAAGTGGTGATTGCTTATGATAATCGACACTACTCCAAAGAATTAGCGATGGTTTGTGCGAAGACCTTGGCTCAATTAGGTATTGAATCGTATTTGTTTGAAGATTTAAGACCGACACCAGAGCTAAGTTTTGCGGTTCGCCACCTTCAAGCTAGTGGTGGAATTGTCATTACGGCATCCCATAATCCGCCGGAATACAATGGCTACAAAGTGTACGATCACACGGGTCGACAATTAATTCCTGAGGAAATTGATGAAGTCATTCATTACATTGATGAAATAGAAGACGAATTAAGTATTGATTTTTCAACTACACCTCAACAAGACGAACTCATTCATACAATTGCCGAAGACATTGACGCTGTATATAAGGAAGCCGTGTTATCCATTCAATTACGGCCAGAACAAGAGAAAGATAATTTCTTCTTAGTTTTTAGTCCACAACATGGCACCGCCTATCCATTAATGACCGATATATTCGACCAAGCTGGTTATCATTATGCGCTTGTTGAAGAACAAGCATTCTCTGACCCGGATTTCATCAATACGGCGACACCAAATCCGGAAGATCGGGCGAGTTATGATGTCGCGTTAGAATACGCAAAAAAACATCAAGCGGATTTAATTTTAGTCACCGATCCCGATGCTGACCGTATGGGTACAGTAGTTTACCATGAAGGTAAATATGAATATTTAACCGGTAATCAGGGCGGAGCCATCTTATTGAAGTATATTTTTGAGACCCGCAAAGAAAAAGACTTAATGCCCGAAGATCCGGTAATCTTCAACACCATCGTCACCAGTGATGTTGGCGAGGCTTTGGCCAAACGCCATGGCGTAAAGACCGAGAAGACGTTAACGGGTTTTAAATTCATTGGTGAAAAAATCGAAGCAATGGAAGACAGCAATAACTATGTCTTTGGTTATGAAGAATCGTATGGTTATTTACTGGCACCATTTGTCCGTGATAAAGATGCCCTTCAAGCTTGTTTGATGTTGGCGGAAGCGGGCGCTTACTATAAATCCTTAGGGAAGACATTAGTCGATGTTCTTTACGAAGTTTTTGCTGAAGTTGGAGCGTACGAAGATCAACAAGTGTCTTTAACCTTAGCTGGAGCCCAAGGGGTTGCCCAGATTCAAGCAATCATGAAGAACTTTAGAACCATGGATTTAAAAGAATTTGCTGGTCAAAAAGTAGTCTACTTTGAGGACTATTTGAATCAATATCGCCTAGATGAATCTGGTAAAAATCCATTAGATTTTCCAGCAGCGGATGTTTTGAAATATGGTCTGGAAGATGGATCGTGGATTGCGATTCGTCCATCGGGTACCGAGCCTAAATGTAAATTCTATTACTGTGTTCGTGGGGAAACCTTCGAGTTAGCGACCGAAAAACTGACGGTCTTTAAAGACTTTATGAATCAGTTAATGGAGTAAATCATGAACGAACTTTCGATTATTGATGATTTCCACGCGGGTCATTGCATTAATGCCTATGATGTTTATGGCGCTCACCTTAGTTTTCGACAAGAAGCTGGGGTAACCTTTACAGTATATGCGCCAAATGCCCTTTCTGTTCAGGTCATTGGGGACTTCAACCATTGGGATGGTCATCAACACTACATGCAACGCTTAAATGATCGCGGCGATTGGCAGTTGTTTATACCAAAACTAACGGAGTGGTCTCTTTATAAATATCGGATAGAAACCCCCGATCATACGTTCTTGGATAAAGCGGATCCCTTTGCTTTTTATAGCGAACTCCGTCCGAATACCTCCTCCATCGTCGCCAATATTGAAGGCTATCAGTGGAATGATCAAGAATGGATGGAAAAACGGACTAAAAATTTTGATCGCCCACTATCTATTTATGAAGTACATCTAGGATCGTGGCGTTTAGATAATGGGAAATGGTTGAAACAAGATGATTTTGTGGAACAATTAATTCCCTATGTAAAAGATAATGGCTTCACCCATGTGGAATTTATGCCTCTGTCGGAGCATCCATTTGATGGTTCTTGGGGTTATCAAGTAACCGGTTATTTTTCACCGACTTCACGCTATGGCTCACCCATGGATGTGATGTATTTAGTAGATCAATTCCACCAAGCAGGGATTGGGGTCCTTATGGATGTAGTTCCGGCCCATTTTGTGAAGGATGCCCACGGACTAGCGAATTTTGATGGTCGCCCTGTGTATGAGTATCCAAATCTCAACGATGCTCAAAATGAATGGGGTACCCTTAATTTTAATTTGTGGAATGAAGAAGTTCGGTCGTTTTTAATGAGTTCTTTCGCCTACTGGCTGGAAGTCTTCCATATCGATGGTTTACGCTTTGATGCGGTTGCTAATATGTTGCATTGGGGAGCGAATAAAAACCGTGGCGAAAACCAAGGCGCTTTAGCCTTTATCCGCCGTGCCAATTACCATCTAGCTAAAAACTTTCCACAATGTATGTTGATTGCGGAAGATAGCAGTGATTTTGCGGGGGTAACCAAACCGACATTTGAATTAGGATTGGGTTACGACTATAAATGGGATTTGGGTTGGATGAACGATACCTTGAAATATTTTAAACACGATCCCATTCATCGTAAATATTACCATCATCAGCTGACGTTCTCGATGGCCTACTTTTATTCGGAACGGTTTTTGTTACCGCTGTCCCATGATGAAGTCGTTCACATGAAAGGGTCCTTGATTAATAAGTTTTGGGGTAACTATGAACAGCGCTTTGCTCAATTACGAATTTTGTTGGGGTATATGTTTGCTCATCCGGGTAAGAAACTGAACTTTATGGGCAATGAGTTTGCCCATTATGGAGAGTGGCTGGAATTTAAGCAATTAGATTGGGAACTTTTGAACTTCCCGTTACACGATTCTTTCTTGCGTTATTTTAAAGACTTGAATCAAATTCATAAGGCGCATCCAGCCATGCATAAATACGATTACCAACCACAAGGTTTTTATTGGATTGATCCAGACAATGCCGACCAATCGATTTATTCGTTTGTTCGCGAAAGCGACGAAGAAATTATGGTCATAGTTTTGAATATGACGCCGGTTCACTACCATGACTATAATGTGGGGGTGCCGTATCCGGGGATGTATATCGAATTATTGAATTCTCAAAAAGATATTTATTCCGGAAATAATGATTGTAATTATGAGCCATTACGCGCCTATGAAGGCCGACGAAACAACCAACCCTACCATCTCAATATTAAAATCGCCGGGTTTAGCTGTATCTATTTCCATTTAGATAAAAATATCCGAGACGAAGAAAAACAATGGGTGTAAATTGAAATCGTTGGGGTAAAAAACCGAACAAAGGAAGACGAGGGTAACGAGATTAAAATCGAGTTACCCTTTTTGAATGTGGTCGGTGTTTTGGTCTTTCATGCGGTGTAAGAGAACTCTTTATTAAACCCCACGAGATTGAGCGAAGACAAGGAAAATTTTAGTGTATAATAATCCATAAAAGGAAAAAAATATGGACAAAACAGTAACGCTCTGGACGCGTAACTTCAAGCTCGCAGTTAGTGGAATGGTTATTTCTGCCTTGGCAGGGGTTGGACTCAATATTGCTCTCAGTGTGGTGGTGTTTGAGTTCACTCAATCTACATTATTGAACTCGGTGTATTTGGCGGCATCGTTTTTGCCGAATGTTCTTTTACCGTTAATTATTGGTCCCTATGTTGATCGTCATAATCCGTTAAAGGTTCTTGTCCGCAACGAGATTATTTTAGCTGTGCTTTTTTTAACGGTTGGAGTTGCTCTGTACTTTGTTGGTTTTGAATATTGGAGTTTTCTTTTTGTTTCGATGATTATTAGTAGTCTGGGAGTGGTGAGTCAATTAGCGGGGAGTTCGATGGTGGTTCAGCTCATGGATCGAAAGTTTTATTCTCAAGGTAATGCGATTATATCGACCATTTATCCATTGAGTAATGTTTTAGTCGCACCACTAATGATGTGGTTGTTGCGGCATGTGGGTTTGGAGACAATCTTAATTATCTATGGCTTTGCTTGTTTATTAGATGTGAGTATTGAGCGTTTAATTGACGAGCCTTTTGAATATTTAATCACTTCGGAGAAACTGAATGTTAAAACCTATATGAGTGATTTGAAAAAAGGTTTCCAGTATTTAAGAGATGATCGAGGTTTATATACGTTGTTTTTTTATTTTTCAGCGGTGACTTTTGTTAGTGGGGCGATGACGTTGATGTATCCGTACTTTAATCGTTCTGCGGTACTGACTAACGATCACTATGGCTTACTTTTGTCTTTACAGTCGGCGGGCTATATGTTTGGTGGTTTTTTTCACTATTTTGTGCGAATTCCCGATCGCTGGCGGTATCGAGTAGCGGTGACGGTGTACTTTTTGTTCAGTGTACTTGATGGATGGTTTTATTTCTTTCCCTACCCAATGATGTTGGGAGTGCGCTTTTTATTGGGGTTTTGTGGTATGAATTCAGCCAATATCCGAACGAGTGCGATTCAACATCGGGTGGATACGGTGTATCGGGCGAAAATTAATGCCTTGTTTTCTATTTCGTTTACCTTTACGGAAGTCTTAGGTCAGCTTTTGGCAGGTTTTCTAGGTGATCGCTTGGAGATTCGTTTTATTCAGTTAGGTTTTAATCTATTTTATTTTGTGGCGATTTGGCTCATTGTGGTACCGAAGAAAAATAAGTTGCGCGAACTTTATAACTATTCAACCGAAAAAGTGGAGAATCATTAATGAGCTCGAGTAGATGGGTAAAGCCGGTCGTTCACTTTTTGTTATGAAATGTTGTATAATGAGCATGGTTTTTTATTTTTAGGAGGAAAAGTAGATGTTTAAAGACAAGTTTGATTTCAAGCGGGAGTTTACAACCCGTGTTGTCGAATCATATGGACGTTCCTTAGAACAATCTCATATAACTGAACGTTATGTCGTTTTGGGTGAGATGGTTCGTGAATATGCTTCCGTCCACTGGAAAGATACAAAAGAGAATATTGCTCAACTTGGAGCGAAACAAATGTATTATTTTTCGATGGAATTTTTAATGGGACGTTTACTAACTAATAATTTAATGAATTTGGGGATTTATGAAATTGTCCGCGATGGGTTAAAGGAATTAGGTTATGATTTAAATGAATTGGAAGATCTCGAAAGTGATGCCGGTCTAGGAAATGGTGGACTTGGTCGACTAGCAGCGTGTTTTGTCGACTCGTTGGCTTCGATGTCCTTACCAGGAAATGGAATTACTTTACGTTATGAATATGGTTTCTTCAAACAATTAATTGAAAACAACAAACAAGTAGAAATCCCGGATCAATGGTTAAGATTGGGGAATGTTTGGGAAGTCCGCAAACCGAAACATGGGGTTGATGTCGCTTTCGGGGGCCATGTGCGTCTAGTTAAGGCTGAAAACGGAAAAATGATTTGGGAACATGTGAATGCGGAATATGTCCGCGCTGTTCCTTGTGATGTCCCTGTTGTTGGACGAGGAACCGATGTGACCAATACCTTGCGTTTATGGACCGCTGAACCGAGCGACCGATTACCAAAAGGAAAGAATTTTGACCGATATTTAGAAGAAGTCTCGGAAATTTGTCGGACCCTCTATCCGGATGATAGCACCGAACATGGTCGTTTCCTTCGTTTGAAACAACAATATTTCTTTGTTTCGGCCGGGTTACAAGCACTAATTAAAGCCCATTTACGCGTCTATCCAGATTTAACGAATTTTTCGGAAAAGACGGTTTTACAGTTGAACGATACGCATCCTGTTTTAGCAATTCCTGAGTTGATGCGTTTATTGGTTGATGTTCATGGATTTGAATGGGAAGTTGCTTGGAAACAAGTCCGTGAGACCTTCGCATTTACCAATCATACGGTGTTGAGTGAAGCGTTAGAGCGTTGGCCTATTCATATGATCCAAAATTTGTTACCACGTATTTACATGATTATTGAAGAGATTTCTCGTCGCTTTAATGCGCAGGTAGCTACGGCTTTTCCAGGGGATTATAATCGTCAATCGCGGATGTCCATTATTCATGAAGGGCAAGTCCATATGGCTAACTTAGCTATTGTGGGAAGTTTTTCAGTAAATGGAGTGGCGAGTTTACACTCAAAAATCCTTCAGGAAGAATTGTTTAAGGATTTTGTGGAAATTTATCCAGAGAAATTTAACAATAAAACCAATGGGGTTGCTCACCGTCGTTGGTTGGTATATTCCAATCCACAATTAACAAAACTTCTGACCGATACCATTGGGGACGAGTTTATCTACGAGCCAGAGAAGTTGGATCAACTCATGGAATTTGTGGATGATGAAAAGATTCAAAAACGTTTCTTAGAAATTAAAGATAAACGTAAACAAATTCTGCGAGATTATATTAAGACATCAACAGGGATTGATATTCCAATCGATTCGATTTACGACACCCAAGCGAAGCGGATTCATGCGTATAAACGTCAATTATTGAATGTGTTACATATTATGTATCTGATTCGTAAGTTGAAGACGGATCCAAGCTTTAAGATGGCTCATCAAACGTTTATTTTCGCAGGTAAAGCGGCTCCATCGTATTTGTTTGCTAAGAAAGTTATTGAGTTGATTAATGTGATTAGTCAAACGGTTGAAGCGGACGAACATTTATCGAAAAACTTAAAGGTCGTTTTCATTCCAAATTATTCGGTAACCATTGCGGAAATTCTCTTGAATGCATCGGATGTTTCTGAACAAATCTCGACCGCTGGTAAAGAAGCGTCGGGTACGGGAAACATGAAGTTTATGATGAACGGTGCGATTACCCTAGGTACTTATGATGGCGCCAACGTGGAGATTGATAGTCTTGTTGGTCCAGAAGATGATGTCATCTTTGGGATGCGGGTGGAAGATATCCGACAACGTCAACAAGAAGGCTATTCAGCTTATGAAGAACTTCAAAAGAATCCAGAATTATTCGAGATTGTGGAATCCTTAATTGATGGAACATGGACCAAAGACAAAGGTCAGTTCAAGGTCATTTATGAAGAACTCCTCTTTAAAAATGATGAATACTTCTTATTTGGGGATTTTGAAGCATATCGCCTTGCTCAAGAAGAGGTCGTTAGAAGGTACCAAGACCGTAAGGGTTGGGCGCGTACTTGTTTAATTAATATTGCCAAATCGGGATATTTCTCCAGCGACCGTACGATTAATGAATATGCCCGTGAAATTTGGGATCTTGAACATTTGAATTAGACTTAGGAGGGACACGAAAGTGTTCCTTTTTTAAAGGAAACATCTAAAAGGCACTTTCCGTCAATGGAAATAGCGTATACTGGATTTATGGAAATTATTGTTAATCAGATTTTAATCATGGCGATATTAATTGTCGTGGGTTATGGTTTATGTAAAAGTCACTTTATTGATGATTAAGTGACCAAGGGTATTTCAAATATTTTATTGAGATTTGTTATCCCGGTAACGATTATCGAATCATTTAATCAGCCATTTTCCGTAGAGAAGTTAAAACAAATTTTATTTGTTAGTTTTCTTAGTGTCGTCTTTACTTTATTAACCATCATGATTGCGAAAATGTTTTTTAAACGAGGATCCTTGGGAGCGATTAAGAACAATCCGTGAACATGTCAAAAACACCAAATTACAAATGCTTTTAAGAGGTCAAAACCTTTTAGGTTATAAGCATTATCCGGATGATATTGTCGAATTGTTTGTCAAAAAATCGATTGAAAACGGTATTGATGTTATTCGTGTCTTTGATGCATTAAATGATATCCGAAATCTCGAAACCAGCATGAAAGCTATTAAAAAGTATGGTGGACACGCTCAAGCTTGTATTTGTTACACGATTTCACCGGTTCATACCGATGACTACTATTTTGAAATCGTCAAACAAATGATTGACCAACATGCAGATTCGATTGCGATTAAAGATATGTCGGGTATTTTGACACCACAACGGGCCTATGATTTGGTCGCTGGTATTAAGAAAATAACGGATCTACCTATTCAGATTCATACTCATGCTTCGTCTGGTGTGTCAGAAATGACCTACCTAAAGGCGGTTGAAGCGGGAGCGGATGTCATTGACAAAGCGCTTTCTCCGTTATCGGGTGGGACTTCTCAACCGTCGACGGAATCGGTTGCTTTGGCCTTTGAAGATATGGGTTATGATACCAATCTTAGGATGGATGCGGTCTATGAATGCGCAGAACATTTTAAAGGTTTACGCGAAAAATACATTAATGAAGGTCTCTTTGATATTAAAGTTACCGCCATTACTCCTAAAACCTTGGTCCACCAAGTTCCAGGAGGAATGTTGTCGAATTTAATTAGCCAATTGAAACAAGCGAATCAATTGGATCGATTTGATGAAGTTCTTCGTGAAGTTCCGAAGGTCCGTGAAGATATGGGGTACCCTCCTTTAGTAACACCTCTTTCTCAGATGGTCGGGACCCAAGCGGTTATGAATGTGTTGAGTGGTGAACGCTATAAGATGGTCCCTAACGAGATTAAGGACTATGTAGCGGGGTATTATGGAAAACCACCAGCACCGGTCAATGAAGAAATTAAAAAGAAAGTCTTAAATTCAAAAGTTGAGACCATTACGGTCCGACCAGCAGACTTAATCGAACCTGGATTCTCTAAAATCAAACAAGAATATGAGGATGTGACCGATAATGTGGAAGATCTACTAAGTATTGCGTTATTTCCAACGGTTGCGGAACCGTTTGTTCGTCGTAAATACGATCCGTTCTTTGATGTCGAAGAACAATTGGTTGAGATTTATTTCTAAACGACCTGTAACATCTTAAGGTCGTTATTAAACTCTCTTTTAGCAGAAACAAACTGTTAGGAGAGGGTTTTCTTTTGTTGTCATTTGATTTTAGTTCTTCATGGGAAAAGGAAGGCTAAAATAATTGATTACACCTATGATATACTTGATACGGTGAAAGAATGTTATGGATAGAAAAAGTCTACGGTTTGCGGTATTTGTAAAATGGACAAACTATCGTGTGAATCCGTTGATATTTAATGGAAAACGCTATCGAGCAAATGATGAACTTAAAGCAATTTTGTTGGTGAGAACGCATTGTCGGTTGTTTGTTTTTTTCTTGTTGGCAATCGCGACGATGTACTTTGCGATCAAGAATCCAGCCTTTTACCATAGTCCAGTGTATGCGATTTTAGCGATTATTGGTTTCGCAGTGCTTTATATGGGGATTGATACGGCCTTTTATCATTTTGGACCAGAACCAATTGAAAAATATTTAATTGAGATTCCATAACAAGAAGTAGATTATTGTTTTATGGAAGACACCCATCTTAGTGAAACAAAAGACTTTATGAGGTCGCTTGAATTTACTGTTTTATCTCATTATAATGAGAACGCAATAGCGGTTGTTGGTATGTTGAAGTTTAGAGATGGAAACGTACCAGTGACCTTGGAATATTTAGAACTGAGGGATTAAATGGAACATAATAGTCGTATTTCCGCACAATTAGATGATTATCAACACATAACTTTTAATATGAGTCGTACGTACTATAGCGGCAAATCGAATGTTTTTTACCTTCGTAATCCTCGCGGCGAGGTGTCGAAGTTATCGATTAAAAATGTCGATTCTAGCAATTACAACTATACGAGATATACCCTGATTTGTCGGGATGATTTAGTTATTGGTGAAGTATATGATGTTTTAGAAGAGCATGGCCTTTCGACGCCTTTGCGTTATGGTTTGATTGTTCAAACCGAGCGTTTTGATCGAGAGTTTTTTAATGATCGGTCTGATTTTGGCGTTCATATTTATGATGGAAAAACCCGCTTTGTACTTTGGGCTCCAACGGCCAATGCGGTGACGGTGAAATTAATGTTTCCCGATCAATCGATTGAATTTCATCCTTTAAGAAGAGAAGAAAAAGGGGCCTATGTTTATGAGGATTCACGTAATTTACATGGGGTGGGATATTTATATGTGGTACAAGTTAATGGAACCGCAAACATTACCTTAGATCCGTATGCTTACGGATCGGTGGAAAATTCCAAACATAATGTGGTGGTTGATTTTGATCAATTAAGTAGCTATTTCTATGACGATAAACTTCCACGGGTTAAATCGCATCAAGTGACGATTTGTGAACTGTCCATTCGAGATTTTAGTATTCATCCCAAGAGTGGGATTGAACAAAAAGGAACCTTCCTTGGTTTTATGGAACAAGGAACAACAAATGAATTTAATCAACCAACGGGTTTTGATCATTTGTTGTCGATGGGCTATACACATATTCAATTGATGCCGATTTTTGATTATCAAACAGTGGATGAGTTGAATCCTGAATTGTTTTACAATTGGGGATATGATCCGATTCAATATAATTGCGTGGAAGGTAGTTTGAGTTCGGATGCACGTATTCCCTTAGCACGAATTGTGCAGCTTCAGGAGTTGATTTCAAAATGTCATAAACATGGCCTTCATGTCACCATGGATGTTGTGTATAACCATGTTTTTGATGAGAAGACTTCTCCTTTTGAACAAGTGGTTCCAAACTATTATTTTAGACAAACCAATGGCGTTTTATCGAATGGTTCTTTTTGTGGTAACGACTTCGATTCCACCAAAAAAATGGGTCGTAAATTTATTGTTGATTCGATCAAGCATTGGCTTGAACATTACCATGTAGACGGTTTCCGCTTTGACTTAATGGGCATTTTAGATATCGAAACGATGAACGAAGTAAAACTTGTTGCCTCTTCCGTACGACCAAGAACTATTCTCTATGGGGAAGGCTGGAATATGCCGACCATGTTGGCGGATGATCAAAAAGCCAGTATGTATAATGCGGATGCGATGCCGGAAATTGGCTTCTTTAATGATTTTTTCCGTGATCATGTTAAAGGACCGTCTTCCCATGATCAACGTTGGGCAAAGGGGTATTGTTTAGGAGATCCCTCCTATGTGGAAGCAATGAAAGCTTCTTTGGTGGCGAATGTCTTAGATAATCAATGTGTGCGTTTATTTAGTCAGCCTCAACAGTCGATTAATTATGTAGAGTGTCATGATAATGCCACCTTATGGGATAAACTGAAAGAAGCGAATCGTGAAGAACGTAAAGAGGAACGCATTAAGCGACAGAAGTTAACTAATGCGGCGGTTTTACTAGCTCAAGGTATCCCCTTCATGCATTATGGACAGGAAATGTGTCGAACAAAATTTGGTGAAGAGAATTCTTACCGAAGTACGGATGAAGTAAATCAAGTGGATTATTCGCGTTTACACAGCTATCAAGAAGTCGTCGAATATACCCGCGACATGATTAAACTGCGTAAGAAGATTCCTGCTTTCTCCATGGGTAGTGCCGCTGAAATTGCGCAACATGTGGATTTTGAAATATTTCATAATTCGAGCTTGGTTTACAAACTTGTGAATGTTGCTCGATATGGTGAATTTAAAGAAGTGTATGCTATTTTTAATCCGAGTTATCATCAAATTAGTTATCCTTTACCTCAAGAATTTGAAGTTATTGCGGATGAGAATGGTTTGATTGAAACGGATGAACGTATTCATACGGCGGTGGTGCCACCTATTTCGGTGATGGTTATTGCGAATCGTGGTGGACAAAATGATTAAAGCGGTTGTTTTTGATTTTGGTAATGTGATTGCTGATTTTAATCAAGTAGAATTGATTAAGAAGTTTAATCCAAAATCAATGAAGCCCTTGGCTTTTCAAAATCTGATATTTCAAAATTGGTCCGATTTAGATGATGGTAAGATTGAATTAGAAGCCTATATTGAAGATTGCTTAAAGCGAGTACCAGCCTCCGCAAAACCTGAGATTATTGATTTTATTCATCGTTGGCCTCAGTTTCTTGAGTACAATGAGCCGATCTATGAGTTAATTAAAGAGTTAGAAGCGAAAGAGGTTCGTTTATTTTTATTGAGTAATGCCCCAAAATTCTTTCAAGAATCATTGCCTAATTTTCATATATTGAATTCGTTTGAAGGTTTTGTGCTTTCGGGTATTGAACAAGTTTCCAAACCAGATGTAAGGATTTATCAAGTCTTGTTAGATCGATATGATTTACAACCAGAGACAACATTGTTTATTGATGATCTAATAGAGAATGTCGAAGCTGCTCGTAAGTTGGGGATCGAGGCGGTTCAATATAAGGGGTCTACAAAAGAAGTTTATGAGTTATTACAAAAAAGCGTCGAATGACGCTTTTAATTTAGGTTTCTTTATGGGATTGTCGGTATTGCGAGGGTGTTTCACCAAAGTGTTTTTTGAATAAAGTAAAGAAGTAATTCGTATTTATAATTCCACAAGCTTGGGAAATGTCTTTTACTGTATGATTGGTATCGATTAATAATTGCTTAGCTTCATGTAGTCGCATTTCTAAAATATAATCGCTAATCGATAAGTCAAAGTATTGCTTAAAGAGACGGCTCAAATAGGTTGAGTTAAAATCAAAATGTTCAGCAACTGAATCAGGTGTAAGATTAGGGTCCTTTAGATTTTCTGAAATATACATTTGAACTTGTTGAGATAATTGTTGTTGTTTTTGGTCCTTTTCTTTCTGTATCAAATCACAGTATTGAACGGTAATATTGCGTAGATAATCATTTATGTAGTTGATGTTTTGTGTGAGATTTAATTTATTCTCAAATTCGCTGATCGTTAAGACTTTAAAGGAGGGAAAACGTTTTTCAAATAGTTCATAAATGGCTATGTAGAGTTTGTTATAGAAAAAAATCAGAGAATTGAAACGAATGGTTTGAACTTGCCAAGACCAATTATCTAATGCTTCGAGAACAGTGGATGGTTTAGCAGAGCCAAGTTGATTAAAATATTCTTGTTCCAATTTAATGAGTTCATCAAAATTAAAATCGCTGATTGGCAAATCTTGTTCAGTAAAATAATATTGGTCTTGATATAGGATGCGTAGGTTATAAAGCTCGACTAAATTTTGATGGGTATTCGGAAGATTTTCAAAATGCGTGAGGTTAGAATGACAAATGACGATTTTACGGGTGTTTGCATATGTTCTAAGGTAGTTTTCATTGAGCTCATGACTGATCACGAATAATAAATCATTAATGTAAAGATTTTCATGTTTCTCTGGTAATAAGGCTAAGATGAGAGATTCATAGCGTGTGTCAAAAAGGGTTAATGTTAACGGCTCTTTTGGGTCAATTTTTAATTGTATTTGATCACTTAGGTTAGTTGATTTACTTTTGGTAATATGATTTTTTAAGTAGTTTATTTTCATATTGACCTGTCCTTTAGCGATTTTCTTTTTTTGGTCTTCAATCCAAAAGGATATCGCGTGATTAATCGTTTGTTTGTTTGTGTTTTCAATTTCGAATTTATCGAGAATATTATAGAGAGGTTTGTGGTAAAAATGCTTAATAAAAAAGCTCAGAGCAATTAACGCAAAAATAGTACTGACAATAATCGGAGCTAATAAGGGGTAAAAAGAGATTGCTCGATTTTCGATAGAGTTAGCACTTATAACACGTAAAAAGTAAAGGTCATAGTCGGGTTGATGAGCATAGAAAAGAACTTGACCATCCTTAACAAAATAACCACTTGAATCCACAAACTCTTGCTGGGTTAGACTGCTAATTTCTTGATCTAGTTGTTGGTTAGTTGAAAACAAGTGATTGGCGTAAGGTACATATACATACTCATTGGCATCACGATCTTCAAAAATTGAAGCATTAAAAAGTTGTGCATCAATATTGACGATCATGCTGGGTGGTTTATGGGGAGAATCTTGAAAGGTTAATGAATAAACCCATTCTTTGCGATGATTACTTTCAAGTAAACGGACTTGCAGAACACGGCTCGTCGATGCGAAGGCCTCTTTGTCATAAAATTCAGATCCTTTAGATGTACCGGTATTTGTTGTAAAAACGGTGTCTAGCTCGTGGTTGTACACATATATGGAATGTATGAAGGGATTAGTTCCAGCTAAAGTATTTAAAATTCGTACAGAACGCATGGCTTGATAATTTGAGATTTCAACATTTCTTAATTGCTCAATTTCTTTTGTGTAAAAAGCATTGTATGACGCATAGCGTACAGTGTCTAAAGAGTGTTCAACAAGTAGACGAAAACTTTCTTGCATTTTGACATTATAGTCATAAAAACTATCTATTTTTGATTTGTAATAATATCGTATGGAGATTGCACCAATGAAGAGAATGCTCACAATAGAAATGGTAATTACCCATTTCCAGCTTTTCTTAACATGATTCTTTAGTTGGTTAATTTTCTTCATGAAGCTCCTTCTGCGCAAATTATAGCATAATTCGACTGTTTAAATTATTGATATTTGAACAATATTCAAATATTGAACTTTTAAACAGCTGGACAATCTCCTATATTAAAGATGTAAGTAAAACAAGGAGGAAAAAATAATGAAAAAATACAAGCTTTGCTTACTTCTATTTGCAATGGTATTAGCTTTAGCTTCCTGTACTAGTACCCCAAGTACAGGGAATGAAACAGGTAGCGAACCAGGCTCTGCTTCTGGGAAAGTTATGCTGTATTCTTCTTTGAAAGAGGAACAGTTACAAGCTGTAAAAGCAGGATTTGAAGAAAAATATCCGGATATCGTTATGGATTATTACGCCGCAGGAACTTCAAAAGTTGCTACAAAAATGGCCACTGAAAAACAATCAGGCCAAATTGCAACCGACGTTGTTTGGATTGGTGATCCATCGAACTATGTAACCTTCAAGGAACAAGGTATTTTGGAAGCGTATGAATCTCCAGAAGCGGCAGTTATTGATGCGAAGTTCAAAGATCCAGAACACTATTTCACTGGAGCAAGACTAGTTATTATGGGTCTTACGACGAATACAAATACAGTAGGTGAAGACGATGTACCAACGACTTGGAAAGACTTGCTCAAACCTGAGTTTAAGGACCAAATCGTTATGACCGACCCAGGAGAATCTGGTACGACGTTCTATTTAGTCGCAAGCTTGATTAACCATCCCGATTACGGTATTGAATTCTTCAATGCGCTAAAAGATCAAGGAACAGAACTAGAGTCTGGAACGACTTCTACACATACGAAAGTTGCAGCTAGCGCTTATAAAGTAGCCATAGGCGTAGACTATGTAACGCAAACGCTTGAAGCAGAAGGTTCGACGATTCGCTTTACGTACCCGACGGAAGATTTAATTGCAGTTTCCAGTCCAATTGGTTTGGTTAAAGATTCACCAAACCCAGAAAATGGGAAATTACTCTTTGATTTTATCCTTTCTAAAGAAGGACAGGAGATTTTAGCCGCGAACGATACAACGCCAATTCGCCCAGATGTCACAAAAGAAGGATCGATTCCTTTGGATGAAATCGCTGAACGGGCAATGGTTGCTGACGACGCTGCAATTGCTGAGCAAAGTTCTGATATTTTAGCTCAATTTGACGAAATTTTTAAATAAGAATAAGAACTAATAGAAAAGGAGACCATTATGGCCCAAGTTACATTTAACGATGTCTCATTTAGTTATGGGAGTAATAAAGTTATTGATCATCTGTCGCTTGAGATAAAAGATGGTGAAATTATGGGTGTAATCGGGCCTTCTGGTTGTGGTAAAACAACTCTTATCCGATTGCTCTGCGGGTTTATTAAACCAGAAACGGGATCAATATATATTGGTGATACCTGTGTATTTGATGCCAAAAGACGGATTAATATCCCGCCTGAGCGTCGGAATATTGGAGTCGTGTTTCAAGACTATGCGGTTTGGCCTCACCTGACCGTTTTGGAAAATGTCGAATACCCATTGAAAAAGCGTAAAGTGGCGAAAGACAAACGTAAACAACAAGCGCTAGAAGCTTTAAAACTCGTTGAGATGGATTCTTATGTGCAACATCTTCCTTCTCAACTTAGTGGCGGTCAGCAACAACGCGTAGCAATTGCTCGTGCTCTTGTTTCTTCTTCAGAATTAATCATTTTAGATGAACCAATAACCAACTTGGATTTGAAGCTTCGTGAAACGATGCTGAAAGAAATTAGAGAAATACAAGAAACGATTGGAACCACCATTATTTATATTTCCCACGACCAAGAAGCCTCATTGCAGTTATGTGATCGCTTAGCGATTATGGATTACGACGGTAATATCCGTCAAATTGGAAATGATTTTGACATTGTGATGAAACCTAGTGACCAATTTGTATTTGAATTTATTGGAATCTCAAATTTCATTCCAGTCGACATTGATCAGAATAATATATCAATTTCCACAGCTATCGGTCCGGTAGTCATCGATCAATTGCCTAAAGATATGGACCCAAATAAAAAATATCATCTTGCGGTTCGACCAATGGATATCGAATTCGATCATAATTCTCAAATATTGGGGAAAGTTTCTTCGGACACATTCCTGGGAAACATCACCAATTATTTCGTTGATTTAGCTGGTCAAGAAATTCGTGTTCAGAGATCAGCTTTGGAGGTCATGCAAAAGGGCAAGGCCCATGAGGGTGATGTTGTTGGTTTGAAGTTTATTAGAAAATTTTATTATGAAAGGGAGGATGCGTAATGTCGAAACTATTTAAAAGACAGAACAACGATTTAGCTTCTTTAGATGGCCGACGGTTTTCTCTCGATAAATTAATGATTGTTCTTAGTTTTGTAATACTAATTATTATTGCCATTATTCCTGTCGTTATGATTGTTTATAACGCGTTGTTTGTGAATGGAAAACTCGATCTTGGCAGTTTTAAAGCAGTTTTGCTTCATCCAGATAATCTTGGGGCGATGTGGAATACAATTAATATTGCCTTTTGGGTAACTTTGTTTGGAACAATTATTGGGTTGTTCTATGCATGGCTTTTAGGGCGCAGTGATATTCCACTCAAAGGTTTCATGAGGGCACTATTTAATATTCCCTATATGTTCCCGCCGTTCTTTGGAGCGATGGCTTGGGATTTATTATTATCAGGTCGCGGTGGGTATCTGAACAATTGGTTGATGTCGACATTCAACCTATCATCAGCTCCGATTAGTATTAATTCGGTTTGGGGAATTATTTTTGTTGAAGTGTCCTATTTCTTCCCCTTCGTTTTTATGCAGGTTGTTAGTGCTTTAGAACGGATGGACCCAACTCTGGAAGAATCTGCACGAATTGCTGGAGCAAGACAAGGGTATGTTATCCGCAAGATTACGTTGCCTTTAGTTAAACCTGCGATTTCTTCGGGTGCTTTATTGATTATGATTTCTTCGTTATCTCATTTTGGGGTACCTTCTATCCTTGGGTTTTCACAAAATATTTATACTTTACCAACCCGAATATTCCAATTAATCAATCGAGCAGCAGGCGATTTCCAGGGTATTCGTGAAGCAACGATTTTGTCTATATTGCTAGTAACGGTTGTTTCTATAGCTTTAATTGCTCAGCGATATCTACTGAAATCAGGTAGTTACGACATTATCAAAGGTAAGAGTATGCGACCAACCCTTATTAAGTTGAGAAAATCGCGCTATCCATTACTTATTCTTTCATTTTTTACGCTGATAATAATCGTTGTTGTACCAATGGCTATGATTTTCTTGGTTGGGTTGCTGAAGTCCTATGGTTTACCGCTTACTCCTAACAACTTTACCTTAAAGAATTACACCAACATCTTATTTAATAACAAAATGGTTCAAGATGGTATCAGAAACTCGTTGTTATTATCAACTTCTGCAGGTCTAATCGATATGTTTTTAGGGGTTATGATTGCTTATGTAATAATCAAAGTCAAACCTAAAGGAAAAGGAATTCTTGAATTTTTGTCCATGTTACCTTACTCATTGCCAGGAACTGTTCTAGCGATTGGTGTAATCTTAGCCTGGTCGGGACGAATTTTCGGGATTAACTTGTACAACTCTTTATGGATAATTCTTATTGCCTATTTAGCTCGCTATTTGTCATTCTCTTTAAACTCTTCGTCGGCAGCTCTACGACAAGTGCATCCATCATTGGAGGAGGCATCTAGGTCCTGTGGAGCTTCTCATACGGAATCGTTGAAAGATATCACTTTCCCATTGATCCGTCCTGCGATGGTTTCGGGGTTCTTCCTGATTTTCTTACCAGCGATGAGGGAATTGACCACGAGTGCCTTACTCTATGGTCCATATACACGAACGTTAGGGGTTGCTATTTATAGTTTGAGAAGTGATGGTTATATTACACAAGCAAGTGCACTAGCCACGTTGGCGATTTTATTAATCATTGTGGTAAACTGGATAATCAACTGGATTACTAAAGATCGGAAAGGAGTTTAGGTATGAATCAAATAGAATTAAGAAATGTAAGAAAAGATTTTACGACAAAAACTCTAGGAACGATTACAGCAGTCAATAACTTCAATTTGACGGTGAAAAAAGGAGAGTGTTTTTCCTTCTTAGGTCCATCTGGTTGTGGTAAAACGACGACTCTCAGAATGATTGCGGGTTTTGAAGACTTAACTGAAGGTGAAATCTACTTGGAAGGACGTCCAGTCTCTATTAAAAGCAAGGGTTTGTATGTTCAACCAGAAGAACGTAATCTCGGAATGGTTTTCCAAGCATTTGCTGTTTGGCCACACTTAAATGTTTTTGACAATGTGGCTTTTCCGTTGAAAGTTCAAAAACGTCCGAAAGACGAAATTAAACGGCGTGTGGACATCGCTTTGCAACAAACGAATTTGACGAAACAAGCAAAAGATTTTCCTTCAGATTTATCTGGTGGAGAACAACAACGAATTGCCTTGGCACGATCCATTGTCGTGAATCCAGGGATATTGTTACTGGATGAACCGTTATCAAACCTTGATCCAAAATTAAGGGAAACCATGCGTTTTGAAATCAAACGTCTTCAAAAAGAGTATAATTTTACAATTATCTTTGTTACCCATGACCAATCCGAAGCCTTAGCGTTATCGGATCGGATTATGGTGATGGATCACGGTAATATTATTCAAGTCGACACACCAGAGAATCTTTACAACAAACCAATTAATTTATTTGTACACAATTTCTTAGGTGAATCCAATTTTACGGATGTCGAGGTACGTCATAACAAGGTTTATGCAGTTGGCGAGAGTAATCAATCTTTACCAGTAAATGTTAAAGATATTTCAAAGGTTAAAACCTTAGCGACGCGACCAAGTGAAATCGAATTGAATCGGGAATCTGGTTATAAGGCAAAGATTATTCGTCGATCCATTTTGTCAGAATATACGGAATACTTTGTCTTGTTAGGAAACCAAGAAATCAAAGTTCAAGCACCTCATCATGTCGTCTTTGAAAAAGGGGATGATTGCTTTGTGCAATTCATTAACCCTGTCTATTACAATGCTGAAGGAGAAACATTACAATAGATTAGCAATATATTTGCGCTTAATCAATTCATTTTAATAAAAAGGGCTTCAATAGGAGGCCCTTTATTCGTATGACGGGCATCACTAATCTCTGGAGTGAAAGTCTCCGCAAATTTCACATCGCGAGGTGGGAAAGAAGTAGTAACGAATCATGAGAAGTGAGCAGATAAGCAAATTGAAATTTAAATGTACCGTCGCATACAAAGCGGCATGTATGGAGGTGTGATAGGGAAATTTATTTAGTCTTATTCGATTGAAATTGTACAGTTAATAATTCTTCTTCCGATAGGAAAGCTTTTGGAGTTTATGTCGTATCACGTTACTTTTTTTCTTTTCAAAAATAGTGGGTAATCAGATAATTCATGAATGTTTCCAGTTTTTATTCAAAGAGATTTCAAGACTTCATAAAATATAGAAACCATCCTTGACAGCGCTTTCATTTACTGCTAGACTTAACATAAGTTAACAATAGTTAACATAACTACATAAGGAGGAAAGAAGTTATGTTGAACAAAAAAGTGATAAAACTTTTAGCATTAGCGCTTGTTTTTTTGTTGATTTTAACAAGTTGTTCAAGTGATGGTCCAGCTCAAGAAACGGTTCCTAGTGAAACAGAAACAACCGAGACACTAACTCATGAAGAAATTGTTGAAAAAGCAAAAGCGGAAGGCAAATTAGTTGTTTATTCAAACACTTCTCGGATTTCACAGGCAGCTGAAAAATTCACCGAAAAGTATGGTATTGAAGTCGAAGCATCGAATTTAAAAGATGGTGAACTCATTGAGAAAGTAAGTCGTGAAGTCTCAGGGAATATTCAAGGTGCAGATTTAGTATTGGTGCAGGACGGTGGTCGTGTCTTTGGACAATTGATTAATCCAGGTTATTTGGTCAATTACGTCCCTGAAAACTATAAAGATATTATTCCTGAGCAGTATCAAGAGCCATTAGCGTTCCAATTCGTCAATAAGGTCTTTATCTTTAACAACGAGCTGACAAACGAAGATATTATTTCAAATGTTTGGGAATTAACTGAAGAAAAATGGCATGGAAAAATCCAGTTTAAAGATCCAAATCAAGAAGGTGTTAACTCTAACTTCTTAACGATGATTACCAATGAAGAGTGGTCGAATAAGCTCGCTGAATCATACAAAGAATACTTTGGAAAAGACATTGAACTGACAACCGAGAATGCTGGTTACGAATGGATGAAAATGTTCTTTAATAATGGAGTCGTTTTGGGGAATAGTGATACAACAATTTCTGAAAACGTCGGAATTAAGGGTCAAGAGGATACACGTTTAGGTTTATTTGTTTATTCTAAAACTCGTTATGATGAAACAAAAAACTTAACATTAAGAGCGTTAACTGAGGTAGCTCCATTTTCTGGTTTCTATTACCCAATTTACGTTCAATCTACATCAAATGCAGCTAATCCATATGCCGCGATGTTAATGACTGAGTTTTTATTAACTGAAGAAGGCTTTGAGCCTTGGGGTAAAGATGTTGGTGCATACTCGAGTAATCCGCAAATTCCAGTAAATGAAGATGATGAACCATTAGCATTCTGGGAAGAACGTTTAATCGTCGAAGACCCTGTATATCTATACGAGAATAGGACAAAGGTAGAAGAGTTTTACACGAAAATATTAGCAGAATAAAGGAGAAACCTTCGGGTTTCTCTAATATTTATTGGAGGTCCAGATGTCTTTAACAAATCGAATTAAAACTTATTTAAGTAAACCTCATAATGTAATACTTTTGCTTTTATCGATGTTTTTGTTTTTTCTAACACTCGTTCCATTATATTCGCTTATAAAGGATAGTTTTTTAGTTCATCCATCCGAACTGATGAGTATACCTGGGTCTCAGGTTAATGATTTAACATTGCATCATTGGAGGAAAGTGTTTATTGATCCATCGATTAGTAAGGTGATGTTTTACACACCTTTGATGAATACATTGAAGGTTTCACTAGCAAGCACGTTTATCGCGATTTTACTAGGAGGAGCGGTTGCTTGGTTAATTACGAGAAGTAATATTAGATTTAAATCCATGATCAGCACATTGTTTGTTTTACCATATATTATGCCCTCTTGGACATTGGCTATGGCATGGTTGAATTTTTTTAGAAATTCACATATCGGTGGTTCCCCTGGTCTTTTTACAGCACTAACGGGAATTGAAACGGCGAATTGGTTTGCTTACGGAGCTTTTCCTATTTCTATTGTCCTGGGATTACACTATGCCCCGTTTGCCTATATTTTAATCGGTGGTATCTTGAGGAATATGGATGCAAATTTAGAAGAAGCTGCGACAATTTTAAAAACCTCACGCTTAAGAATATTACGGAAGATAACTTTACCAATTGTTATGCCCGCAATTCTTTCAACGTTTTTATTAACGTTTTCTAGTTCTATGAGTGCTTTTGCGGTTCCTGCTTTCTTAGGAACACCTGTTCGCTTCCAAGTTCTTACAACTCAAATGTTTCGAACACTTAATGGACTGAATCCTGGATATGGCTATATAATGTCGATTGTTTTAATCGTTATTGGTGTTGCGATACTTATGATTAATCAATGGGTTGTTGGTAAGAGAAAGTCTTTCACAACGGTTACAGGCAAAAGTTCTCAAATTTCTTTGGTAGATTTAAAGAAACTTAGAACTCCAATTTCAATAATTTTAGGAGTGTTTTTACTACTAATTGCAATAATTCCATTAATAACATTTGCGGTTGAGTCCTTCATTCTTGCTCCAGGTGATTACAGTCTATCTAACTTCACAACTTTGTTTTGGACTGGAGAAGGGCGAGCGGATATTGGTGGTGGAGAGCCAGGTATTCTAAAGAATAAATATGTATACTTAGGACTTTGGAATAGTTTGAAACTTGCAGGAGGTAGTGCGCTAATAGCAGGTACTTTAGGTGTGCTAACGGGTTATGCGGTTGTTAAGGGCAAAAATAGTAAGCTTGCTTCATTTGTAAATAATTTGGCCTTTTTCCCTTACCTAATGCCAGCGATGGCTTTTGGAGCAATTTATCTTTCAATGTTTTCTAAGAGAAATTTGTTTGTTCCTTCATTATATGGGACATTTGCTTTGTTGGTCTTAGTAGGTTCGATTAAATACCTTCCATTCGCTTCTCGATCGGGAATCAATGCAATGCTACAATTAAGTGACGAAATAGAAGAAGCTGCTGTGATTCAAGGAGTTAGTTGGACAAAGAGAATGCGAAGAATCATCTTTCCAATTCAAAAATCAAGTTTCTTGTCAGGATATTTACTACCGTTTATCTCCGCAATGCGGGAACTTTCACTATTTATATTACTTATTACTCCAGCAAACAGAATTTTAACGACGATGTTGTTTCAATACAACGAAAAAGGTTGGAATCAGTATGCGAATGCCATAAATCTTATGATAATTGTAATTGTCTTAACGATAAACTATGTTGTGAATAAGCTTACTGGTGCATCCATAGATAAAGGTATAGGAGGTTAATATGCCAGAAATTAGACTAGTAAATGTAACCAAAAAGTTTGGAGAAGTGGTTGCTGTAGATCGATTAAATCTTCTTATAAAAGATAGTGACTTTGTCACATTGTTAGGACCGTCAGGTTGTGGTAAAACAACGACCTTACGTATGATTGCGGGCCTGGAAAATCCTACAGAGGGAGATATTTATATAGATGATCGACTCGTTTTCTCAGCAGAAAAAGGAATTAATATTTCTCCAGATAAACGCGATGTCGGATTCCTATTTCAAAACTATGCTTTGTGGCCACATATGACTGTTTTTCAAAACATTAGTTTTGGATTGGAAAACTTAAAATGGCCTAAAGAAAAAATAAAAAAACGGGTGGACGAAACCGTGAAAATGTTAGACATAAGCGAATTTTTAGATCGCTATCCTCACGAATTGTCTGGTGGTCAACAACAGCGAGTAGCCATTGCAAGAACGTTAGCTCCTGGGCCAAAAGTATTATTGATGGACGAACCACTTTCTAATCTTGATGCAAAACTTCGAATGGATATGAGGGCTGAATTGAAACGTTTGCATACAGAAACAGAATCTACATTTGTTTATGTAACTCATGATCAATTAGAATCAATGACACTTTCAACAAAGATGTGCCTACTACATGAAGGTAAATTACAACAGTACGCGCCACCATTAGATGTATATAATCGTCCAGTGAATTTGTTTGCTGCAGATTTTGTTGGTAATCCAACAATGAATTTTATTCCAGTGGTGGGGTCTAATATCAACTTAGACCAGGTAAAACTTCAATTTAAAGATACAAACTTAATATTTAATCCGAAAGACGAATTACCGAATTTGTCTGATGAGCAACAGCTTGTGTTAGGTGTTCGGCCAGAGTTTGTAGCTATCAATAAAGATGCCTTCTTTGAAGCATCTATTTATTCTGCACTACCGTCTGGTCTTGAAACTGTGGTAAGGTTAGAGTACAAAGGTGCTTTTATTACTTCCGTAGTCTTTGGTGATGTTGACTTTCAAGTTAATGAAAGAGTTAATTTCGAATTTATTGGAAATAAAGCGATTTTGTTCGATGCTGTAAGTGGTAATATTATCTCACAGGGGATTTTAAATCCGGTTTAACTTATTTGAAAGGTTGAGTAATGAAGAAAAGAATTCTAGTAGTCGATGATGAAACGTCAATAGTAGATGTACTAAAATTTAATTTAGAAAAGAATGGTTATGAAGTTGTTGTTGCTTTTGATGGTGAACAGGCGTTAGAAAAACTACAACATAAAAAAATAGATTGCATTTTACTAGATATAATGATGCCAAACATTAGCGGGTTAGAAGTCTGTCGAATTGTTCGAAGTACACCCTCCATTTCAACTACCCCAATTATTATGCTCAGTGCCAAGTCTGAGGAAACAGATAAAGTCATTGGTTTAGGAATTGGTGCTGATGACTATATCACAAAACCTTTTAGTATTAGAGAACTTTTTGCGCGAATTGAAGCACTTATTCGTCGATCAGATAATATGTATCGTTTGAATGACACTTATTCAACGAATCATTTTACAGTGAGCCGAGAAGAGCTTAAGATTGATTGTGACGGTGAAGAACTTGATTTGACACCTCTAGAATTTGAAATCTTAAAATTACTCATTGAGAATACAGGAACCACTGTTTTAAGAAATGAATTGCTTGCAATAAAATCTGATGATGATTCTCTGAATAGTCGTTCTCTCGACGTTCACATGAGCAAAATCAGGAAGAAAATAAAACAAATAAATCCAGACATAGAAGCTATCAAGACGATACGAGGAAAAGGGTATTTATTTAATGATTAACAATGATGCAGTGATTATCAAGGCTGTATTATTAGTAACGATTTTTATCATCCTCATTCTTGGTATTGTTTTTCTTTTTTTGACGCATATTAAGAAGCTTAAAGAACGATTAAATAAACTAAAAGAAGATTTAGTAGTCATTAAAAAGGAAAATATAATCATCCAAACACAAAATGACCAAACCCAAGCAATTAACAGCAAGCGTTTTAACTATTTGAATGCAATTTTCACTAGTATTCAAGATGGGATTTTACTATTAGATAATGATAGAAACATTATCTTAATGAATCCCCAAGCTCAACGCATCCTGGGAGCAGATGATAATGTTTTTTTTGATAAGACACGAATATATCGCTCTGAATTATACATAAAAATCGATGAACTTATTCGAAAAACTTTAGATGTTGATCAACCGATTACAAATGTTATCGATTTTCAAGAAAAACATTATGAGTTGTTTATGTCGAAGATATATGATAAGTACGCTGAGCTATCACAGCTAGGTATTTTAATTTCAATTAGAGATGTAACAAATCAATTCAAAGTTGAAAAACTAAGACAAGACTTCGTGCAGAATGTCTCGCATGAGTTTAGGACGCCTTTAACAATTGTTTCGAGTTATATTGAAACCCTTAAGATGTGGTCTGATATTAGTGAAGACTATCGAGAAGAAGCTTTCCGGATTATTGATTTTGAATTAAATAGATTACAAAAAATACTAAATCAATTACTCGACATAACTAATTTAGAACATAACAAAGTTATGGAAGAAATTTCAGTTTCGAAGATGATAAAAGAAATATTACCATCATACAGACGAATTGCGACGAATCGAAATATAAAAATCGAAGTTTTAGAAAGTCTTGATGAAAATGTGTTAATTTTAGCAAACAGATTGTTGTTTTTACAGGCATTTTCTAATTTGTTGGAAAATGCTATCAAATATACTTACCCAGACACAACGATTTTTATTGAGTTAAGTGCTACAACGTCAGAGATATTTGTAGCAATTAAAGACCAGGGACCAGGACTTCCTGAAGAAGATCAAGCGAGTATTTTTGAACGATTTTATCGAGTAGATGAACATAGAAACTCTCAAGCAGGAGGTTCTGGGTTGGGGTTATCGTTTGCTAAAGATGTCGTTGAGAGTTTTGATGGAAAGATTTGGGTGGATAGTAAGTTAATGGAGGGAAGTACATTTACAATATCAATGCCAAAACACATAGAAAAGAGGAATTAATATGGATTTGATTATTATTACAGGGACAAGTGGATCAGGGAAATCCACAGCCATAAAGAGCTTGGAAGATTTCGGTTATTACTGTATTGATAATTTTCCGCCGACACTTTATAAAACTATACCCTCATTAATGGACGAAACAGAAGACGCGGATGATAAGTTGGCAATAACAGTAGATATTAGAAGTAGCCGCATGTTTAAAAATGTCGAGAAAATGATTGGTTATTTAAAAGATGAGGATATTAGTTTTAGTATCTTATTCATCGACGCAGATGATGAGACCTTATTAAAGCGATACAAAGAAACAAGAAGAAATCATCCACTTATGTCAGAACATGTTTTATCAATTGAGGAAGCTATTAAACTGGAACGTCAACATCTTGAATTTTTAAATCAGGAAAGTGACTTTTATATTGACACGACACATTTACGAACAGCTGAATTGAAGGAAGAAGTTTTAAAAGCGCTTGATAATAGTAAATTCGGAAAACTCCACGTTCATTTTGTATCTTTTGGTTTCAAATATGGAATTTTGAGAGATGCAGACTTGGTTTTCGATTTAAGATGTTTAAAGAACCCTTTTTATGATTTAAGTTTAAGAAATAAAACGGGTGAAGAAAAAGAAGTTCGAGATTATGTATTTGAGTCCGATGAAGCAAATGGAGTTTATGAACAAATTAATAATTACTTAGCATACACTGTTCCACTTTATAAAGCGGAAGGTAAGAGCCAACTGGTAGTCGGTCTTGGTTGTACAGGTGGCAAGCACCGATCGGTTAGTTTCGCTCATAAATTTTTTAATGAGTACGAGAGTGACAACATACATAAAGTGAAAAGACATCGCGATATAGAGAAAGATCGACTATAGCAGCGAATAAATAAAGAATGTGAAACAAGATAAATGCTTTTTTTCTAGGGCTTTGGATATTTTATTTTGTAGAAATGAAACAAAACTCGTAGGGTTTTAATTCAACTTGGGTTAATTTTGTTTCGCTAAAGAGCTCTTCGGCATTAATATCAGCCAATTGTGTTTGATGGCTTATATTCGCGATGAGTGTTAGTTGTTGTTTTTGATTGGAAATAATGAAGTAAAACAGACCCTGATGGTGTTTAATCGAAACATCCCCATGGGTGATTAAATCAATATGATCGCTACGAATGTCGAGTAATCTTTTGACCTTCTGTCTAAATTGCTTCTGGGCTTTGTTTGGGTGTTGAGGGTACAGGGCGCGGTCATATTCGCTCGCTTCCCCTAACAAGGCATATTCCGTACCATACAATTGACAAATCCCACCTTGCTGGATGGATAAAAGAGCTAGTGCCAGTAAGGTCTTTTCTTCACTATCTCCCAAGAGATAGCGAAGGCGATGGGTATCGTGTGAATCTAACATTGTAAAGGTAGATTGCCGAATTTTTGTTGGATATTTAAATTGATATAAATAGAACTGATCGATGAACTGTTGGATATCGTGGGTATTGATTAAATCTTTAATGAAAAAACCAAGTTGATAGTTCATGGCGGCATCAAATTCATGATCAAGCCAATTAATGGGATCATGCCAGATTTCAGCAACTAGATAAAAATCAGGATTGGTTTTCTTGATGGATGGGTACGCACGCTTATAAAATTCATGAGCGACTTCGTTAGCAACATCGATTCGCCAAGCATCGATGTTGGTTTCTTTAATCCAATAATGCATCACCTCAATGAAGTAATCTTGTACATCAGGGTGATCGGTGTTTAATTTGGGCATGGATTTGGTGGTGCCAAAGGTTAAATATTCGAGAGGTTCAAAATTGGTGAGGTGATACCAGTGAGCGTAAGGAGAATCTTTTCCGTTTTTCATAATATCCAAAAAAGCAAAGAAATAAATACCTGTATGATTGAAAACCCCATCCAACATAACTTTCATGCCTAGTTCATGGGCTTTGTTTACAAGCTTTTTAAAGAGATCTAAACTGCCGAAGTCGGGATCGATTTGATAATAATCGATGGTGTCATATTTATGGTTGGACCCAGCTAGAAAGATTGGGGTTAAGTAAATGCCGGTATAACCGGTTTCTCTTAGCTGTTCTAAATGGTTAAGTATACCTTGTCCATCGCCACCGAAATAGCCGTTCAAGTGAGCGGGTTGTTCCCAAGCATAGCCATCGACCCGATTATTGGTTGGGTCTCCATCACTGAAGCGATCAAAAAAGATTTGATACCAGACGATATCACTAGTCCAACTAGGTGGATTTAAAGCCTCGCCTTCACGGACAAAGGGCATAAAGAAACCATCCCAATGGCTGTAGGTGGCGTCTGAAAAGACCCCGCGGTCTCCATAACAAAGCCTTTTTTGTTCATTAAAAATCCGGAAATAGTACTTTAATCTTTGAGTTGGAACGTCTACCGTGATTTGCCAATACTTATGTAAACGGGTTTCTCCCAATAGTTCCATGGTTTTTTCTTGATGTTGCCAAGCATAACCTTTAGCTTCTTTTTGCCATAGATAAGGATCTCCGTAGACGAGTTGTACCTCTGTAATATCCTTGCCGGTTTGGAATTTTATTTCGACGCGATTGCCCGTTAAAACCGTACAATAGCCGAATAGACAACGATGGAAAAATGCAGAAATATTCATATAAAAAATCCCCTTTAATGATATCGATTACATTTTAGCATAGTTTGTGTGTTATAATTGTTCTAGTTATAAGGAGGAACCATAATGTCTCAAGTGAAGAAACCTGATCCAGTTGTTAAAAAGCAAACTGGGAAGGGGGATGCTTTAGTTTCTGCATTGTTATCCGCACTGGTACCTGGCCTGGGACAATTCCGTAATCGTCAACGATCGAAAGGTTTAGTGATCTTTCTGGTCTTTGTGGCGGCGATTGCTGTGGAATTAATGACATCGGATTACTTTACGATGTCCGCTTGGCTTCAAAGATATCCACTACAAGAAGGGGAGAAATTGCACTTATTCCGCGACTTTGGTGGCTTTTTTACATATGGTCTTTGGGGTTTATTTACTCTTGGTGTGTTTACACGTGGACAGAGTTATCGGGGTTTAACGATGGAAACCTATAGCCGAAATATCCGGTTTAGAAATGCGGATAATTCAGTAACCTTACTAGGTAATGGGTTAATTACCTTAATGTTTTTTGCTTTTTTATTAATGATCTATATCATTAATATTCGGGATGCGTATAAAGTACGCTTAGCTCATAATAATGGAGAAGAGATTTTAACTGGTAAACGGATGTTGGTTGATTTATGGGATCGATCACTACCGTATTTTTTAATGGCTCCATTGGCTGTAGCCCTAGGCTTTTTCTCGATTGTACCAATTTTATTTTCATTTTTACTAGCCTTTACGAACTATACCTATCGTATTCAGGTGCCTTCGAACTTGATTAAATGGGTTGGATTTTCGAATTTTACAACGTTCATGGGTGATCCTGGTTGGTTGAAGATTTTTGGTCAGGTCTTTCTGTGGACCGTTATCTTTGCGATCATGGCTTCGTTTACCTGTTATGTCTTAGGGATGATTAATGCCTTAGTCATTGAATCGAAAACAGTGAAAGCGAAGAAGTTGTGGCGGACGATTTTAATTCTTCCTTGGGCGATTCCAGGAATGATTTCGTTAATGGTCTTTAAGAATGCTTTTGATACCAATGGTCTTTTTAATAAGATTTTACATGCGACGGATACCATGGAACCAGTTTCAACATTTTTATACAATATTGGTCTACAAGGTCGGCCGGATGCGACCATTTATTGGTTCTCGCAGCCTTATAATGGAAACTTAGCCAAAGCGGTGATTGTCATTGTCAACTTATGGTTGGGGGCACCGTATTTTATGATGTTGATTACGGGGACTTTAACGACGTTACCTGCCGATTTATATGAAGCCGCAAGTATTGATGGCGCTTCTGGTTCTCAGAAGTTCCGCTATTTAACCTTGCCGTTAATTCTAAGGTCCACTGCACCCGCAATTATTATGACGTTTACCCATAACTTTAATAATTTTGGGTCGATTTATTTCCTTACGGGTGGGGGTCCCGACTGGGTGTTGAAGGATGTCCCCCTATCACTTCGGATCATGGGGGGTGCACCTGGTCAGACAGATATTTTAATTTCATGGATTTATAAATTGTCTTTTTCAGCGAATGCTCAATTGTATAATGTGGCTTCGGTGTATTCAATTTTTATTTTCATTTTAATTAGTGTGTTCTCAGTCGTGAATTTGTCACGTCAAAAGAGTTTATGGGAGGATTTCTAAATGAAACTTCTAAATTATGTGGCTATGGGCGGCTCATCTATTAATCCAGTGTTTTTAATTTTAGGCGTGGTGGTTGGCGTCTTAGCAGTCTTCTTTATTCGTGGTTATTTGAAAGCGAATAATAAATGGGGATTTGTTGGGCGCGTGGTACGAGGCATCTTGGCTTATTCGTGGCTAATTATTATGGTGCTTATTGTGCTGACCCCAGTTTTATGGATGATTTCAGCGGCCTTTACTCGGGGGAAAACCATTGATGCGGTACCGATAATTCCGGATCGACGTCTGTTTACCTTAGAGCATTTTAAATATATCTTTGAGTACAAGACGGTAAAGTCGGCAGCGATGGCGGATTATCCAGCGGCGTTTTTGAGAACGATTGGTTTAGCGGGATTGAATACGGTGTTGGTTTTAATTTTTAGCACCATGTCGGGCTTTATATTTTCACGACTTCGTTTTAAAGGTCGGAAACAGATTTTACTTGGGATGATGGTCTTGCAGATGTTCCCTTCCTTTATGGGGATGTTGGCTTTGTTTATGATTTTTAGAACTTTTGGTTGGTTGAATAATACCTATATGTTAGCTGTTATTTATTCGGTGGGTAGTATTCCTTATAACACGTTCTTAGTTCGGGGCTTTATGAGATCGATTCCACGTTCGTTGGATGAAGCCGCGGAGATAGATGGTGCTTCTAAAATGCAAACCTTGTTTAAAATTATTTTGCCTTTGATTGTGCCGATTTTAGGATTCATTGCGATTAATGCCTTCATGGCCCCTTGGATGGACTATATGCTTCAGTCGGTATTCTTACAAGCAGATTCTCAAACGGTTTCTGTGTGGCTATATCGAACGACAGATCCATTTAACACGTTGCACTATAACCCGTTGCGCTTTATGGCGGGAGCTTTGTTGGTAGCGATGCCGATTATGTTGGTTCAATTTTACATGCAGAAATATATGGTCTATGGATTAACAGCAGGAGCTGAAAAAGGGTAATGTTTAAAAATTTCCATCAGATTTTATATTCCAATCGGGCCGTTGTTGAACAACGCAACCAACCTTGGTGGATGATTGTTGTTCTCTATTTATTGTCGGCCATGTTAATTAGTACGCCCTTTATAGCGGAGGGTTATCGTTTAAGCTCGAATACGCTCGCGTCGAAATTTGAGCCGGTGGCTTCTTTATTTGATCAAGCTTTAGAACAAGATTGTGTTATTGAAGAAAATGCGCTTTCCTGTTCGTTTGAAGAAGTGAAGACCTTTACAGAAGGTGAGTATACTCTTTATTTAAACGAGAGCGATGATGCTTCTTTAAATGACTTAGACAACTATCTGCTGTTATCCAAAAATTATGTTTTTGGTCTAGTGGATGGTCAGAGTGTTGTAGGGATGTACAATTTGGCTAATGTTGGGCCGCTTTCTAATTTGAAAACCTCAGGTTTGAGTTCACCCTTGATTCTAGGAGACTTCTTAGAGAATGCCCACAAAGGGGCGTTGCCGGTGCGGGTGCCGATGATTTATGCTTTAAATGTTTTTCAATATTTAGTATATATTTTAATCGTTGCTCTCGTATTGAGGTTTGTGAATGGACGACAGTTTACGTTGAATTTATCGTTTAAAGAAGCCTTGGCGATCGCTGTGATGACGATGTTCGCTCCAGCGCTTATTTCTGCAATTATTGGCTTATTTAATCCGTCCATTGCGACCTTGTTTTACCCTGTTGCCTACATGGCACGGATTGTCATGGTTTATTGGCAGATTATGAAATTACAACGCTCGACAAATTGATTCTTTTATCAAGAGACTTGACGAGTCATGCGGGTTTGTTATAATAAACCCGACAACATCTAAGTGCTTACATTTTGATTTAACGCAGTCGAAATCAACTTTTGTGAGTCATTGTTGAAAGTTTAAATACAGGAGGAAAAGTATTTAATGAAAAGATTACTACAACTATTAATGATTGCTTTAGTTGCTGCTTTGTTGATTTCTTGTGGAACAACACCGCCGCCAGCTGAAGAAACACCAGTAGAAACGGGAGAAACACCTGAGCCAGGTGTTAACCTTGATGGGGAAACCGTTGTCTGGAATGAAGAAAAAGGTCAGTATGAAATTGAATCTGACGCTCAACTGCGCTTTGCTGTAGATAACGATGCTTTTGGAGAAGCTATTGTTGCTCTTTGGGATAAGACACATCCTGAGCATGCTGGTAAAGTCACGTTTGAGAACATGGGTTCTCAAGACACCGCCGACAAGATCGGTGAATCTCAAGGGGAGCTACCAGATGTAATTTTAGTTATTGATGGTGAAGTTCCACGTAATGAAGCACACATGCTTGCGTTCGATAGCCATTTAGCAGACATCGTTCGTGCAAATGGTTCCGAACAAGGCATTGATGCTGGAAACCCAACCAACACATTGATTTATGCACCAGCTGCCTTAGATGGTATGACATTTGTCACCAACATCACCATGCTTGAAGCATTAGGTTATGATGTGACCGATGCCAATGGTGATGGCCTCGTCGATGCTTTCGACACTTGGGAAAAAATCTTTGATTTAGCCAAAGAATGGGCAGAAGATCGTCCAGTCTACAAAGTACGTCAAACCGAAGTCGTAACAAACGAGGATGGGGAAGAAGTTACTCAATTTACGGATGAATATGTTGACCAACAAGTCAACGTCGTCTTCCCAATGACTTTAGATAACCAATGGTCAGACTACCACCACTTATCGTCGGCTGGTTGGAGACTTTATGCTTCTGGTGATGCTTCACAACCTGGATACGATGATCCTAAATTCAAAGAAGGATTTGAATTCATGTTAGCGGCTAAAGAAGCTAAAATTTCTGTTGAACAATCCGGTGAAGTCACACCTGCTGCCGCGATGACTTGGCGTTGGGATGACGTCATTAATGGCGTTAACTTATCTCCATTTGGTTTAGTCGGAACTTGGCAAGATGTTGCTGGTGATGCGAAAGCCACTGGAAACACGTATTCTATTTCAAACCTTCCAACTTGGAAAGGCTTGAACCAAGCAACCTTTGCTAAAACTAAGGGCTATATTATTAACTCTTACACAGATTATCGTTCCGCTGCTCACGAACTTCTTCGTTTAGTTTATTCTAAAGAAGGATTCCAAGCAATGGTTGATAACTCTACCTATGCTCCAGCTCTAGTTGCTGGTGCTGAAGTTGCGCCTAATTTAGCAGAAGATTCTGTTCAAAAACAATTCATGGATGGTATGCAATATACAGCTACTGAACCTGGATTAACCCTACCTTCCGGTAAAAAAGGAATGGACGCAGTCTTTTATGAACACATTAGTGACTATGAGAAAGCAATTTGGGACGGCGAATTATCTGTTGATGATGCTATTGCTCAGTTGATTGAAGTAACCAATGCGGCAATCGCAGCTGAACAATAAAAAATAAGGAATAGCGACTGCAATATCTTTAAAGAGCACCCTTGCGGTGCTCTTTCTTTCTAAGGAGACCATATGCAAAAAGACTGGTGGAAAACTTCGGTTGCGTACCAAATCTATATCCGTTCTTTCTACGATAGCGACGGCGATGGGGTGGGCGACCTACGAGGTATTATTGAAAAATTAGACTATTTGAAAGCGTTAGGAATTAATGCGATTTGGATTACCCCTTTTTATCCTTCTCCTTTGGATGATAATGGTTATGATATTTCCGATTTCATGGCGGTGGATCCTAGTTTAGGGACACTGGACGAAGCCAAAGAATTAATCCAAAAAGCGCATGACTTAGGCATTAAAGTGCTTTTAGATTATGTAATGAATCAAACGTCCGATGAACATCCATGGTTTATCGAGTCTAAATCGAGTTTAGATAATCCAAAGCGATCTTATTACCTATGGGCTCCAGGTCGAACGAGTCCTTCTGGTCAACAAGTACCTCCAAATAACTGGGGCGCCTTTTTTGGTGGACCAGCCTGGAATTATAGTCCTGAAACGGGGGAGTATTATATGAAGATCTTTTCCGATAAAATGCCTGACATTAATTGGGACTATGAACCGTTACGAAAAGAAATGGCAGCGGTTGCTCGCTTTTGGCTCGATTTAGGGGTTGATGGTTTCCGCATGGATGCGATTGCCCATTTAGGAAGAGACTTAAGCTTTGAGAATAGTTCGTTAGCGGGTCCGTGGGAACTCGCATATGACTGGTCAAAATTTTCAAATCGAGAGGTCTTATATGACTATTTACATGAACTCTATAACGAGGTTTTTCAACATTATAATGTGTTGACGATTGGCGAAGTTGGTGGTGGGGCCAAATTACCAGACGCTTTAAAATACGTCAACAAAGCGCGACCTGCCATTGATATGGTCTTTAATTTTGACACGGTGTGGTGTAATGGTTTGGAGAATCGAACCATTTTGGAACCCGAGAAAATAAAGGTAGATGTCCAAGAACTTCGTAAACGTTTGGTGTATTGGTTAAAGGGATCGATGGAAGCGGGGATTGCTTTTCCTATGTACTGGACCAACCACGATCATCCACGGGCGTTGAGTCAATATGGAAATGTGGACTTCCATAATGTTTCTGGCCGTTTACTGGCAATGGTTCTACTGTCTTTACCGGGTATGATTTTTATTTACAATGGTGAAGAAATTGGTATGACGAATGTGGATTATCAATCCTTAGAAGATTTCAAAGACGCCAGTTCTCGTAATTTCATTCGTGATCATAAAGATAAATATACGAGTGAACAAATAATGACCCACTTAAGGTATGCGGGTCGAGATAATGGTCATTTACCATTCCAATGGTCTAATACAAAATATGGGGGCTTTAGCACCAGCGAACCATATTTAAAAATGAACGACAACTATAAATGGATTAATGCTGAAGATCAAATGAACGACCATCAGTCGATTTGGTCGATGTATCGTGAAATGATTCAGTTGCGATTAGAGAGTGCTTATTCAAAAATCTTAACGCACGGCGATTTTGATGTTTTGGATCATCAACATCCCGATATCTTTGTCTTTGTGCGCCGTTATGAAAATCATGAGATAATAACCCTAGCCAATTTCCGTGATCATTATGTTAAATATCCAATAATGAAGGGAAAGGTTCTACTAAGTAACTATGAGACGTCTGACAACAAGGGTCTTCAACCGTATGAAGGGCGTCTAATTTGGAGGGAATATGATGAAAAGAATTCTTAGTGTATTGATTGTTTTATTAATCATCACCGGTTGTGCACCGGATGAAGTACTGACCGTTGATCCAGAAACGTATGAATCTCTCTCAGTCGATGAGCTTGAAGAGAAATTAATAAATACACGCGTGGACAAACTCGAAGGTCAAGTCTTTTATAATATTTTTCCCAAAAGTTTTGCGGATAGTAACGGGGATAACCGGGGGGATATCGAAGGCATCACCCTGAGTTTAGATTATTTAGATAATTTGGGTATTAAAGGTATTTGGCTTAATCCCATCCATCCTTCCCCAACCTATCATCGCTATGATGTCACCGATTATTTAGCCGTAGACCCAGAACTCGGGACCATCGATGATTTTGTTGAACTTATTGAACAAGCGCATGAGCGAGAGATGGTGGTCATTATGGACATGGTCTTAAACCATTCGTCGTCGAGTCATCCGTGGTTTCAAAAAGCCATTAATGGTGAAGAACCGTATGTTGATTATTATCGAATTGTTAAAGAAGAAGATTTTACGCCAGACTTGTATCCAAATCGGGAAGGTTGGTATCATCTAGAAAACAAAGGGATTTGGTACTATGCGGCGTTTTGGTCGGAAATGCCAGAGTTTAATGCTGATAGTGTAGAACTTCGTATTGAATTCCGTAAAATTCTTAAATATTGGCTAGACTTAGGCGTTGATGGATTCCGCTATGATGCAGCATACCATTTATATGATTCTGCCGAAGCGGAAATTCGAACCCCAACGATGCAACGCAATCAACAATTCTGGCTGGAGATGAAGGACTATGTGAAGTCCATCAACCCCGAGGCGTATGTGGTTGCGGAAATCTGGTCGGATACGAAAACGCTCCAAGCTTATAGTAGTGGTTTTGATGGTCTCTTTAATTTTGATTTTGCGACCAAAGTATTAGAAGGGATCAACCGAGAGCAACCCTTAGAAATATTAACGAGTATTTTAAACCATCAGCGGGCAATGAAAGAACGCAATCCAAATTTCTTAGATGCGATTTTTTTATCCAATCACGATCAACCACGAGTGATGACGGTCTTTGGTAATGATCGAAATAAAATGAACTTAGCCTCAAGTATTTTACTAACAATCCCGGGGAATCCTTATATTTACTATGGAGAAGAATTGGGCTATTTGGGCAATAAACCGGATGAACAAATTCGTGAACCCTTTTTATGGGGTGAAGGCTCACGGGTCACGACACCGCTGTGGGAACCGATAAAGTTCAACGCCAATACCGCCGATGTCCAAGCTCAGCAACAAGATTCAAATTCGCTATATCATCACTACCGGTCGCTGATTCATTTAAGACAAGAAAATGAAGCATTATTAAAGGGTGAAATGAGTTTTCTGAATGTGTCGTCAAATGTCTTAGCATATGAACGAACTTCAGAAAATCAACGAATGGTCGCTTTGCATAACTTTTCGAATCAGCGCTTTGTTTTTGATTTCAATCATGAAGGTCGTGTCGTCTTTCAAACCAAGGCGGGTAGTTTTTTCAATGAACAAGTGGTCATAGAACCATATGAATCGATCATCATTGAGGTCATTGACCAGTGATTTTAGTTCGTATCACCCCCACTCAATTAAAAGAGTTGAGTTTGTTACGTGACTATGTAACTCCAGATCAATGGTCTTGGGTATCGGCCAATGTCATGGCAGTGGAGTTAACCGATGACCAGAAGGCTGAGATTTTATCACTGTTTCGCGCCATTATTCAGGAAGGAATCAACGCGCTTACGGTTTTAACAACCTATCGAGCGGATGATTTTAGTCTCTATTTGTTGAATATACTTCATCAAACATCCCCGCGGAAAGTTTATAATTTGGCGGACGGTTTTTTGGTCGGTCTAACATTGAGGGATGAGGAATTATTAGTTAAAGCCCAACGTTTTTACGCCTCGCTACCTGGACATTTAATGGATGTGGTGGTTTGTTATTGCCGCCATCATGGGTCATTGAAAGCTTGTGGTAGCCAGTTATATTTACATCGGAACACGGTGAATCAAAAAATCAATGAATTTATTCATTTAACTGGAATGGATCTTCGCCACTCATCGTACCAACTTTTTTTGCGGATATTGGTTACGGTGTTGTATGGCGTTCCTTAAATATGCTATGAGCACAATTAAGGCGATAGCTTTGTTTTATAATGATAATGTGAGGTATAAATATGGCAAATTTAAATTTAACGAATGTCAATAAAATCTATGACAATAATGTCCAAGCAGTGTTTGATTTTAACTTGGATATCCACGACCGTGAATTCATTGTGTTTGTCGGTCCATCTGGATGTGGTAAATCCACCACCCTGCGGATGATTGCTGGTTTAGAGGAAATTACTAGTGGAACGATTTCCATTAACGAGCGCATCGTTAATGATGTTGCTCCAAAAGATCGGGACATTGCGATGGTCTTCCAATCGTATGCCCTTTATCCGCATATGACGGTATACGACAATATGGCTTTCGGTTTAAAGCTTCGTAAAATGCCAAAAGCAGAAATTGAATCTCGAGTTCGCGATGCTGCTAAAATTTTAGAAATTGACCAATATCTAGATCGTAAACCAGCCGCATTATCTGGTGGTCAACGTCAACGGGTTGCTTTAGGGCGAGCCATTGTCCGAAATGCCCAAGTGTTTTTAATGGATGAACCGTTATCAAACTTAGATGCAAAACTTCGGGTCACGATGCGTTCGGAAATTATTAAACTACACGAACGGTTAGAATCTACAACTATTTACGTCACCCATGACCAAACTGAAGCCATGACGATGGCTGATCGGATTGTCGTTATGAAAGATGGTTATATTCAACAAGTCGGAACGCCGAAAGATATTTATAACAAACCAACGAATATGTTTGTTGCGAACTTTATTGGTTCTCCAGCAATGAATTTCATTACGGGTAAAGTACAAGAGGACCAGTTTGTTCTTGGCGATCGGACGATTGCTTTACCGGGCATGTATTTGGAAGAATTGCGGCCATACAACGGTAAAGAGGTTGTTCTTGGGATTCGCCCAGAAGACCTTCATACTGAAATTATTGTCGAAGAAGCATTCCCTGATTCACCGTTTGAGTTTTATGTGGAGGTTGCAGAACTCTTAGGGCATGAATTTATTTTGCATGGTACCTTAGCAGATCAACCATTATTGGCTAAAGTGTCCGCACGAAACGATGTTAAAGCCCATGAGACCTTAAAACTTTCGATGGATATTAATAAACTTCATTTCTTTGATCCAGAAACACAAGACGTCATTAATAAATAAACGTAAAATAAAAAATAAAACTTCTGAATCTCTTCCAGCGATCAGATTGACTAGAGATGAAGGATGAAAAAAGGGATCGTGATTTCTCATTATCCCCTTTAATAAAAAACTCGGAGTTATCCGAGTTTTGTTTATGATTTAAGCAAAGTGACCGAAGAATTCAACATAAGCATCAACGATGACTTGTAAGAATCCTAGCAAACTTTCCGCATGGACCCCGTTTTCATCAATTGTCTGCATAACCCCGCCGATATAAGCTTCCGGTTGAGCCATCACTGGGACATCCAAGAAGACTAATGCTTGACGGAGGTGATGGTTGGCACCAAAGCCACCAATAGCACCTGGAGATACGGAAACTACCGCGGCTGGTTTTTTACCCCATACCGAGGAACCATATGGACGGGATCCAACATCTAATGCGTTTTTAAGGACGCCTGGGATGGTCCGGTTATATTCAGGTGTTAAGAAAAAGAATCCATCAAAGCCTTGAACTTTACGACGGAAATCGACCCAAGTTTCTGGGACATTGTCTTCTAAATCTTCGTTATAGTGGGGTAGGTCTTTTATTTCTACGAGTTCTCCTTCAAATCCTTCTGGTAATAATTCGTTAAGCTTTTTAGCTACTTTTAGCGTATAAGAGTCTTTACGTAAACTTCCTACAAAAAATCCAATTTTTTTCATCTGTCGTTCTCACTTTCTTTTTTTATTGACAACTAAATGATAATTCAATAGACTTTTTCAAGAAACTAATATGCCCACTATGGGGGGTATGGATTTTTTAAATGACGGAGATTGTGATTCTAGGGTATAATAGTTCCGAGGTGTATTATGAATCCAATTGAACAGAAATTGATTAACGAAATTATACAAGCCATTCAAGAGCTCAAAGGTCACCTTGTCGATGAAAGACAAGTCCAAATCCAAATTCCCAAAGACCACCAAAACGGAGATTATTCATCAAATATTGCGATGAGGCTGGCGAAAGAATTTAAACAAAAACCGATTGAACTCGCTACCGATCTATCCGCATATTTAGAACAAAAAAGCGATTTAATAGAAAAAGTTGTAGTAGCTGGTCCGGGTTTTTTAAACTTTTGGGTCAAACAAGACGAGTTAACATCGGTGATTTCAAAAGTTATTGAAATGGACCAAGACTATGGAAGAAACGATTCCGGCAATCAACTTAAAATAAATGTCGAATATATTTCAGTCAACCCAACTGGGTTATTACATATGGGTCATGCTCGCGGAGCTGCTTGGGGTGATTCTATCACGCGGTTAATGAAATTTTCTAATTACGATGTCACACGCGAATACTATGTGAACGATGGGGGAAATCAAATCGAAGCCTTAGTCTATTCGTTATTAGAACGTTATAAGCAATTCCATGGCTTAGAGTATCAACTCCCCGAAGATGGTTATCATTCAGAGGATCTTTTAGAGATTGTGGAGCAATTGAATCAGCGTCATGGTCGAGAGCTTTTAGATTGGCCATTAACAAAACAACTAGAAGTTTTGGAAAAAGAAGGTGTGGAATTAGAATTAGCACGAATCAAATCGGATTTAAAGAAATTTAATGTTGAAATGGACGTGTATACTTCGGAAAAAGCCATTCGTGAACAGTTTGATATGGAAGACTTGTTAGAACAGTTGAGGCAAGCCGGCTATGTCTATGAAGAAGATGGCGCCCAATGGTTCAAATCGAGTGTTTTTGGTGACGACAAAGATCGAGTTTTAAAGAAAAGCGATGGGACGTATACGTATTTAACGCCCGATATTTTATATCACAAATATAAATTAGACCGTGGATTTAAAAAGTTAATTAACATCTTTGGGGCCGACCATCATGGATATATTCCACGTTTAAAAGCAGCAATCCAAGCGATTGGTTATGATGCGGATACTTTGGAGGTGGATATCATTCAAATCGTGCGGATGATTGAAGATGGCCAAGAGGTTCGGATGAGCAAACGAACCGGTAATGCCATTACTTTAACCGAAATGATTGAAGACATCGGATTGGATGCGGTACGTTATTTCATGGTGTCGCGTGCAGCCGATACCCATTTTGATTTTGATATTGAATTAGCGAAATCCCAATCAAATGACAATCCGGTTTACTATGCCCAATATGCGCATGCCCGGATGTGTTCGATAGAAGCACGTAAACAACATCTCACGTTGGCGACTTCATACAATTTATTAACCCATGAGAAAGAAATCGACTTAATGAAATGGATTTTATCCTTCAGTGATGTGGTGGCGGAAGCAGCTGCTAGTCGCTTGCCAAATAAGATCTGTAACTATGTTCAGAAGTTAGCCCAACTGTTCCATACTTTTTATGCCTCTTGTAAAGTACTTGATTTTGAACAAACTGAATTGAGTGGTCAACGTTTAGCCCTAGTCAAAGCCACTCAAATAACCTTAAGAAATGCCCTGCACTTAATCGGTGTTAGCGCACCAGAGGAGATGTAAATGTACAGTTTTGATGAGCTAGTTTTAATCCTCATGTCGGAAGTGATGAATATTAAAGAAATCGATCGCTTAGAACGCACCTACGGGGACCAAGATGGATTGGAAGGTTTTGATGTTCGTGGAAAATCAAGATTATGGTTACCTTTAGATGAAGACTCCCTCGACGAGTACGAAAGGCTGTACCAAAATAAGCAATTATTACCTTCTCTTAGGAAATGGATAAAATAACATAAGTTATGTAACATGATATCGATTATCGTTATCTAATGCGATAATATTTATAGCAGTATTATTAATAATGTGTTAACATATCCTTTGTTAGCGTTTGCTAACTGAAAAGAAAGAAAGGATATGTTTTGTGGACAACATATACAAAAAAATAGCAACACTTACTATTCTTGCATTTATATTAATTGGATGCGCGAGCACTCCATCACCTGAAACTCCAGTCGGTGCCAACACCGTGGAAATAGAAGACAATCATGGTTTGGTAGAAGTACCTGTAAATCCCGAAAAATTAGTGGTTCTAGATAGCCGTATCATGGAAACACTCCAAGCGTGGGATATTAAGTTAGTCGCTACGGCGAAAGCTGTTTTACCAGAAGGTAGTGCGTATATCGCCGATGAAAGCGTCGCTGATTTGGGAAATCATCGGGAACCGAATTTAGAATTACTCGCTTCATTGGAACCAGAATTAGTCATTATTGGACAACGATTCGCTGGTTTTTACGAAGAGATTAAGACTTTGTTACCACAATCGGTCGTCATCGATCTGAATATCGATGTTTCTGAAAATGCCGCAACACCAGGTGAGAGTTTGGTCGAAGGATTTAAGAATAATACCTTGATTTTAGGAAAAATATTTGATAAGGAAACGGAAGCAAAAGCATTAGTTACGAAATTTGAGTCCGCGATAAATAACGCTAAAGATGCCTATAATGCTGCCGAAAATGTTATGGGAGTCATCGTGTCTGGGGGTAAAATCGGTTTCTCAGCACCGCGCTTTGGTCGTGTTTGGGGTCCGTTGTTTGATGTTTTAGCTCTAGAGCCCGCCTTGCTCGTTGAGGATGCGACAACCGATCACCAAGGTGACAATATCTCCTCTGAATCGATCGCTCAAAGTAATCCGGATTGGCTACTCGTATTAGATCGGGATGCAGCGGTATCAACAACCGATGACGCAACTCCAGCCAAAGAAGTAATCGAAGAATCAGAAGCTTTAGCAACAGCAAACGCCATTAAGAATGGTCAAGTCGTTTATGCTCCAGCAGATACCTATACCAACGAGTCCATTCAAACGTACACGGAGATTTTTGAAATCTTAGCCGCAGCTTTTAATAAATAATTGATTTGTTTAAGGGCTTATGAATACCAATAAATTTAAGAAATCTTCAAAAGGGCTTTTATTAGCGATCATATTTGTCATCGGCTTGGGTATTGTTTCCCTTTTTACCGGAGCCTATGACATCTTTAATCAACCTGACGGTTGGCGAATGTTTTTTATTACCCGCATTCCCCGTACCGTCTCTTTAATGTTGTCTGGGTCCGCGATGGCCATGGCTGGATTAGTCATGCAGTTGTTAACACAAAATCGTTTTGTTGAACCGACGACAACGGGAACCATTGAGTGGGCGGGTTTGGGATTGTTATTAGTCTATGTGGTAATCCCTTCACCGTCATTATTTATTCGCATGGTTAGTGCCATTGTTTTTTCATTTATTGGTACCATGGTTTTCTTTTTGTTTTTGAACCGGATTCGCTTACGATCATCGTTGATGGTACCGGTTATCGGTATGATGATGGGCGCAGTAATTTCTGCGGTTTCCACTTTCCTTGGACTAGTTTTCAACCGAACTCAATCGATTGAAGTGTGGTTTCAAGGTTCTTTTGCTGGTATTGAACGGGGCCGCTATGAACTCTTATGGTTGGTGTTAGGAGTTGCGTTATTGATTTACTGGTATGCCGATCGCATCACCATTGCGGGTTTGGGTAAGGAAATTGCGACGAATTTAGGATTGAATTATCAACGAATCATTCTGATTGGCACGGCGTTGGTAGCTTTGGCAGTGGGCATTGTGTCCGCAGTGATTGGAAATCTACCGTTTTTAGGTATCATCGTTCCGAATATTGTCTCCCTGTACCGCGGGGATCATTTAAGAGAAAACTTACCTTGGGTTGCGGTCTTAGGTATGGGAACTATCCTTTTAAGTGATCTTGTGTCGAGGACCATTATTATGCCGTTTGAAGTGCCAGTTTCTTTGATATTAGGAACGTTGGGTGCGGTGGTCTTCATTATGATTTTACTTAGACAAAGGAGAAAGCCGTCATGAAAAAGAGCAACTCCTTTCGTTTTGAAAAAGATCAACGGCAATACTGGGTGACGTTAACAGTTGTCCTTGTTGTAGGTGTATTATTCGCCATCGGTTTACTCGTTTATAATAATCCGGTCCCAATGACTTCCCCGTCCTTTTGGCCGGTGGTACAACGTCGTATTAATGCCGTGATCGCAATGGCTATTGTTGCTTTGGCTCAATCCTTAGCAACCGTCACCTTTCAATCGGTAACTAATAACCGTATCATTACCCCTTCGATTTTGGGTTTTGAGTCTTTGTATACTACGATTCAGACCGCGGTGATGTTCTTTTTTGGTTCGAGGGCGCTATTAGCTTTCACAGGAACGGGTCCGTTTCTTTTCCAAGTCGGATTGATGATTTTGTTGAGTTTATTATTATACGGATGGTTGTTAACCGGAAAATATGGCGATTTGCAGTTAATGCTCTTGATTGGATTAATTATCGGTTCTGGTTTGCGATCGCTGTCGACGTTTATGCGCCGCTTGTTATCCCCGTCTGAATTTGATCTGCTTCAAGCGCGGTTGTTTGCGTCTGTGAATCATGCGGATCCGGGTTATTTTGGCATTTCCATCGTCTTAATTGCATTGGCTGCACTGTTGTTATTTTGGTATGCCCGACGGCTCAACGTGTTGAATCTAGGTAAGGATGTTGCGGTGAGTTTGGGTGTCCATCATCGTCGAGGGACCATTTTTATGTTGGTGTTGGTTTCGGTGTTGATGTCCGTATCGACGGCGTTGGTTGGACCAATGACGTTTTTTGGATTTCTTGTCGCGACGTTTACGTATCGCTTGGTTCCAACGTACGATCATCGGTATTATTTCCCGATGGCGATTGGATTAGGATTTTTAGTGATGACGGGTTCCTATTTTTTGATGTACCATGTTTTCAATGCTCAAGGGGTGGTGTCTATTCTGATTGAGTTTGTGGGTGGATTAACCTTTTTATTTACAATGTTTCGCAGAGGTGAAGAATGATTAAGTTAACGGATGTTTTAAAAGAATACTCGAGCGATGTCGTTATCGGCACGGTGGACTTGGAAATTCCGAAAGCGGGAATTACCTCCATTATCGGTCCTAATGGGGCAGGTAAATCAACGGCTATTTTAATGAGTGGTCGTTTATTGGAAATGGATCAAGGTGAAATAACGGTGGCCGGGTTAGATGTTGCGAATTGCGATTCTAATGAACTCGCAAAAACCATTGCTATTTTGCGTCAAGAAAATCATTTTGTAACGAAGTTAACGGTCCGTCAATTGGTTGGATTTGGCCGTTTCCCCTATTCTCAGGGGCGCTTAAATTGTGAAGACGAAGCCATTATTACAAAGTATATTCAATTCTTGGGGCTCGAAGAACTCGAACATCGATATTTAAATGAACTCTCGGGTGGACAACGTCAACGGGTCTATGTCGCGATGGTATTAGCTCAGGAAACCGAATATGTATTATTAGATGAACCACTTAATAATTTGGATATTGCACGAAGCGTTCAAATGATGCGCTATTTACGTAAAGCGGCCGATGATTTAGGCCGGACCATTGTTTTGGTTCTACATGATATTAACTTTGCGGCTCGCTATTCGGACCGTATTTGTGCGATGAAGCAGGGGAAAATCATTGCTTGTGGTAGTCCAAAAGAAATCATGAAACCGGATATTTTGTCCAATATTTTTGAAACAAAAATCGAAATTTTACAAAGCAGTCAAGGCCCAATTGCTGTTTATTAACATTTAAAAAGAGCTTCGCAACACGTGGGCAAAGCTCTTTTTTTTATGCTTGGTTAAGTGAAATCTCTAGTAGTTTAACCTCTCCTGGTTTGAAGTTTATGTGTAATTGATTAAAGTCATCATAGGTATAGGTCGTCACTTCTTGTGAATGGGAACTAAAAACTTCGGTAATGGTTACGTTTTCCCGATCTAGAAAACGTTCCGGTAAGTTGAAACATTGAATCCAATGAGGGTCGTCTTCAATGAGATTGGTATTACAGACCGCAAGCAGAACGCTGTCTTCGTTTTCATAAGCAAAGCTGGCGGCTTTTTCCCAAGGGCCACTAAAACCAATGGGGTAAGTTCTTTTACGGTCGAGAATAGCGGCTTGATATTTGCGTTTATAGACCATGGCCTGTTCCATTAAATTCATGAGCTCAAAACGATCGTCTTCAAGCATATGGAACATATAGCGATCAAAAAGGGCGAGTTTTCCATAATACGGGTCGTCCTTATCGAGTATAAAGGCTTCGTTTGGTCGTGCATCTATGCCGGTATTCATGGGTTGACGCTCATAAAATTCTTGAGCAGAGTTAATGAAAGGAACCGTATTGGGAATGAAATAATTGAATAATGTCAACATTTTGGCTAAAACTTTGCCACCAAAGCGTGCCGCAATCCGTGGGGTATCATGAGTTTCTCCACAAGCAAAGACCGGACAAGGTAAATTATAGGCCCCATAAACAAATTGATTGAAACGACCTTCACGAATATAAGGTTCCATCACAAAGCCATTACCGATGATCATATTATAGCCTTTGTCCAAACTGTCTTGGGCGTTGGCGATATCTAATTCTTCAGCGATAAAGCAAAAGTTCGGGTCGAGTCGCTTGGCTTTGGTGAGAATCAAATTAATGAGTGGTTCCGGTAGCGCATGTCCCATATCGATACGGGCGCCATCGATGCCGAATTGTCGTTGATAATACGGAATAATATCCGACAATACTTCCCAGAGCGGCTTGTTAACCATGCCCCCAGGGTTTAAACTCGCTTTGGCGACGTCGTAGAGAATATATGGATTCACCTCAAAATCTAATTCATCTAAGTAGGGTTGAGAATTTTTTGGATGATCTAGGTAAAGGCGGAAATACGTAATGTCGGTCCAAGCTGGTTGTGGATCGTTAATATGATCGGAAAAGGCTGGAGCGACCGTTAATCCAAAGGTATCTTCAACCAAATCCAAAATTTCGATATTTGGATTTTCTTTATGTTTGAGTAAGAGTCGGTTCCATTTCAACGGGTCTTGATCGCGAGGGTTGCGTACAAATTTTCGAAGGTGTTCAATTACTTCTTCGCTTTGGAAAAGGTCTTCAAAATATTCTTTTTTAGCTGAAACGGTTCCATCGATGGTTTCTACTTGTGGTGGTCCATAGGATTGGATGTCTTCTTTTTTAATCCAATAAAACCAGTCAGGATGATCTAAGATTAAATCACTATTCACCGAATTGGTGCGAGGAATAATATCAATGACAACTTTCATGCCTAAGATATGAGCCGCTTCAACAAGTGCTTTAAACTCTAGATCCACGGTGGAGTTTGTTCCGGTTAAAGGATCTTTTAGATTTGGATCTAATTCAAAGAAGTTGGATACACCATAGGGGGAACCGAGTTCTCCTTTTTTATCTTTGAGGGAATATTTCGAAATAGGTAACAAATACAAGGTATCTACACCCATTTTTTTGAGGCTTGGTAAAAGCATCAAAGTTTTTAAGAACGTGCCCGTGTCTCGTAAATCGTATAAATTATTTGTATCTAAGCGGCCATTACGGTCATGGTCGTACGCACTCGAGGTTCGTATCATCATGGAATAAGCAACGGATTGTTTAATCCAGTCGCCATTGGTTAAGGATTTGTTTGGCAACGGGTGGGTTTTATAGTAGGGTTTTAAGTAATCAATTTCCGGATTTTCAGCTTGATCGAGATAATAGTTGATGGTCTCAATCATATGTTGATAGGGGTGAACTAAGAGGTTACCATCTCTAACGGCTTGGTGAGGCTGGGTTAAGTTGGCTAGGTCCCAGACATCTGGAATTGCATAATTAAAACGATGGGTCACTTGTTGTTTTTCTTGTTCTAAAAACGATTTGACTTGAAGTAATGATTGCATGCTGTTCTCCTTAATTCTTCTTTCCTCTATTATACTGGATATTTCAAAAGGTTGCTAAAAAATCGCTAATCTTTGTTATAATACAAAGTAAGAGGACGTATGCTAAAAGACCGGTACATCGTAAAAAAGGTTTTAAACAATAATGTGGTCTCGGCCAACCAAGGCTTTAATGAAGTGATTGTGGTTGGTTTAGGGATTGGATTTCAGGCCAAACCGAGAGACATTATACCTTTGGAAAAAATTGAAAAAGTCTTTGAACTTAAACGAGAGGACTACTATAAAATGCTTTCTCTAGCTCAAGAAATTGACGAAGAGGTCTTTAATGCGTCTTACAAAATTATTAAGCGCAATGAAGAACGTTTTAAGATGGTCTTAGAAAATCATGCGTATTTAGTTTTAATTGACCATATTAACTTTACCCTTGATCGTTATCGAAAGGGACATGAAATACGTAATCTGTTGTTTGAAGATTTAAGAATTATGTACCCTGAAGAGCTACAGGTGGCTATCGCTATTTTAGAAGACGTTAATACGAGGTTCAATGTCGATTTACCGCAGGATGAGGCCGGCTTTTTGGTGATGCATATTATTAATGGTCTCCATCCAGATATTAATAATCAGTCGGCTTTATTAACGGAGACGGTTTTGGATAGTTTAAATGTTATTCGCGACTTTTATTTGATTTCCTTAAAACCAGAGGATCTTGCTAGTCAACGGATTATGATTCATGTGAAATTATTGTGTCAACGTGTGCTCTCTGGTACGCAAGTTGACTTTAAAGAAAAGGTCTTATATAATCCTGACTTTGACAGCTACAGATAATAAAAGTTCAAGTTAAGCCTCTAATGAGTGCGTAACTTGAACTTTTTCCTATGTAGCGAAGTATAGTAATTTATTTTTCTTTTGATCTTTTAATAATATTT
>JBNRMW010000021.1:0-7577 GCA_050309795.1 Erysipelotrichaceae bacterium | reverse complement strand
TTTCTGTCTCGTCCTGAAAAGGGTTATACCATGTGTGTGTAGAGTCGATATTCCCTGCATTCAAACAAGTGCACTCCCATTAAACATCGCTTTCTCATGGTAATCGTTTAACGTTTTGGCGCTTGGCGCAGTGGTGGATTTTTAGCACAAAACTTCAATCGAAGAACTGAACTTGAACCTACCACTAAACTGTCATACGAAGCACTGAACCCGCCATTACGCAAAACCGCTGTTAGCTGCTGCCCTTCTGTCTTTCGTGTTGATTGTCTGTCGGTTGTGCGTTTGGACAGACACACTCTTTGCCAAGTTTTGGTTTTAGCGTTGGCTGGTGCGACTTGGCAATGTGTGTGGCTGTGAAGCTTTGGCATATTATGGACTTTTTGCACTTTGGATTACAAATTTTGAAAACATTTTCAATAGGTCTAAAAAGAGCCAAATAGATAAAAAAGTTAAATACCAAATAAGACCACTTAAAATCGTTTTAAAGCTAATGGATGTAGTAAAAATTGTCCACTCTTTTATTGTGGCTGGTTCAATTAATGAATATATCAAAATCAAGATTATAGCTGTTGCAAATGTCAAAGTTGATTTTTCAAACTTCGCTACTAATTGGTGAAGTAAAGATTTTGAATTATCATCTGGTGCTTCTTTTTTGTATAATTCTTTTGAAAAATTAGATGTTGCAATAATTGATAATGCTGTTATTGTAAAACCTGTTGTAACCGATAGAAAAGTCAAAATATGAGCAAATGTTTCAGAGTTGTCATAATGCAAATAGGTAGATAGGAGAAAAATTGCTCCTACTGAGAGAAAATATTTTATTATGTTCTTAACTGTTTGCATTTATTTCTTCTTCAATTTTAGCAATTATTCGACTGAACACATCACTTGGATTAAACATTTCATTTTCATCAACTGGGGCTTCAATGTCAATCTTTCTCGTGAATAAATTATTATTAAAAAACATCCCCATATTTTTTTCGTCTCTTCCTGCAATCATTATTCCATTGAAACTTTCACGGTTTTTAAAAATGCTTTTGATTTTAGAATACAAATCATCACCAATAAACGTGTCCTTATATTTCAGGTGTAATACTGCTTCAAATGCACCATACATTTCATCAATTAAAGCCTTAGATAGTGTATTTGACTGACTGAATAAACTTGGTGCTGCACTAAGTTTAATTTGGTCAAGTGTCTTTAAACCTTCAATAAATTTTTCTTCATCATAGACATCCTTCAAAACTATCTTCTTGTTTTTGAACATTTTTTGAAAGAAGTCAATCAAAAGCGATTTTTTCTTAGTGTTACTCAACCATAAATAACTTGAAGTCAAGTCAAAAACTGCAAAATATTCTTTGGGTTCGATTTGGTCAGAATCTCTTGGGTTCGGCTCAAATTCTTGTTTTGATTTGTTATAAACGTTCGGATTACGAGGCATTGCAGAACCATCTGAAAAATTTATTTTCAGAAAGTTCTTTTCATACTCCATTTGAAAAATATGAACACGATTGCCACTGACTTCATCATAACTTCCTGATTGAACAACTTCTTTAAAGTTGTCAGTTTCAATCAAGAAGTCATCTATGTAGCAGACTATACCAGTAAATGTCAGTGTTTTCTTATCCATTGTTATTTCTTTGGTGGAGTCCGTTTATGCGGTTCAACAGGAACTGTCTTAGGTCCTGGCTTTGGAGCATCTGGATTTTTTCTTGGTGTCGGTGATGGTGTTGACCTTTTGTGAGGTTTTACTGGAACTGTCTTTTTTGCCATTTTATTTAGTTTTTAGGATTCTCAATAATTTTAATTTCTTCTTCCGTCAAATCATAAAGTTGATAAACCAATTGGTCTATCTGATTTTCTAAATCTGCTGTATCTGCTGAATTGACATTTGACTTAATAGTTAATATTTGGTCAACAAGCATTTTAATCTTTTCTTGTATGTTTTTTTCTATTTTTTGTGGTAACGGAAAATTATTCACGTCATACACCAAAATTTTTGGAAACGCACCTTTTGTAGCTTTTGGAGATGAGTTGAAATGGTAAAATGTTGCTAGTTTAGAATTTAATATTGCAAGCAAACATTCTAAAGGATAAATGGCTGGATTTTCTTTTACAATAATTATTGCAGGGTCGTTATATAGCTCTTCTGATGTAATTGCTGCAAAAACCCTTGGATTTGTTATTTCTCTAATCAAAATCCTTTTCCCTTTGAAATATTTTGGGTCTCTTGGGTTTGCAATTCCACCGCAATAATCTATATATTCTTTACCATTCCATTTTACTAAATAACGCGTAATGTCTTCTCCATAGAGCCAACGTTTAAATTTATTTTCTGGATTTGAGAAATGATGATAAGCTCTGCTTTTTATTATCTCATCGCATTGTCCTTGATACTTATCGTAAGCAATTAGCCCTTGACTTGTCTCTGGAAATACTTCTATCAGTGGTTTTTTATTGCTTTTTATTTTTCCTACAATAGTCAGAGTTTCTTTTTCTAGTTTGAAAACCAAGCCCCAATTTTGAATGTTTATTTCTGCTATTTGTTTGGAAATCCGATTTTGCTTTCTGGCTACAAGGTTTTCAAAACTTTCAGCGTTAGCTGTGTTTTTATAACCAAGCGAGTATTTCTTGCTATCAGATTTTGTGAATTGGAAAATAATATTTCTGACTGTTGCATCTTCAAAAATATTGAAGTTTGTGCAATCTAATATTTCATCTAAAGTCCAATTGTCAAACAAATTCAAACGATATGATTGGGCAAATACATTAAATAAAATTGTGTTAGGTATAATGTAAGATATTACTCCATTTTGTTTTAAAATGTGATGACCTTTGTTGATGAACCAATAATAAATTTCAAAGTCTGGAACTTTGTAAAGATTTGATACTAAATACTCACGTTCATTTTTGTCTTTGATAGAAACCCCATAAGGCGGATTTCCAATAACCACATCAAAGCCCACAAAATCGCCATCATCATTCAGCACTTCGGGAAATTCAAATCGCCATTCAAAAGCGTTTTCAAAAATCTTGTTGGCTTTTATTTCTTCAATTTCGGTTTCAAGCTTTTTGGTCTCTTCTGTCAGTTGCGTTACTTTCTTATTCCAATCGGCTTTTTCCTTTTTGCTCATTTCAAAAAGTTGCCCTTGATTGGTCATTTGATACAAGTCGCCCGAAAGTTTGCGTAGCTTCTTAACTTTCGGGTCGTTCAATGAAATTTCACTTCTGAAATCCGATTTAATGTCGGCAATCAGTCGTTCCATCTCTCTTTTTTGCTCCTTGCTTTCTGCGTTTCGGTAAGTGTCAACGGCTATACGGTAGCTATCAATTGTCCACTTGCTTTTTTTCAAGGCTTGTTTCAAGTCTGCATCAATGGCAAAACGGCTAACCAAAGAGTTTCCGCATTTGATGTTGATGTCAATATTCGGAAGCGTTTCAAGTTCAGTGCTGTTTTTGTAGTAAGCATTTTTCAAAAGCTCAATCCACAAACGCAAACGGCAAATTTTTACCGAATTGGAATTGATGTCCACACCGAAAAGGCAGTTTTCGATAATGGTTTGCTTTTCGTGGAATAGTGTTTCCTGTATGCGTTGGCTCTCTTTATTGCTTGGGTTGTATTCAAAAAGTTCTCCTTCTTCGTCTGTTATAATCAATTCATCATTTACCACTTCCACCTGATATTCTTTCAAGCGTTTGCCTTCACGGTCTTGCAGAATTTTCAAGTCGTTTTTTACGGCAATCATTTCATTGAGTGCCGAAACTAAAAAGTGTCCAGAACCAACGGCAGGGTCGCAAATCTTGATGCTGTTTATAATTTTGTTCGCTTCTTTTCGGTCTTCAATTTTGTCGTAAAGTTCTTCAAGCGTTGTGCAGTTCCATTTTTTAGTTTCGTTGAATTTCTGCGCACAACGGCTTTGCGAATGGTTTCACGGCACATATACATTGTGATGAAACCCGGAGTGAAAAATGAACCGTCTTTGTAGCCGTTTATTTTCTCGAAAATCAACCCAAGAACCGAAGCGTTAATCAGCGTTTTGTTGTCTTCCTGAATTTCTTCTCCGCCTTCTGCTCCAAAGTCGTAAGCATCTAAAAACTCGAATAAGTATTGAAGCGTGGAAATATTGCCCGTCCGTTTCTTGCCTTGCTGGTCTTTTAGCACGGTTTGCGAAAAAATCGGAATAGTTTTATCGTCTTTCAGGTTGCTGATAAACAAAGTAACCTGCTCAATGTCGGTCGGCTCGAAAAGCGAAGAATTGAGATAAGGCGTTTTTTCAAATGCCTTTTTTACATCTTCGTTTCGCTCGTCATACTTGCGTGCCAATACCTGAAAAAACAAGCTGTTCAGGTCGTCATAGTTCTTGATTTTGTCAAGATTGAGAAACGAAAATGATTTGTCGCCTTTGTGATAGGTGATGAGTTGGGCTTCCAACAACTTCAAAAACAAAATTCTGTTTATCCAAGTAATCGAAAGTTCAAGGGCAACACTAAAAAGTCTTTCTTGCTGTGTGTTTCCGAATTGGTTTGGTTTTTTAAGTCTGCTAAGTTTATCTAAGCTGTCAAGCTGAATGATTGCGTCTTCGAGAATTGTTCCTGTGTGGCGTTCACCTGCTTTGTTTCGTTCAATCAGTTTTTTACTTCCTTCTTTGGTTTCGGTCAAGCCGATAATATGTAACAACTCGCTGTAAAAGCGTTTGTCAAGGCTGTTGCTGTCGTTTGTGAAAGGAAGTTTTAAAAGATGCTCTGGCGACAACAATTTGAACAAAGCAATCAGCGAATTATCGTCTGCCTTGTAGTTATTGCGTAACGGTTTTTGAAAGTCCTGAATGTTGAAGTAAGTAAATTCAATTTCAGAAGTGATGTTGTCAATAAATGGCTCGGCAATTTGTTTGTAGAAAAAGTCCGTTTTGGTGTCTGCCAAACGTCCTGCTTCAAAGTCGTTGAATTGTTTTACAAGGTTTTTGTTTTGAGCAAAAAGTCTGTCGAATAGGGTAGCGTCAAAAATGAACCATTCGTTAATGTTGGTTGCCACCAAATGTTTTACTTCAAGGTTTTTGTGTGTAATTCTCTCTCGCAAGTAATACAAAACCAATTCCTGAAATGCCTTTGCATTCAGTTTTTTGGTGGTAATCATTTCGGCTTTGTTGGTCGGCTTTTTAGCTTCGAGAATTACACCAACTGTTGAGTTTGCATTTTGTCCGTTATGAATAACAAGGTCGTTTCGACCTTTGGTATTTATAAAATGGTTTTGTTTGTAATAGGTGTCTTTAAGAAAGTCGGAAACTAAGTTTTTATGAAATTCTTCGCTTTCCGTGTCATTTGTCCTGTCGAGTAAAGTAATGAGATTGGTCTTGAAACCTTCAATTTCAGTCCTGTTCGGTTTTACTTTTAAAAAGGCTTTGTTCAGTGCCTTTCGTGGTTTCAATTCTTTTAAAATCATCTACAAATTATATTTTTTATTTCAGTCGGTTAAGATAAGTTTTTCGGTCGGAACGGTGTCAGAGCGTTGGCAAAAAAATGGCTCTTTTGGTTTTTTGAGCTTTGGCTCGTGTGTCGGGAAAAACCAAATGTGCCATTTTGCGGGTGGGCTTTTTTGTCGTCTGTCTGTTCGTTAATTTTTGCACTTTCGTCTGTTCTTTAGGGTTGCAGCTAACATCTTAGTGTTTTATTCGCCGTTATTGCCCATCAAAGTTATTGAAAAGAAGTTGTTTTACAAATTTTCACAAGGATTAATTTAATATGCTATCAATAATGGCTAATAAAACTAGTTGAACGGAACCTATTGCTATGGGAAAAGTATTTATGGGAGGATAGCGTTTGAACTTGATTTGGGTTACAAATTTTATGTAAATGCTCTTCTTCAAGCACATGATCGTTTTTTTAATATTAGATCGTTCACGTAAATGCACAATTCCTCCTGTCTGATTTTGCTCATCATCTATACAAGTTTTGTCATTAAATGGAAAGAACACTTTTGTTAATAATCAGAATTATCCTGGTTCCATGTGTAAAACATTGCATGCCGAACTTACCATTAATTTCCCTTTTCTGCACTTTACGCAAATAATCGGGTCCTTGCCTGATATTATTTGTAAAATTTCCATTGCAAGCAGTCCTGTAAGTCTTGACAAACAGGTTGGGGTGGGCAACAGCGAATAGCATAAATTGAGCTTTGTTTTCCTATTGCAGATAGCCATAAATCCGAAGTAACGTATTTTGCTAAATCCACAAGGAAGGACATGTTGCATGAAACGCCGTATAAACTCACCGGCCTCCAGGGTCATTGTTTTTCCAATACCACCTGCTTTGTTGTCTTTATAGCTGAAAGTTACCTTCCCCTCCTTGTAATCCACAATACGATGGTTGCTGATTGCCACACGATGTGTGTAGTTGCCCAGATAACGGACCAGATTATCGGGTGAAGCAAACGGTCTTTCTGCATAAACTACCCATTTTTTAGCGTAACATTTTGCTTTTATGGTCTGAAAATCGGATGTATCATCCGGAAGTTTGATCTTATTTCTGCATACTGATTCCTGTAGTAGCCGACATAAAATACCCCTGAATACAGCGCTGAGCACTTTAACCGGAACATAAAACTTTTTGGCACTTGGTACCCATTCCATTCCATCATCGGATAACCCTCCGGCTGGAACAATGGTATGGATATGCGGATGATAGGTCATTGTTTGTCCCCAGGTATGCAACAGGGTCACCGCTCCGGCCTCCGCGCCCAGGTATCGCGTATTTTTGGCACATTGCATCAGTGTTTGGCCGACAGCTTTGAAGAGCAAGGAATAAGCTATCCTCTGATTGATATAAAACAGTTTGTGCAGACACGCGGGTATTGTGAAAACAATGTGAAAATGTTTTACCGGGGGGAGATCAGCCGCAAGTTTATCCACCCATTGCATCCGTTTTATGTACTGACATTTGGGACAATTCCGATTACGACAGGAGTTGTAGGATTGAACCTTGTGACCACAATGATTGCAACTCAATGTATGCCCGCCAAGTTCCGAGGTACGACAGGCTATAATATCTTCCATTGCTTTTTGCTGTACAGCACAAAGTGTGTTTTCGGTCAGGAAATCGTTTTTCTTATCCCTGAAAATGTCAGCAATCTCTATGATTTGCTTTTTATTCTCCATAATGAACAATTCAGAGAAGTGTTATTTCGTCCAACGGAGAAGTAAACTCGCTGGTTTTGACATGGGCTACATGCAGGTAAACAGCGGTGGTCTTCAATGAAGTATGACCCATGAACTGCTGTATCTGTCTCAGGTTTACTCCGGCTTCCAATAAATGGGTGGCAAAACAATGACGCAATGTATGAAACGACACCTCTTTTTTGATACCGGCATTTTTAGCACTGTTTTTCACTATATGCTCTACCGTTCTTTCCGACAAGGGTTGTCCTTTACGCCCCATCGGTTCGAATAGATAAGTGGTTGGTCGTTCCAATTTATAATACATTCGCAGCACTTCGAGTGTTTTCCACGAAAGAATGGTATATCTGTCCTTCTTCCCCTTTCCTTGCACGATACGTACTTGCATACGCTGTGAATCAATGTCGC
>JBNRMW010000020.1:0-45475 GCA_050309795.1 Erysipelotrichaceae bacterium | reverse complement strand
ACTTTTCGCCTAGTTTTTCTGGGGTATCGTACGGTTGAGGCTTATATTTAGGTTTCTTTCTTACCTTCTCGGGATAATGTCCTTGTTTTCTAAGAAATCGAAATAACGAAGCTGGATGTCTGGTGTAACCGCGATTAATCCTTAACTTAGTGTAGAGTTCAATCATTAAGATATCAGGATTTCTTCGTAAATAGTTGAAAATCCATGTTTGTTCCTGCTCAGTATGACTATTGGGATGTGGAGTTAATGGTTTATGAGAACGATCAACAAGCGACTCTTTAGTCGCATCAAAGCGTTTCATCCAGCACATAAGAGAAGATTTTGAGACCTTATAGCGACGGGTGATGAAGGCTATGGAGTATTCTTTTGTAGCATAGAGTTTACAAGCATGAAATCGTGTTTGAAGTTCATGTGGTAAATACCTCGGTTTTTTTTGTTATAGTATTCATGAGATGATTCCTTTCGAATTTGTTGGACAAACTCATTCTACTAGGTCTCATCGCTTCTTACTAGTTGGAAAGTCTCACATCAATTGTAACCCTACACATTTTGAATTGTTTCGACTCAACGGTTAAGAGTCCCTTTCATTTCGCGTGCAACAATAAATGTTATTATGAACTTAAGGAGGCGAGCAATGAAAGTTTGTTTATATACTGAAAACTATGAGCAATTAGCCAAATCTGGTTTAGGTCGAGCCATTCGTCATCAAATGAAAGCCTTGTCCTTAAATGGAATTGAATATACCACTGATTTGAGCGACGATTATGATGTCTTACACATCAACACCTATAATATTTGTTCCTTTGCTATGGCTCACCTGAAAGCAAAAGAGGCGGCAATTGTTTATCATGCCCACTCGACGGAAGAAGATTTTCGCGATAGTTTCAAATTTTCAAATCAAATTGCTCCAGTATTTAAATGGTGGCTTAAACAATGTTATAACTTAGGGGATGTCATTATTACACCCACCTCATATTCCAAACAGTTGCTCGAAGAATATGGATTAAATCCTCCAATTTTCGTAGTTTCCAATGGAATCGATTTGTCTTCATTTAAGATTGAACGTCAAGATCAAACTAGTTTTTACAAAGATTACCATTTAAATCCCAATCAACCCGTCATTATGGGGGTTGGTCTTTATATTAAACGTAAAGGAATATTAGATTTCGTTGAATTAGCGAAACGACTTCCGCACATTCAATTTATTTGGTTTGGTTATACTGATCCTTTATTAATTACCAACGATGTTACCCAAGCTATAAAAACAAAGATTCCAAATTTAAAATTTCCAGGCTATGTGGAATCAACAAAACTTAAAGAAGCCTATCAAATGGCTGATTTATTTCTCTTTCCTAGTTATGAAGAAACCGAAGGCATTGTCCTGCTCGAAAGTTTTGCTATGAAGTTGCCGGTTCTCATTCGCGATATTCCAATTTATGAGGAATTTGTCGACCGTCAGGTTCTCCATAAAGCAACGACTATTGAAGAGTTCGAGCAACGAATTCATGAAATTTTGAATTCAAACGTTAAACCGATGGTCAACCAAGCCTATGAAATCGTTAAAACAAAGGACCTACACCTTATTGGCCAGCAATTAATTGAAGTTTACCAACAAGCCTTGCATCAAAAAAGCTTACGCGAGTAAGCCCTTTTATACTTTAATGGATAACCATTTCTTTGAATTATAACGCCAACCGCTCCACACCCAACGGAAGATCTGGTCTGTAAAAATAGCCAACCAAGCTCCAACTAAATCCAGTTTAAAAATATAGGCTAGTAAGAACGTTAAAATGGGTCGCATAAAGGTAATCGACACAATGGATTCCAGGGCAACAAAAACAACGTCCCCTGCTCCACGTAAACAACCGTTAGTAATAACCTGTGTAATCTGAAAAATAATAACAATCGATAGAACAATCATTAAGGGCTCGCCCATCTGGATCACTTCTAGGTCCGTCGTAAATAAACCAACAATTTTATATCTAAAAAGGACAATCAAGACAATCATCACTCCAGCAATAAGATGTCCTAAGCGTTGGGTTACTTTACCATTAATTAAAGCCAAATCTTTACGCTTCGCCCCCAATGCTTGACCAACTAAAGAAGTTGCAGCAGCAGATAAACCATCTCCTAGAGAAAAAGTAATAGACATCACATTCATGACAATCATATGAGTGGCAAACTGCAGTTCCCCTAAGCGGGCAATCATGGTTGCGAATATAATAAATCCAATGCGTAAGAATAATTGCTCCACCGCCGTGGCTCGACCGATATTCCAAATCTGTTTAACAATGTTCTTTGTAACTTTCCAGGAGCCAGAGAAATCTAAATATAAGAAATCATCCGAATGACGAACAGATTGCCAAGCCAAAAGTAATGCCACTAAGTTTCCTAATGACGTCGCAATACCCGCACCAACGATACCTAAATAAGGGAAAAACCAAATCCCATTAATTAATAAATAATTGAATATCAAGTTGACGACATTTGCCATTAAGTTTGTCTTCATCGCAATTTTTGTGTTTCCAACCCCTCTTTGAGCTGCGGTAATCGTTAGTGAAACAGAATAAAAAATATTACCCACCGCAATAATCCGGAAATAATCAATTGCTGGTTGAATATAGGAGGCTTCCGCTCCAGAAATAAGCACAATTAATGGCCGAGCAAAGATAATGCCTACAATATTCAATCCTAAGGCTAAACCTGCACTTAAGACTACACCTTGGCGTAATACCTGATTAGCTGAATTTCGGTCATCTTCGCCTTTGCGTCTGGAGATAATGACGGTTATAGCCATATTAAGCGCTAAAATCGCTGCTAACAATAAAAAACGGGGTTGGGTGGCAGCACCGACCGCCGAAATTGCCCAAGGCCCAAGAACACCAACCATAATTGTGTCTGCTGCACTAATTAATGATATTAAACCCGATTCTAAGGTAGATGGCCATGCGGTATTGTAAACGCGTTTAACAATTTTCGAACTACTTGGTAGTTCTCCTTCGATTTCGATTTTATTCTGGTACTTCTTGACTGCCAGAAAGTCTATCAGCTTCGTCATGTTATCCTTCTTTCGTAATTTAACGAATACTTTATCATATTTAAAAATAAATACCATCTCCATAGAGCAAATTGCTATAATAGTTTCATGAATACTCAACAAGTAGCGCTTAGCCTAAGTAAATGGTATCACAAAAATCAACGTCTGTTGCCGTTTCGCGAGACCAAAGATCCCTATCGTATTTGGATATCGGAAATCATGGCTCAACAAACACAAATCAACCAATTACTGCCCTATTATCGACGCTGGATGGCGCTTTGGCCAACCATTGAAAGCTTATCACTGGCTACCCTTGACGAGGTTAATAAAGCTTGGGAAGGCCTTGGTTACTATCGACGCGCTCGTTATATTTTAGAAACAAGTCAAATACTTGTTCAAAAATATAATGGTCAGTTTCCCAAAACTCATGCAGAGATTTTATCATTACCTGGTATTGGTCCTTATACGGCTGGAGCCATTTGTTCAATTGCTTACGAAGAGCCGATTGCTGCGGTTGATGGGAATGTGATTCGGGTTCTTTCACGATGGCTTGCGGACGAAGCAGATTTTTCGAAAATAGCCAACAAACGAAGATTAGAAACGATTGTAGAAGAATTCATGCTCTATCAACAGCCTTCCGTAATTAACCAAGCGTTAATGGAGCTGGGAGCTCTCGTCTGCACTTTTAGAAATCCTGTCTGTACTTCTTGTCCATTGAATAACACTTGCAAGGCATATCAGAGCAATCATGTTGAAAAGTACCCGTTTCAAAAACCAAAGAAAGAAAAAGTGGTTGAACATTATCGAGTTTTCCTTCATATCCAAGATAATCAACTTTTAATTTCCAATGATGATCATGATGGATTGATGAAAGGTTTGGTCCGCTTACCTCAAATTAAAGAAGATCTCATTCCTTTTAAACAAGCTCGACTCATTAGCCAAAACAAACATGTATTCTCGCATAAGATATGGCAGATGGATGTTTACGAAGTCTTTGAACCAATAAAAAAGCTGCCATTCACACAACTTATCCCAATTCAAGAAATTGAAGATCATGCGTGGATAACAGCTCATAAGAAAATACTATTGAATTATTTAGGCAACCATTCCTAAGGCTTTCAATGCAACATAAATATAATTAAAAGCAAACAATGCGGTCGTTACCCAAACAATTGGATGAATCTCTTTCTTCTTGCCGGTAACAACCTTGACAATAATGTAGAACATAAAGCCGAAAGCAATACCGGTAGCAATACTGTAAGCAAGTCCCATGAAAATACCCGCGAAGAAAGCTGGAATCGCTTCTTCTAAATCATTCCATTTGATTTCTTTGAAGCTTGAAAGCATCATGCAACCAACAATAACTAGTGCAGGAGCTGTTGCTGCTCCAGGTACCATACCAATAATCGGCGCGAACAATAAGGAAAGCAAGAAACAACCAGCGACGGTCACTGCCGTTAGACCAGTACGGCCACCTTCATTAATCCCTGCAGAAGATTCAACATATGTTGTGGTATTTGATGTACCTAATACCGCACCAATGGATGTTCCAATAGCATCAGCAAACATTGCTTTATCCATTTTTGATTCAAATCCTTTTCCATCAGCCAAGGCTTGAATGTCTTTATCCGAAAAGATGCCCGTACGACGACCTGTTCCAATGAAGGTTCCAATCGTATCGAAAGTATCTGTTAATGAGAAAGCAAAAATCATCATAAAGACTTCCAAATAACGGCTAGAATCCGCAAACAAGGTTCCAAATCCACTAAATGCTTGACCAAAAACCGATCCAAAATCAGAGAACGTTTCGCCAAAGTGTGCCACAGCATTAATTTCTGTTGGAATTTGGGTCACTCCAAAGGGAATCCCAACAATCGTTGTTAAGATAATTCCAATCAAAATGGCTCCTTTTACTTTCTTAAGAAGCAATACAGCGATAATGACAATCCCAATCAACATAACAATTGATGAAGGGTCAGTGAAATTTACCAATTCTGGAACTGCTCCTGTTGGATCAACTAAGACCCCAATTAATCCAATATAAGCGACAAAGACCCCAATACCGCCGCCAATAGCGTGCTGTAAACTCTCAGGAATCGCTAAAACAATTTGTTTTCGAATCCTGGTTACCGTAATCAAAATGTTGAATACGCCACAAATAAAAACCATTGCTAGAGCTTCTTGCCAAGTATAGCCTGCCCCTAAAACAACGGTGTAGGTGAAATAAGCATTCAGCCCCATTCCTGGTGCTAATGCGTAAGGAACATTAGCGAACAACCCCATAAAGAGTGTACTAATGGCTGCTGCTAAGATTGTTGCAACAAAAACAGCATTCCGCGGAATTCCTGCGTCAGACAAAATGTCTGGATTGACAAACAAAATGTATGCCATGGTGAAGAAGGTCGTTAACCCAGCCAAGATTTCTGTAGAAACTTTGGTATTGTTTTCCTTCAATTTAAAAAACTTATCCATTTTCTTTCTCTCCTCTCGACTTTAATTTTCCAAATAAAAAAGGTCGAACAAGCTCGACCATAGGTCAAGTTCATTCATACTTGTCGGTTCCTTTACGGTGAACCGGTAGAGACTACCTGACCATATTACAGGTATTAAAATCTGGATGACTAAAGACAGGGTTATGATACATAAAGTAAAAATGTTTGTCAATAGGAATAAAGAAAAAACACGGAAACCGTGTTTTAATCTAATTCAATCATCATCATAATTAGGTTAGAAAGGGAGGTTAATCTAATGCATCGAATGATTGATTTGTTGACCGTCTATATCATAGCCAAAGGCTATGGACCTTTCAACAAATATGCTCTTCAATTAAACCGAAGTCTGATAAGCCGCCCCTAAAGCCAATCCCCGAAATAACAAGGAGATCAATCCCGATGGACCACTCAACACATTAACCATAGCCAACCGAATGGCTCCAATTAAACTCATTTGATAAAATAAAACTGGAAATAGTACATCGGCACTAATGATTGCTAATACGGCACAAATCACCGCGAGATAACGAAAACGTTTCTGAGCTCCACGACCAATCGTTAAGACTAAATATCCAATGAGTGCGCCAACTAAAATATAAAGAACCGACAGCTCCCATCCAAACATCCAATCGTTTATTGCTCCAAAAAACAATCCAATGATGACCGATAATGGAATCATAATAATGGTCACTCTTCTAAATCGTTCAGATTGTCCCATGGTTCTTGTATCGAAAAAGTTCATAAATAATCGCTCCTTTTAACAATTTACATTCTAACACAACAAATCACAAAAATTAGGTATAATGATACCATGAAGAATCTTAAGCGATTGATTAAACTTATCACTAATCCTAATGCGGCGAATTTTCAGCGCGGCTTTGCTTATTCATTGCTTTTAAGTTTAGCTCCGGTAGCTATCGCCTTCTTTTTAGTACTTCGTTATTTATCCCTGGATTTCACCGTTTATATTACTGCCTTAGAGGAATACCTGCCTTCTTATTTAATTGATGGCTTAAAACAATTTTTAGCCAATAACGATACTTCGGAATTTGTTTCCATGATTGCTTTAATTTTCTTAGGTATTAATGTCGCTTCCAAATCTTTGTATTCCTATTTGAAAATATCCAATGGACTGAACAAATCAAACTATCCTGGTTGGTTTTTGAAAATTTTATCCTATGGAGGTATGCTTGGGATGTTGGCGGGTATTTCCGCAGTGGTTTTAACTTTTTCCTTTCTACCTATTTCTGGATTCTGGATTCAAAACCTCATATTACTCATCACCATTATGTTGTTTTACAAAATGGTTTCATTAGATCGTGGTCGAATACAAGATATTATCTGGGGGTCGTTGTTTACCACCGTTGCTCTTTGGTTTATTGGAACTTTTTTCACGTGGTATATCAGTACCTTTACTAATTATCAATCAATTTATGGTCCACTGGCCTCGTTGATGATTTTTCTTCTATTACTCTTGATATTGTCGAAGATTGTTTATATCGGTTTTTGCATCAATGTCATTTATCGCAATCAAACATACGAAGCTCAACCAAATCGTTTTTACCTTTTGTTGAGGTCAACGTTTGAACGAGTGATTCCCAAACGTTTTCAAAAAGAAGACGAAAAAACGACGATAAAATCTACTGAAGAATCAATTTCGGAGTCATTTAAGGAAGAATAACTTCCCTATTACAGATATTTTTCAAGAATAATCTAAAAAGGTTTGACATTTTAATTGGCTATTGCTATTATATATAAGCATTTCGATGGAGGTTTAGCTCAGTTGGGAGAGCACCTGCCTTACAAGCAGGGGGTCAGCGGTTCAAGCCCGTTAACCTCCACCATCTATTTAAATGTGCCGACTTAGCTCAATTGGTAGAGCAACTGACTTGTAATCAGTAGGTTGTGGGTTCAAGTCCTATAGTCGGCACCATTCATGGGGAGGTAGCGAAGTGGCTAAACGCGGCTGACTGTAACTCAGCTCCCTCCGGGTTCGGCGGTTCGAATCCGTCCCTCCCCACCACTTTTTAGTTGGGGTATAGCCAAGCGGTAAGGCATCAGACTTTGACTCTGACATTCCCTGGTTCGATCCCAGGTACCCCAGCCATGACTCGTTAGCTCAGTCGGTAGAGCAACTGACTTTTAATCAGTGGGTCGCAGGTTCGATTCCTGCACGAGTCACCACTTGCGGATGTAGTTCAATGGTAGAACTTCAGCCTTCCAAGCTGACTACGTGGGTTCGATTCCCATCATCCGCTCCATCAGCAATTTTGCCCACTAAACAGTGGGTTTTTTATTTGCATGTCAAGCTTGTGACAAGCCTTTTTAAAGAACATCACTAAAAAAGTCCCCAGACATTGGTGGACTTTTTTAATTAAAGGTTAATAAATAAAAATAACTACATCCTACTCAAATAACGATAAAAACAATTGCACAATATACGCCTGACCCTTATATTCGGTATAACCCACCGACAAATAAACATAATCTGGATGTAACATCGCGATTCGGTGCCCTTCTGAATTCATCCACTGCTCGATTGTATCTTGTGGTTGATGGGAAGCGACATTGTTGCGGGCTAAATTTTCAGCGAACACTTTCCAATTTGAAATTCCAACATCACTTAAGATTGTACTTAAATCTCGACCATCGAGACGGATATGGTCAAATCGTTGCACGATTTCACGAGCACGAATATTTGCTGCACGATCTAATTTTTCATCCCCTTCTTTAAATAAAGGTACACCCAGCTTTTCCCGTTCAAGGTTAGCTAAACGAAAGACTTCTTGTTTATAGTGTTCAATATCTTTAATAGTTTCAAAGTCTTGTTGCTCAATCGGTAAGGTAGAGATTGGCTGTAAATCCGGTTGCCAAAATCGAGGGATCGCATCACAGCTAAAAAGAACAAGTAACATAACAAGACCAAGGATTAAGATTCTTTTCATTAGCACTCACCCCTTTTAATTATACTCAATTTTTATCGAACCATAAAAAAAGAGCAACTTTCGTTACTCTGATTAAACTTATGGTTTATAGAATAGTTGGGACACGCCATCTTTATTGCCGATTCGGGCAAAGCCAACACCAATATATTCATATTTTGTACTTAGAATATTGTTGCGATGACCGGTTGAGTTCATCCATTTATCAACCACTTTGGCAGGGGTCCATTGAGCTCCATTCCAGAGAATATTCTCCCCACGAGCACTAAACTTTGGAAGGCCCCATTCCGCCAAGGTTGTAGACCACGGCGTTCCATTTGGCCGAGTGTGACTAAACACACGGGTGATTTCTCGTGCCCTGACATTTGCTGCTTGATTCAATCCGGATAGATTGGACTTTAAAGCCTTCAATCCTCGCTTTGTACGTTCTAAATTCGTTAAGCGAATGACTTCGTTAATAAAAGCTTGATCATCTGTAACGATCGGTTTTGGCTCTTCAGGCTTTGGCTCTTCCGGTTTTGTTTCGACTGGCTTCGGTTCTTCCGGTTTTGTTTCGACTGGCTTTGGTTCCTCTGGTTTCGTTTCGACTGGTTTTGGTTCAATCGGTTTCGTCTCCTTAGGAGGTTCTTTTGTGCCAACTAAAATCACCCGATTCTGAGGTGACTTGGTAACTGTAGAGCTGATTAATGTTCGACTCGTTTGACGACCATCGGTAAACGTGAGTTCATAAACGAGGGTACGAACGCCTTCTGTACCCGCTTGTTTAACGACTGTTTTTCCTTTTTCAAGAGAATCATCATTTTGATGAATCGTCTTAAAAGAAATCTTCTCCGTTTGTTTTTCGCTCTTCTTTTGAATGACCGGTTTTGGGTCTTCTTTCTTTTCGACCTTAACGGGTTGTTCTTTTGGTTTATCAACAGATTTTTCGGATGTCGTGGTCTCTTTCGAAGATTCTTCTTGTTCTTGAGCGACTTCACCTTCCTGATTTTCTGTCTGTAAAGATTCTACTTGTTTAGGAACTTCGAAATAAAATGGTATCATCACCGTATGATAATACATTAATTCCTCGTCATAGTAGTCGACGATTGGTTTATCAGACGTTGCTGTTTCGACAACAAGGTCTTCGCTGAGTTGGCGTTGTTTCTGAAACGTTTCTTCTTCAAACACTCCGGATTCAGACGCCGTAGTTGCTGTACACCCCACCAATAAAAGTAGTACTAGCACATAAATGCTAATCCTTCTCATACTTACCCCTTTACTGTACGCGACTATCTTACCATTGAAATGTTAAAATTTGATTAAAATCTGAAAATTAGTGAAAATTTTACAAAAGTTTCCCATAATCGTTTTACATTTCCCACAACCCTTTCAATCCAGTTATTAACTTGTTGATTATATATATATCTAAAACGCTATTTATATCAAATAGTATTGCATTTTGAGCGGAATCATATATAATATAGTTATCTAAAACGACATAAGGAAAGAGGTGTAACGTTGATGACATTTAAAGAATTGCTAGAAAAAAAAGGTATGAGCGGATATCAATTCGCCAAAAAGGCCCAGATTCACCAGCCTGCAGTTTCGAAATTTGTTACTGGAAAAAGAGACCCCTTGGGTATGTCTTTAAACTCTGCCGCCCGTGCAGCAGCTGCCCTTGATATGACTATTCAAGAATTCTATGAAACGCTAAAGCAGTAGAAACGAAAGATAGGAACTCGTCCTGAGTTCCTTTTTTTCATTTAACCTAAAAATACATTATTTGGCGAGTCTTATCACCTCACCGATAAATGTGTTAAAATAAAAGTCAAGGAGCTATGATTTATGGAAGAGAAAAAGAAAAGCGTTCGAACGATTTCTGACAGCATTTATAAACATCGAAAACTCGTCGGCATCTTAATGATCACTTTATTGATTTTAGCGAATATTTTACTATTTATGCATGTATTACCAATTTTTGAACCGGTTCGAAAATTTTTAGGAATTATTACAACACCAATCTTGGTAGCGGTAATTTTTTTCTATATTTTTAAACCGATTTATCAAAAATTACTAAAACATAAGGTAAGTCCCACCTTGGCGACAACGATAGTTTTCATTCTCATTATATCCATCTTTGTTTTGGCATTTGCGATTATGATCCCGGCCATGAATGTGGAGATTGGTAAATTGTTAACCGACTTTCCTGGCTATTGGACCGCTTTTGTTACATTTATTGAACAATTGTTGACCAATGCGAATATTGGCGCCTTCCAAGAACAGTTTCAACAGCTCATTACTAATGCGACCACCGCTTTAACAGACAATATCGGTAACATCATTACCGAATCTGTGACGGGTGTTCGTTCCTTTTTATCTTCTTTAATTAGCTTTGGAATCACTTTGTTCACTTTTCCAATTATTTTATTTTACTTATTTAGAGATGGCAAAAAACTTCCAAATGCCATTATCAATCTCTTACCGACACGAGCACGACCGATGACCGGACGCTTATTCGCCGATATTGATCAGCAACTTTCGCTCTATATCCGCGGCCAGATTTTAGTTTGTTTCTGGGTAGGTGTGATGTTCTTTATTGGTTATTCAATCATCGGTTTACCCTATGCTTTATTGCTTGCCTTCTTTGCTGGGATTTTGAATATTATTCCTTACTTGGGGTCTTTCATTGCGATCATACCATCGATGATCATCGGTATTGCGGATTCACCTGTCCTATTTTTTCAAGTTTTAATTGTTTTTGCGATTGAACAAACTATTGAAAGTCGCGTCGTATCGCCAAAGGTTCTTGGAGATAATTTACAAGTTCATCCAATCACTATTCTCATTGTTTTATTAACTGCTGGTCGTTTATATGGGGTAGCTGGTGTCATTATTGGTGTACCTACCTATGCTATTCTCAAGGTAATCTTTGGATATCTATTGGATTATTTACAACATCGAACCAAACTTTACGACACTGAATCAAGCGACACTTAAAAAGGACGACCATCATTTGGTAATCCTTGTTTACTGTGTTTGTGGCGTTAAATAATACACACAAATCCAACAACAATCTGCACTCGTCATTAATACTCGATGGCGTGTGTTTTTTTGTATATAGTAGGAGTCGTTAACTCCTAAACGATGTTGAGTTTCATCCACTTCTAACAAAGCCCAACCTTGGACAATTGTTACAAATTCATCCACTGGTTGGCACATCGTATCCGTTTTCGCTTCAAATGATTCAATAAAAACGATACGATAATCCTCACTGTTATAAAGAATTGTTTCTACTTCTCGCCCTTTACTCAAAATTTATGCCCTCTTTTATGCGTTCTAGGATCGATTTCAATAATTTTGCGGTCAATCCCCAAATCACAATATCACCAACCTCATAAAAAAGGATGCTTCGTTTATCGGGATGAAAGCGATAGTCTCTTCCATCTTCAATTTTCTCGTATGGAAAATCATCCGGCATTTTAACATTGACCTGTACTTCATAAGATTTTGGTTCGATCCTTAATAACGTCGATAGTGGTAACTCAACAATGAGATCCACTTCATCTTCATTGTATGTTCCGTGATAATCATATAAGACGCCAACATAGGAATGGATTAATACAGAGTTATTAATTATGCTATCGCCTGGACCTAAGACATCTATTTGCTGAGGCTTAAGTAATAGTTCCTCTTGGGTTTCACGAACAGCCGCTTGTTGCGGAGTTTCATTTTCTTCGATTTTTCCCCCAGGAAAACAAATATCCCCTGGTTGGCTGATATTTGCTGAACGTCTTTGAAAAATAATCGAAATTTGGTCCTCGCGAAAAACCAGAGGAATAAAGATCGCATATTCTCTTAATTTACCCTCGCTAATTAATTTTGGTTGATACGATTGGAACCGTTCTCTGTTAAACCCTTTCATCAATAATCACTCTGCTTGGAAGACAATTTCTTCAGTTATATAGTCAACCACAACAGTTCCTTTAACACCATTAATCACCACATCTTCGAAGCGATCATAGCGATCGGTTAAAGATAAGTAGCGCTGAATCCATCCATATAGAGTGATGCTGATTTCTTCGTCGGCTAAACCCGCACGAGATCGATCTCTTAATTTGATGGCTCCCTTAACTCGTTGTTCAAATCGCTCATGAATGGCTTGATAGCGTTCTTTCACGTTTTCTCTTTCGAAGTACTCTGTCTTAAAGCGCTCAAATTCATGAGCATTCATTTTTTTATTAATCATTGATCTTGCTTTTCTATTTTCCTTTTCCATAATAAACACGTAATCTTTTTGGTAAAATCTCAATTTCTAGCGGCAAATACGGACCTAAATCACCATCCACATCGGACTCAATTAATCCTTGAGAACACGCAATGCGCAGCTTCCGAACCGGCCGCACCATAACTTCCGCGTTTGCATGTAAATTAGCGCCAATTAAGTCCGGTAAAAGTTGTATTTTGCTCAATAAACCAGCGTCTTTAACAACAATTAAATTAGCCGCACCATCGCTCAGGTGACGATCCACTGAGGTTAATTTAAAATCTCCGAAATAGTCCGATAGACTTAACATAATTAGCGAGGCTTGTACCGTTTGAACCTGATCATTTTCTGTAATAATAAATTCTCTTTGCGTTTCACTCATTAAATTAAACAACCCATTAAGATAATATGGAATTGGCCCAAACTTCTGTTTATCTTCGCTACTGACTTGATGAATCGCTTCTGGTAAATCACCGACACTTAACAAATAATTGAAATATCGATTATTGACTTTTCCAGTATCGATTCGCGCGGTCCGTGATATATCCAATTGAGTGATCGCTTCTTGTATATTTTGTTCGATTTTCAACATTCTTGAAAAAGCATTATACGTACCACAGGGAATAATCCCTAGAATACTATCCGCTTGGGCATCAATAATACCAGAAACAACTTCATTAACCGTTCCATCTCCCCCGCAGACAAAGATACTATGGCTAGTCGCTGCCTGTTTTCGGGCAATTGTATACGCATCCATAGGTTGCTTCGTATGAAATACTTGAATCGTCTCAAAAGAAGATTCAAGTTTTTGAACCAAGGCTTGTCTAATATCTTGGGTTTTAGACCAACCAGCGACTGGATTCACTATAACCGTTGCGCGCATATTATCGTTCCCATCCCCATTATCATACCGAATATTCAAAAAACCTGCTAATCTTGTACATTAATTTTTATACCAATAGGTTTTAGAACCTTTTTTATGTTGATAGCTAAATTCAATGAGGTCTTTTAAGAATGAATAATCTACTTCCATCGACCAGGGGATCGGAATCGTCATTGACGTCGGTTGGTAACCACTGGCTAGGATCGCTTCTCGGAATTTTTCCATGGCGTAAGGCTCCAAGGTCACCGATAGATGTTTCTTGGTCACGACAAAGGAAATAATAAAGGTCCCTTCGAAAACAAAGGTTGGTTGTTTCCACTTCATAGGAAAATCAAACTGAGGATAACTGACTGCTATCCAGTTGAGTACGTCGATCATCCGTTGATTTTCAGGTGTGGGAGTTAATGCTTCTAAATAAGCGTTCAATTCTTTCATAATATCCACTCCTTTTCGTAAAGTAGCGCATAGACTTGGGCGATTGGTAACCCCATGATACTATAGAAATCACCGTAAATTTCTTCAACCAACAATTTTCCTTGTTCCTGAATACCATAAGCACCAGCTTTATCTAAAGCCGAACCAGACCGAATCGAGGCATCAATAATGTCTTCTACTTGAGGACTGAACGGGCGAAACTTAACCCGAGATGTAGAAACAAAGGTCGTTTCTTCACGGTTGTCTATCATACAAACCCCTGTTAAGACCTCATGATATTGGCCACAGAGTTGAATCAACATCCGCTTTGCGTCTTGTGCATTTTCAGGTTTTCCCAATATTTCATTATTTAGGATAACCAGCGTATCCGCGGCTAAAACTGGATGGTGTTGATCTTCGCGGGTGAAGACTTCGTGGGCTTTCGCCATTGCCAACTTTTTTGCTAAATCGTCAAAAGGCATATTTTTGTTTGCTTCCAGCAGGTCCTGTTCATTAATCTGAGCTGCTTTACAATCAAACTTAAGATTGAGTTCGCGCAATAATTCAATACGGCGAGGTGATTGGCTAGCTAAAGTAAACATCCGTGACTCCTTTAATTTGGCGATCAATTTCAACGATATGTTGAGTGTTTTCAGGTATCCCGTCCTTTAATTGCGCATAAAAAAGTGGATACGCTTGGCTGAATTCATAATCCTGTAAATCAAGCCATTCGACCAATTCATCGACACCATACATGTTTTTACTGCCAAAGACGACAGGTTCTCCATTGTATTTCATTAAATAATAAAAACTAACTTCATGACAAAGCGTTGCTCGATCAGGTGTTGATGTTTTAAAAAAATTCTCGTGAATAAACAGGAGACGGTCAATCTCTAAGTTGAGTCCCGTTTCCTCTTGTACTTCACGAATCACCGCTTGCTCTGATGATTCTCCATGTTGGATTGCTCCACCTACCGCATAATAATAATCGTCTTCAATGTTTTTACTCATTAGTACTTGGTTGTTATTTACAATTATTCCACAAGCTCGTAATCGAAACCATTGGTCACCAACGATAAATCCACAGTCCATAAGCGCTCCTTTCGTCTAAAAATATTATAATACATTTTTAGTCGACAAGCTTCTGGAAACTGTTTTACGAAATAGTGATTTTTGTTACCGCTTGGATATATTGTTTACGCTGTTGATCATCTAATAAATCGAACCCATACGTTCGATAGCCAAAATCGCGCTATAAAAAACCAACCTGGACGGCTTGGAGTAAAATCCCAGTGAATAGAGATCGCTTCTTATCGTCATTGATAAAATCGGTCTTTTCATAAATGATGTTGTATATTTTATGGGCATTATTGTTTTCTTGAGGATCGGCAAAATCACTTAAAATCGAAATCTTAGCAAACTGTGGGTTATTAATCATAAAGGACAACAAGAGATGGGAAAACTCAATAATATGCTCCATTTCTGATAAACCATTTAATTGATTATTAAATTCCACAATCTTCTCCGTTACTATTTTTTGAATACAAACATCTAAAAGATTTTCTTTTGATTGGAAATGATAATTAATTAACCCTACACCAACTTTGGCTTTCTGAGCAATATCTCTCATTGTAATCGTAGTGGGATTACCATTACTAGATTGAATTAGTCTGATCGTGCTGTTTACAATGCGTTCTTTCGTGCTATTCTTCTTTTTTTTTGCTCATGAAAACACCTCGCTGCTGAGTATTTTCGCATCGAATAATAAAGGTTATCTTAACGTTTTGTTAATGTCTCATAAAGAAGCTTTAAGGTCACGACAGACTACCTGCTGCTCTGAGAAGAACTGCTCAAATTATTTTACAGATGGTCAATGATCGCATAAATCCAGTCGACAAGTTTTTTCGAACTTTGATTCGCAATCTCAACCACTTCTTGATGGCTGTGTTTTCCATCTCTTAAGCCCGTAGCCATATTCGTAATGACCGATATGCCCAACACTTTGAAGCCGAGGTAATTAGCAACAATCGTTTCGGGAACGGTACTCATACCAATCGCATCCGCTCCTAATAAACCATACATCTTAATTTCGGCGACGGTTTCATAATACGGTCCTTGAAAATAAGCATAGACCCCTTCTTTATAATTAATACCTAGCTTTTTTCCAACTTCTTTTGCTAATTGGCGAAAGGATTGGGTATAGGGATCGGACATATCTGGGAATCTGGGACCAAAACGTTCGTCGTTAACTCCATGTAACGGATTAGTCGTTACACCATTAATAAAATCCGAAATAATCATCAAATCGCCCGGAACAAAAGATGGATTAATTCCCCCACAAGAATTCGTAATAATCAGGCTTTCTACACCCAATTGTTGCATGACATAAAGTGGATACGTGACTTCCTTCATCTCAAATCCTTCATAGTAATGAAATCGGCCAGCCATTATAATAACTTCCTGTGTTCCGATGGTTCCCAAGACCAACTTACCCGCATGACCAGCGATGGCGGATACTGGAAAATTCACAAGATCCTTATATTCAATTTCAACCTTGGAAGAAACAACATCCACCAAAGCCCCTAAACCACTACCTAAAATAATACCAAGCTTGGGTGACTTGTTGGTCTTCGTTTGAATATCGCGAACCGTTTCTTGGACTTTATCAAACAACATAGATTTTCCTCCTCTATATACGCTCATTGTAGCATGAACGAAGAGCGGTTTTGATTGGTTTAATTAAATGTAATTCTACTGATATAATTAGGATAAAAGGAGGTAGTTATGAAATCATATCGAAAAGAATTATGGTTCAAGACGAATCAACGACGTGAAATTATTAATATCACCAACGAGGTACAACAAGCCATCGACGAATCTTCAATCAAAGAAGGATTCGTTTTGGTTAACGCCATGCACATTACAGCGTCCGTCTTTATCAATGATGATGAACCCGGACTCCACCAGGATTATGAATCTTGGCTTGAAAAGTTGGCACCAGAAAAACCGTATGAACAATACCATCATAATGGCTATGAAGACAATGCGGATGCGCACTTAAAAAGAACGATTATGGGTCGGGAGGTGCTCTGCGCTATTACAAATGGACAGCTTGATTTTGGCCCCTGGGAACAAATATTCTACTATGAATTGGATGGAAAACGCTCAAAGCGAGCTTTAATAAAAATCATAGGGTCTTAAAAAAAGAACCAGTTACCTGGTTCAATATTGACGCTTATAATGGAGCGGAATTACCTTTCCATAATTGGGACCTGCTAATCGAGCCACAGGATTCAACACATCCGCTAAGATATACCCTTTCTCCGCGTTGAAAACAGAACGGTCAACCGACATAGCCACGACCCGCAACAAGACGAGATGGGCATCGACTTCATCGGTACTAGTGGACCTAAGGGCAATGTCCTGTTCGTATGTCACTTCCAAGCTAATTAAAGCTTCATCAATGGTTGGTGTCTCAACGATTTGACTGGACATCAACGTATTGTAGTTCGCTTTGATTGCGTTCTAAAGGCATCCCAGTGACATCCATTTTCTCTAATAAGCTTCCATCAACAATATGGATGACCCCTTGTTTATGAGATAAAAGATTACGGAATGTATCCTTGTGTTGTTGATCTTTAACTTGAAAAGATATAGCAACCATAGAATCAGATAACATATTAAAATAACTAAATGGCGCCAAATTGATGGTGCCATTTTCATTTCTAGTACTCACCCAAGCAATCGGTCGCGGAATAACACTACCTTGAATCAGCTTCAAGCGCGATTTATCATCCATTTTCGAAAAATCAAAGTGTAGTTTGGTCATTTTTATCAAGAAAGGATCTAGAAGCTTCCAATTCCTCTTGGACAAGTTGATGTCCGAGAGGATGAACAAACACCTCTAGTGGGATTTGAGCCTCTTCAAACTCTTGTTTTATTTGCTCTAACTGTTGAGGTTTCATATAGGGATCTTGTTGACCACTAGTCAGTAACACTTGAAGACGGTTTTGAGGCTGGAGTTGGTCTTTTGGTCGCACGGTAGTTGGGTGAAACAACAAGGCATAGTCGATGGGCACATTCGAAAATTCTTTAAAGTAACTCAGCGCTAAATTTGCTCCATTGGAATATCCCAACAAGATGATTTCATGATCTTTCAAGTCGAATTTTTCAATAACATTGTTCAAGCTTTCGCGTAAATCGTAGGTCGCTTTTGCTAGCGATCTTAAATCAAAACTACCGTCGAGATGACGAGCAAAGTAGCGCGCCATTTGTTGTTCATACACCTCTCCTTGAAAACCAACGAGTGTGGCTAGTGGAGAAATGGACTGAGCGATAGAAAATAAATCGGTCGCACTTCCTCCAGTTCCGTGTAATGTAAAAATAACTTGTTTATTTATTCCGTCGTGTTTAACATAATTCATACTGATAACTCCTGGGCTTTTTTGCCGATTTTTTTGAGTAAGTTTCTTAAAACAACCTCTTCTTCGGGGGTTAAAACCTCAAAGATTTTTGTCATGTGGTTATAGTGGATGTCGTATATCTTAAGAAAAATTGTCGTTCCTGAAGATGTTAATGAAAGCTGTTGACGACGCCGATCTTTTTTATCTTTTTTTCGCTCAATATAGTTCTTCTTTTCTAAGACATCTAAAACATAGGTCATTGAACTATTGGGGATAAGAATTTTATCAATCAACTCTTGGACAGATAGTTCACCCTTGGTATATAAAGCTTCTAAAACGGTAAACTCATTAACCGTTAACTCGGTTTCACTAAGCGAGAGTTTAACATTACTTGTTAAATGTTGATGCGTCTTGAACAAAATAATGAGGGATTTCAGTTTTTTAATATTCATTCGTCGAAATATTCCTTCTCAAAGGTCTTGGTGCTTCGAACCGTATCAAACGGTGGAAGATGTCGTTCAACAAATTCGCGTCGATGGCGTAAATGTGGAGGCAAAGTTAGGGTTTCACCTAAGATCTCATACCCTTCTTGGTCGTCGATGAATCCTGGACCATCCGTTGCTAATTCAAATAAAATATTTGGGTACAGTCGAATATAGTTGGAAGCAAAATAAAATCGATCCACATAACCAGAATTCCCTAATCCGTGTTGATTAAAGTAGTTAATCCACTGATACAGATGCTCGTTATCTTCTACGCGAAAAGCCACATGATGCACCCCTCCATAGCCTTGTCGGGCTGTCGGCATTATTTTGTTGTGCTCAACGATGACGGCTGCCCCATTGCCACCTGCCCCCATTTCATATAGATAAAACATTTCTTCATTTGACTTTTTAGTCATACCTAAGATTTTTGTTAAGACTTCTTCCATTAATTCGAGCGATTGAACGCGGAGAAAAATCGGACCTAATCCGGTAATCGCATATTCATTTGGTACGGGCCCTTTGTACCAAGGTTCTCCCGATTCAATTCCTACATTATTTTCATCGGAAAAGAGCGCATATTGTTGCTTATCAAAGTCCTCAAAATAGATAACTTTTCGGTCAAACTGTTCCATCAGGCCTTGGTGGTTTACTTGGTAGTGATTGAATCGCTTAAGCCAATAGTGGAGGGCTTCATCGCTTGGTACCCGAAATGAAGTTCTCGAGATATCGTTGGTTCCCTTTTGGTGGGCACTAATACCTTTAAAATCAAAAAAGGTCATATCGGTTCCGGGATTCCCTCGATCATCCGCAAAAAAGAGATGATACGTTGTTAAATCGTCTTGATTCACATTTTTCTTCACTAAACGCATACCCAAGATGTTGGTGTAAAAATCATAGATTTTAGGCGCACTCGACGTAATGGCGGTGACATGATGGATGCCTTTTAATGGTTTTAGATTATTCATGGTTTGCTCCTTGTTTTAAATATTGTTTCTTTAATTGTTCTATTTGGGCTTGGTCTTCAAGAGTTAAGTTCTCCTTTTTCTTGAGTTGGCAAATTTTATCTTTTATTTCGTCTTTCCGTTTTAAAGACTCGTATTCCGACCGATTTCGATAACCGTACCCTTCCAATTTATTAATCTCTCGAACGGTAATAGGCATCAACTCAGCAACAATTTCTTGTTCTTCTCCAATAAAATGTTCTGGAATAATTAATTGATTTCCTAATAATTCGAGTGGTTCATCGACACTCATTCCCGGACCTTGGGTTGCTAATTCAATGAGAATCCCCCCTTTTTCACGAAAATAGATCGATTTAAAATATTTTCTATCTTTGATTTAGGTTGGTGAAAGTCCGGCTTGTTTGAGTTGGGTTAGCCATCCCTCTATATCTTGGTCATCAACCATGAAGGCAATATGATGTACAACACCTACACCCATTTTACCCCGTTGTGTGGCGTGTTTAGATAGTTCTAAATGACCGCCTAGTTGCTCATGTATTTTTAATAAATAGGACTCATCGTCCTGATTAATCCGTTGATACCCAAGGATTTTCGTGAGAACCTTTAAGGTCTCTTGAGGATCGGTCGATGATAAAACAGCACGATCGATACCAGAAATAGTCTGTTGTTGACTGATTCCATTGTATGCCCAACTATTTTTTGGAGCACTAGACACTTCAAGCAATTCTAGTTGGAGTCCATCCGGATCGTTAAATCCGAGACGTTTTTTATTGAATGCTGTAAATTCATAGGTTTTTATACCAAACTGATGTAAACGATCACGCCAAAAGTTCATTGTATTGGGTTTGATCGCGTAACTTGCGACGGTGACTTGTCCCCCCTTAATCTCGCCCGGACGCCCATCAACCCAAGGAAAAGTAGTTATAAGGTTTGTGCTGGCATCATGGTTTCCATAATATAAATGATAGGTATCTTTATCATCGTAATTCAAGGTTTGCTTCACAAGCCTTAAGCCCAAGACACTAGCATAAAAATCGACATTTCTTTGAGCATGGCCTACCGTCGAAGATAGATGATGGATACCTTTAGTTTTTAACATCGCTAAACTCCTTTCAATTCGAACGAGCTTATTATATTTCGGTTTCGTAATATTATCTAGCAATGTGCTCAAAAAAACCCTTCATCACAAAGGGTTATTAATATAGGATTCAATGATTTACTCTATGGGCTCAATAGTCCCCAGACCGTTAATCTCTTGTTGTACCACCGGTTTGCCTTTATATTGAATGCTACCGAGCCCATTTATTGTGGCCTGAAGTTGATTGGAAAGATGGGCAGATATTTGACCAGCACCATCGATTTGAAGATTTCCAACCGTAGCCAACAACTCGAAAGCATCAATTTCTCCAGCCCCTTCAATCGATCCACGGAAATAATCCGTAGTCCCCGCTAAGGTAAATTTACCAGCCCCTGCTAAGTGGACCTCGACGTGTTGTTGGGTGATGTTTTCAATCTGCAGATTTGCTGCCCCTTCAATGTCCACTGTTAATTTTTCACCAACTGGTCCATTATAAACAATCTCAAAAGCACCTTTAATTTCTATGCGATCAATCGGAGCATAAATCGTTAGATCTAAATAGAAATTGGAAAAAAACGCTGTTTATCGGTTTTAATAATTAATTCTTGTTCATCATACTTGATTTAAAAATTCGCATCGATTAATGCTTGATTTACCGTAGCTTCAACCTTTAGGTCATCGGCTGGGATGATGGTAATCGTATTTCTTTCAGGATGGTTTGCGTATAGATTGTATAGATTAAGTTTGATGGTATCTGAATCAAGCGCTTGCTCAAAATCTAGTTGTTGTAAATCCGTTGTTTCAGTTGGTTGATAACAACTTGTAAGTAGCAAGAGCATTAGGATATATAGATGTTTTTTCATAAAGACCTCACGAACTCATTATACACAGTTTGTTTGGTGGTTTTATGTAGAATTGTTACAAATTGGCGAATTACCATATAGTACATCTTTTACATTAAAAAATCTCTCCGTCACGATGGTGGATTTTTAGAGAGATTTGGAAATACTACTATTTTGCCAAGAAATCTAAGGCATATTGGGCATAGAGTGCGGCGCCATTTTTTAGAGCTGCCTCATCAACGTCAAAACATTCGTGATGATGAGGGAAATCCGCTTTTAATTCCACATTTCTGGAACCAACAAAAGCAAAACACCCTGGTTTATTTTCTAGATAAAATGAAAAGTCCTCACCACCCATCGTCGCTGGAAACAACTGTAGGGCTTGGTCACCCATAGTCTTAAGCACTGCCTGTTGGGCGATGGAACTTGAGGCCTCTTCATTCGCTAGTGGAACTGTCGCATGAAAATATTCGACTTTTGCTTCTGCACGAAAAGCGCTTGCGGTTTCTTTGACGACACGAGTTAAGGTTTCCGCTATTTTCTTTTGGATGTCTGTTGAAAAATAACGACAGGTGCCTTCGAGTCTTGCTTCGCCGGAAATGACGTTAAAGCGTGAACCGCTATGGAGTTTACCAACAGTAACCACGAGTGGATCGTGGGGACTAAATTCCCTTGAAACTAAGGTTTGTAGATTCATAACAATCGCCGCTGATACGACGGTCGCATCGATGGTTTGTTCGGGCTGAGCCCCATGTCCAGAAGCTCCAAGGACTTTTATTTTAAACCAATCGGCAGCGGCCATTCTCGGACCAGCTTCAACGGAAACGGTTCCAGTGTCCATGTTTGACCATATATGAATTCCAAAAATATTATCCACTTCTTGATACCAGTTTCCTTGTTGCATAAACAATTTAGCACCCTCTGCGGTTTCTTCCGCTGGTTGAAATAGAAAGTATACGGTTCCTTTCAACACGTCTTTAAATTTCTTTAAAATCTTGACTGCTGTAAGGTTCATGGCAATATGCGCATCATGTCCACAAGCATGCATCACCCCATCGATGGTGGATTTGTAGGGCACCTCATTCATTTGATAAATACTTAATGCATCAATATCCGCCCGTAAGGCCACGGTTTTTCCAGGCTGTTTACCCACAATTTTGGCAATAACTCCGGGACAGTCTTTAAAAGTTTCGTATTCAACGCCTAATTCTTCCAATATTTCAGCAATTTTTTTCGTGGTTTCATACTCCTGCATACTTATTTCCGGATGACGATGAAAATATCTTCTAGTTTCGATCGTCCATGGTTCAAATTTTTTTGCTAATTGCATAACTTTATTCATAAATAACATGTACTCCTTCTAAATTAATGTTGCAAAAATCCCCGCTAAAAAGACGAAGGCAATAGAAACGGTCACAAAACCAGCGACCAACATTTTTGGTAAAATAGCATCGAGTATGTCTTGTTGTTCTTGAGGCGTATCCCCTTCAGCACGAGCGACTTCGTTTGAAATAACATAGGTCCCTGGAAAACCATAATTACAGGTTGAGCCAATCGCAATGCTTAACCATGGCGAAACCTTTAAGAGTTTACCCACAATAACCCCAAAGACAATGTAGCCAATTACACCTAAGACTTGAGCGATTAAAATTAAAGGCAATATTTCGAGTAATAATTGTGGGGTAGCATTGGTTAAACTAAAGAAAACTACTGCCATTAACGCGGCCATTGCTAGACCATCGGAACTTGCTTTCTTTAAAATACCCGAATCTAAAAATCCGATTTCATGAAAAATAATACCAAATATAAGCGACATAATATTTTTATCAATGATATTGACACCGGTTAGTTTTTGATTCCCCAATGAAGTACCCGTTGCAGCCATGGCCATAAAAGCACATTTTGCTAAATAGAAATTTTCCGACAAATATTTATCTGCTATTTGAAATCTTTTAGTTTTTACTGGAGGTTGTGGTTTATTTTCAGTGACTTTTGTCACGTCTATTTTATTTTCACGAATTTCTTTTTTAACACGCTTGGCTTCCTTTTTTAAACATATAGAGGCAATCGGATAGCCTACAAAACCTTCCATCACCATTAAAACTGTCGCAAATACGGCTAATGATTCGGCATTGGTAACACCACTAGCTATCATTGATTCTTGCATCTTTAAGGCTGCGATCACGCCACCAGAAATGACCGGAGCGGCTACTAACGAAACGTTTCGTCCCATTATAAATTGACCAATGCCTAAAACAGTTAGCGCAATACCAACGATGGCAGCAACCACAATTAAAACGGTTTTATATTGTTGGGCTAAGGTTCGAAGACTCATCATTGTACCCATATGGACCAACAACATCGTAATCAACAACGAACCAATGCCTAGTAACTGAGCATCGAAAAATAAGGTTTGAGGGACTTTTAATCAAAAACCTACAATAAAAATAACCGAGCAGGTAAACATCGACGACACAATACTCTTGGTTTTAACCGCGATAACATCGCCAACAGCGAGTGTTCCTAGCACAAATGCTAAAGACAAAATTGGTTGCATAACTTTACTCTCCCTTTACAACCCTTGTAGCAAGCGTACGTTCTCGCGACAATGAAACAATATGACATTATTTTCGTAAATTAATGTAAGCAATGAAAATGAAGGAATGTCACCAAGTTATTTTTTCAATTTTGTCGACCAATTACTCTAAGCCTAGCACTCTTAACGTCACTATACCAACGGCTTTAGCCGAAAGCAGTAGTGCTTTTTCATTCACATCAAACTTAGGATGATGATGCGGAAAGTCACTATGCTCTGGTTTCGCACCAATATAGAAATAAGCAGACGGTCGTTGTTGACTGAAATATGCAAAATCTTCACCTGCGGTCATTGTCCCACCATCAACGATTTCGGTAATTTCAGGTAGATTTGCTTCGGTCAATGTGTCCACTACTAATTTAGTCATTTCCGGATCGTTGATGAGTGCTGGATAGTCGTTATTATAGTCTAGTGTAACTTCACAATGAAACATTGCTCCGATGCCCTCACACAGTGCTTGCATTTCTTTTTCAACAAGTGCCGTTGTTTCATCGGTAAAGTAGCGAACATCGCCCTCTAAGGTCACCGAATCCTTGATAATATTAAACTGTCCTTTGCCGTCGAATGAACCGATTGTGATAACGGTGGTTTCTCGCGGATCAAGGCGACGACTGACAATAGATTGTAAGCTTACAACTAATTGACTCGCCGCTAATATCGAATCATGGGTTTCGTGGGGGTATGCTCCATGACCACCCTTCCCTTGAACATGAATGCTAAATTTAGCACGAGCCGCCTGCGTTGGTCCAGAATGGTAGGAAACAATCCCAACAGGGACTTGGCCACTGACGTGAATACCAAAGACATGATCAATACCGTCAAGAACGCCATCTTTAATCATTGCTTGTGCTCCTCCAGGTGGGACCTCTTCGGCAGGTTGATGGATGATGACTACTTTACCGACCAGTTCCTGTTTTAATTGTATTAAACAATCCGCTAAGACCATTAAATAAGCCGTATGGGCATCGTGTCCACAAGCATGCATGACGCCAGGGTTAACAGAAGCAAAAGGTAAGCCCGTTTCTTCTTGGATCGGTAACGCATCAAAATCCGCTCTTAAACCAATGGTTTTTCCGGGTTTGCCACTATCGATGGTGACTTTAATGCCATAACCGCCCACATTCGCTTGAACCTCTACTGGTTTGTCCCGATAAAAATCTAAAATATACTGGCTAGTTTTTTCTTCATAAAAAGATAATTCTGGGTGTTGGTGTAAATACCGACGATGAGTAATCATCTCGTCTTCTTTCGATTCTAATAGTGAAAATAGTTTGTCCTTTAACATTAGATTTTCTCCTTTTATATTTGACTTAATCATATCCTATTTGGACACAATTTGTCTTGGGTTCGATTCACAATAATTAAAAAAGCTCCCATGACGGAGCCTTTATAATGTACGAATTAGTTCTCTTTCTTCTAGTGCGAGCTGGAAATCAAAGACATCGAGATTATCTTTTTGATGCTGTGCATTGTGCGACTTAGGAATAACAACAACTTGTCGGCTCACTTGATAATTTAAAATAACTTGTGCCCATGTTTTTTGGTAATTGGCTCCAATTTCAGTTAATTTTGTCTTGGCTTCATCGCTTACTCGGGTTAATGGACCCCACGCTTCAACCACTATGCCTTGATTTTGGCAAAAGGTAATGAGCTCATCTTGCCATTTTCCAGGATGCGACTCAATTTGATTGACTGCTATTGGAACCTTTGTATGGTCCATAATATATTCTAATTGAGTTTGATCGAAGTTCGACACACCAATCGATTTTAGGTGACCAGCTTCATGGTTTTTTTCTAAAACCTTCCAAACTTTTAGGTTCGTTTCGTTGTCCGTTGGATGATGGATTAAATAGAGATCAATATAATTGGTACCGAGGTTTTTTAGACTCTCATCAATGGTCTTTTGGATGGTTTCCGTGCTTTCGACATAATTTGGTTTGGTTGGAATTTTTGATGTTATGAAAAATTCATCACGGCCGATCCCCGACTCTTTAATCGCTTTGCCCACGACAGACTCGTTTCGATAAGATACTGCTGTGTCAAAATGGCGATAACCCGCCTCGATTGCTGTATTTAATTCGCTCGTATCCATGTTAATTTCCGCCATATACTGTCCACCTTCTTTACCGAAAGTGTTTGTTCCGCTTCCAATTAAATCGATGTAATGTTGACTACTTAGTAATACTTGTTTCATATCTAATCCTCCTCTTGCTTAGTGTAACATAGCTATTAATTACATCTTCTTATGATGCATCAAATCCATCAAATCCTTCATAGTCCTGGTCATTAATATTGGTTTCATTGTAGAGAACCTCCACTAATTCACCGTCAACCAATTGTTGCATATATTCAATAATGCGCTCTAAACGGTTTCGGCCGGAGCTATACTGCTGCGAAACAAGCGCAATCCCCAAGGTCATGATTTGATGGTGGGCCTGGGTGTCAACTTCGCCAATCGCTAGATTGTACCGATGCCGCGTTTTGTCTATCAAGCTTTTTAGTATGGATCGTTTCTCTTTGAGAGATTGAGCCTGACTGATATTAAACGTTAGCTTCGCGCTGAGAATGTACATATATAAGTCCTTTCTAAATAAGTGGGCATTAACTATATCAGTCAATGCCCTCGTTATTGAACTACCTATTCAATGATCATCAATTTGCCAGAATCACCTTCAAGCCATTTAAATTCAATTTCAAATTTATGTTTTTTAGCTTTTGTTGAATATTTATATTCGACTTTCAGTTGGCTTCCGGGTATTACATCGGTGACTTTTTCCCCTTCCACGATTAAGAATTTGCCATCATTTTTTATTTTTGTGGCGATACTTTCTAAGGTATTCGCAAAATCTTCTAGGCTTTGGTGTTCGGTGCGGTCAATGACTCGGACCTTTTGTGGTTTAATTTTAGTCATCATGACTCCTCCTTTCGTTTTAATTATAACATACTCTATACATCATCTTATTATGCTGAATTTGACCTTTCCATGATTTAAGGAATTGGTCGCATTAAAAAAACCTTTGATTTCCAAAGGTTTTTTTATAAGACTCATCTAAATTATTTAGCGATGACCTGAATAGCCAAGCAAAGCGGACCGCCTTGGGTTATAAAGGCGCAGGACAACTCTTCAATTTCTACTTTAGCGACATTAAATCGTTCTTTTATCATCTCTGCCACTTTTTGAGCTTGTTGTGGAACAAAGGCATGGCTAACACAGAAATGATAGCGTTTATCAATTCCTCGTTCACTAAAATGATTTAAAACTTTTTTGACGGCACTGTTGAAATTTCGTCCAACTGTAAATCGGTCCAACCGCATGCCATCCGGCGTCTGCATCACAACGGGTTGTAACTTTAACAATCCACTTAAAGTTGCGGCTACTGTCGTTAAGCGCCCGCCTCTTTTTAAGAAATCAAAATCTTGCGGCAATAGAAAGCTTTCGGTCGTTTTGACCTTTTCCTGAACCATTTCGACAATCTCTTCAAATGAATGTCCTTCGTCACGCATTTTAATAGCATCGTTTACCATGATTCGATGAGGAATACATAGAGTTTTTGAATTAATAACTACTATATTATCTTGACCGGATATTTGTTGAGCTCCAACGACCGATTGATAGGTTCCTGATAATCCATCCGCCATTGAAATGACAAGTATTTGATCGTCTTTATATTTTTCAAACAATTCGACAAAATCGCCAATAGGTGGCTGGGATGACGTTGGAATATGACCTTGTTTGATGAGCTGATAAAATTTTTCAGCATTAATCTCTTCATATTCACGATAGGTGTGGTTGTTGATGGTGACCGATAATGGCACAACATCAATATTTAGTTTTTCTCCTTCTTCAACCGTATAGAGTGTTGAAGAATCGACAATTATTCTTATCATATGTTCCTCCGGATAGTTTTACTTTTGTAACCCCAGTGCCTATCTACTTGAATAATTGTGTTGTATTACATAGCAAATCCGAAATGAATTCATTCCATATTTATTTTGAGAATACCTCTAATAATTGTTTAATCCATTCAAACATCTAATACTGGCTTACCCGGTTAGTATACCTTAAAACGACTTGTATTTAAACGATTTTAATGTAAATATTTTTTGTTGATTCAGCTTTTTCAAATTCAATAAACGAATCGATTAAATGTTAATGGCTGTGCAATGATATTTGAAAGGAGTCGTGCTTATGAATATTTAACCTTTATTCACGAGGACTGGTTTATTTAATATCTTTGTTTGTTTAACCATCCGACTTCGACCACCTCTCTTTAAAACCAAATTTATAACCCATGATTTGGAATTTGCAGCTTTCACTTCTACCATTTTTAATCCAAATGCTTAGTTCTATCTTATTTTTAGTTTTACGATTTTTTTCTGTTTCATTCGTTTTTTCTCTTCTGTTCAACTACGCTGTTATCATGACTATGGTTTTTCAATTATAAGTAAAAAAGATTTTAGATGATTGTTTAACTGCTGTAAGTGCTTAGAACTATCCACATCTTTACTAATGACTTCAAAAAATTTACTGTTGGAAAGATGCTGTGCAATTTGCTCACTATATTCGAAGGGGTGAATCACATCCTGTCGATTAGCAATAACTAGTGTTGGACAAGTGATATCCTTCAATTCTGACCAATTTGCGAATGGTCTTTCTTTGGGTAAAATAGCAAACTTTTGAGGATAACGGTGAGCAGCCCGATCCAAAAAGAACGCCAAAAATATGTCCGCAAATCGTTGATTATCTTTCGCAAATTTGATGTATTGGGTTTGTTGCTTGAACCCGGTAATATCTTTGGTTTCTAAATGAAGCGCACACAAATCAAATAACTCAATAAATTGCTCATCCATTGGTTTATTAATCCAGGCACTTCGAATCAAAACCAATTTTTCAACCATCTGCGGAAAGTCCAGTGCAATGCGCAAGCTAACCGCTGCGCCCATCGAAATTCCACCAAGAAAGAATGTTGAATACCCAATCTCATTCATTAATTTAACAACGACCTTTGCCAAGAATTTAAAATTATATTGATCGCCTGTCCATTGGCTCCTTCCGTGAGCTGGTAAATCGATGACAATGAGCTGAATCTGATCAATAGGACGATATGTATTCTTAATAGCAATCGAACTCCCTCCTAGACCATGCAAAAAAACAAACGGTTGACCCGTACCATGAATTTCATAATATATTTGATTACCTTCCACATTAACATAAGGCATTGGTTGAGCTCTCCTTTATTTTTTATTCCTATTTATTATACGTGATTACTTCCGATAGTTTAATCGATCTCTTTTTTATAATGGAATACACAAGAGTTTGTGGATTATCTTGCTCAAAAAAACGGATTCATTTTGAAGTGAATCCGTTTTTATTCCATAATTTTAATCTAATTACATGTGAATAGGTAGCCCTAGTGAAAGTTCACTCGCATCCATAATCGTTTCAGCCAACGTTGGGTGGGCATGAATGGTTAAAGATAAATCTTCAAGATTCATACGGGCTTCGATGGCTAGAGTAATCTCCGCAATCAAATCCGAAGCACCAACACCAGCCACTTGACCTCCTAGAAGCAAACCTGTTTCCTTTTCAGAAATTAGACGGACGAATCCTTCCGTTTGATTTAAAGAAAGGGCACGACCATTTGCTCCTAACGGGAATTTTGAAACTTTTACCGCATGTCCAGCTTCTTTAGCTTGGGTCTCTGTTAATCCAACACTCGCTAATTCAGGATCTGTAAAGCAGACTGCTGGAATAGCAACATAATCAATAGCGACGTTTTTTCCAGAAATAGCTTCAGCAGCAATTTTAGCTTCATAAGACGCTTTATGCGCTAATGGTGGACCAGCAACAATATCGCCAATGGCGAAAATGTGTTTTTGTGATGTTCGACCTTGTTGGTCAACTTCAATGAGACCTCTGTCGGTCATTTTTACACCAGCCAATTCTAAACAAAGTTGATCTGAATTTGGTCGACGACCAACGGTTACTAGAACATAGTCTGCACTTACCGTTTCTGTTTTACCATCAACCTCATAGGTCACTTCCACCCCGTCGTCTGTTTCGCGGGCTGATTTGGCCATCGCTGATGTAACAATTTGAACACCTTTCGATTTGAAATTATCTTCGACAAGTTTCACCATATCGCGATCAAATCCAGATAGAATAGATGGCAAACCTTCAAGAATGGTCAATTGGGTTTCTAAATTTGCATACACCCCTGCCAATTCTGTTCCTATATAGCCACCACCGATAACAACCATTCGCTTTGGTACCTCTGATAAATTCAAAGCACCCGTCGAATCAAGGATCCGACCACCAAATTTAAATCCAGGAATTTCAATCGGACGGCTTCCCGTCGCAACAATCGCGTGGTTGAACGTATAGCTTTGTGCATCGTCCCCATCTAATACTCGTAATTGATTTGGACCATTAAAGAAAGCTTCGCCACGAATGATTTCCACTTTATTCTTCTTCAATAGCATTTCAACACCTTTGGTTAAGGTAGATACAACTTGTTGATCTTTCCATTTTTGTGTTTGTTCAAAATCAATCGTTACATCTTTGGTATTTACTCCAAATATTGCTGAATTCTTGGCTTCTTGATAGCGATGTCCAGCATTAATTAATGCTTTAGATGGAATACATCCAACATTTAAACAAACCCCACCGATAAATTCACGCTCAATAATCGCTACTTTTTGGCCCGTTTGTGCCGCTCGAATCGCAGCAACATAACCACCTGGTCCAGAACCAATAACCACCGTATCTAGTTCAAGGGACAAATCTCCGACAACCATATCACACCTCCATTAGTAGTAATTCTGGATCACTTAATAAACGTTTTAATTCATTAACAGCCAGTTGGGCAGTCATACCATCAACTAAACGATGGTCAAAACTTAAGGATAGAGCAAGCATATTACCGATACCTAGGGTTCCGTCTTCCAGTACAATTGGTTTTTTATCAATACGACCAATGCCGAAGATACCAACTTCTGGATAATTAAGAACTGGTGTAAACCATAACCCTCGAGCCGAGCCGATGTTTGAAATCGTCACGGTTCCATCGCGCATGTCCGGTCCTTTGAGGCGACCTTCGTTAGCTTGGGTTGCTAGTTCGGCAATTTCTTTTGCGATTGCAAAGATTCCTTTAGAATCTGCATTTTTTACATTTGGTACGTAGAGACCTGCCTCGGTATCAACCGCAATCCCTATATTATAGAAATGTTTGTAAACAATTTCTTCTGTTGCTTCATCTAGACTTGAATTCAAAATCGGGAACTTTTTAACTACAGCTACCACTGCTTTAGCAATATAAGCTAAATATGTTAACTTGATATCTTGTTGAGCCGCGACATCTTTAAAACGGGCTCGATGTTCCATTAATCGACTGACTTCAACTTCATCAAAGATGGTCACGTGAGGCGCTTTAGTTTTAGAGGTGACCATAGCCTTAGCGATAGCTTTACGTGTAATGGTCATCTTTTCGCGCGTCGTTTCCCCTTTCACAACGATTGGTGTTGCTTTTACTTCTTCAACAACCGTCGGACTGGTAGCTGTGGTTGGTACAACTTCTTGAACTTGTTGTACTGGTTGAGTTTCACCTTGTAAGAAGCGTTCTACGTCCGCTTTTGTTACATGTCCGTGATTTCCAGTAGCAGCAACTTGCGTCAAATCTACTTTATTTTCTCGAGCAAATTGGCGAACCGAAGGCATTGCTAAAATTCGACCAGCCACCGTATTATCTGGATACGTAACCGCATCTGTGACCGATTTTCTGTCTGGCACCTCAACAGCCGGGGTTAATTCAACTACAGATTTTGTTGAAACAGCTGCTGGAGCCCCATCAAAGATGACTAAAGTATCGCCAACATTTGCAATATTTCCAGCTTCAACTAAAATTTCGGTAACTTTTCCACTTACTGGTGATGGTACTTCTTGTAGCATTTTGTCATTTTGGACCTCCATCAATGGCGCATCGGCTTCAACACGGTCACCGACTTTTACAAACCATTGAACGATTTCACCTTCAACAATTCCTTCACCAAGGTCAGGCATTTTAAACACAAACCCGGCACTCTCTGCTGTTGAAGCAACAACCGGTTCAGCTTCTGGTTCCGCAGAAACAGCTTCTGGGGCACTGACGGTTGACCCATCGCCGTCGAATTCAACTAAAATATCGCCTACATTCGCAATATTGCCAGCTTCAACGAGAATTTTGGTTATTTTTCCACTTACTGGTGATGGTACTTCTTGTAACATTTTGTCGTTCTGAACTTCTAGTAAAGGAGCATCGGCTTCAATCTGATCGCCCTCTTTAACAAACCATTGAACGATTTCACCCTCGACGATTCCCTCACCAAGGTCGGGCATTTTAAATAAAAATGGCATATTTCCTCCTTAATCAAAGTCCATAACTTCTTGAACTTTGTTGATAATATCTTGAGCATTTGGTAACCAATCATTTTCAGCTAAACCAAATGGATACACCGTGTCCGGCGCAGCAACGCGACCAATTGGTGCTTTGAGATTTAAAATAGCACGCTCAGCAATTTCTGCCATAACGGTTGCCCCAACACCTGCTTGGCGTTGAGCTTCTTGAACGACCACAAGCCGCCCTGTTTTTTCAACAGAGCTCACGATTGTTTCAATATCAATCGGTGACACCGTACGTAAATCAATAACTTCTGCACTAATGCCGTTTTCTTTTAAACTTTCTGCTGCTTTTAGGGCTTCGTGAACCATATACCCATAGGTGACAATCGACACATCTTGACCTTCATGAGCAATATGGGCTTTGTCTAATGGGACCGTGTAGTATTCTTCTGGAACTTCATCTCTGAAGGAACGGTATAGTTTCATGTGTTCTAAAAAGACGACTGGGTCATTACTTTCAATCGATGCTAATAATAAGCCTTTGGCATCGTATGGATTACTAGGAATCACCACCCGGATTCCCGGGGAATGAGCTATCAGACTTTCTAAATTATCTGCATGTAATTCTGGGGTGTGAACGCCACCACCAAAAGGTGAACGAATGGTAATTGGCATTTGTCGAGTACCCCCTAGACGGTAACGCATCCGAGCCATTTGGACAACAATGGAATCCATGGCCTCAAACACAAAACCAAAGAATTGAATCTCTGGAATTGGACGATAGTCTTCCAGGGCTAAACCAATGGCTAAACCACCAATACCTGACTCTGCTAAAGGTGTATCGAACACACGATCTTCTCCGTATTTTGCTTGGAGGCCATCCGTTGCTCTAAAGACCCCACCGTTAATTCCGACGTCTTCACCGAAAATTAAGGTGTTTTCGTCACGTTCTAGAGCCATGTCTAGGGCTTGGGTGATGGCTTGAATCATCGTTAAGTTAGCCATTATTGTTCCTCCTTTGCTTTAAAGTATTTGATTTGTTCAGAAATGACATTGGTTGGATGTTCAAACATCACTTCTAAGAATTCAGAAATTTTTTGTTTTGGAACTTGATCAGCTTCGGTAACGGCTTCTTGAAGTTGGGCATCTATTTTTTCCATTAGTGCTACTTCTTTTTCTTCATCCCATAGACCTTTTTCTGTCAAATAGTTCCGGAACCGAATAAGCGGATCTTTTTTATCCCATTCTTCAAAACTAGCTTGATCACGATAGCGCTTTGGATCATCTCCAGATAATGAATGTGGTTGGAAACGAGAGGTAATGGTCTCAATAACGACGGGACCCTTACCGGCCAATGCCCATTCACGGGCAGCTTTACTTACCGCATAAACGGCTAAGGCATCCATACCATCCACTTGAATACCAGGCACACCTGCTGCCACCGCTTTTTGGGCGAGAGTGGTTGCTAGGGTTTGTTTTTCCCGTGGGGTTGATATTGCATATCCGTTGTTTTGGATGTAAAAGACAACATTGGCTTTAAAGGCTCCAGCAAAGTTGATTCCTTCATAGAAATCACCTTGAGATGAACCACCATCCCCTGTATATGTGAAGGCGACGTTGTTTTTACCACGCTTTTTAAGACCTAAACCGACACCTGCGGCTTGGATATACTGCGCTCCAATAATAATTTGTGGTGGAACTGCTTTCAAATCTTCTGGATATTTGTTTCCTTCGATATGGCCACGACTCCATAAAAAGGCTTTATGGACGGGTAAGCCATGTTTAATTAATTGAGGAATATCACGATAGCCCGGTAAGAGCACATCCTCTTTATCAAAAGCAAAATAGCTTGCTAATTGGCTCGCCTCTTGTCCGGCGGTTGGCGCAAAAAAGCCCAAGCGCCCTTGTCTTGCTAAAATGGTTGAACGATCATTCAGTGCTCGAGACCATAACATATCCGAGAACAATTCAATTAATTGCTCGTCGGTTAAGTCTGGAACCAGCTCTTCATTTACGATTTTACCTGTTTCATCCATCACTTGAAAAAACGGAAACATCGCGTCTATATCATTGAGTTGTTGCTCAAAATCTAACGGATTGTATACTTTATCTGTTGTCATATTTTCTCATTCCTTTCCTATACAAAGTTTTACCTTATATCTATATTGTACCAATGTCTATACTTACTAACAATTAATACACTCTTGGCCTTGTGTTGTTAATAAAACATCACGTCAATAATTTCTTCCGCCGTGATGCTGCCAAAAAACAGCGGGATTTCAAATCGATTTAAGACCTCCAAAACCTCTTCTTTTTTATAGCGTACATTTACAAGTTGCTGTTCAATAACAGAAACATCTTGCAGACCTAAATAGTCCCCCAAGAACCGAATTGATTTAATAAATCCTTCGCCTACATCCATCAACACTTCGATTCGACCGCCGCTAAAACGTTTGGAATTTTTCAGGTTAAACTCTGGGGAATAACCATAATTCCATTCCCATGTTGAAAACCGCGTCTTTGCTTCGTGTTCGATATTTGCTAAATCTTGTGCGCTGAGTTTAATCTCCGCATCTTGATTCCGATTTGATAAGAAATAGTGCAATTCTTCTTGGAAATCCTTTAAAGTGGTCCCTTTAGGTAAATGCTCTTTAATCGTGGTGACTCGACTACGTACAGATTTAACCCCTTTGGAAATAATTTTATCGGGATCTACATTTAATGCTGCCACCATGTCTTCAAGATTCACATCAAATATTAAGGTCCCATGATGCATGAGTTTGCCATTGGCCATGCGTTGGGCATTCCCCGATATTTTGAGACCGTTAATTAAGATATCGTTTCGACCAGAAGCTTCAGCTTCAACCCCCATCACTTTCAAAGCATCGACAATTGGTTGAACGTATTTTTTATAATTCACTTTACCTGGATCGTCCACACCTATAATAAAGGTAAAGTTTAGGTTACCAAAATCATGATAAACCGCCCCACCACCCGACACTCGTCGTGCGACGTGAATTTTTCGCTCATCAATAAAGGCTTGATTCACTTCTTCGGCAGCGTTTTGATTTTTGCCGATAATAACGGAAGGTTCATTTTGCCAAAGAAAGAAAAAATCCTCTTCCACCTTAATATGTTTCATCGCATATTCATCTAGTGCTAAATTCATATACGGATTTGTTCTCGGATTTAATATATATCTCATTAATTGTTATCTATCGTTCCTTTCAATACTAATTTTAGGTGTCCTTTAATGAAAGTTCAATTCATATGAACCTAAGCAAGCTAGGATTTTGAAATATGGCACTGGACACATAGTTTGAGAACAAGCAACAGACTATTTATACTAAATAAGTTGGAAAAGAGGTATGAACTATGACAAAAATTCAGTTTGGAATTGACACCTTCGGTGATTTAGCGTACGACGATAAGACAAAAGAATTACTCAGTTATGAACAGTCATTACGCAATATAATTGAAGAAGTAAAATTAGCAGACCAACTTGGAATCGACGTCGTGGCATTGGGTGAACACCATCGCTAAGAATATTCCATATCTGCTCCCGATACCGTATTAGCCGCCCTGTCCCAGGTTACGAACCAGATTATTTTAGAAACCGGTGTCACGGTTTTAAGCTCTGATGATCCTGTTCGCGTATATGAACGTTTTGCGACCTTAGATGCTCTCAGTAATGGGCGCGCTCAAATCATGGTTGGCAGAGGATCATTTACAGAATCTTTTCCGCTATTTGGGTATGATCTTCAAGATTATAACGAACTATTTGAAGAAAAGTTAGAAATGTTGTCCGAACTCTTAAAAAATGAGCCAATAACATGGGAAGGAACGTTTACTCAATCTCTAGATAATATCCAAGCATATCCAAAATTAACCAAGAGACTCGATGTACATGTCGGTGTTGGTGGATCACCAGAATCAATTGTTCGAGCAGCAAAATATGATTTTCCCGTGATGATTGCGATTATTGGTGGAGAGCATAAACGTTTTAATCCATATATAAATTTATATCAACGTGCCACAAAACAATTTGGACAACCAAATCACCCAGTCGGCATTCATTCCCATGGAGTTATTGCCAATACCGATGAAGAAGCTTTCAATATTGCTTGGGAATATTATAGCAAAGCGCATGCGATTCTAGGTAAGGAACGCGGCTGGCCGACCATGACCAAAGACCGTTTTAAATATAAAGTAGACTTTGGGGCTTATTTTGTCGGCAACCCAGAGAAAGTTGCTCAAAAAATCGCCAAAGTAATCAAAGAAATGGGCATTGGTCGTTTTGACCTCATCTATGGAATGGGCGGTCAATTACAAGCCGATCGCTATCAAACGATTCGTCTCTACCGAGAAGTTGTTATTCCACGTGTTAAGGAGTTACTCCATGAATCCTAAACCCATTATCGGAGTTTTAGGAGCAGGAAAACTCGGAACATCACTTGGACGACTGGCGGTTGAGGCTGGATATCCAGTCCTCATAGCTGGATCACAAGAAGCAGAAAAGATTGCCCTCATCATTGAAATTTTAGTCCCCAATGCACAACCTAGAACAAATACCGAAGTTGTGAATGAAGCAGACATCATTGTTTTAGCTCTCCCACTAAGCAAAATGAAAACTATCCCCACTGAAAACATCGGAAATAAAATCATTATCGACGCTATGAATTATTGGTGGGAAGTAGATGGTGAAAAACGGATTCCAAGTGAACCCAATCTCTCTTCAACGGAATTAGTCGCTAAGGTATTAAATAGTAAACATTTAGTGAAAGCCTTTAATCACATGGGATACCACGATTTAGAATACGAAAGCTTTTCAAATCAACCTAAAGTCATTGCGATGGCTTCCGATAATCCAAAGGATAAAGAAATAGTCGGATAAATCACTTCCGATTTAGGATTTGTTCCACTTGATTTAGGACCGCTAAAAAACGGCATCGTATTGGAACCAGGATCTCCTCTATTCCGAGCTAACCTTGAACTTAAAGAGTTCCTAGAAGTTTTAGAGAGTGCAAAGCATCAAAATCATGAATGATAACAAAAAGCGAATAATCGCTTTTTTATTTTCAATTCATTTACCAATATCAATCTTTTGACATTTATTTAAAAAGATGTTCCTTTGCAACAATCGATATCAAACCTTATTCAATCACATCAGAATATTTTAATATCAATCTTCAATTCTTGATTAATAGCGAACTAACGTTGTATATGATAGAAAAAGGAAGAGCACCAGCTCTTCCTTAAAAAATTCATTTTTTTCTCTATTTTTTTAAGCGACAAGCGACAAAGTGGCCCGGATCAACCTCATACCAATCTCCGTCAGCTTCATTGTTTTCGCGGAAGTTTTTAAAATCAAAGCGTTCATTCTCAGCAGAGAAGAGATCTTCTTCCGTTTCTCTATCGTCCTTTCGAGAGGAGATATCTGTTTTCAAAAAAGCTGCCATCAAACGTTTCGTATATGGATGCGTTGGATAATCAAAGATTGAATACAAAGAACCAGATTCCACAATTTTCCCACGATGCATTACTATGACATCGTCTGCCATTTCGGATATGACGCCTAAATCGTGGGTAATAAACATGATGGATGTATGGAAATCATTTTTTAACTCATTCATCAATTTCAATATTTCTGCTTGAATAATGACATCCAACGCCGTCGTTGGCTCATCTGCGATCAACAAGTCGGGATTACAGGCCAAGGCCATCGCAATCATGACCCTTTGGGACATCCCTCCGGACAATTGAAATGGATACTGTTTCATTACTGTATCTGGGTTTGAAATATGCACCGCTTCGAGCATTTCTCGTGAGCGAGCACTTCCCTCTTTTTGATTCATTCCTTGATGTAGCATCAAAACCTCATTTATTTGACGTTCAACTGTATGTAAAGGATTGAGACTTGTCATCGGTTCTTGGAAAATCATTGAGATTTCCTTTCCTCTTATCTTTTGGAGGTCTTTTTCGGACATATCGCTGAGGACTTCCCCCTTAAATTTTATTTCACCTTCAACAATACGTTGATTATGTTCGAAGAGTCGAAGAATACTCATCGCTGTTTGGCTTTTTCCAGATCCACTTTCACCAACGACCCCTAAGGTTTTTCCTTTTTCAACTTTAAAGGAGATACCATTCACGGCTTTTACAATTCCTCTACGAGTATCAAAATAGGTATGTAAATTATTGATTTCTAGTAAACTCATGCGGATAACTCCTTTCGGTGTTGTTCAGGTTTTTTCAAGTTACAAGCCACAAAATGGTTTGGTGACACTTCGTACCAATCCTTATCAGCTTCCCCGGTTTCTTTATAACTAAAGTCATAAACGTCGTTTTCAATATGTAATGGGAAAGATTCAATCACCTGACCAGGACGGCGCATCTTAGGAATGGCATTGAGCAATTCCCGCGTATATGGATGTTGAGGATTCGTAAAAATTTCTTCAGCTGGAGCCAATTCAACTAAATTACCAAAATACATGACACCAATGCGCTCGCTAATATAACGGACAACCCCAAGATCATGAGTAATGAACAAATACGTTAAATTATGTTCTTCCTTTAAATCTTGTAATAAGTTGATAATCATCGATTGAATCGAAACGTCCAAAGCACTAACGGCTTCGTCACAAACGATAAATTTCGGGTTCAATGCCAAAGCCCGAGCAATTCCAATCCGTTGTCGTTGACCCCCAGAAAACTGGTGTGGATAGCGGTGAATATGCTCTGCTTCTAATCCACATTTTTCCATGATATTAATAATATATTCATTGAACTCTTGAGAATGCGCATTATCAAATAATCCATGAGCGAGTAAGCCTTCTCCGATAATACTACCAACCGTTAATCTTGGATTTAACGAAGAATACGGATCTTGGAAAATAATCTGTAAGTCCCGTCTTAATAGACGCATTTCTTGTTTCGTTAGTGAACTTAGGTCAATTCCCTCATCTAATTGGGATTCAAATTCCTCAAAGCGAGGATGTTGTTTCAACTTTTCTTTAAACGAATCAACTTTTTCGTTTATCTTGTCTAATGCTTGTTCTTTGATGCTCAGTTCGGCTTGCATTTCAGCAATTTTTGGTGAGCTTTCAATGGCTTGGTTGTGCACACTTAAGCGATGTTTTTCAAAATCTATTTTCTTTAAAAGTGACGCAACGGCGGCTCCTTTTAAATATTTATCTGTTAGAAGATTTTCGACTTCATTCAAATCATCTGCTACTAATAACCCCCCTGCCAAACGAACTATGTTGCCATAGTTTTCTTCAAACTTGACACGCATTTTTCGAAACGCTTCTACTTTGGGATTTGCTGCATCATCTAATTGATCAATTTCCGCTTGAAACGACGCTAATGCTGCTAGATCTCGATCGTAATTTTTAAATTGCTTGGGGATGGCTTGGTAAACGGTCTTAACGTATTGCGGCATTAATTCTTCAATAGTTTCTCCATAGTAAAGACTAACCCCGCCTGTTTGGTTATATAGTTGTATTAAGGTTCGACCAAAAGTTGATTTTCCACAACCTGATTCGCCAACTAAACCGAGCGTCTCGCCTTTGAAAATTTCTAAGGTAATGTCTTTATTGGCACGAACATATTCCACTTCTCTTTGGAAGATACTTTTCTTTTTTATTGGGAAATATTTCTGTAAATGTTCCACCCTCAATAATGGTCTTTCGGACATGATCTATTCTCCTATCTCATCATTGTTTTGACAGAAGGCAGGTATACTATAAAAATGATTTAACGGTGGCTCCATCGTCCTTCTATTATTAGAAGGTATAGTTTTGCACCGTTTCCATGGTTGTATCATGATTTAATCAAATATTTTATATTTAACCGGCTAGATGTTGGTCTAGAGGTTGATATTGGTTCCTGCAATTCTGGATGTTATTCAATACAACTTACTTTATTTTTTAGTTTCAGTTGTACGTAGTTATTTTAACGCATTGAAAAGAAATTACAATTGATTTACATTCTCAGAACATTCTTGATTTGTTTTTCATTATTTGATGTAAATTTTCATCAATATACTTCGCTAAGTAAGACCGTCTATCGAATACATAGTGATACTGCTGTGTTAATATAAGGTTAGAGACTGGAGGTTGATTTAATGAAGTATTTACTGCTTTTAGGAATTATTCCTTTCACCATGGATTAAATTTTAATCCTTAGTAAGCGGCTCTCTTGGGTAGCTGGTATGAGCCAAAAGGTATTAAGTTCCCTCACGAATTATCAACGCAAAGAAGTTTCCAATCTGTTCGGCTCTGCACTCATTGTATTGGGTTTATATAATATCACGAGCAATTATTTAATTTTAAAAGCATTTGAGGTTTAATGTTTGATCTTCAATATCCAAAAAATTAACCCATACTCAACTAATGAACAAAGATGAGTTTACACAAAACTATTGACACTACCAATAAATCAATATCCAGCAATTTATTTTTGTTTATATGATACAATAAGGTGTAATTTAAATGAGATTTTAAGTATAAAAAGAGGGTAAAAAATGAAATTAATAGCTTTTGATGTAGATGGAACACTGTTAGATACCTTAGATACTATAACTTACCATGTAAATGATACCTTGGTTGACTATGGTTTTAAAGAAATAAATGACGCAAAATACATGTTAAGTATATTGGGATATGGTTCATATTATTTAATTGAAAAATCTATTCAATATCATGAAAAAGACTATGACAATAAGGAAAAGATTGAAGAAGTCTTACAAGAGTACACAAAAAGATACAATGCAAACCCTTCATATCTTACAAAGATATATCCAGGATTAGAAGATCTTGTAAGATACCTAAAGGAAAATAACTACCTAGTTGCTGCATATTCCAACAAGCCTGACAAGGTATTAAAACCTTTAATGGCAGATATCTTTGAAGAAGGTCTTTTTGACTATATAGAAGGGCAAAAAGTTGGAGTTCCTTCAAAGCCTCACCCACAAGTATTAAATTCCATAGTTGAAATGTTTGACATGGATAAGGACCAGGTTGTTTATGTGGGAGATAGTGATGTCGACGTAGAAACTTCCAAAAATGCTGGAGTAGTTTCCTTAGCAGTAAGCTGGGGCTTTAGAAGTCGTGAGTTTTTAGAAAATTTAAGTCCTGATTATTTGGTAGATACAGCAGAAGAAGCAAGGGAAGTAATTGATAAATTAAGAGGCTATGATGTTAAATTTACTAATAGATAAGTTAATTGGCTCAAGAGATTTCTCGAAAAAAAGAAATAGAGATAATTTAATAAAGATATCGGGATACCTGTCATTGGCCATTAACATAGTCCTATTTTTAATGAAGATTAGTATAGGATTGCTAGCCTCATCTATAGCCATCATTTCTGATGCTATCAACAACTTGACTGATAGCTTGAGCTCAGTTGTGACTATTTTGGGTGCGAAATTTGCAGCGAAGCCTGCAGACCATGACCATCCATACGGCCATGGAAGGAGTGAGTATATAGCCTCGATGATTATTGGATTGTTTGTTCTACTAGTAGGTTTTGAATTACTAATAAACTCTGTAAAAAATATAATAAATCCTAAGGATATAAACACAAGTATTTTTACAATAATCATTCTTATTATATCTATAGGGCTGAAATTTTATATGTACCTATTTAATAATAAGGTCTATAAATTAAGTGATTCCTTGCTTAACAAGTCAGTAGCCAGGGACTCGATCAATGATGTCCTAGCCACATCCATGGTACTTATTTCTAGCCTATTGACCCCTTTATTAAAAATCAACCTAGATGGTATAGTGGGTCTTTTGATATCCTTGATCATCATAAAATCGGGCATAGAAATATTTACAGAAATCGGAAATGTCTTGTTGGGTAAAAAGGTAGATGACAAGATTATAGAAGAAATAGAGGACCTTATTTTAAGCAAAAAATATGTCAGAGGTGTGCATAAAATAGATATCCATGAATATGGAAAAGGAAGAATGTTTGGTTCTTCCCATATGGAAGTGCCAGCAAATATTGATGTTTACTCTATGCATGGCATAGTAAATGAAGTTGAAAATGAAATAAGAGAAAAGTTGGGAATAGATATGAGTATCCATGTTGACCCTAGCTATTTACTAGAAAAAGATAAATTTAAAAAGATAGAAGATGAAAGTGTCTTAGATGATATTGATAAGTAGGAAGATATGGAAACTAAAGTTTACAACCCAAAAGATGATAAGTTAAAAGAATTAGCAGAAATTTTGAAGGCAGGTGGTCTGGTAGCTATACCTACAGAAACAGTTTATGGTCTAGCTGCAGATGGATTGAATCCAGAAGCCGTAAAAAAATACTTGATGCTAAAAAGAGGCCTATGGATAATCCTTTGATTTTACATATTTCTGAAATAAATCAAATTTATAACCTGGTAGAAGAATTTAATCAAAAGTATGCAGATATTTTATCTAAATTATGGCCAGGTCCCCTAACATTTATCTAGAAAAAAAGCTCTCTAATACCAGATGAAGTGAGTGCAGGCCTTGATACGGTTGCTATAAGGATGCCGGATAAAAAACTTACTAGGGACCTTATAAGCTTGGTGGCATCTCCCTTAGCTGCCCCATCTGCAAGTATATCTGGTAGGCCATCACCAACAAGTGCCAAGGCAGTCTTAGCAGATATGGACGGTAGGATAGAGGCTATTTTAGATGGTGGAGACTCTAAAATAGGGATAGAATCAACGGCTTTAGATTTAAGCGTGTCACCTGTAAAGATTTTAAGGCCGGGTTATGATACCCAAGAGATTTTGGAAGAATATTTTGGTCAGGTTGACTTGGACTTGGCTTTAAAAGACAAGGATCAAACTCCAAAATCTCTTGAGTATAAAAAAGACGATAGAGGGGATATGATACACTTTACTTACTTACATATGCAACAGGAACCGTATTATAGTTGGAATTTTGAGTGAAGCCTACTACTTTAAACTGTCTTCCTGTTCTCACAACTATGATAGTTTCATCAAGTTGGATATCCAAATCATCTTTTATATTAGAAGAAATCATTATCTCATTTTCTGAGTTAATTACTCTACCCTCTATAACTGGTGCAGTTATTCTATCACTATTAAGGTCATAACCAATAAATACTAGATCTGTTGGTGTATCTGCTTCTTCATCTTTAATATAAACAGTAGTACTGGCAACATTTATTCCATCCTCAACATTAAGTGAGAGTTCATCAAGTTTATTTAAATCTATAGAAGAACTATAAATACTCTCATTGGATGATTTAGATATTATTACTCCTCCTGCTTCCCAATAATCCACAGCAGTTCGATTAAGCTGGGCAAGCCCAAAGGCAAGTGATGCTAAAAAGTAAATAAGGTAAGCAATAAGTGCCGTTACTACTATAATCATTATAAATCTCAGTTTTTCTTTCTTAATTTCTTTTAAAGCTAAATACATTTTAGTCTCTTCTACAATTTTATATCATCAAAGAAATAGCTATCTATCAGATAAGAAGTATCATACTTGTCAGATAGCTTATACAAATAGCGATAAATCTCTTTATGATTCTTTTTACCATTTTCAAAATCATTAATTAACTTCATGAACTTATCTTTTTCTGAAACTGATGATGTTTTTTTGAAATAACCCCAAACATGTTGGAAAGCATTAACCCGACTCCCAGTCGTCCCATATTCTTCGCTCTGCAGACTATCAATCACATTATAGAAATTTATCAAGTCTATTGATTTGCTATCTTTAAACAAGGTGCGCAAATCATTGTATGTTTTTTGTGATCTTGCCATTATCCAGTACTTGTAACGTGCCCACTCACGTTCAATTGCTGAAACCGATGGATTAAATAATTGGTCAACTTTGACAAAAGAGCGATTCTTGTCTTTCACTTCCAGCATAATATCAACTTGTGCATGTTCGTAGTACTGAATATAATCTAAAGCAAATCTTTGTAAGTCTATCGTTTCTGAGTGTGCTCCTGATCGCTTCCCTAGCGCTTGCTGACTATAATGAGCTTTAGGTCTGCCATCCTGTAACTTCCATGTAGAAACTACCCTCTTCATCATGTCTTGCACTCTCATGTTTTCAAGTGATATATTAACTTCATGATGAAGATTATCAAAAACTACTGGTATCGATATTCTATCAGAAATCTCCAATACATCAGCCACTGTATACAAACGATCATCATTCTCAATAACTAAGTATTTTTTTATACCCTCATCAAGCATATTGTTGTAAACATCGACAAAGCGATCGATTGCTGCAGCTTTATCATCATATATTCCACCAACATGAAGAATCATCTTACTAGTTGAATCTGTAGCTAAAAGATCCAGTATCTTCGCATGGTAGCGTAGTTCCTCAATTGAACTTTTAACTACACTTGGATTTTTTGAATTGATAACTGTATATTGTCCAGGATGGACAGAGACTCGGATATCATTATCTCTTATTTTTATTCTCATTCTTTCAAACTGTTCTTTAAATTCATACGACCAGTCTAAACTGTTCAACTCGCTTGAACCAAAAGGAATCAATGATGATGAAATACGAAACATCTTGTTGTTATGTTCAATATTATAATCAATTGTCTGTTTGGAATGTCAACACTTTAACGGACATTTTTTATAGTTACATTGATTGGGCATATGAGACGGGTGATTTGTACCCTAGTGATGAGTGTAATCTCTCATTGTTATACCACCAAATATGCCCACCTAATT
>JBNRMW010000019.1:0-95336 GCA_050309795.1 Erysipelotrichaceae bacterium | reverse complement strand
GTCCAAAGAATCTTTAATATGTATGTAGATGGGGTTAATACACTTAAAATTGCTAAAGAACTTAATGAGGAAAACATCGCAACATCAAGTGCCTATAATAAAACAAGGTCTATTATAAGAGAACCTGGACAACCACAATGGAGAAAAGGGACTATAGCTAATATGCTAAGACAGAGAGTCTATACAGGCTGCCTTGTTCAAGGCACTAAGGAAAATGTCCAAGGGAAAAAGAGTGGCCATTATAGGCAAAAACCTAAGGATGAATGGATTGTTGTAGAAAATGCCCATGAAGCTATTATTTCAGAAGAAGTGTTTAATATAGCCCAAGAGATACTTGATAATAATAAAGATAAATCTGAGTTTAAAATAACTAGACATGATATGAAAAGAGATCCAATTAATAAATACAAAGGTGTAATTTTTGATGCAAATACGAACCTACTTTTAATTAGAAATGGAGTAAGAAGTAATAAGAAGAATGCCAACTTTTATTATTACAAGTTCACAAATGAAGAAAACAATGGTATTTTACTTGAAACTCCCTATATTTCTATAATGGAAAGCGACTTAGATAATCTAGTAATAAATAAGTTGAGAAATGTACTCAGCATTGATGTAAGTGGAAAAGATTGCAAGGATAGAATTACTGATATATGTAAGATGAGAATTGAAGTGGTAGAAAGGAATCGCCAGTCTATTTCTCTTAAGATTTCAAAACTTAATTCAGACTTAAAAAGACTATATGAAGATTATAGTTTGGGAAAGATTGAGAAGGAAGACTATCTTGAAAAAAGAATATTAAATAGAAAAGACCTAACCATCTATGAAAAGAGCCTAAGTGATCTTGACCTTGAAATCCTTTCAATAGAAAGTCAAGCTAATGAGGAGATAGGATTATTTGATAGCCTATTTTCCAATAAAGATATTAAGCTAGATGAAAATATTGTTCAGAAGTATATTGAACGTATTGATGTATATGATAATGAAACTATAGAAATTAGCTTAAAAGGCTTTTTAGGTGGAAGGGAGATGAGGTCAAATGATTAATACTGCTATTTATCTTAGAATATCCGTACTTGAAAAAGGGAATCTAGGGCATACAGAAGACACTATAAATTCTCAAAGAAATATTATAAAGAACTTCATCTTTAATGACCAAGAGCTTAAAAAGACAAATATAGAAGAATTTATTGATGAGGGCTATAGTGGTAGCACTACTTCAAGACCAGGCTTAGACAAACTTCTTTTAAAGGTAAAACAAGGAAAGGTAAACTGTATCATAGTAAAAGATATGTCACGATTTATGAGAAATTATATAGAAATGGGTGATTATCTTGAAAACATCTTTCCTTTTATGGGAGTTAGATTTATAGCAATCAATGATGGCTATGATAGTAGTAATGAAGTTCAAAATGGAACTGAATTAGATATTCAATTTAAAAACCTTCTTAATGATTATTATAGTAGGGATATTTCAGAGAAAATGACTACTGCTTTACTTGTGGCGAAAAAGCAAGGAAAATACACCTCTGGAACTCCACCCTATGGATATTTGAAAGACCCTGAGGATAACTATAAGCTTATAGTTGATGAAAAGGTAGCTGATAATATTAGATATATGTTTCAACTTATCCTTGAAGGACATACCCTGAATGAAACTGCAAAGATTCTTAACAGTGAGGGCGTTATTACAGCAAGGGCAAGGAGAAAAGAGATAAAAGGCTATGATGCCTATGCTAATAGGTGGGAATCTACTGTAGAAGATACAATATGGTCTCACAGCATGGTTAGAAGGATATTAAAAAACGAAACATACACAGGGACTTTTGTCTTTAATAAATCAAGCAAGAGTAAGCTAGATGGTGGTAAGGTTATATATCACCCTAAAGAAGAATGGATAAGAATTTTTGATAATCATGAAGCTCTTATAAGCAAAGAAACCTTTGATGAAGTTCAAGAAATATTAAAATCTAGGCATAAAAATAGTTTTATAGGAAATAAGAGTAAGTATAAAAATAGTCCTCTTGCAACTTTTGTAAGATGTAATAAATGTGGTTATAAGATAAGATTTGGTAAAAGTTCTAATGGGAAAGAGTTAATAGGTATAAATCTTTACTGTTATTACTGTAGAATGCTTGAGCAGGAAGAAAAACTACCTCATTATAAGGAATTAGAAAAAGAGGTATTTAGAATCCTTAAGGATAAGTTTCATACAGATAAGACAGAAAAGAAAAAACTTCTATATGAGCAAAAAGAACTTTATGACAGGAATGACCAGCTATCAAAGAAGAAGAGGATAGAGTTTGAAAATTATAAGTTTGGTAAAATTTCAAGAGAAGATTTTGTAGAAATAAAAAATCATATACAAGAGTCTGATGAAGAGAACAAAGAACGTATCCAAGCAATAGATGAAGAGCTTAAACAAGCTGGAAGCATAGATAACCTTACTGAAGATATTGTTAGGAAGTATATCAAAACAATTTATATTTCTGGCAAGGGTATAGAAAGAATAGAATATCAATAGTAAAATAGAAGGAGATCCACTATTAGGGTCTCCTTTTCCATAAAGTTTTGTAAGGAAATTAAATGAATAGGAGTGTGCGTATGTCGGATAACAAATGTATTATTAAAAAAGAACAAGAATACTTATACGGGTTATTAGATTCTACAGCTGCTATTAATGTAGATAGATTTAAAATAAAATGGATAGAAGAAAATAAATATATTTTAGGTGTTTCTTCAACTGATCCAAAGAACATGCTTGGTAAAGTTTCTAAATATCTAGCGTTTAACACAAGTATATATGAGAATGATTTTTCTATTAAGTATTCTTTAAAAAAGGCACTACATATTTGGTATGATACTAATTTGTCTTCATCATTCGAGGCTATTTCGAATGATAAATATAGTGATGAAAGATTATTATATTATTATATTGAAAATGCAATATTTCGTATAACTACTCTCTGGGACATACTAGCTAACATTTATAATATATATTATGAGATAAATATTAAAAGTAGAGATATATATTATAAGAAGTTGTTATGCATTGACAAAAGATATTATAATGAACATAAAATACATGAAATAGATAATTATAAGGAATTAAGAAAAGAAATGTGTGAATTGAAAAGATATATTGAGCAGGATTGTAGAGACAACGGAGCGGTAGATGATGAAACTTGGAAGGGCAATCATCGATATTTATCTGATTACAGGAATCAAATGACTCATAGAAATTCACCTAATGTAACAGGAGTTTTAGGTCAAGAATTTAATATGAAAACTCCACCAATATATCTTATTAAAAGGACCAGTGAAGATTACTCATATATTATTAATAAGCTAGCTAGCTTAACCGAAAAAATTGAATCTGAACTTATAGCATAATATAAAGATTCAATTATATAATACAATTTAATTTTTAAATCAAAAATCATTAAAATATTTATCATACCCTTGACACGAGAGGGTAATGGATGCCCCTTGACTACGACCATATTCAAAGATTGGACCGACTAAATCGGCACGATTCTCCCCAGCAAAAGGGCGACTTCCTTCCATGATATTCCATCCATAGTTTTTGCCCATTTCTACGATATTTATTTCTTCAACAGCATTTTGGCCAACATCCGCCACAAAGAGGCGACCCATTGAATCAAAACTAAACCGCCATGGGTTACGTAAACCATAAGCAAATATCTCATTTCCGAATGGATTATCATCCGGGATCTCCATGAGCTCTTCGCTCACATCAATTCTTAGAATTTTACCCAGTAAATTATCCGTTTTTTGGGCATTGTTAGCAGGGTCTCCCGACCCACCTCCATCGCCACTAGCAATATAGAGATAGCCATCAGGACCAAAGTCGAGATGCCCACCATTATGGTTGCTTTGAGGTTGAGTATAAGTTAGTAAAATCGTTTCATCGTTGTCTATGAAGCGTGAAATAACTGTTTCTGATCGTGTTGTATAGTTCACATAAACAGCGTTGTTATTCGCATAATTCGGATCAAAAGCAAAACCGAGCAAACCTTGTTCATTGCCCGCACTATAGACGCGGTCGGTAAGGTTTAAGAAGACTTCCTTTTGTTGGTTGACGACCCTAAAGATTTGGCCAGTTTGTTCGACAATATAGAGAACATTTTGTTTAAAAGTAATATATAAAGGACGATCAAAACTTAAGCTTTCATACGCTTCGACCAACTCTAAACCTGTAAAATCCACTTCAACGGGTGATTGTGGGTCATTGGTTTCCATTGGGGTTGAAGTTTCAATAGGAGTTGACATCATCGTTTCGACATTGGTTTCAGTCAGCGTGGGGGTGCTCTGACAACTCGCTAAAAATAGGAGGAGCACTAATAAAATGACTTTCTTATTCATGAAATCAGTCCTTTCTAATTTCATTATAAAAAAGTCAAGAAGTCTCTGCACTATTGATGCTTTGAATGGGTATTTATTTTTTTAATTCGAAAATTTCACGGTAGAGATCGATCATTTCCACCGCAATGATCTTGAATGCTTCTGCACTCATTAATTGATCTTGAGCATGGGTCAATAGGACATTCATAACGATGGCTTCACCCGCTGCTTCTTTTTGAATTAATTGAGTATGGACGTGATGACCTTGAGTAAAGTAGGTATCACCTTCGGTAATTAGCTGTTCTGCTTGTTCAAACATCCCTTTCTTAGCTTCATAAATCGCTTCAATATAACAAGAGCGAGCTGTGCCAACGGCAGAAATAATTTCAAAACTTATTTGTTCTAAGCCTTCCATTACTCGTCTCCTAATAATCTTCGGGCATGGGCTAATACAGCAGCACCGTTGACGGTTCCATAGTCCCGCATATTGATCACATCCACGGGTTGACTCACTTGTTTGCGGATTTTTTCCAGTTCAAAGCGCACTTGTGGTCCCAGTAATATGACATCTGCCACCTTGGCAGCTTCTTGGGCCATAGTTGTTCCATAGGCTTCAATATGACAGTCGTAATTTTGTTGTTCGGCTGCTTTTTTCATACGAGTGACTAAGAGACTGGTGCTCATTCCAGCCGAACATAATAAGATAATGGTTTTCATGGTTTTTTCTCCTGTTTTTAGTTGTCGATAGGTAATTAATTGATGGTTTTCTAAATAGATCCTTGTTTGGGGATTGATTAATGTTTTTAATTCTTGTCCTCTAGGAATATTATAGCTGGAAACTTGCTTCAACATCTCATCCACATGTGCTGGATGACACATTATTTCTAGAACATTTTGGCCTTGAGCTTTCTTTTCGAGATCTTTAAAGTATTCCGGTACTAATTCATCGTTATAAAAATCAAAAAGCCCATAGACATAAGACACCCCATAGTTTGTCAATAAATCTAAATAAAACGGCTGCTGACACTCAAAATCAAACCGAATCGGTAAATCGTATCGTTTAGCAACTTTTAAAAACGGCTCAAAAATATCGGGATGAAGGTGAATATGGTGATGGGAATCCAGATGATCGATGTTAAGGCCCTGACTAAGCCCTTTTTCTAATTGTGCTATCAGCTCCAATTCCACCTCATTAGCATCAATGTCTAACGATTTAGAGAGATCAAACTTTTTAAAGTTGCCTTGATCGTCGACTAAACTTTTCACCAAGCTTGGCTCACTAAGGGGTTGATAAACGTCCATCACAAAATGTAATCCAATGCCTAAATCCGGATTTTCTTTGGCTAAAGCCATCGCATCATCGGTGGCTTGGGCGTTCATCATAATGGTTGTCGATGTTACTACCCCCTGTTGGTAAGCTTCGATAATCCCTCGGTTTTGGCCAAAGGTTAAACCAAAGTCGTCTGCGTTAATGATGACTTTCATGTTCTAATTTCTCGATAGCTTCTTTGAATTGAGGAAGATGGTCCTTATTGGCAATCAACATTTCATCTAAGACGAGTTTGGTCAATTTTTCCGATTGCATCAATGGATTAATCGCCAACGCGACAAACGCATCTTCATAACGTCCGGATAACGCCGCTTTAATGGTTAATTGTTCGAACGCTTTGATTTGAGACACAATCCCCTGAGCTGCTGGTGGTAAAGGTCCAACAGCAATTGGTTGTGGTCCTTCAGACGTGATCACACAGTTGATTTCAACTACCACTTCGTCAGGCAATGAGGAGATTGCTCCATTATTTCGGGTATTCACGGTTTGAATGCTTTGATTGTTGGTGTAAATTCCGACAATTAAATTACACGCGACATCCGAATAATGCGCACCCCCACGCTGCGCTAATTCTTCGGGTTTATAGTCGAGTTGTTCTTCTTTATATTGTTCGAAGAGTTTGTGTTCCACATCTTTGACCACTTCGGCTCGTGTTTGGTGGTTTTTGTAATCTACTAATAGGTGTTCCAACATTTCTTCTTTCTGGAAGTAATAGCGATGGTAGGAACAAGGAATCATATCCAGTCCTTTGAGGAAATCAACCGACCAAGGAATGTCCATAATGTTTTTCATGGTTAGTTGAGCATTTGGTAAGAGGTCGTCCAAGACCTGCCGTTTAATGGATTTTCCATTTAGAAAAATGTCGAGGCCAAAAACTAAATGATTCAGTCCAGCATACTTGATTTGGACTTCTTGTTTTTGTACCCCTAATAAGTCCGCAATCATCCGTTCGGTATGATAAGGAACATTACAGACACCGACAAAGCGAGGCCAATTGGCATAGTTTAGTACTGCTTCGGTAATTAATCCAGCCGGATTCGTAAAGTTGATGATCCAAGCTTCTGGAGCGAGTTCACGAGCATCTTCAATAATCTCAAAGATGACGGGAATGGTCCGTAAGGCTTTCATCATACCACCGGCTCCATTGGTTTCTTGGCCCACTAAACCATATTTCGCCGGAATTGATTCGTCCAGATACCGGGCATCGAGTTGTCCGACCCGAAATTGGGTTGTAATAAAATCAGCATCGACCAGCGCCTCCCGGCGGTTGGTGGTCGCGTAGATTTTAAAATCAAGGTTGGCCTTTTTGACCATGCGTTTGGCCATCGCAGTAATGATATCTAATTTTTGGCGGCCGGCTTCAATATCAACGAGCCATAGTTCTCTAATCGGCATTTGGTCGTAGCGATTAATGAGACCTTCGATGAGTTCGGGAGTGTAGGATGAACCTCCTCCGATAGTTACGATCTTCACTGGTTTCATAAATTCTCCTTTTGCTGATTTAATAATAGCATCTTTTTTGTCAAAATTGGTGGAATATTCATAAATTGTTCCAATAATTTATAATAATTCTAACAAAATCAACATAAAGGGTTTACTTTTGAACAATTATTTGTTTAAATAAGAGTATAAAGGTAGCGCTTACATCGCTACATGGATAAAAATCCAAAAGAAAGGAAAAGAGAGATGTCACGTTTATTAACATTTTTCGAAGAAAAGTTTGTACCGATTGCCGCAAAAATCGGTGGCCAAAAACATCTGTTAGCGATTCGAGATGCATTTGCTGGGTTAATGCCTCTCGTCATGGCCGGTGCAATCGCGGTATTATTGAACAACGTTTTCTTCGTCCCATGGTCTTTGCTTGCGAATTTCATTGGGGAGGAGTCGGCCTTCATTGTCTTTGCTAATGAGAACATCGCCCCTTTGTTTAGTTTAATTGATTCGGGGTCCCTATCAATTATTGCTCTAGGTTTAGTGGTTGCTATTCCTTATAATCGAGCCACGTATGAAAAGCAAGATGCTCTTTCAACTTCATTAATTAGTCTTGGGTCGTTTATTTTATTAGGAGCTCTGACCCGTAATAATGAAGTTGCTGCTAGTTGGGTTACCAACTTCTTCGCCGCACAAGGGATTTTCGTTGCCTTGATTGTTGGTTTAATTTCATCCGAGATTTATTTCTGGGTTGTCCGCAAGAATTGGGTTATTACGATGCCTGAAATGGTTCCTCCTGCTGTTTCTAAAGGATTTATGGCCATTATTCCAGGATTTATTACCTTGTTTTTCTGGGGATTGGTGGCTTATGCGTTTAACCGCTTTGCTGGAGTTAACCTGTTTACATGGTTTGAAGAAACCATTTCCAATTCGCTTCTAGGGTTAGGAAGAAGCTTGGGTGCGGTTTTAGCTATTTCGGTTATTATTCCATTGTTCTGGTTCTTTGGTTTACATGGTGCCAATATGGTTGAAGCCGTTCGGAGTCCTATTTATGGAACCTTAGCTAATTTGAATATTGATCTTTATAAAAATGGCGTTCGTGCCGTTGGTAATGGCGTCAATGAATTAGCTCCTTGGGTCAGTGGTTCTTGGGATGTTTATGTCTTTGCTGGTGGTTCTGGTGCCACGTTAGGATTATTAATTGCTATTTTCTTAATTTCGAAACGCGAACAAGATCGTGAGATTGCGAAATTAGCTCTACCATCGGGTATCTTTATGATTAACGAACCCGTACTCTTTGGTTTACCGGTCGTTTTAAATCCTATCTATTTTATTCCGTTCATTTTGGTCCAGCCAGTTTTAACCTTGATTGGTTATGTGGCGACGGTTGTGGGTTTCGCGGGTCCAATTGTTAATGGTTTCCCTTGGACGACTCCACCAATTTTGAATGCTTATTTAGCCACGAATGGTTCGATTGGTGCCGTGATCATTTCGGCATTGAATATTGTCGTTTCATTCTTGATTTATCTGCCATTTGTTATGTTTGCGAATAAGTCGAAAGAATAATTAAGACAAAGCAATAATGGTATAATAATGGCCTAAAGAGATTTAGGCCATTATACTTTATGAGGAGTTCAATTATGCCCAAACAATCTATTGAAATTAACAAAAGTCCACAAGCGGTTTACACCTTTCTTGAGCGTCAACTCGCCTCCGTTTATAAGGTTGATGTGGCTCATTTATTAAACGCCACCACCAACTCCACTCTACAAACCAATCGAGGGACTTTACCCTTAAAACAACAAGTAACAGAAATTGTGGTCAATGAGCGCATACGATTTGAATCGCAGTATGGGAAAGACCAAGCCGTCACGGAGTATCGACTCGAACCAAGCAAAGCGGGTTGTCTCTTAACTTTGCAGGAAGAAGGCACTTCCGAAAAGTTTAGTCGTCGTTTGAACTTTAAATTGTTTTCCCTCCCCTTTTTCCGTACATATGCTGAAAGACGTTTAGCAACGATGTTACAAAACATTAAACAACAACTAGAAACAGGCGCCGAAGATGATTCTCATTAATGCCCCTTTAAAGCGGGATTTCATTATTGGACTACTCGATCAACAAACGCTCGATTCGATCACGTTTCACTTTGTTAAACGTGATCAAATGAAGCTTTATTTTGAGCATAGTGGTTCTGTCGAAGAGGCCATCGCCACCGCAAAAAAAGCGATTAAATCCTCTGAATTTGGACAAGCGCTTTTCTTTAATGTGATTGAAGTTAAATAAAGTTCGCTAGTTTCAAGAACGATGCATTCTCAAAGTGGTGGTAGTCGATGGAATAATCAAAGACGACACCACTTTTTAACATGGCTGTGTTGGTCGTCACTAAGGTTGGTTCCCCTGCTTTCAAACCTAAGTATTTAGCATGTTTTGAGGTCAGTTTTTCTGCCGAAATAACTCGGTAGACATAACCCATCTGATGATTTAAGTCTTCGCGTATATATCGATAGATGGACCCTTCAATGATTTCTCGGCTTAGATAAACGATAACTTTTTTATTATAATAAGAGACTTCAAAAACATAGGGTCTATTATTTAAGTGACGTACCCGTTCAATATAATAGACCGGATCCCCCAACTCAACATTGAGATGCTTAGCAATTTCTTCATCGGCTTCAATGAGCTCAAAAGCCACGACCTCGGTCTTGATATCGGCTTTTTTAAAACCGTCCGTTAAGCCTTGGAACGCTTCTAAACTAATACTACCGTCTTGTGGTTTCTCGCGAATAAAAACCCCACTGCCTTGAATGGGAACAACTAAACCGAGTTTGACTAAGGTCTCAATCGCATGTCTCACGGTATTCCGGCTGACTTTAAAGGTTTCGATTAATTCATCTTCGGTTGGTAGTTTCATGGTTTCAGCATATTCATTATTTACAATTTGTTTTTCTAAGATACGGGCCACTTCTTTATATTTAACAGCCATAGTACAACTCCTTTTTGTTGGTATAATTCTTAATTATTATATCATTAATTTATTTTTTTAAAACTATTTAGCTACGTTTCATTAAAACCTTTTCATTAACGATACAATTTAGGTTTTCTGATGGTATTCTCGCCCTCATTTCGATAAAATGAAAGAAAAGGAGGCTTTATCATGAAAAATTCTTTAACCCTATCCCCAATTACAGTTGGTTTCTGGCGACTAGCTGAGGCTCAATTAACCGATGAGCAATTGTATGCGTTCCTTGTCCAATGTTTAGATCAGGGCATTACCACCTTTGATCATGCGGATATCTATGGTGGAGGACAAGCTCAGATTCAATTTGGGCGGGTACTTAAGCAACATCCCCATCTACGCGATCAAATGACGATTGTCAGCAAATGCGGCATTGTTCGAAATCCAGATAATCAAGATGGCCTGACGCCGTCGTATTATAATACGAGTTACGACTATATTTTGGGGCAAGTGGATTTGATCTTAGAACAGCTTCACATTGATTATTTAGATGTTTTATTAATTCACCGCGTGGATCATTTAATGGATTATTCTGAGGTTGCTCGTGCTTTTAGAGATTTAAAGGCTCAAAACAAAGTACTACATTTTGGGGTTAGTAATTTCTTGGTTCCTCAACTAGATGCCATGATGAGGGTTTTCCCAGAATTAGTAGTTAACCAGATTCAGATTTCCGTCGATCATTTAGAGCATTTTAAAAATGGGGTTCTCGAGCGTTGCCAGTATTATGGTTTACAAGTCATGGCTTATTCGCCGCTTGGAGGTGGAGAGATTTTTAAGGACCATTATCCGAATATTAAACTCATTGAGAAACTTCGAGAAATCCAAACACAACTATCCGCAGACCGTTTGGATCAAGTGATGTTGGCTTGGTTATTGAAACATCCACTCAAGATTCATCCCATTGTCGGTAGTATGAAGATTGAACGCGTCTTGTCCAGTCTACAAGCTACGACCATGGATATGAGTCATAAACAATGGTATGAGCTCTTTACGAGCAGTCAGTTGGAGCGGATGCCTTAAAGCTATCCAAGAAAAAACCACGTTGGGGAAACCACGTGGTTTTTAATATCGAAACGTTTCGAAGTTACAGAGAAATTTGTACGAATTCTATCCCTTCGATAACACGTTTCTTTGTACTTTATTCCTTTTTTCGCGCTTAAAGGATGTTGTTAATCATACTACGGTGTCCGTCGTTTCCTTGGTACCCGTGCTTTCAGTATTAAACCAATTCCCATCACGATCGATAGCGTATAAATAACGCGCGAGCTATCCATCCCTGTTTCTGGTAGTGGTGGTTTTTCATCGTCGATTTCGACAATAAAGACCCACGGTACAATACCTTCATAGTTTTGATATTGATTTGGAAGTTCTACGGAAGTTTGTAGATGAACCACAAGGTTCGTTGATTGGCCTTTCTTAAATGTTCCCAATAGAACACGTTCTTTGAGTCCACCAGGTACTTCGGCAGTATCCTCACTGAGTTGTTTGGTGTCTTGTTGAACCGTTAAGTGGAAATAGCTTAAAAAATCAACATCTTCTGCTGCCACTGGCCGAGCTTGGAGATAGAGTCGCACCGTATGTGGGGATTGATTATCCACCGCAATGATTTGGGTGCGCTCATCACCAGGTAGGAGGTTTTTGAAGTTCTCAAAAAGATCTTCATTCAATGGTTCAACGGTAAACCCTGCGACTTTGCTTTCATACGTGACAGAGGAAGCATAAGCAGGAACAATACTGAAAACGAATAACACGAGTATTGTTAGGAGTGTCCATTTATGTTTTTTCATGGTCGTACTCCTTCCAATTTGCCCTCAATGACTCGTACTGGCCATAGCGATTCAACGGCTTCAGTTGGATCGGCTTGTACCGATGACGCTAAGATTTGAAGCTCATAAATCGCGCTGTCATTTCCTTCAACCACCGGCATTTCAAAGTCGGTAAATAGGAAAGTCGTTAAAGCGTCCGGCTCAACAATATGTTTATAGTAATAGTAGCCCTGGTGCTCAAACCAATCCGCTGAGGTAATTTCAGGCAAACTCGCATCGATGTTTAAAACATTTTCATCTTGATCAATGAAGTTTGCGGCTAGGAAAACGCGTATATAAGCAGCGACATTTCCTTGGTTTTGTACCTGGACTTCTTTTTTCACATTTCCTTCCAATTTTTCAATAATTTCTGGTTGAACATCGCCAGGCTTAAATTCGTTTATAAGTGGATTGGTGTGCGAAATTAATAAACTCATCGTTACCGATATACCGACTACTAATATTAGAAGCAGAGCTATGATTGAATGTTTTCTATATTTCATTAATCCTTCACCTCTTCTTCTTTTTCGTAACGGTTGATGACGTAGTGTTCACCACTGAGCCATGGAACATCTGGCTTAATCGTGTTCACAACCGTGATTTCATCTTCTTGTTTACTCTCATTCAATGTCGTTACTTGAATAGCTTGATTAGCGTTATAGCGATACGACCAATCAGTATCCTCTTTAACTGTGTAGGTACCAATTGGTAACCCAACTAGGGTTACACTGCCATTTCCTTGGATAACGATGGTTTTCTTGTAACCATTGTCAGCGGTAATATAGAAGACAAAACTTTGATTCGGATCAAGATCATCGTCCACAACAGACTTTATAATGGTGAGTTTTAACGTTTCTACAAATATAGTAAACGTTTGTTTCTCACTATTTTCTGAGTCAAATACGGTATGGGTTGGATGAACCACGGAGACCCAACAACCTTCCCCTTCACATCCCGGGTACTTTTTAATCATTGGATCAATTCTAAATGTTGAATCAACCGATGGCTTATAGTCTTGTCCAGCGACTGGTTGTGTTCCACTTACCCAACTCCGCTGATAGTCGAAATCAGCAGCACCAATACTATAATTAGGAGCGATTGCTCCTTTTTCCAGAGCATACCATTTAACGAAATTGTAACGGCCATCTAGGTTGGTGGTTTCACCTAAGTAAATCGTTTCATTGGTGAGTTTGAATTCTGGATACCATACATACAGCTTTGGTTGAGTCGATACCGACAATAGAGGAATGTCTCCATCAATACTTGGTGTAACCGTTGCTTTATACGTTAACGTTCCAGTTTCTTCTAATTGCAGCAATATATCCAACTCGTCTTCATCAATGTCAGTTTTTCCAGCTGGTATCGAGTAGGTGTAAATTAGGTTATTATCACTATCAAATACTTCGTAGGTAACATCGACATACTTATTATTAATCCCATCAAAGGTATACGTCGTATCGCCTATTTGGAAATTCTTACTGTCATTTACGATCAGTTGATTTGCTGGCGTGGTTGAACCATAATACTGCCCAGCATCTTCTTTCACAACGTTAAATCGCAATGGAACATTAATGGTTGGTAGTTCAAAGCTTTCGGTCGGTTGATCTTCACCAGGCAGATAAAAACCAGAATTGGTTGCGTTTGTTAATACTTGGTTACCACCAATAAAATCTTCTTTAATTTGAGCGGTGAATTCGATGACTAGCTTCTTCCCTCGAGGAGCCCCAGTCGTTGAATCATTCGCAACATAATGCTCCTGATAATCAAAACCGGTCACATCGATTCGTCCATTTTCCCGAATGATGGCGTTGATCCCAGTTGGTGGACTTGTGTCTTTCCGCCAAGATCCCGACGAATAATCACTCTCAGTTCCCTCATGAATATAATCATAGACACTGATGGTAACATCACTCGCCGTAAAAACTTCTGGTAACTGTAGTTGTGGACTGAGCTGGTCAATAATAACGGTCTCTTCCCCAGCTTCAATGTCTGGGGCTTCAATTGTATCCGAGATGCTCTTAAAAATTGCGGCTAAATCATCTGGGTTATCAGCGGTCAAGTAATAATTTCCTGGACCACGATCTCCAGTGTTATTCATACCTGTCGCATTCGGATAGTTGGTTGATACATAATTCATGTACATGTTTTCATTGGAATTTCCAGAAGGATTAGCGCCATCAAAGATGCCTATGGTGAAGACTGTTGCCCCACCATCTTTCATCGTTTTGGAATGATCAATTGCCCCATTAGCAACCCTAGTATCAAATAGGTTGCTCGAGGTTGGTGTACCATCTGTTAACATGATGACAACACGTTGGCGTTGCTGACCCGGTTCAATTGGATTGTTGAGAAAAACTCTTCTTGCCATGTCCATACCCAAATCAGAACGAGTGGCTCCACTTGCTTCGATTGCATTTATAGCGGCTTGAAGTCGATCATCTTGTGTTAGGACATCCATTAATGAATCTTCGTAATTAGTGTCTGAAGCAGTGCGATAATTGATTGGATTTCCTGATGTAGTAGTTAAGATTTCTGTATTCAGGTAATCACTCCACCGAGTCCCTTCCGAACCGAACCCAACCATCGATATACGATGATTCACCTTATTTTCATTCGCATTTTCTTGAACCTCAATTACAAAATCTGAAACAACTTCTTTAAGTGCTTGAGTTCTTGATTTAGGAACTGATGAAGCACGAAAAACATCTCTATTATTAATATTATTAAATGTTACTGTGCTACCGCTTGTGTTTATATAGGTATACGTATAATTACTACCACTTCTGGTAACAGTCAATGGATAATAATTACTATCATCTCGGATTAACAAACCTGATTCTTGATAAGCAGTCCATGCATCTGGATTTCTAGTTATTCTATATCCTACTGGTGTAACACCAAAAGCCCACGCCATACTTCCTGACTGGTCAAGGACCAAGACAATATCTGTCGGTACAGCTTGGGTAATCGTGGAAATCGTACCGGTAACAAAGGCTTCCAATTTGAACTTCACATCTTTATCTTTCACCAATTCAGCAGATTTTTCTAAAACGACTCCACTATTTCCTGAATTGTTTAAACTCATCAATCCAGAGGTCTTTATTGGTGGACCTTTAATTGGTGGCATGAGTTTGCTGGCTTTGGTAAAGTTGACTGTTTTTTCAGAGGATTCAACTTCAATGTCTTCCTCATTGGTGATGATTTCGGCAGGAATCGAATCTGACGGAACGGTTTCTGCAGGTTGTGTTTCAATCGTTGTACTTTCTTCTTCATCCATCTCCACAGTTGGCGACTCTAGAGGCAATGATTCCTCAACATCTTGCTCGATGGTGGTAGGTGCTGATGTAGCTGTTTCAACGATGACTTCCGTTGATTGACTTTCTACAGGTAGGGTTTCAACTACTTCCTCTGTAGGACTAAACGGTACATCGGACCCAGCATTAACAACTCCCATATTGAGAATAAGAGAAAAACTTAAAAATAACATTTGCAATATTCTCATAAAAACACCTCTCTTTCTCTAAATGAGATTCGTAAAATTACCAGCTTGCCCCCTGTGCAGATGATCCGTTATTTTGACTTTGTACGCCATATGCTTGAACGCCAATTGTAAAAGTAACATTCGCATAATCGTTTCCTAAAGAAGTTGGAAAAGTTACACTAGACAATAGATTCTCCGTGGTTTCATTAGGTAATAAAGCACGATAATAATAGTATGCTCCGTCTTCTCCCTTGGTCCACTGCGTTGTATTTAACTCTAATTCAATAACCGAAAGATCTAAATTTTCTTTATCAGACTCTGGTGTGAGTACAACCTTAATCCATGCTGGGTTACTACCCACGTTTTCGACTTTAACGATTTTAACAATTTTATCTCCTGGAACGACATTTTGGATACCATTGGCCGGGAAGTCTTCTTCATCTGCGCCTAAATCATGGAGATCAATCGCAATATTACCAGTTGTAATAACATTATCCACTTTTTTCTCATCGCTAAAAAAGGCGAGCGAGAATAATCCAACACTAACCAACAACGCAAGTGAAGCAATGATTGTTAATAGTTTTTTCTTGTTCATAAAAATTCCTCTTTCTTAATTATGGAGCAGGATTAAAATGATTAACCGCTTCAGCATCTGCTGCTTCGGGTGTAATCGCATCCGATTGAATCGCAAAAGCACGAACTGTAATCGTTTTTGCCGCTAAAGCTTCAATTTCAGCGTTTGATAGATTCGTGCCTACCGTTACCTCAGTGAACAATGCAGGTAAATCTTGGTTCGCATCACTTTGATTAACAATACTCACATAACGGTAGATATTTTCTTCGACCAGGACCCAATTGTCTGTATCGATATCAATGCTTGCTCCTGGGTCAAGACCATTAACAATCTCAACATACACATAAGAGTTTGCAGAACCTGCTTCAACAGTCACAACTGGGACCTTTTCAATTTCAGCCCCTGGATAAAGAATTGCATTATCTTCATCAAAGGTTTCATCAATGGTGATTGCAATTCCAGCAAATTTAAAACTGTTCACTATTGGATCAGTGTTTGCTGTTAACCAAGCAAACGTGGCTAGAGCTCCTACTAATAATAGTAGAGCCATTGCGAATATACTTATTCTCTTTTTCATACTCATATTTCTCCTTTCAAAAGTGTTCAAGTGATGATTTCTTCGGTCGTTGGTTGCTAAAAAGCATCGAAACCAACAAGATCGAAACCAGCACAATGAGTAATATTTTTCCTGGTGTGGAGTTTAAATAAACACTAATAAACCCCAAATAAGGCAAGCTAAAAATCGGCTTACCGATGATGTTTTCAAAAGGAAGGTCGCTATCTAAGGTATTGTTTGCGTCCCCTTTCGTCACAAAAACATCGTTTTCTTTAATCTCAACGATACGGTGGGTCACCACCGACTTCGATTGTTTTGTGACAAAAGTCACGGGATCATTCACCTGTAAATCTGTCTTTTGTACCGCTTTAACATAAACCATACTTCCAACTGGATACGTCGGTTCCATGCTCCCCGAAATCACAGCGTAAGGCGTGACACCAAAAATCCGGACACCAACAACCAAAAATGCTATGACCACCATAGCCATCATAACGATTGTTGATAGGCTGTTTATGAGATGTCCGAAACTTCTTTTTCTGACTTTTTTTACCATTAGGGATCCTTTTTTACCTTTTCCTTTAGATCATTGTAGATATTTTCGGTTGTTGTACAAAAAAACTCCCCCCTTTTTTAACCGAAAGTTTACAATTCATTAATCATATTGTAAAATAATATATATACTAATCCGCTAATACTACACAAACGACGTCCACACTTCACGAAAGGATAATAGGTAGCGCCATGATTCGTCTCGCGATTGTCGAAGACCAAAAAGACGAAGCACAACGGCTTCGCAACTTTTCATATTCTTTTTTTGACGACCAAATCATAACCGCAGAAGTCCACCTTTTTTACAATGCTTCTTCTTTCAAACAAGCTTTTATGAAGAAACCGTTCACCATCATCTTCATGGATATTTACCTCGATGAAACTAGCGGAATCAGCGCTAGTCAGTGGATCAGAGAACATGATCCTAATGTACCCATCATTTTTATAACGAGTTCCGATGAATTTGTTTGGGATGCTTTTAGAATTCATTCCTTTGACTATATCTTGAAACCCGTAAAACAGGAAGATATTCATCAAGCACTAAGTGATGTTTTACGACTACGACAATTAAAAACCCATCTCATTGATCTCACTGTTGGCCGCCAAATTATCAAAGTCAATGCATACGATATCCAATATATCTTATCCGATGGTCACTACACCAACATCATTCAAAAAAATCACACTATTCGAGCCTATGGCAATTACGGAAAGATCAAACAAGAAATCGAACATCTTCCCCAGTTTCTGGAATGTAATCGCGGTATTCTCGTCAACATGAACCACATCCTTCAACAAAAAGACGACACCTTTACCATGAGTGACCAACGAATTCTACCCATCCGACGGAACCAGCGCAGTCAAATTATTAATACCTTCATCAATTTCCAACTTCAAAAAAAAGATAAAGAAAGAACCACTCATGACCGCCCGTGAAATAATCATCTCTGATTTTTTGACTCAGTCCATTGTTCTATTTGCGGCTTTCTTGGTTATATATCCAATTCGGCGCTATTTAACCGTCACTCATAATCGAGCAATGACGTATGCTTTAATGACTTCCTTAATCTATGGCCTAGGTTCAACGTATATACACCTAACTTTTGATGTTTCTTTAATATGGTTATTGGTCTTGTTTTCACCCTTCTTTTTCTATCGTATTTATCGTTTAGTTGAACTAGAATTTTTGAAATTGTTATTTGTGTTCTCTTTTTCAAGCACTCTGGTCGCTTTCCCAGCGGTCTATACTCGTTTTCTTAATGCCTATCTTTATCCCCAACTCATTTTAGGAGGCCACTTATCCATTAATGTCGTTCTTATCACGATCGGTTGGTGGATCTTATTTAGTATTCTATATTATTTCTATTTACATAAGCCGTATAAATGGATTCTCGAACGATTCAATAACAAAAAAGTCTTAAACATCATCTGGCTTTTTCCAGCTATTTTTACCATAATCCTGCTCTATGTCAACCCGACGAGCACTCAATTAGCAGATCCTATTCAATTTCGATTAACATTAAGGATTGTCCATTTTATACTGGCTGCTTTTGTGTTCACCTTATTCATTCTTTATCAAGTTTTTAAGGAGATTATTTTCAATGAAACCTTGAGAAACGAAAAAGCAATCCTTAATTTACAAGTCGCCAACTTCCACAAAACCATGGACTATATGGACGAAACTCGACGCATACGTCACGACTTCCGTCACCATATGGCCACCATCTATGGCTTAGTTGAAGACCAAAAATATCAACAAGCTCAAGACTATGTACAACAATATTTGAAATCGACATCTGGTAAAATGTATCAATTTACAGAAAACAATGCCTTAAATGCACTCTTAAATTACTACTACAATAAAGCAAGAGACAATAACATTAAAACGAAGTTTAATATCCACTATCCAGAAACCAGCGGCATAAGCGATGTGGATATTTGTTCCATTTTTGGTAATCTCTTAGAAAATGCGGTAGAAGCTAACCAACACAGCAGCAACCAACAGTCGATCCTTGAAGTGGACCTTCTCTATGACCACCATCAATTATTAACCGCTTCGATAAAAAACAATCACCAACAACAAATTAAGAAACAAGCGGGACGCTTCATCTCAACCAAAAGAAATCATGTAAGTTGGGGGTTACGCTCTGTTGAATCGTTAGTCAACAATTACAACGGTACCCTGCTAATCAATCATGACGAAACGAGTTTTGAAGTGAAAATCTTAATTGATGGATCTCTTACAGCTTAAAAAAAAGACGGAAGTTTTAAACAACCGTCTATGATTTCTTACGAATTGGTTTTGGTTTAATAAAAATCGAAACTACAATAAAGGCCACTGTAAACACCACCATAATCAACCAGTTTTGATAAATAAGCGACCACTGCGGACCCGACAACATCTGGTTATTATTCTGGATATAGTAAAAGGTTGGGAATAAACGCCCCAGTGCCAACGTCAGTACCGGTAACATCGACTGGGGAACAAAGGCCCCGCCAAAAAAGGACGTCGCCAACGACACCACATTCGAAACACCACTCGCTGTTTCCGGTGAAGTAAACAATCTCGCCAATAACATTCCCAAGGCCATCACACTCAACAAGAAGATAAACGAATTCAGGACATACCATAACAAGATATCCAACTCCACGGTTCTCATAAACAAAATCAACATTAAAGCCATATAACCCAACCAAATCAATACACTCATCACCACATGACCAGCAACTAAAGGAAGATTAATCGACCATTTGGTCTTGGGTGAAACTTGTTGACGTTTTAAAATCGTTTCTTCATTATACGCTCTAGAAATAACCCCAATCACAATGATAACTTGGGCCATTAAAACATAGTTCAGAAAATTAAAATACGTCGTTGGCATCAATAAATGATCGGTCTGGTTATTTTGATCCAACAAGGAAACCTCGACCTCTTGACGCATCGTTGCTAAGGTCGCATCCATAGCTTCTTGATCCGTCATCTCTGCTTCATGATAGGTTTCTGCGGTCTTCAAAAATTGATTAATACTATGCTGGACCAATACTTCACCATAGTCTCCGGCTGCTGCTTTGTATTCGATCGTATCGCCATAGGTGAAGTTAGCGTCAACGTTCACCTTCGCCTGAATGAGACCAATAAATAATTGATCCTCCGCCTGCTCTTCACTTAATTCTACGACTTCACCTATTTCATTTAAATACGTTTCTAAGCCCCTACTCAATGGGGTGTTCGCTTGGTCAAAGTAGGCTATTTTTGGTTGATAACTCTCAAAAATAGTAGACACAGGTGTTGAAATCTGAGCGTTAATCAACGACACTATACCGAATAAAATACTATAGACCAAAATGCTCCACTTATGAGCACGAACCATTTTATAATAATTCTTAAAGATGATCATAACGTTTACCTCGCATAAAGAAGAAACTCAAACCAATAAACACTAAAGTAATAATACCTAATGTCCATAAATTACTAAAGAATCGATCCAATGTCGGGAAATAATACAAAGCGTATAACGCATCCGTAATAAGATTAACCGGATTAATTTTAGCAAGCCACGGCAGATGGGTCGCAATCAACGGTTTAATTTGAATAATCATCATCCCTGCTAAAAAGGTCATGGTCATGGTGATCGCCACACCCATATTAATTTTAGCTTCCAAAGACTTCCGATTACTCACCCCCAACAACACACCAAAACTCACACCGGTAAAACTACCAAGAATTATTAAGGCTAAAACCCCTAAACTCTGCGTACCAAAATCAACACCCAAGCCAAAGGCCATCCATGCCCACATAAATAGCATCAGAACTAAGTGAATCGAAACACTCGCCATAAAAGCCGCTAAAATAGCCGTCATTTTATGAATAGGAGCCACCGTTTGTCGCTTACCAATCGTTGATAAATTCGCTTCAAAATCCATAATTGAACGCAAACCCCACATATAACCATAAATCAACTGCATACCAATCAAACTAAAGAAATACAAATTCGTATGATCCATTTGATCGCTCGTCGTATTCTCTAAGTAATTCGTATACTCCGCCAAGAGGGGAAGAAGTTGGGTCATTGCACCTTCTGGATTTTGTTCAAGAATCTTTGTAATCATTGTTTCATTTTGTACATACGACTTCAAAAGCGATTGGAGAATCGTTTCAGACACACCCGACTGATAGACGGTTAATTCTGGTTGATCATGATAATCAATGACGCCGACCACGGCTTGTTGTTCAAGTAAAGAAATCGCTTCTATCTTATTAACAGATTTAATTTCAATGATTTTATCATCCCCTTCTTCATTTAACGCCTGAAGGAAATCTTCAAAATAAACAAGTTGGGGGCTGTCTGAAGACAAGGGTTCAACCACCGCGACATCGATTGGATTCATATCATCAAAATTAACCAAATTACCAAAAGCAAATTTAAACATCACACTCAAAATAATTGGAAACAAGACCGCCCAAAACACCAGCGACTTATTCCGCAGCTGAACCTTGAGCGTGTTTTTAAACACATGAACAAACATTATTCATCCCTCAAATCTTTACCCGTTAACTCTAAAAATACGTCGTTCAATGTTGGTCTTTGGGTAAATAAAGACATCGGTTCAACGTTTTTAGATTGAAAATACTCAATTAAACGAATCACATTACTCGTTCCTTTAGAAAAAGTTAATTCCAAAGTATCGTCTTCGTATTTAACGCTCAAATTATTCTTAAGATTAATCAAATCTTCAATATGATTTTCTTGTAAACCAGAAATATTGACAAGAACCCGCTCGTCCATCTCAATAAGACCTTTTAATTCACTTGAGGTTCCTTTGGCTACTTGTTTCCCTTTATCAATAATGACAATATCGTCGCATATCTGTTCAACTTCTTCCATGTAATGCGAGGTATAAATAATGGTGGACCCTTGTTCGTTTAATTTTTGGATACCTTCTAAAATATGATTTCGCGACTGGGGATCAACCGCCACCGTTGGCTCATCAAAAATAATGATTTCCGGTTTATGGGCAATTCCACAAGCAATATTTAATCGTCTCAACAAACCACCAGATAATTTCTTCGGAACAAAGGTTTTAAAGTCATTCAAGCCGACTAAATCAATCGCTTCTTGAACATATTGTTGACGGGTTTGTTTATCTTCAACATAGAGCCCACAAAAATAATCAATGTTCTCATAGACCGTTAGCTCTTCAAACACACCAATGTCTTGAAACACCACACCCAATCTTGCTTTAATGTCGTGGGCATCTGGATGCATCGGTTGATTAAAAATCGTGACCGTTCCTTCGTCGTATTTCAATAGAGACAATAAACAATTAATCGTTGTCGACTTCCCCGAGCCATTTGGCCCTAAAAGACCGAGGATACGACCTTTCCGCACCGATAAATCCAGGCCATCGACTGCAGTTAGTTCTTTATACCGCTTCGTTAATTGCCGGACTTCAATAATATTTTCCATGGACACTCTCCTTAAAAACGCACTATTCAGTACTTCTTCGTCAATATAACACTCGACTTTTTGTGAATCAAGGTAAAAGCACAAGTTATCTAATTCTTAACGGAAGTTTAACAAAAAAGGGCCATCTAGCCCTAATTGTTTTCTTCTTCGCGCCAAATTTTAGCTCCTAAGGCTCGAAGATTTTCATCTATTTTTTCATATCCACGATCAATATGATATACTTCGCGAATCGTGGTGATTCCTTGTGCGACCAATCCAGCAATCACTAACGAAGCGCCTGCTCTCAAATCGGTGGCGGTTACGGTATCTCCAAACAGTTTCGTTGGTCCATTAATCGAGGCTCGGGATTGATTCACTTGAATATTGGCCCCCATCCGTTGTAATTCAATACAATGTTTGAAGCGTTCCCCATAGATGGTATCCCAAATTGAAGACTGGCCATGAACCATCGTCAATAAGGTGGTCAAAGGTTGTTGTAAATCCGTCGCAAACCCCGGATATGGTCGCGTTTGAACATCAATCGCCTGTAAATCATTACCCCCATAAACCGTAATCGCATCTAAACCAATCTCCATGCGGACACCCATTTCTTGTAATTTACTAATCAGTGCTTCTAAGTGATGTGGAATAATATTTTCAATCGTCATTTTCTCGGCCATTGCTGCAGCTATAATCAAGTAGGTTCCAGCCACAATCCGATCAGGGATTATTTCGTGAACCGTTCCCACCAATTGATCGACACCATCAATGGTAATCATGCTGGTACCGGCTCCTTTGACATTAGCACCCATTTTATTAAGCATGGAAGCTAGGTCGATAATTTCTGGTTCCTTTGCGCAGTTATCAATCGTGGTTCGACCCTGAGCATATACCGCTGCCAACATAATATTTACGGTCGCTCCAACAGAAGGAAAGTCTAAATAAATCTTCGCCCCGGTGAGTTGTTCTGCTTTAAGAAAATAGGAGCCCTGTTCATATTTAATATCTGCGCCCAAAGCTTCAAAGCCTTTCAAATGTAAATCAATTGGTCGTGGACCTAAATCACAGCCCCCGGGCATTTTGATTTGAACTTCTTTATATTTACCCAAAAGCGCGCCCATAAAATAATAGGATGCCCGTAACTTGGTAACTATTTTTGATTTTAAAGGAATGTTTTTCATCCCCTCTACTTTTATATCTAAACTATCGTTATCGCGACCGACTTCACACCCTAATTCTTCCAATAATTTGGATAAAGCATCCACATCTTCAATCTCAGGAACCGATAAGAGTTTCATAGTTCCTTTCGAAGCTAAAATGGACGCCGGAATTAAAGCGACTGTCGCGTTTTTTGCTGAATTAATTCGGACCGTACCATTGAGTTTATGTTGTCCTTCTATTTTGATAACTTCTGCCATATTGTAATCTCCTCAGGTGTATTATAACGTATTTCATCATGGTGTTGACGATATTTTAAATTAAACAAGACTCGGTATTGGATTTCTTCAAATCTATCGCTCCTCGTGCTAAGATAGAGCTATGAAAAAAACACAAATACTCTATACAACCGATCTCCACGGGAGTGTTTTCTCCCACAACTATGTTGATGGAAGCGATACTTTTTCAGGTTTAGTGCGCTTATCAAGTTTACTCAAAGACTTGCGCGCGAAGAATCCAGACTTAATATTAATCGATAATGGGGACATAAATCAAGGGACCCCTTTGGTCACCTATGACCAAAAAGAAGGTAATCACCTTTTAATGTCGTCCGCTTTTAATGTTTTAGGCTATGATTATGCTAATTTAGGCAATCATGATTTTAACTATGGTATCGATAATCTCATTGACCATTTAGAAAATCTCGAAGCTAAACTTCTTACGAGCAACATCTACGTTAAAGACAAAATAATAGGACATTCCCAACTCCACCAAACCCCCACCGGTGTCTTCGCCTTTATCGGCGTAGTTACAGACCACTTGGTGAACTGGGAACATCCAGAAACATTAAAACAGATAAAGATTAAAGCAACATTAGAAACCGTAAAAAAGGAAGTAGAAAAAGTAAAAACAACAGCCGACTACATCGTTGTTCTCTATCATGGTGGTTTAGAAAAAGATCCCATAACCCTTGAACCGACCGAAGCTTTTACAGGTGAAAACATCGGGGTTCAAATGGCTTTAGAAATCCCCGAAATCGACGTTCTTTTAACTGGTCATCAACACCGTGCTCTGGTCCATACCATCAACAATACCCTAGTCGTTCAAGCAGGCTTTAACGGCCAAATGGTGGGTTTAATTGAGCATGATGACCAAGGTTTTCAGGCAAGTTTAATCTCACTTGAAAATGCACCTATTGACGAATCCTTTCAAGAACGTTTTCTTACCATCGAAAAGCGCACTCAAATCTGGTTGGATGAAGTCATTGGAAAAAGTCCACAACCCCTACTCATTGACGATCTTGTCAAAGCTCAGAAAACCTTCCATCCCCTGGCGCAGTTTATCAACCAAGTCTTATTAGAACATACGGGCGCAGAGGTGGCGTTATCTTCCTTATTTAATACGAGTATTGGCTTTGACACGGAAATTACCTATCGACAATTGATTGCGAATTACCCGTTCCCAAACACCCTTTTTGTTAAAGAAGTTCCAGGTAATATCCTATTAGACTATTTGGAACAAAACGCGATGTATTGGACCAAAGATCAACAGGGAGAAATCCACGTCGCTCCCGAGAAGTTGGTTCCCAAAATCCAATATTACGACTATGATTTTGTGACCGGTGTTGAGTTTGACATCGATGTTTCACAACCCTTTGGTCAGCGTATTGTCCACCACAATATAGATCTTAATCGCGTTTATCGTGTCGTCATGAACAACTATCGTGCCCAAGGGGGTAGCCAAGCAACCATGTTAAAGAACTGTAAAACCATCATCGACGATGGTCGCGAAGTCATTGATATCCTTTATGATTATTTACGTCAACATCAACCCTTACAGATCAAAAAAACCAAATTAACGAACGTCTTCTAACCGTTAAAAAGAGAAATGCGCCACATCCCTCTCCCTAAAATATGGTATAATTTATCAACCAAAGGAAGGTGATGCTATGAAAAAAATACTTTTAATATTGCTTCTCCTTTTAACAAGCTGCACAACCTTTCCGGCGCCCCATGTAGAAAATACCAAGCCTTTAAACTATACAGCTAAAATGATTCGCGTGTATCCAGAAACAGTTGAGCAGTCGTATCCAAAATACTATGTCTTTTCAACGCTTGAAGCCTTTCAACAGTTTTATCAAGACGAAGGTCAAACCATGGGTGGCTATGTAAACCATCAAGAAATACTCGACGTTACCTCAAAGTATACGGACGAATATTTTAATCATCATTCCTTAGTCGTTCTATTATTGATGGAGTCTTCGGGATCGATACGTCATCAAATTGAATCGATTAAACTTATTGAAAAATCTTTACAAGTCAATGTTGTCAAACGCGTCCCAGCCATTGGGACAAGCGATATTGGTCATTGGTCCATTTTTATAGAAATTAATCAGCAGCTTCCGCTCGATACCGAACTTGAAGTGAAGACCACCACCACCGAAGTAAAATAGGGTTCAATCAACCCTATTTTTTAATGATTCTTCAACAAAATCCGCTGCTCGAGCAATAAATTCTGCACAACCTAGAACGGGGTCCCGTTGGGTTTGGCGAAGAGTTTGACAATCAACCGCTCCATATTCGTTTTTAAACGATTCATAAAATTGCTGAATGCTTTCGGTAAACCCTTCCGTCGCTTTCGCTTTATCGTTGATTTTCATCGCCCCTAAAGCCATGGTGGCACCAGTTAGACAGCCACAAACATCTCCGGAATAAAGGCCACCACCAAGACCGCCCGCTAATTTCAAAGCCGCTTCATCGAGTTTTAAATGATAGTAATCGTTCATCCCTCGAAGCATGGCTTCCGAGCAATTATATTTTTGTTTTGTATATTTTTCCACTTCGTCCCTTAGCATGTCGTTTCTCCCTTACTTCGTTAATTGTATCACTTTATCGTCCTTTACAGTGAGCTTTTTGGATTTTATTTAATTTTACAAATAAAATAGCTTTAGTTAAGCGTAATCGCGACATGGATAATTAAAAACGCAAATTTAACCTAAAATTCATTGTAATTTTTGAATAAACAAGACATAATTAGAATGTAGTTCAAAATACAAGGAGGAAACTATGAAAGGCAAATTACTAGTATTGCTAATTGCTCTACTTCTATTAGTGAGCTGTGGACAAACCACACCAAGTGGTGACAATAGCAAAACCATCGACGACTTAAAAGTTGTTTTCGTACCAAGCCGTGATGCTAAAGACATTGAAGCATCTACCGAACCTTTAAAAGGCTTACTCATTAGCGAGCTTAAAGAAGCAGGCTATGATGTTAAGAAAGTTTCAATCGAAACTATGACATCCTACGAAGCAGCTGGTGAAGCTCTATCTGCGGGATCCGCGCACATTGGATTAATTCCAGGTGGAACCTACGCAACCTACTATGACAAAGGCGTTAAAGTTATTCTAGCCTCTACCCGTAATGGTCTAAAATACGACGATGTCGATGGCCAAGCATGGAACACCGGCGAACCTAACGAAAACAACACCGATGTTGTTACCTACTACCGTAGTATTATCGTCGCTGGACCTTCTGAAAAAGGCCAAGAAGTGGCAGCTAAAGCAAAAGAAGGCACCCTAACTTGGGAAGATGTCTCTACTGCTAAATGGTGTGTTCAATCTGAATCTTCTGGTGCGGGTTACCAATATCCAGCCCTCTGGTTATTTGATAACTTTGAAAAATCTTTCCCGGATATGAAAGAAAATCTTGTTCCTACTCAAGGATATGGCGCTTCTGTTGCTTCTCTTGCGAACGAACAATGTGATATTGCTCCAGGATTCAACGACATTCGTATGGGTGATCCAGCAACGGCTTGGGTTGAAGATTACGATCGTGAAAACATTTGGACCGAAACTTCAGTTATCGGATCAACTGACAAAATTCAAAACGATACGGTTTCCGTCTCTTCTGAAATTGTTGATGATGAACTAGCCGATGCGATTGCGGATGCTTTCATCAATCTTGCTAAAACTGAAGAAGGTGCTGAAGCGATTAAGATCTATAATCACACTGGTTATATGAAAGTCACGGATGCAGACTACGAAAGTGCTAAAAAAGTTAACGAACTTGTTAAGAGCTGGGACTAATTAGCAATAACGAATACAACAATATGTTAAACTTAAAGCGGAAGAATCTTCCGCTTTAATATTATATTGAGGAGAGAGCCATGATTGAATTCATCAACTGTTCAAAACAGTATCCAAACGGCACCAAAGCCCTTAACAACGTCAACTTAAAAATTGAACAAGGAGAAATGGTTGCCATCATCGGTTTATCAGGAGCTGGTAAATCAACTTTAATACGCTGCATAAATCAAATGATTCCTATCACCTCTGGCGAATGCATCGTAGACGACACGAATGTTTCCACCTTAAAGGGGAAAAATCTCCGTCGCTTCCGACGTAATATTGGCATGGTTTTCCAATCTTTTAACTTAGTCACTCGAACCACTGTCATAAAAAATGTCCTTGCGGCACGGGTCGCAGACTTGAACTTTATACAAACGATTTTGGGCCTGTATAAAAAAGGAGACAAAATGCTTGCTCTAGAATCTTTGGATCGAGTAGGAATTTTAGAAAAAGCTTACTCGAGAGCTGATCAGTTATCGGGTGGGCAACAACAACGGGTCGCCTTAGCCCGCTGCTTAGCCCAAAACCCAAAAATCATTCTCGCCGATGAACCGGTCGCTGCTTTAGACCCAGTAACGGCCAATATGATTATGGAAGACTTTGTGCGTATTAACCAAGAATCGAATATTTCCATTCTCATTAATATTCACCACGTCGACATCGCTCTGAAGTATTGTGAGCGCATCATCGGCATTCGTGCCGGAGAAATCGTTTACGATGGGCCTTCCAAAGATGTCAACGAAGATGTATTAAACCAAATATACGGTCGCCAACTCACTGAAGATGAATTAATGGAGGCCTAAGATGTTTCGTAAAAAGACCATTACTTTAGACAATGGACACCAAGTGGAGCAACCTTTTTCTTGGACTTTATTAATCGCGATTGGAATTTTACTTGTTTTGTGGGGAAGTTCCATCATTACTGATTTTGATCCTTCGGTTATGTTTACCAAAGCCCCGGTGCGGATTGTCCTTTTCTTTAATCGACTATTTCCAATGAACACCAACTATTTTGGTCGAATCTGGGTGCCGGTCGCTCAAACCTTATCGATGAGTTTTCTGGGGACGGTCATCGGCGCTATTTTAGCCTTTCCAACGATGTACTTTGTCTCTAGCAATCTTAACAGTAATAAATTTGTACTATATACATTACGTACCATTCTTAGTATATTACGAACGATTCCGATAACCGTTTATGCGATCGTGCTCTCGTTAATCTTTGGTTTGAACTCCTTTGTCGGGATGTGTGCCATCGCCATTTTCACTTATTCCATCTTAACGAAAATGATGTATGACTACATCGAAACGGTCGATATGTCGGCTCATGAAGCGTTAATGGCAACTGGGGCTTCTAAATTCAAAGCCTATTGGGTTGCTATTATCCCCCAAATATCGGGCATCTTTGTTTCTCAGTTCTTATATAATTTTGAAATGAATGTTCGTTCCTCGGCCATTTTGGGATATGTCGGGGCTGGCGGTATTGGTTATGTCTTAGATTCCCAAATGAAACTACAAAAATACGATAACGTTACGCCGATACTTATCGCTTTACTAACGACGGTATTGGTCGTCGAGTTTGTATCACGAAACTTACGAAAGAGGTTGAGTTAAATGAAAAATGAACAAAAATACGAAGCCATATTAGCCAAAGAACCCAAGAACACGGTTCGTAATATCCTGATTGTCCTTCTTTTCGCAGTTCTGATTGCTCTTTGTGTACCTTTCTTAAGTTTTGATAAAATTTCTGAACGCGGTATTACCATTGCTTTCAATATTATCAAACGCTTTTTTAATCCCGATTGGGCTGCTTTGGTGTCGTTAGCACCAAAAGGTATTCCCTATCTCTTGTTGGAAACGGTTTGTATCGCTTTATTAGGAACCATTATTGGCGCCATTCTTTCCTTCCCACTCGCTTTCTTAGCTAGTAGAAATATTACAGGAGAAAAAGTTTCTTCCGTTGTCGTTGTGTTGATTACAATCATTCGGACGATTCCTCCTTTTGTGTATGTCCTTATCTTTGTTCAAGTGGAAATTGGAGCGGTTGCTGGAATCTTAGCCTTTGCGATGACCTCCATCGGTATGATTTCCAAACTTTTTATTGAGACCATTGAGGAACTTGATAAAGGGGTCATTGAAGCTTTAGACTCCTCTGGGGCAACCACTTTCCAAAAGATTCGCTATGGCATTATCCCACAATTAATGTCCAACTTCTTATCTACCATTTTATATCGTTTTGAAATCAATGTTAAAAATGCAACCATTCTAGGTATGGTTGGTGCTGGTGGGGTCGGTGCTGAACTCATGTTTGCGATGGGCAACTTCCGTTGGGACGATGCGGCTACGCTCTTAATTGGAATCCTCATTCTAGTTCTTACGATTGAATATTTATCCGGTAAGCTTCGCGACAAATTAATACATGGTTAACAAAAGGGCCAATCGGCCCTTTTTATTCGCCCAATAAGGTCGTAAGATCGAAGTCTTGTTCTTGATAAAACTGTGCTTGTGCCGTCCAGAGTTCCTGATATTTACCTGCTTGTTGCACCAACTGATCGTGTGTGCCTTGTTGAACGATTTGACCTTGATCAAAGACAATAATTTCATCCGCCAAGCGGCAGGAAGATAGACGATGCGAAATTAAAATCGAGGTATGCCCCTTAATCATTTGTTGGAAATGTTTATAAATTTCAAACTCACTAATGGGATCCAAGGCCGCCGTCGGCTCATCCAAGATGAAAATTGGGCCATCTTTATATAAAGCTCGGGCTAGGGCGACTTTCTGTTCTTCACCACCCGATAATTGAACACCTGCTGGATCAAATTCTTTACTTAACATCGTATCGAGTCCAAGAGGCATTTTTTGTAGGCGGTCTTCAAATCCAACTTCTTTTAAAACTTCTTGAATGCGAGAACGATCGACTTCTTTAGATGTTGCGATGGTTTCATCCAACTTAAAGCCAAACAATGAAAAATCTTGGAAAACCACATTAAACAATTGGAAATACTGTTTAGGGTCATACTTCTGCACGTCAATCCCATTCAATGTAATGGAGCCCATTTCTGTTGGATAAAGTCGTGTTAACAGTTTGATAAAGGTTGTTTTACCACTTCCGTTTTCCCCCACAATCGCATAGCTTTTTCCAATATCAAAATCAATGGTTATATCGTTTAGAACCCTTTTGTTGCTATTGGGGTAAGAAAAACTAAGTCCATTAACAGACAATTGGTACTCCGCATCCAAACGCTTTTCGATGGGTAAGCTACCCACCGTGACATCTTCGGGTAAATCCATAAATTCATAGTATTTTTCTAAAGCATGGGGTTCCATTAAACTTCGGGTAATTTCTGATAACAACTGAGGAATACTCGTCACCAATAAGTTAATTGCCCCAATAGATGAAACTACATAACCTATTCCCAAATTACCCAATAGCGCCTTACTACCAATTAAGATATAAACCAACAACGAAAATAGCGAATGGATTGTTAACGAATAACTATTAATACGAGACAAAAGTTGATACGCTTTCGCCAATACCTTGGTAATTCCTCCTTTAACAAAATGGTGGTCAATCATCTCATTAATTTGTGGTTGTTGATTATACAATCGGATTTCTTTACCCGAATCATGTTGATAAATCATCGATAACAAATAATCGAACAAATTATTGGCTTCAAAAATTTCATTCTGAACTACAGACATCTGCTGCGCGGCTTTTTGATTAAACCATAAAATCGACATCTCCATTACGATGAGTATAAACAATAAGCCACCGAGTACCCACCACGAATCCCAAAAAGTATGACTTTGAACTTGGAAAACAGGTACTAGTAAAACAATCGCCAATACAATCGTCAACAGATGATGAAACTTGCTGCGAATAGAAGTGCCGTGAGAAATGATGGTATTTGCGGAAGAATACGATAAGATCCGTAAGTCTGATTTCAACTGTTCAACCTTGGCATCTTCGATATGTTCGTATTTCATCGATAATAGTTTTTCGTTTTGATGAAAACGGCAACGCACATTAAAATTACCAACAGCGGTGGAATACAGGTTATCAAAGAACGTTCTAAAAAACAGAGAAAATGCTAAAAGCAATAAAGATTGAATCACCAAAGATTGGACACTCGCCCACGAGGCTTCCATTCTCAAAGCATTAATGATTCGCTGTGAAAAATAAAGCGTCAACAAAGGCACTAAAGCAAAGAAAATCCCATAAAAAATTTGAATCCAAACAAAACGTTTATCAATTTTATAAATGTCGCGATAAACTCGAATCATGTGCTTAAACATGGTGACCTCCCTTTTGGCGGTAGTAGTAGGCTTGCTTCTCATACATTTCAAAATAATGACCTCTTTGTTGCATCAGTTCGCGATGGGTTCCAGTTTCCGTAATTTTTCCATCTTCCAAAAAAAGGATACGATCACAAAACTGCGTGGAAGCGAGTCGATGGGTAATGAAAATGGACGTTTTCTTACGTGCTAATTCAAAATAATTCCGGTAAATCTCATTTTCTGCCAATGGATCTAATGCTGCTGTTGGTTCGTCTAAAATAAGAATTGGGCCGTCCTTATACAGTGCTTGCGCTAATTTCAATTTTTGAAGTTGGCCACCCGATAACGCCACCGCCTCTTTGTCGATGGTACTGGCAATTAAACTCTCGTCCTTTTTCTGCAACTGCTCAACGATGGGTTTAAAACCAGAAAGTCTTAGAACCTCTTCATATTTTTGTTGATCAAAAGCTTTCCCTTGAACAATCAATTGACGGATGGTATAGGGCCAAATATGCGTATCTTGGAAAACGGCTGAAAATAAATCATAGTAATCAAAAACATTGAACGCTTGATTATCAACCCCATTAATTAAAATTCGACCGTGATCTGGTTTATATAAATTACATAACAATTTAACCAAAGTCGTTTTACCCGAACCATTCAATCCCACTAACGCACATTTCTCATTTTTAGAAATTGTAAAACTCAAATCTTCAAAGACCGGCTTGGTCGCATTAGGATAGGTAAAAGAAACCTGATCAAAACGGATTTCAATATCGCGTTCTTCTAGTTTGGAACCTTTTTGATGGTTAAACAATTGAGGCAACTGGACATATTGTTGATAAATTTCAAACTCACGACCATCTTTAATTAACTCTCCACTAACATCCACTAATCGAGTGGTTAGATTGGTAACTTGGGTAAGTGCAGCCATCAAAAAGACCAATTCATCAATAGAAATATATCCCCTGACAACTTCATTAATTAACGACCAATAGCCTAGCGCTGTGAGCACAATCGTGAAACACGCCGCTAAGAAATTACCCCCCGTTAACACTCTTAAACGTTTACCGTGAAGTTGTTGACGTTGATGTAGTAAATCCTCTTGAATCTCTTTAAACCAATTCTTCACCCCGTATAGCCGCATATCCTTTGCCATCGAAAAACGTCCAGATACTCGATCCATATAGTTCAGTTTTTCCGAAACACGATCCATCTCAGGTTTCGTCTTTAACCAATACATGTTTTGGTATTTGCGATAAATACTTAGGATAACCAGCATGAACAATAGGATACCCATCAGCCATTTATTAAGTAAAAAGAACAAACTCGAATAAAAAATGATCTGTAAAAAAATTGATAAAAAGTCCCGTAAATGGGCAGGATAAATTTCAAATAACGAATCACTACTATTACTCGTTTCAAACGCTTGATCCCGTAAAGCAAGTACCTCTTCATCTTCAAATAGTTGATAATCGAAGTAAATCATTGTATTCGTGACTTCGGCTATGGTTTTCATACGAATGGTTTGGGCGTTCTTTGCTAAATGGTCTTTCATAAACTGATGGGCAACTAATACGACCATCATCAATAACACATAAGCACTCATCACTTGAACTAAGTAGGTCACTTCCACCTGAGCCACCACTAAGGACACTAATAAACTCATTAAGTAAATCCCTAAAAAACTATTAAGTACTTCTAATAAAACAACCACCACTAACAAAACCAAAATAACTGGTCTCATTTGTCGTATTTTTTTAAGTAACAATAATTGCGTTTTCATGATATACCCCCAGAGTCTTTATATCAAAAAAAATCAATCGAAACTGAATTTCTCATGAACGGCCGTTAAGACGACACCAAAGGTATATAGATTTCTGTATTAAAGACGCCTTGTTCTGCTTGCCGTAAAACCCAACCGTGATTGCGTGTGACCACTTGATTAATGCGGGCGATACCGAACCCATGCTCGCTACCCACTTTCGTCGTTTGAAAAGACGAAACTTTCCCGATGGTCGCATTCGTGCAAGAAATATACAAATTATTTTTAATCGGTGCCATATAAAAGCGGATAAAACGATCCGGTGCTTTTTCACTAGCTTCAATGGCATTAGCTAATAAATTATTCAAAACAATCCCAAGATCTAAATTGGAAATAGGTACCTTATCTGGAACCAATGCTCGGACATTTAAATCAATTTGCCGATCCTTTGCAAGACTCAATTTTGAATTGATAATCGCATCCACGGTCGCATTGCCAGTTCGAACAATGGTTTCAACCTGATTCAATTCATGGTCCATCTGATCCAAGTACGACTGTAATTCTTCGGATTTACTTTCATAATTGAGCACTTTTAAAACCTGAATCTGGTTGACATAATCATGACGAATTGAACGCATCGTTTTATACATCACTTCAACTTCTTCAACATGTTGATCCATCATCTTTGCTAATGTTTCCTCTGTAACCCTTTGCGCACGGAGCACATATAATAACAAGCAATTAACGACTAGTGAAACCGTCAATAAAACATAAATCATAAGCGAAAATCTCTTTTCTGATAATAGGCAACAAAAGCAGCAGAAACCGCTTTAATTTGGCGTCGTGATAATGGAATAATTTCCTCATTATCAAGGATAATATGGTCTTGGTTAATTTGCTTAATGTGTTGTAGATTCACCACGTACGAGCGATGAGTCTGGATAAAATCTTCATTCAAACGTTCGCGAATTTTCGAAATTGATTCTCGTACCAAAAACTCGGCATTCTTTAAAATAATCCGCGTAAAGTGGCCTTGAGCCTCCAAACCATATAAATCTTTTTGATAAAAACGCTGTAACCCCTCCTGATTAAAAAAGATGGTCGGTTCCAATATTGGTTGAATCTGAAGAAGACGTTGAATTAACCCATCAAACTTCTCTTGGGTGATGGGCTTCAATAAATAGTCAAAGGCCTGCACATCATAGGAAGCCAAAGCAAATTCTGCATAGGCCGTCATAAAGACGATTGGAAGATCCACACCCCGTTGACGCAGTTGATGCGCCAAAATCAACCCATCCATTTCAGGCATTTCAACATCTAAAAGAAACGCATCGACATCTTGTAAATCTGCTAGTTCAAATAACAGTGTTTTTGGCGACTGGAAAAACAAAAGTTCGCGGACCTGCGGTTGATTGGTCGCAAGTTTTTGCATCCAACGATGTTGAACGACTTCATCATCAACAAGCACTAATTTTAATCTCATACGCTCATTATACACCATCCCTATGCTGGATTTAACCAACAAAAAAAGAGCCATAGACTTGCTACAGCTCTTCGAAAGATTGATTTATTTATGCTTTGTTGGCAGAACCAAACATGTCAATTTTGTCATTAACAACTTGTTTTGCTGCCTTCGTTCCTGGTGCTAAGAGTTTGCGAGGATCAAATCCTTTGCCTTCTAAATCTTTGCCAGCTTCAATATATTCACGTGTGCCTTGAGCAAAAGCAAGTTGAAGTTCCGTGTTGACGTTAATCTTGCTGACGCCAAGGTCGATGGCTTTCTTAACTTGTTCTTCCGGAATACCTGTTCCCCCATGTAATACAAGTGGTAATTTATTTGAAGCTTGTTGGACTTCTGCTAAACGTTCAAAGTTTAAACCTGCCCAATTATCTGGATATTGACCGTGAATGTTTCCAATACCGGCAGCTAAGAAATCAATGCCTGTATCCGCAAGTTTTTGACACTCCACAGGATCGGCTAATTCACCTAAACCAACAACCCCATCTTCTTCACCGCCAATGGAACCAACTTCGGCTTCAACGGAGATACCACGGCTATGAGCTTCTTTAACCACTTCTCTGGTTTTCTCTAAGTTTTCTTCTAAAGGTAAGGCTGAACCATCATACATAACCGAAGAGAACCCTGCATCCATTGCCGCAAACGATCCTTCATAACTTCCATGATCCAAGTGCAAAGCCACTGGAACCGTAATATTCAACGTTTCAATTAACGCTTTAACCATATCGGCAACAACTTTAAAACCACCCATATACTTCGCAGCACCTTCGGATACCCCTAAGATGACTGGTGATTGACGTTCTTGTACGACCTCTAAGGTTAATTTCGTCCATTCTAAATTATTAATGTTAATTTGAGCAACCGCGTAATGACCATCACGTGCCTTTTCTAACATTTCTTTTGCTGATACTAATCCCATATAATTCCTCCTTATAGATTTGTAACCATCCATAGTTTACTACATTTTGAGCCATCATTAAAGTAACAATAAGCATAATCAAGCAAACATTTTTATAAAATCATACATTTTTTGAAGCACCTGTCTTTCTTCATATCTTTTACTTAGCAACATTAGAGACCTTTTTGTTCTCATTTCAGTTGTTAAAAATCATCATTTTAACTTATTTGAGTTCAAATTAATCGTGAGAATTTTAAAAAACACCTAATCACTTCCGACATCAGTTATAATAAGGATAAAGAATTGAAAGGGTTTAATCATGACATTACAAGAAACGATTAATCGGCTCCAGCGTAAAGAAGTAACCCCCACCCAATTAGTCCAACAAGCCATCGACCGAATCAACCAAAACGATGGTGCGATTAATGCGGTGGTTGTCCGTCGTTTTCAGCAAGCACTGCTCGAATCCCAGCAAGATTTTCAACACACCCTTTTTAAAGGAATTCCCATTCTCATTAAGTGTTTAGGACAAGATTTAAAAGACGAACCAAATACCGCAGCATCTTTTTTACTCAAAGATCATCGCGCCTTAAAAACTAGTAACTTTGTTGCGAAACTTCAAGAACTTGGATTTATTATTTTAGGTCAGACCAATAGTCCAGAATTTGGATTTAAGAATATTAGCGACTCTCAACTCTATGGCCCCGTTAAACATCCCCTAAATTTAAAACTATCCCCAGGTGGATCAAGTGGCGGCGCAAGTGCCGCTTTAATTGCTGGGTATGTCCCTGTCGTTGCTGCCAGTGATGGTGGAGGATCCATTCGGATACTCGCCTCCTATGGTGGATTAATTGGACTAAAACCTACCCGGGGAAGTATGCCCACCGGACCAACTTCCTATCGGGGCTGGCAAGGTGCTTCCATCAACTTTTTTTAACAAAAACCTTGGAAGACACACAATTACTCTTTGAAGCGATGAAATCGAATACCATCCAATCCCCTTTCAACTATGTCCCCTTAAATCATGATCAAGTAAAACCCATTAAAATCGCTTATAGCCTAACCTCTCCGGTCCACAGCTCGGTGTCCAAATCAGCCATCGATACCGTTTTAAAAACGGTACAACAACTCCAACACCTGGGCTATGAAACGGTTGAAGTTGCCCCTTCCTATGATGGATTTAAACTCATGGAAACCTATTACTTAGTCAATGGGGTGGAAACAGCTTCAATGATTCAAAACATTCAACAATCACAAAAACAACCCATCAATCGGTCGGATATTGAACTCATGAGCTGGGTACTATATCAATATGGATTAGAAATTCGCGGATCACAACTCGTTGATGCTCTTAACTACTGGGACTATGTGAGTGAAATCCTGCATGAATTCCATCAAGACTATGCGCTCTATTTAACCCCAACAACTGCAGATAGCGCACCAGCTTTGTACGATGACGAACATGAGTCCGAGTTGTTGGAACAGATGTGGCAAATTGAAACAGCCACGAATAAATACGACATCGTCTACCGTATGTTTGAAAAGTCCTTGGCTCATACACCTTTTACCATGTTAGCCAACATCACCGGACAACCGGCCATTAGTCTTCCGCTACACACCCATCAACAATCGATGCCCATTGGTGTTCAGCTCATGGTCCAAAAAGGACAAGAACAATTATTATTTGAAATCAGTCACCAATTACTAGCCGTCAATCAAAAAGAGGAGGAAAAACAATGACATTTAAATTACCAGAAAAACTACAACTCGGCGTCGCCAGTGCCGCCACCCAAATCGAAGGTGGAGAACTCAACCATTCGTGGAATCTTTGGTATCATCGCGGCAAAATTAAAGACGGATCGAATCCAGCGAATGCCAACCAACACTATAAATATTTCAAAGAAGACATTGAATTAATGGCCACCATGGGCATTAAACACTACCGACTAGGAATCGAGTGGGCTCGTATTCAACCCCATAAAGGCGAGTTTGATACCGCCGTTTTAGAACATTATTTAGAACTTATTTTGCTGTTAAAAGCGAATGATATTCAACCCTTAGTCACCTTACATCATTTTACGAATCCGATGTGGTTTGAAGAACTCGGCGGTTGGACAACCAAACGTAATGTCACTTTCTATTTACAATATGTCGACATTGTTGTCCGTTATTTTGGTGAACATGTGCTCGAATACATAACCATTAACGAACCCAATGTCTTTGCCTTGAACGGCTATTTCGATGGCAGTTGGCCACCGGGTGAAAAAAACATCCAAGACTACATCAAGGTATTAAACAATATGGCCTATGCGCACATACGCGCATATCGACTCATTCATTCCATTCACTTAGATAAAAACATCAAAGTGAGTTTTGCTCATCACATGCGTGTGTTTGAACCCAAAAACAAACGAAATCCAAAAGACGTCTCCGCTACCAAGTTTGCCCGTTTCGCGTTTCAAACCGCAATTTCAGAGATGTTCATCCTTGGCAAATTTACCGCACCGTTCATGAATATTGGAAAAATACCCAAAGGGCAATATGTGGACTTCCTGGCCATCAATTACTATTCGCGTTCAAGCATTGATGGTCTCAAAGATGGTGTAAAAACCAATGTGCCTGTGAATGATTTAGGCTGGGAAATTTACCCCCAAGGTCTATTAAGGGTCATTCGCGAATTATATTCTGTGGCCGCTTTGCCCATCTATATCACCGAAAATGGAACCTGCGACAATTTCGATCGATTCCGTTCCAAATATATTTACGACCATCTCAAAGTCCTGACCAAAACTCCACTACCGGTCTTGAGATACTATCATTGGTGTTTTGTGGATAATTTCGAATGGTTAGAAGGTGAATCTGCACGATTTGGCTTGGTCCACAACAATTATGAAACCCAAGAACGAACCATCAAAGACTCTGGCCACTTCTATTCCCGACTCATCAAAGATCGAGAAGTGACCACGGAAGTTTACGAATACTATGTAGCGAAACAAACCTATCCTGACCATGATTAACGTTCACCAACAAACCTTTCATTTAATCACCAATAATACGTCTTACTGGTTAAAAATCAGTGATTTTGGTCATCCGCTCCATTTGTATTATGGCCCCAAAACACTGGACGACCCTCATCAAAGCTTTATTAATAATACTCAAATTGAAACTGGGACAACCATTAAATATCACCCCAATCATTCTCAATATTCACTAGATCATTATGGGTTGGAATATTCCAGCCAGGGCCGTGGCGATTACCGCACCCCAAGTTTTAAAGCACAAATGCCAGACGATTCGTTCGTGGCTGATTTTCACTATGTTGATTATGAAATCCTCGATAAAAAACCAGCTCTGAAAACATTACCGAGCGCACGATCAAACCAACAAACTCAAACCTTAAAAATAATCCTCAAAGATCATACCGGCATCACAATCCACTTATATTACAGTGTTTATGAACAAGAAGATCTAATCACGCGGCGGACGGTTGTCCTAAATGAAAGTAATCAAGACATTATTCTCCATAAAGTCATGAGCCTCCAGCTCGATTTATTAGAAGATCAGCTCGACATCATTACGCTGCATGGTGATTGGGCAAAAGAAACCCATGTTCAACGCCACGCCCTTTCGATTGGAACCTATCAGAATCAATCTCGACGCGGAACCTCTTCCAACCAACACAATCCTGGCGTCATGGTCGTCGGTCAACAAACTAACCAACACCAAGGCTCCGCTTATGGATTTAATCTCATTTATTCGGGCAACCATAAAACCGAAGTTGAACTCAATCCTCACGGCTATACGCGCGTTTTAGTTGGACTCAACGACGATCTTTTTCAATGGCCTTTAGCACCTGGAACTAACTTTGAAACCCCCGAAGCTTTGATGACCTATAGTCTGAAGGGAATCAATGGCGTTTCTCAAAACTTCCACCAATTTATCCGCAGCAATCTTTTACCGGTTCATCACCGACATCCGGTGGTCTATAACAATTGGGAAGCTACCCGCTTTGACTTTAATCACCAGAAAATCGTTTCCTTAGCAAAAGTCGCCAAGTCTTTCGGCATTGAAACTTTTGTGCTCGATGACGGTTGGTTTGGTAACCGGCAATCTGATAATGCGGGATTAGGAGACTATAATGTCAACACCAAACGACTACCCAAAGGCTTAAAACCGCTAATACAAGACATTCGTGCCCTTGGTTTAGATTTTGGACTCTGGGTTGAACCCGAAATGGTCAACCAACAAAGTGAGTTATTCCGTGCTCATCCCGAATGGATCTTAAAAACACCATCCAAAATACCATTAGAAGGACGAAATCAATTAGTCCTTGATCTATGTCTCAAAGATGTCCAAGACTATATCATTCAACAACTGACGAACCTGCTTGACAGCTATCCCATTTCCTATATTAAATGGGACATGAATCGCCCTCAAAGCGATTGGTATAGCCCATCTGCTCCTAATCAAGCCATGGTACCCCACCTCTATATGCTCGGACTTTATCGGGTGTTAGACGAAGTCTTTGGTCAACGACCGGATATTACCTTAGAAATGTGTGCTTCTGGGGGTAATCGATTCGATCTCGGCATGCTTTGTTACGCTTCTCAAATCTGGTCATCCGATAATACCGATGCGGGAGAACGCTTAAAGATTCAAGAAGGCCTCACGTATTTTTATCCGCTCTGTACGATATCTAATCATTTAGCTGCTTCACCAAATCCATCCACCCTGCGATCGATTTCCCTATCGACCCGTTTCAATGTCGCTTTTTTTGGCAGTTATGGTTTGGAACTAGACATCACAGATTTAAATTCTTTAGAGAAGAAAATCATTAAAGATCAAATACAACGCTATAAACAGTATCGTCATCATATTGAACAAGGGCTATTCAGTCGTTTAGAAACCAATCAGGACTATCGCTACAGCTGGCAAATCCAATATAAAAACGAATTTTTATTGGGCTACTTCCAAACCTTGTATCAATCTTCACCGAAGTTTGACAAGATATATCCCGTGGGATTGATTTCCAACAAAGCTTATCGCGTGATCTCTTTACCACAAAAAGTTGAAATCCAAAAATTTGGAGCACTCCTTAATCATGTCCTACCTTTTACTATTAAAAAGGAAGGTTTATTTATTAAAACAGTTCCAAATTATTATGCGCTTGACGATGCCTCTGAAACCTACCGCGGTTCAGGTGCACTCTTACTCAACGGGTTAATTCTCAACCAGCAATTTGTTTCCACCGGTTATCGCCAAGATCTTCGAATGCTTGGTGATTTCGGATCCACCCTATATCTGATAACAGAAGAAAAGGAATAATATATGAATCAAAAAGTCAGCCGTAAGAATCGTTGGATGTTTGGTATCGGAACCATTGGTCGCGATATGCTCTATTCACTGATATCCATGTTCTTGATGTTTTATCTCACCGATGTTTTGGATTTATCTGATCGGATTTTGGCATATATCACGTTGATGATGGTCTTTATCCGTATCTTTGATGCCTTTAACGATCCCTTTATGGGGATGATCGTCGATAACACGAAAACGCGTTTTGGAAAGTTCAAACCGTGGATTTTAATTGGAGCCTTATTGACCTCGGTGTTCACCATTTTCTTTTTCTACGATTATCAAGTTTATGGACTCGGTTATGTGGCGGTATTTACAGTCAATTATCTCTTATGGGAGATTTCCTTTACCGCCAACGACATCGCCTACTGGTCCATGTTGCCATCCTTAAGCAAGGATCAAAAAGAACGAGAAAAGATCGGTGCGGTCGCACGGATTTGTGCCAACCTCGGGATGTTTACCCTCGTGGTTGGAATCACCGGTTTTACCCAATTTCTAGCTGAAAAGACGGGATCCATGCAGCAAGCCTATTTCTATTTATCGATTATCTTAGTCTTTGTCATGTTGTTTTTTCAGATGTTCACGGTATTTGGAGTCAAGGAAGATTTAGAGAACCAACAAGTAGAGGAACAAACCACTGTTAAAGAACTGTTTCAAATTATTTTAAAAAATGACCAATTACTTTGGATTTCGATTTCAATGAGTATTTTTATGACGGCCTATATTACCACCACTTCTTTTGGGCAATACTATTTTAAATATATTTATGGCGATTTAAACATGTATTCGATCTTTGCGGCAATTTTAGCTGTATCTCAAATAACAGCACTATCCATTTTCCCTTTAGTCTCAAAACATTTTAAACGGGACACCATATTTACCGCGAGTATTTTCCTCATGGTTTCGGGTTATGTTGTTTTCTTTTTCTCTCCAACGTCCACCATGATCGGTATCGGGATTGCTGGCATCTTATTGTTTGTGGGCCAAGGGGCGATCCAATTGTTGATGTTGATGTTTATAGCCGATTCTGTTGAATATGGGGAATGGAAGTTTCACAAACGCAACGACTCGGTCACCCTTTCTTTGCAGCCTTTTATCAATAAACTCGGCAATGCGTTGGCCAGCGGTATTGTTGGTACAACGGTAATTTTAGCTGGTATCAATGAATCCACCGATGTGTCCCAAGTTTCTCAACAAGGTTTAAATCTCTTAAAGTCATCCATGATGATTTTACCCCTGATTTTAATTGTTATTTCCTATCTCATCTACAAGCGATTTTACAAAATCGATGAAGTTTTTTATCAACAGATCATTCATGAAAATGAACGTCGACACCAGGAGGTAAAACATGTCTCAAAAAATTAACTATCAAAGCAAAATAAAAGACGTCTTAGCCCTACCGATTGGCCACGACGTTTTAAACCGACTGTTTATCCAAACGGGGCTACCTTTTTCCTTATTAAAAAACCCCCTATTTCTGAACATAAAAATCAAAACCTTGATGCGCTTAACCAAAAAACAATTGCCCATATCGTTTTATCGGTCCGTTGTTAATTTAGTGAATAATACCTTGGAGCAACCGTTAGAAGATCAACCACCAATCGTTAAAGCCTGGTGGAAAGAAGCGGTTTTCTATCAAATCTACCCTCGTTCCTTTATGGACAGCAACCACGATGGCATTGGGGATATTCAAGGCATCCTATCCAAATTGGACGTCTTAAAAGATTTGGGGATTGATGGTCTCTGGCTCTCCCCGATCTATGATTCGCCCAACGACGACAATGGGTATGATATTCGTAATTACCACGAGATTTTAGCCGATTTTGGAACCATGGCCGATGTCGAAGAACTCCTAGCGGAATTAAAGAAACGAGACATGAAAATCATTATGGATCTCGTCGTCAATCACACCTCCGACGAACATCCATGGTTTCAATCCGCTCTAGCTGGGGACAAAGAAAAACAAGGCTATTATTTTTTTAGAGAACAACCCAATAATTGGACCTCCTTTTTCAGTGGGCCCGCCTGGAAGTATTTTGAAGATCTTGATTTATACGCCTTAAAGCTATTCTCCGACAAACAATTCGACTTGAACTGGGACAATCCCGCGGTTCGCCAAGAAGTTGCTGAAATCGTGACCTTCTGGCTGGACAAAGGCATCGATGGTTTCCGCATGGATGTCATTAATTACATCTCCAAAGTTCCAGGGTTACCCGATGGTCAAGAAGACATTGGTAAACTGATTGGTTTTACTGGAATGGAACATTACTTTTTCGGACCCAATCTCCAGACCTATTTACAAGAACTGCGTCGTGACGCCTTTAAACCGTATCAAGCGTTCAGTGTCGGGGAAACCCCTGGTGTTGGGATTCAGTTATCCAAACTATTAACTGGCGACTATCAACAAACCATGGACTTAACCTTCAGTTTCGATCATTTAGAAACTCCTGGTCATGTGCGCTTTGAAGATTATAAATACGATTTAGAATTTTATAAGTATTATATGACTGAAAATCAAAAAGCTTTTGGTAACCACTACTGGATGTCCCTGTTTGTTGACAATCACGACAATCCGCGTTTCATTTCAAAAATCGATAAATATCATCTCCACCGCGATGCGCTGGCGAAAGCCGTTAATTTAATGCTCTTAACCTTGCGGGGCACGCCTTTTCTCTACCAAGGACAAGAAATTGGCATGACCAATAACGATTTCAAAACCATGGACGAACTTAGAGATGTGGAATCGCTCAACAAATACCAAGAACTCTTAGATCAAGGTATGTCAAAAGAAGAAGCCTTCCAAGTCGTTTTGGCCGGCACACGTGATCACGCCCGGACCCCGATGCAGTGGAACAATCAACGCTTTGGTGGTTTCTCAACAACTACCCCTTGGCTAGTCGGTGACCAAGACTTACAATCCACCAATATTGACTATCAACAAAAAGAACCTCATTCTATTTACAACTTTACGAAGAAACTCATCGCCCTCCGAAGAAACTCAGCGCTAGTTTATGGCGATATCGAATTCTTACATGAAAAAAACAAAGGACTCTGGGTTTATAAACGAGTAGATGAAACGGAAGAATTTTTAATTGAAATTAATCTAACCGCTCATTATCAAAAACGAAAAGTTATGGATGAAGACTACGAGCTCCTCTTATCCAATGTTCGGGGCCAACATCCACAACTTCAACCTTATCAAGCCAATCTCTATCGGAGGCTGCCATGACCGTAAAAGAAGCAATTGTTCGCTGGAATGTGACCCAATCCACCGTCTATTCCTATTTGAAAGACGAATTAGTGCTTGGAGCTGAAAAAAAGAAGTCCAATGGGTCATTCCTGACGATGCCCTTTGTCCTTATAAACCAACCAAGTCCCCCATGTCTCAGGAAGAAATGATTATTTTTATTCTACGTGCACTCAATGAAAACAAAACTATTCCTCCGACCTTGTTGAACCTTCAACCAGAGAAACTATCGGCTGTCTTCAAAGCGTTGGAAAAACAAAACTATATTACCAAATTAGACAATGTTCAACACCGCGATCCCTTTGGCCGATATCTCATTAATCTGGAGACAACGAAAACCTATTTAAAACCAAAACAGTCCTTACAAAAGGCTAGCGAATTATTATTAAAATTCGCCCCAACGCTTATCTCTTTGTTACAAACGATTTTATGAGTTGTGTAGGGTCAACATCACTAGATTTGGAAAATTATTCAATCTCAAAGGAAACAAGCTATTACCTAAACCAGCAGAAACAACCATGCTGGTTTTTTCTTTGACATAAAGTCCTTTGGTATATTTAGGAAACAGTCCTTGATCCGGAGCAAACAAACCCTCACTACGAAGAATGCGCCATTGCCCCCCATGAGCATGTCCAGACAACACTAAATCATAACCAAAGCGGCCATAGGTATCTAATAAATGAGGATAATGACAAAGTAAAATCTGATATTGAGAAACCGGTGCCCGCATAACTTGAAAAATCTCTTCAATATCAACGACTTTTTCACCAATACCAGAAAGCCAAATATGATCTTCCCCCCGTTTAAGCGCGACGGATTTTTGATCAAGATAGATGGCGCCATGTTGTTGCATGAGATGCACCGCAATCTTTCCAAATCTAGATTTTCGCTCATGATTGCCCGTAATAAAATACATCGGAGCCACCGCTTGGAGGCCATCGACTAATTCAAGTACGGGTTGAATATCGTAGCGACGCCGATCGATTTGATCTCCCGCAAAGACAATAATATCGGGTTGACGTTTCTTAATATGGTGTATCAAGCGTTCTTGTTTTTTACCAAAACGGGTATTGTGTAAATCAGCAACTACTGCTATTTTAAAACCCTCAAAACTTAAGGGTATTTTGGCATTAATGATATGGTAATGATTGATTTCTATGGCTTGGTTTTGAACAACTGGGTTCAATAAATATAAATTACTCATCGCGTGTCTCCTTTCAGAGGCTGTTGGTTTTATGTTGGGCAATTGTATCCATGAATTGACTCATTCGATAAATGTCTTGATGGGGATATTCTGGAGTTTCAATAAGACCTTGTTGAAGCGCTCGATTAACCGCTTCAATCTCAAACGACATATCATCAGCTGTAAAAGGGAATTCATAGGTTTTTATCCCTTCGGAAGTCGCCACGGTATATGCTGTTGGTCGGTTAGAGTCCTGGAAGTAGACCATTCCCTTCTCGCCCTTAATAAAAGCAGTCCGTGTTTCAATATGGGTGGATGAGACTTCGATATGGGCCTTCATACCATCTTTGAAAAAGAGGGTGGCGTTGGTTTTTCGATCAATTCCGTGATCAAGCTCCATTTTAACGTGAACATCCATTAAAGCTGATGTGTTAAACATACTAATCAATCCCAGCGGATAAGACCCTAAATCCAAAAGGGCTCCGCCTTGCTGGGGATCAAAGAAATGATGATTCTTTGGTAAATGACTAAAATCGTCACAAAAGTTGGCATACATAAACGTTAGGTGACCGATGATTCCCTCTTGGACGGAGTGTTGAAGGTGCTGTAAGGCTTGATTATATCGCGTCTTTAAAGCTTCACCATAAAAGATTTGATGTTTTTGAGCATATGTCAAAACCTCCAAAACTTCCTGAGCATCAAGACCGGCAGGTTTTTCAGTAAAAACCGCTTTCTTTGCTTGAAGCGCTAAAAGACTAATCGGAACATGAAATTTATGGGGCAACGCTATATACACCACATCGATGTTTTCGTCCGCAAATAAGGACTCGTAATCTTTATATATAGTTAAATTAGGATCGTCTTTTTGGAGTTTTTCATACTTTGAGCGGCTAGCAATGGCCGTGAGTTTTCCCGTCGGAGAAGCCTTCAAACTTTTAATAAAGCGTTGCGCAATATTGCCATAACCAATAATTCCCCAACGGATCATCGTTGGCCTGCTTTCGTCGCTTTTTTTGTGACCACCGCGGTTATCCAATCGACCACATAGGCAGAGGTACAGCCTTTGGGAACTTTTTGATCTTTGTAGACACCGAGTTGAAGACCAATATCTAAAACTTGTTGGCGATAGGTTTCATATTTAATGCCAATCTCCGCCAAACAGCGGTTCATGGCCCACTGAACATCTGGATGAGCATCTACCAACTCTTTTTCGATGGTCACTAACAGCTTCTCTAATTGTTGTGGGTTAAATGAATCGTCTAAAACTAAGCCCACAGCAACATTCCATCCCGCCCTCAAAAACAATGGATGGTTTGAAGTCCTTAGGTGCTCAAAGAGTTGTTGTTGATGTTCTATTTTACGAAAGAGTTTAAAGGAAAGTTCATCCACAAGAACCACGTTTTCTGCCTTTTCTAATAAGCTTTGAGCTTGTTCTTGGGTCACTTGTTTTGGATCGATTAACATCACACCTAAAATCATCGCCTCAAACAATGGGGTATTCCATAGTTCTAAGCCCAAGGTATGTTGTGTCTTTAATTGTTTAGCTAAGGCGCGCAAATTGGTCATGGGAACCCCATATTGATCCATTTCGACGCCAAGTTTCTTATTGGTTTTTTGTCGTGATGGATTTTCGAATGTTTTTAAATGAATAAGCAGTTCTGTTTTATTCATGGTGATTATTCCTCTCTACTAGAATAATCTCAAATTTCGTGGTTATTTACTAGTTAAATGATGCTCCAGAGCCGCTTGGATAAATCCATTAAATAATGGATGAGAACGGTTTGGGCGCGACTTGAATTCTGGATGAAATTGACAACCCATAAAGAATGGATGATTCTTAATTTCCACAATTTTCACTAAATCTTGTTCTGGCGAAAGACCAACCATATCCAATCCCGCTGCTTCTAACTGCTCACGATACGCCATATTGAATTCGTAGCGGTGACGGTGTCGTTCTTCAATTTCTTCTTGTTGATAAAGTTGATAGGCTTGACTGCTCGGATCAATTTGACATGGCCAGTTGCCTAAGCGGAGCGTTCCCCCTAATTGTTGGTGAACACGATGGTTTTCCATGATGCTAACAATGGGATGGGGTGTTTCCGGATTAAACTCGGTGGAATTAGCCCCTTCTAAACCCACCACATGACGGGCATAATCAATACAAATCAGCTGCATACCTAAACCAATCCCAAAAAGCGGGATTTGTTGTTGACGCGCATATTTAATCGCTGAGATCTTCCCTTCAATACCACGATCACCAAAGCCACCAGGTACTAAAACACCATCACAAGACGCTAAATAATCGTGGACATTATCGTCATGAACGTCTTCAGAATTAATCCATTTAATTAAAATGTCGGTGTCTTTTTGATAGCCCGCATGCTTCAAAGCTTCAACGACAGAAATATACGCATCATGGACTTGAATATATTTCCCAACCAAACCAATGGTCACCGTATGTTTGAGTGTGTTGGCGCGTTGGATCAACTGCTTCCATTCCGTCATATCCGCAGCAGGAAGATCAAGACCAAATTTATGAAGGACATAATCATCTAAACCTTGAGCTTCAAAAGACAAAGGAATTTCATAAATATTATCAACATTTAAGGATTCGATAATCGCACTTTCGCGGACATTACAAAACATCGCAATCTTTTGTTTGATTTCTTTACTAATGCTTGTTTCTGAGCGGGTGACAATGATATTGGGTTTAATACCTAAACCCATCAATTCTTTATAAGAATGTTGAATCGGTTTGGTTTTTTGTTCGTCACTGCCGGGAATTACTGGAATTAAAGCTGTATGAATAATAACCACATCGTTACGCGCCGCATCCCCATGAAATTGCCGGACGGCTTCTAAAAATGGTAAAGATTCAATATCCCCAACTGTGCCCCCAATTTCTGTAATAACAACATCGGCTCCTGATTCGTCAGCAGCTGCGGTTATTTTTTGTTTGATTTCATCGGTTATATGGGGGACCACTTGGACCGTTGTTCCGGAATAGTCTCCGCGGCGTTCTTTATTGATAACCGAAAGATACACTCGACCAGCCGTAATATTCGCGTTTTTCGTTAGTTCTTCGTCAATAAAGCGTTCGTAATGACCAATATCCAAGTCTGCTTCATGACCATCTTTGGTCACAAAGGTTTCGCCATGCTCAAAAGGAGAAATCGTTCCTGCATCAACGTTAATATAGGGGTCAAATTTTTGAAGAAAAACTTTTAGTCCACGATTTTTTAATAATCTCCCTAAAGATGTCGCAACAATACCTTTTCCAATACCTGAAACGACGCCTCCTGTTATAAATACATATTTTGCCATACCGTTCTCCTATCCATTTTAGTAAAAATAAAAGCCCTCCAGAGGAGTGCCCTTTATTATTATACAGAAGTCCCCAATGCTTAACAACTCTAAAATCAGGGAAAAATCACGAAAAACAAACTCAAAAACAATCGGTTAGGAATTTGTTTTATGGATTTGTATCAAAACTAAAAAAGCCATAACCAAAATATAAGCACTTTCCAACCATGGATAACGACCAAAGATACTCGCTTGAACAATACCGGTCGTTGTTAATAAACCCAGCATTAAGACCAGCAAAATCGATCCATTCAAGATTGGACTTAGTGGTGATTGAGCATAAACTGAAACAAGAACAGCCAATAAACTAGCAAGCACAAGGTACCAACCAAATTGGGCATGATCCAATAGCACGATTCCGCTAGTAAAACTTGGTAACCAAGGACGAACCAACGCTACAGCCGCCGCCAATAAAATCAAAATCGTGACGGTTCGCGTCCCCTGTTTATCTTCTAAATTCAAAGCTGATTTTAAACCCAATTTGTGGGCTAGACCACTGAGAACTACAAAGACCGTCAACTGAATCAACCATTGAACCCAATTAAAGGACATATTCTCGTTAAATAACTGGCTACTCAAAAACAAAAGAGCCACGCATAACAAGCCTAAGACCATGGTCGAGATTTTTGACCTAAACCTCTGCTTGGAATGATTTTTCAACAATAAAGCGCTATACCCCTGTGCATCCTCTTTCATAAATTGTTCAACATCGATGGACTTTTCTTGGGCTTGAAGCAAATCGGTCAACATCTTATGAAGAATATCGGGATGGTGGGCAGAGGTTATTGATTATTTGAGGTTCGAATGAACTTGTGTATAGTATTCCAGATAGGGTCCCTGGAGTCGTTTTTGGAGCTTTTTAGTTTCTTTTATGCGTTCTTTATTGGACATGTTTTTATTTTCCTTTTGTTGTTAATTGAAGGACTTCTCGGTCTTTTGGTACATGATTTAACACTTGGCCATACCCTTGCTCATCCACATAGATGAGATCTTCAATTCGTATGCCCCCAACACCTTCAAGATAGATACCTGGTTCAATAGAAAAACACATTCCCGGTTTGATAAGACGAAAATTGTTTCCGCTCACATCAAAAGGTTCATGAACCTCTTTCCCGATACCATGACCAAGTCGATGAAAGAATTGAGCCCCATAGCCTTCGGCTTCAATCCGTTGACGAGCCGCATAATCAACATCCGCAAAACATGCACCAGGTTTAATCGCAGCAATCGCTGCTAATTGAGCTTGAAGCACCAAGTCATAAACAGGTTTTAAAGGATTTTCATTTAAAAAATACGTCCGAGTCATATCGGAACAATAACCATCCTTTATACAGCCGAAATCCAAGACAATGGACTCCCCTGCTTTTAGGGCCCGATCGCTCACACCCGCGTGTGGATTAGCACCATTTTTGCCAAAAGCAATGATGGGACTAAAACTTGGACCATCGGCACCGACCTTCTGAAAACTTGCTAGTAGCTTGGCTTCAATTTCCTTTTCAGTGACGCCTACTTTGAGTTCTTTGATAATTTCTTCCATGACTAAATCGTTGAGGCGGGATGCTTCTTTCATTTTATTGATTTCTTCTTTTGTTTTAATCGCTTGCAAACCTTCAATAATTTCGGAGCCATCAACAAAGGTCTTTTGGGGAAATTGTTGTTGAAGTGCGAAGACAAATTCGGCACGCAACCAGCGATCTACACCAATCGTTGTACCGTTTAAATAAGGCTCTAACCCGACGATGGGATTTTCATGATCGAAATGTTCAATTACCTCATACGCTTGGGTTGGCTTAATCAAAAACAAAGCATTCGAAAAAAGCTGTTGACGACCATCTTGATGGATTAAAAGGGCTAAAAAGCGTTCCTGAGGATCAATTTCAAGACCGGTATAATAGGCAATACTTTTTGGTGAACTCACGAGGAGTTGTTGAATCTTCTGTTGTTTCATTAATTTTTCCATAGGTCTATTATACAAAAAAAACCGGAGATACTTCCGGCTTAGTAAAGACCTTCGTCGCTTGATTCTTCTTCCCCATCAGCGAGATAGTCTTCGTATTCATCTTCATCGAGTTCGTCTAGGTCGAGAACGTCCTCTTGATATTTAGATTTTTCAGATTGAATCGCTTCAAATGTGTGGCGACTACGTAGATCCCAACGATTATTAGATAATTGCACAAAACGGGCATCTAAGGACATCGAGTTATAAAATTTTATGAGTTTGTTTTTCGCTTGATTTTCATCAATCCCTAAATTTGTGGACACTTCCTTCCATAGGCGGGTAAATTCCACAGGTTTTCTTTTCTTTTTTAAGCAATCATATGCTATATCTTGTGTTGACTTCAATTTAATCCCCTTTCCTGCCACTGATAAACAACCGCAGCTCTTTGCATTAACAAATCCCCAGAGTATAACTCATAATGCACCGTAAGAGTATCCGCCTGATGATCAATCAACGACGTTTTTACATCAAAGACTTGTTCACCAAAGGGGGTTCTCATTTGGGCTTGTGTTTTATGAGTTAATGCACAATGAATGGTGGTCTGACTTTCTTCACTTTCACGAACAATCTTCACTTCTTGCTGGTCCAGGGATACGGTGACCAAGGCTTGAGTTGAAGGCTCTTGATAGTTGAGAACGAAAAGCGTTGGTGTTGATATTAAATCAAAACGATCAAGTTCAAATTCCGAACTCGAATCTAATGTTTTAATTTGAATAAACAAACGCTTCATTGACTCTACCTCTTCTGTGCTAAAACGTATTATAACTATGTCTGTCAATATGTCAATACATCTGATGTCTTTTCATTGGTTTCTTCTTATAAAATTATTTTTTTCTCTACTTTGCTTGAAATCTAGGCTAAATAAGAGGCCTTCAATGAAAAAAGATGCCGTAGACGACCTGCATTGACCTTGTTTCCTTTGTTCAAACAAGGTGGTGTTTTCGACATCTTTTATTATTTTTGATTTATGATCTTTAATCTTTAATTTTCATGACGCGCGCGGTTTGGCTGCGTTCCTGTTCATCAATTTTCATTTTGATGAATTTTATCGTATCCCGAATATCCACGATTGTTCGATGCTCTAAGGCATTGACACGACGTCGGGTTGTTTTTATTTCGCTAGCCAATAAGAGACATTTTTTTTCAATTTCCGCTAATTCGATGAGCCGTTGGGCCATACTATCCACCTGACCAGAGATCTGATCCATATGGTGGCTAATCGCTAATGTCGAATATTCTTTCTGTGCTGGTGCTTGGCTTTCCACTCGGTATTGAGGTACCGCCACACTATAGATCGAATCAAGGCGAATCTTTACGTTCAGTTTATAATCGAGTTGACTCAAACTTTTTTTGATTAATCGGTCATCGCTTAAAACACTGGCCTGACGATAGGCCATGTGAATAGAAACAAATTGATGTTCAACTTGACGACGCAAATTCTTAGCGTCTTCTTGGAGACCCATGAAAAGCTGAATCATCGAATCTTGTTTTTCCTTCAAAAGATGATGTCCACGTACCGCTATCTGTAGGCGGTTTTCCAGGTTTTTCAATTCCATCCGTGTCGGATTAATCTTCAAAATAGCCATTAGTCGTCCTCAGTTGGGTAATATTTATCGATAAAGACATCGCGAATCCGCTTGAGCTCGGTTTTCGGTAAAATAGACAACAACTCCCAGCCAATGTCTAGCGTCTCTTCAATGGAGCGATTTTCATAAAAGCTTTGGTTCAAGTAAACCTCTTCAAAGCGTTCTGTAAATTTTCCATACAGTTTATCTACATCCGTCAACGCACTATCACCCAAGATGCTAGCTAATTCTAAAACTTCTTTTCCTTGGGCATAAATAGCAAATAATTGGTTCATCAAATCCGCATGATCTTCCCGCGTTTTTCCTTCGCCAATTCCTTTATCTTTCAAACGGGAAAGACTCGGCAATACATCAATCGGTGGCTCAATCCCCCGTCCATGTAAATCACGGGACAAAATAATTTGACCTTCCGTTATATACCCGGTTAAGTCGGGAATGGGATGGGTTTTATCATCCTCGGGCATCGAGAGAATCGGTATCATCGTAATCGATCCTGCTTTATCCTTTAAACGCCCAGCCCGTTCATAAAGACTCGCTAAGTCCGTATACATATAACCCGGATAGCCACGACGGGAAGGAATTTCTTTTCTTGAAGCGGAGACTTCCCGTAACGATTCACAGTAATGAGAAATATCACTCATAATTAAGAGAACATTCATATCCAAATCAAACGCCAAATATTCAGCAGCAGTCAACGCCATCCGCGGCGTTGAAATGCGCTCAATAGCTGGATCATCGGCCAAATTAATAAACATTACCGACCTTTCAATCGCACCGGTTCGTTTAAATTCGTCTTCAAAGAAACGCGACTCTTCATATGAAATACCCATTGCACAAAAAACCACCGCAAACTCTACATCACCGGCAACCACATTGGCCTGACGAGCAATTTGGGTCGCTAGTTCGTTATGGGGTAGTCCAGCTCCCGAAAAAATCGGTAGCTTCTGACCAACAACTAAGGTGTTGAGGCCATCAATAGCCGAAATACCCGTTTCAACAAATTGATTTGGATATTCACGAGCAACAGGGTTCATAACTTGACCGTTGATATCACGCGATTCGTATTCCAACATTTTTGGTCCCCCATCGGCTGGATTCCCTTTACCATCAAAGACGCGACCAATCATTTCCTTTGAAACCTTTAAGCTCAGTGGATTGCCCTTAAAACGAACGCGAGTGGATTGGGGATTAATTCCTTGGTTCGAGTCAAATAATTGGATGATGGCTCGATCGCCATCTATTTCCAAGACTTTCCCTACGCGCTTATCCGTTTTACTAACCACAATCTCAACTTCTTCATCATAGGTCACATCTTGTACATTGGATACAATTAACAAAGGACCAGCTACTTCAACAACACTTTTAAACTCACGCATTAGCTTTCACCTCCTTGGTTAATATTTGTAAACTCCGTTTTTATAGTTTCAATTAATTCTAATATTTGTTCTAATTGGTCTTGTGGAACATACTTCATCCGACTCAATTGGTAAATACTCTCTAGATTCATGATGTCTTGAATATAAATACGGTCATGAGCTAAGGCAGCTCGACCTTCTTGGTAGAACGTTAAAATAGCCATTAACATATATACTTGTTTTTTCAACGAGGTATACGTGTCTTCGTCTTGGAATGCGTTTTGTTGTAAAAAGTCTTCACGCAACATACGCGCCACTTCCAGCTGTAATAGTTCTTCGTCGCTTAGCGAATCTTTACCGATGAGTTGGACGATTTCTAATAAACGTTTCTCATCTTTTAAAAGATTCATCGCCCGTTGACGCAACCTTGGGAATTGTTTATGAACCATGCGTTTTAAATAATGATCCATTTCATTTTGATACAACGAATACGATTCCATCCAATCAATGGCTGGGAAATGACGTGCATAGGCTAAGGAAGAATCCAACGCCCAGAACACCTTCACTACCCGCAACGTCGCTTGAGTAACTGGTTCACTAAGGTCACCACCAGCAGGTGATACAGCCCCAATCATGGTCACGGACCCTTCTTTATTGACATTACCCAGCGGCATTACAACCCCTGCCCGTTCGTACACTTGAGCTAAGCGCGAACTTAAATAAGCCGGATACCCTTCGTCCCCAGGCATTTGTTCTAAACGTGCCCCCATTTCTCGTAGAGCTTCTGCCCAACGCGAAGTGGAATCGGCCATTAAAGCCACATCTAAGCCCATGTTGCGGAAATATTCAGCAATGGTCATACCGGTATAAATCGAGGCTTCTCGAGCAGCCACAGGCATATTCGATGTATTCGCAATCAATACGGTTTTATTCATTAATGGTTGGTTGGTTTTGGGATCAATTAGGGTTGGAAACTCATTTAAAACATCGGTCATTTCATTGCCTCGTTCCCCACAGCCAATATAAACCACGATATCACTGTTGGCCCATTTCGCTAGTTGGTGTTGAACCACCGTTTTACCCGAACCAAATGGTCCTGGCACCGCCGCGGTTCCCCCTTTCGCTATTGGAAAGAACGTGTCGATGACGCGTTGTCCCGTCGTTAATAACACCTCAGGTAATAATTGACGTTTAATTGGTCGGCGACGACGAATAGGCCAATAAGAGGTCATCGTTATTTCGTGGCGTTGGCCTTGATCATCTTTAATCACCACAATCGGGTCATTCACAGTGAATAATCCAGTTTCAATGCTCTCAACGGTTCCAACAAGTTCATAGGGTACCAAGATTAAATGTTCAAACCCAAATTCCTGAACAGACCCTAAGATATCATTACCTTCAACGCGTTGTTGAGGTTGGACCTTTGGTTCAAAACTCCATTTTGTTGTTGGATTTAGCGTATCAATTTGAGCACCACGGGTTAAATACACCCCATGGCGATGATAATACTCAGCCAAATCTCGTCCAATCCCATCCAGCATGGAGGACAACAACCCTGGCCCGAGTTGGACACTTAATGGACGCTCTAAAGAAACGACGGGATCGCCAATACCAATACCTCCGGTTTCTTCATAGACTTGAATGGACACTTCATCTTTATAAATTTCAATAATTTCTCCCAAAAGTTGTTGATGGGAAACCAAAACCGTGTCATAAAGTCGGGCATTTTCTAAATTATTGCACACAACCAAGGGGCCAGATACTTTTATTACTTTTCCTGTGATCATCTCTTGTCCTCCTATTTCACTTTTATGCCAACGGCATCTTCTACTAATTCAGATAAACGATCTTGACCGAGCTGTTGATGATCGGTATCGTTTGGCAAAACGATAAAGGTTACTTCAAAGTCGGAGTTATAACTATTAATGTCTTCCTTAAACCACTTATACACAACCTCACTTACAAAAGCGATACTCACCCGTTTTTGGTACAAGTCTCGAACTAAATGTTTGAAGTCTGTATGTTTATTGACGTTCACGACATCCATGCCCAAAATCGACATGACCCCATCGCTGAGGTGTTCGCTTAGATAAATAACTCTAGACATAAATAAACTCCTTTGGATCGAAACCATAGCGTAAGGCTTTTAAAAATGCTCGTACATTACGTAATTGTTGTACCATTAAATAAGCCATCGCAAAAATACTTTCTTCAACTTGTAAGCCCCATGTAAACTCTTTTAAAGCTTCCGTTTGGGCTTGTTGGGTTTTTTGATAAAAATTGTCCAAATTTAACCCCTTCAATACCTTGTAATAGCGACTATTTAAAATTAAGCGGTCGACTTCTTGGTAATGTTTAAATTCATCAATTTTTAAATAACCTTCTGGCACCTCTTGGTCAATGGTTTGAAAGCGTAGATATTTCTCTAAACGATAAAAATCTAACACCTGATACGCATAGACCTGTAGCGCTTGATGCTCAAAAGGACCTTTAAAAAACTGAAGAATCTCTTGATCCACGTCTTCATTAAGCACCGTCGTTTCATGAAGTTTTTCGTGGATTAAAAATATCGGATCAATGAGTTTCGCTGGAATATCTAAATCTAAGAGCTCCTGATACCAATCCGCGAGTGCTTGGCGAAACCACCGATCAATTTGTTCAATGCTCCAATCTTGTGAAACTTTATAGCGTTTTTTTAACTGCTCTAAAGTATATTGGTCAGCCGTTAACAACGAATATTGTTGTAAGATGACTTGACTCATCAATAATTGGTTACTCATTAAACAAACCCTTGCGTGTAAATTCCACTAATTGTTCGTGATAATACGCAAACAACTTGTCGAATTCGTAGTTATAGTCGATATGCTCCGCCACCAAGATAAAACCATCAACAATCGATTCATCAATTTGAAGGTCAATCTCAAACTTGTTTTCTTCAATAATTTTAGCAATAACAGCCTGTCGCTTGGTCGTCGTTTTGACGACTTTAATATGGCGTTGAGCATAACAATGGCGTAGAAAATACGCTTTAAACATTTCATCATCCATCGCCATGAACTCTTGTTTAACTTCTTCAATTAAGCGTTCAATGAGTTCAACTTTGTATTGAAGTACTTCTTGATTTGAGCGCGAACGATACGCTGAAAGTTGGCGTTCCTGTTGAAGATGCGCTTGTTCTTTAATCTTTTGCTCGTTTTGATTGTATTTATGCTGGGCTTCTTCAAGTAAATGATGTCTTAATTCCGCGGCTTGTTGAGCCGTTTCTTTATGATAATGGTCTACCACTACTTGACTTTTGTCCTTGAGCGAACGGATTAATTGGTCAAGTCCGTATTTCATTAGAAACTCACCGTGTTTAAGAGAATGATGGAAGCCACCAATGCTAAGAGCGCATACGTTTCAACCATAACGGAATAAATAATTGCTTTGGTCATTTCATCTTCGTTTTTAGCTAAGAGTGAAATCCCTGCGGTTGCGACTTCCGACTGCGAAATAGCACTATAATACCCGACGATGGCCATCGGCATCACCGCCGCAAACACGAATAGTCCTTGTTGTAAGCTCATACCGATGCTCATGGAACCTAGCGCCATAATCGCCACGACGAAACCATATAAGCCCTGACTCGCTGCCATGAGCTGTAAAATTAAAGATTTACCAAATTTCTCACCGCCATCGACCATTAAGCCCGTCGCAGCTTCACCAATCATCGCAGCCCCTCGCGCACTACCAATCCCTGGTAAGGCAACAACTAAACCAATTCCAAACGCTGCCAAGACAACGCCACCATTTTCCAATAAAAAGTTCATAAATGTCATGTTTTTCCTCCTCTATCGCACATTCACATAGGTTGGGGCAGCCCTAAAGTTGCGAAAGGCTTTACCGCCACCAGAATAAAACTTCCCAAAAAACTCTACATACGTTAATCGAGCCGAATGGACATAGGCACTCAACCCGTTAATTCCTAAATTAAAACCATGGCCGATGATGAAAATCAACGATCCTAAAAGTAAACTAAAAATACCCATCCCCGACACCATATCAATTATCATATTAAAGGCCACACCAATCGATGCGCCTGCCAAACCTAAGGCCATCAGTCGCGAATAAGAAATAATATCACTGAGATAATTTGTAATTCCATACAGACTATAGAGCCCACTGGCCATTTTGGTTGGAATCGATTGCGCGCTTCGACCATTGGTTAATACAATTCCTACTGCCGCAATAATAAACGCAATCCAAGCGGGTTGGGACAACGGCGCTAAAATGTTGGTAAAGATTTGGGTGGCTAACACAATCGTCGCCAACAACAAAACATACCAAAAGATGACATCATAGAGCACGTAGCGTTTCTTATAATCTCGAACATAAATATAGCCTTTAATCGCCATTCCAAAGAAAATATGAAGGACACCAATACCCAACGCCAAAATCAGGACATAGGTAAATTGATTATGAATATCCAACAAAGCAGGTAATTCAATCAACCCGCCAAAGAACGAACCATAAATCGCTCCCCAAATCATCACTGGGATTGATAAATATCTCAAAAAACGAACCATACTCTTTAATGAAGGTTTCATGTTCGTGACCTTTAACAACAAACTCATCACCACAAACATCACCAAACCATAGCCAATATCCGCCAGCATCATCCCATAGAACAATCCATAGAAAGGAGCCAGTAACGGCGTAGGATCGAGCTCGTCATATCTTGGACGCGAATACATAGTGGTAATCATTTCAAAGGCTTCATTAAACTTATTGTTTTTCAATAAAATTGGAACCTCTCTTGAATGAAACGGCGCATGATTGATTTCTAAATAGTGATTCCCTTGGGTTACTTTGGAAATCTCTTCCATGACCACTTCCTTATTCGCACTCACAATCCATCCTGACAACATGGTCACTTGTTGTGATTGAATAAATTTAAGCTTGGTTTCTTCGCGCAGTTTTATATTCGTCAAGTATTCATACACAATTTTTAGTTCTTCTTTGCTACCAACTATTTGGAATAGTCGACTTTTAATATTTTTTCGTTTATCCAAATAATCATTTAAGTGAAACATCATCCCTTTCACATCGTCGCTGACCCCCAAAGATCGTGTCGAACGTCGTTTAAAGTCAAATTTTTCAACGATAATGTCAAAGCTCTCGGCTTCATTTTCGGGAAAGAGAACCATAAATAATACTTCCTGTTCATCCCAATCTTTGTACAAGAAGTAGGCTTGATCGATGGCTTTCAAATCCTTAATAAAGGCGGCTTGTTCCGCTTTTTCAACCGTACCCAAAATCACCTTCGATTGAGCAAGAACTTCCAATTGTTCGGTCGTTAAGCGGTCGTTTTCCCAAGGAACAATACTCTCATAGCCTTCAATGACTTGATGGCGTTCATAATATTCTGCATAGCGGTCTAGTATTTCATCTAAGTCGACTGCTTGAGCTCGTTGCTCCAGTTCTTCAAACGTGATATCTAAGAGATTTAAATCTTCAAGAAATCCTTTTTTCTCTTGCCCAAATTGATCAATAAACTTTAATATTGAAATGATGTGTTCACGTTTTTCATCATTGTCTTCAAAGTCAAACGACGATTGATACTTGCGAAAACCATTTTCGGCCGTCGCAAGTTCACTAATATCTTTGAACTGGACATCCTTAAAAATCTGAAACTCGCGCAGGACAGCATTCAAATCTTCGTTTTGGACTAATAAATTGAATTCACTCATTTTAACGATAGCCATGATTTAACACCTCCTGTTTTAATTGTTCTTTAACGGTTTCGTAATTTTGTTCGGAGAGGGCTTTTAAACGTTCCATTTCACGAAGCTTTTCTTGATAAATAGCTTCAAAGTCCCCATGAGCTTCTTGACGCAAGTGTTCATGATAGTCTTCTTTGAACGCTTCCAGCTGTTGACGATGAGTCGTCGCCAGGGCACGCATTTCTTGGCGAACATCGTCCAATGCTTTTTCACGCGCGGGTTCTAAGGATCGTTGGGTCGTTTCAATGTCTTGTTCGACCTCGTTAATGGCCTTTAAAATCTTTTCCAATTAGTCAACCTCCTTTTTAAAATTAAGTAAATGGCGCTCCGCTTTTTCCACCAAACTATTTTGGGGCAAATGCAAAGTTTGTTCCATAATGCGGGCAATCTTAAGTGCTGTTAGGTCAATGGTTTCATCATGATGAAGACGTAAGAGACCCTCCAACATCATCACGAAGGTTTCATTGGGATAATCAATGAAAAGATAGCCTTCTTGTTGAGCCCTATTGACAATAACATCAATAAAATCTCCTATTCTTTCCAAATACATCGTATGGTAACGAATATTGAAATCTATTTTGTTAAGGAAAACCGCCGCATTTATTTGTCGGGTCATCGGTTGGAAATTAAAAAAGGAATCCACCAAAAATAATAAACCATCAAATATGTCTTCAGCATCTTGTTGATAGCGCGCTTCCAAATAGCGATAATGTTCCTCGCAAATTTCTTCAATAATGGCTAAGACGAGTTCTTCTTTCGTTTCGAAGTAATAATAGAACAAACTTTTGGCAACTCCTGCCTCTTTTGAAATCATAGAAATTGAGGTATGTTCAATCCCTTGATTCAAAAAAAGCGTTTTTGCGCTAGCCATAATCGCGGTTCTACGAGGTTCAATCATCGGCGTTTCTTTATTTTCCATATGAAAACATTAACAGACATTTGACCGACGGTCAAATCATTTAATCTATTTTTTTAGGTGAAAGGGTTTTCAAAAAAAAGAGCAATAATGCTCTTTTTAATCTAGCGTTTCATTAATGACTCAATCTCAGTAATTGACAATGGGACATCAACACAGAGATCTTCACATCCGTTTTCTGTAATTAACAAATCATTTTCAAGACGGATACCGATTTGTTCTTCTTCAATATACAAACCTGGTTCATTGGTAATAACATGACCTGGTTCAAGCATTAAGCCCATACTTCCACCAACATCGTGGGTATCCAGTCCTAAGAAATGGGAAACAGAGTGATAGTAGTATTTAGATACCTCGCTCTGATCTTGGATAAGACCGATCTGTACTAAAGCTTTCCCATAGTAATCGATGACTTGTTGGTTGAGTTGTGCAAGGGTTACCCCTGGCCGAGCATAGGCTTTCACACGCTCCATTGCTCCTAATACGATGGTATACAGTTGTTTTTGACGCGCGCTAAATTTACCAGAAACTGGATAAGTCCGCGAAATATCGGCGCCGTAACCATCTTTTTTCGCCCCTAAGTCAAAGAGACATAAATCTCCATCGCTTGTTTTTCGATCATTCGCAACATAATGAAGGATGACACCATTCGGGCCAGAAGCCACAATCGAATCAAACATTTCACTTGCTCCATGTTTATTGTAAACATAACGCACATCGGCTAAATATTCATATTCAAATTGCTGGGGTTTCATGTTTTTCAACATAAACTGCAACCCTTTATTTGTAATATCAATGGCTTGACGTATTTTCGCAATTTCTTGGTCGTCTTTGATTAATCGTTGAGAAAACACCAAATCGGACAAGTCACGATAATTCAATAAAGGATAGCTTTTCTTCATTTTTAAAGCAAACCGTTCGCCTTCAAGGGGACGTGCATCCGCCCGCTGACGATCTCCATCTAAGTAGAGGGTATCAATCGCGTTAAATAGTAATTGACGGCCTAAGAAATCTTTGAAGGTTGAACGAAACAACACCTGGTCTACCCCCGAAATCTCTTGAGCTTGTTGAGGGCGAATATAAATACCAACCCATTTTTCCATCATTTCATCGATGTCGCGAATGAATAAAAAGGATTTTTTAAGTTGATCGGTTTTGATCAAAACCAATACGGCTTCGGGTTCCTCAATCCCTGTTAAATAGAAAAAATTGCGATTGGCTTCGAAGGGATAATCCGCATCCGCACTCTTACGGACAGGGCTGCCCGAAAATAAAATGGATAAACTGTTTTGGGCTAAATTTTCAAATAATTTGTTTCTTCTGTTTTGATAGTTATTCATATATTGACCTTTCTAAGGGGAAAAACACCTTTTTATCAACATCGACGTTGGCTTTAATAATCGCATCGACGATGGGGGAAACTTTCGATAATTCCTTAATTTGAATGCCATCTTTGTCGAGCACCCAAATTGGATTTCCTTTATCACTAATATAAGGGATATAAGGTTTTTGATGGGCTAAGTCCACTTCCATATAATACGTGGGGTCATAACCCGATTGGCGAACACCGTCGACAATACCTTGTAATTGATGTTCATCAAAATAATCCACAAACTTGAACAAGTCTCTCTCTAAGACCCGACGGGCTAAATCTTTTAGCACAGAATCCTTTGATTGGCTCGATAACAACTTAAAGCCATGCATAATGGTGTCTTCATCTAAAAATAAATGTTGATCAATCGTCATCGTTCCATTATCTAGAAATGGTCTAAGAAAAGGCACACAACGATCAATTTCTTCCGGATTCTCTTTGAAGACATCAGCAATTCGTTTAAACAATTTAAACAGAAGAATCTCAAAGGCTCGAGATGTTGGATGATAATACACCTGCCAGTACATTTGATAGCGGGCCATGATGTAATCTTCGACGGCTGAAATTCCACTTGCTTTGACGACGACTTTGTTGTCACGAATACGCATGGTTCTCAAGATTCTTTCCAAATCGTATTTGCCATAACTTACTCCCGTAAAAAAGGCGTCTCGAAGTAAATAGTCCATCCGGTCACAGTCTAATTGTGCCGAGACTAATTGAGATAAGATGGGGTTTGGATGTTGGTGCTGTAAAATAGCAACCACTTCTTCTGGCAAGGATTCTCGTTCTTTGTGTAAAACTTGGTTAATTTGAGTATTTCCTAATATGATTTGAGCACTCATCTCTTCGTGATGAATCTTCGATATTTGCTCAAAAGCATGACTGAATGGTCCATGTCCAATATCGTGTAATAAGGCCGCACATAATAAAGCTTGTTGCTGTGGATAAGTTAAATGATTTTTTAAGTCCTTAACTTCATTAATCATCCGCCGGGCAATTTCATAAACCCCTAAAGAATGAGAAAAACGGGAATGTTCTGCCCCATGATACACCTGATACGTCCCCCCAAGTTGATGAATGCGACGTAAACGCTGAAACTCCCGCGTATCCAAAAGTTGCCAGATGACCGGCTCTTCAATCCGCACATATTCATGGACTGGATCTCTTAATACTTTCATTTCATGTAATCTTTTACTCATGATTATTCACCTTCTTTAAAAGCACCACCGCTTGAGCGACAACCCCTTCTTGGCGACCGATAAAGCCCAATTTCTCGCCACGCGTTGCTTTGAGGTTGAGTTGATCGTTTTGAATGTTCAATAGCGGACATATTTGTTGTTTCATAAGTTCTAAATAAGGGGCTAATTTTGGTTGTTCAATCATCACCAAACTATCAATATTCACCACTTTGTAACCCTTTGAAACGACCATTTTATACACTTCTTTTAATAAATCTAAGGAATTGATGTCCTTAAAGCGCGCATCGGTGTCGGGAAAATGTCGGCCTAAATCGCCAAGAGATAACGCCCCCAATAAAGCCTCCGCAATTACATGGACTAAGACATCCGCATCGCTATGTCCCAACAAACCAAAAGGGTGATCGATTAGAACTCCACCTATGATCAGTTTGCGGTTTTCAACTAATTGATGAATATCCGTTGATTGGCCAATTCGATACATCTTTTCACCACCTAATAGGCTTATTATACACCAAATTAAAACAGAGATTTTTTAAAATCTCTGTTTCTATTTACTTTTTGTTAAACAACCCACCAAGGATATTTCCTAAGAGATCGCCACCCAATACTTCTTCTAAAACATTTGTATCGGTTTTTTCTTGTTGTGCGTAGTCTCTAGTGACTTTACCAAGTAAATCCGCAATCGATCCACCCGAAGATTTCGAGGTTTTAGATTTCGTTAAACCCCCTAATAAGTCGCCAATACCACCACCGGAGGATGTTTTTTCAGTCGACCTACCGCCAATTTTTCCAAGCAAATCGCCCAAAATATTTCCGGACGATTCTTCCTTAGGAGTCGTTTTTTGTTTTTGTTTACCTAAAAACGATAAGAGCAACGGCGCCAGCATCATGAGTAAAGAACCCATGTTCCCCGCACCAATCCCCGAGGTGTTTCCTAAGCCATGAATGACCTGGTCTTGTTTTTGATCGAAAATGTGACCAAGTATTTTTGAACCGTCGTTGGTATCTGCTTGGACTAAATTAGTTAAAACATCCGAAAACGGATCTTCACGATGATCGTCTAAAGCTTTTTCTAAAGAAGCTGCCTTTTCTTCGTCTTGGGCGTTTTGATACAATTGTTGAAGCAGAGCAGGCACGGCTTGTTGTGTCGCAAGAGCAACCGATTCTTTGCTGACTCCAAATTGATCCGCTAAGGTTTCCAGCGTTTCATTTGAAAATAACTGATCGGTTATTTGTTTGATATCCATTTAGTAATCTCCTTTGTTTGATCATAGCACGTAACATTACTTCTGAGTTTGTTGGCGCTCTACTTCATCCATCACCGCTTTGGCTACAACGTCCGCTACGCGCGGATCAAAGACTTCGGGAATCACATACTCTTCCTTTAGTTGGTTTTCATCAATCAAACTCGCTAAACCATATGCCGCCGCAAGCTTCATTTCTTCTGTGATTTTTGTTGCTCTGGAAGCCAGGGCGCCTTTAAACAACCCTGGAAAGACCAAAACATTATTCACTTGATTTGGAGCATCGCTACGGCCGGTACCAACAACCCGAGCACCAGCTTTTTTAGCTAACACATACGTAATCTCCGGTTCTGGGTTCGCCAAAGCAAACACCACCGCATTTTCATTCATCGATGCCACCATGGCTTCGGAAACAATTTTTCCAGCGGAAACCCCGATAAAGACGTCGGCCTTCACCATGGCTTGTTCTAAAGTAACGTCTTCGTTGGTTGGATTGGTGATTTCAATCAATTCTCTTTGTAAAAAATCAGCTTGTTCAAGTTTATCGCGATTCAACACACCATTCCGGTTGAATCCATAAATTTGACGAACCCCGACTTGATGGAGCATCCGAATTATTGATGAACCCGCAGCCCCAACTCCGGAGACCACGACCTTTAACTCTTCAAAGGATTTACCGATGAGTTTGAGAGCATTGATTAAGCCGGCTGTAACCACAATGGCCGTGCCATGTTGATCGTCATGAAACACAGGAATATCTAGTTCTTCAATTAAGGCCCGTTCAATTTGTATGCATCGTGGGGCACTAATGTCCTCTAGATTGATTCCACCAAAGGTTGGCGCTAAGGCTTTAATAATTTGGATTAATTTTTCAGGATCTTTTTCATCTAAAACAATGGGAACCGCATCGACTCCACCAAAGGATTTAAGTAAATTACATTTGCCTTCCATAACAGGAAGCGAAGCCATTGGCCCAATATCCCCCAGTCCTAAGACCGCTGTACCATCCGATATAACCGCAATTGTTCGCGATTTCCAAGTATAGTCGTAGGCTGTTTGAGGATCTTTTTCAATTTCTAAACACGCTTGAGCGACACCAGGTGTATAAGCTAAGCCCAAGGTTTCCTTATCGGTTATTGGTGCCCGCAATCCAGTAGCAACTTTTCCTTGATGATCTTTATGAAATTTTAAGGCCGCTTCTTTGTGACTCATATTTGTTTCCCCCTGCAGCTATGGTTATTCATCAATGGCTTGAACAGCGGTAACAAGTGCTAGGTTGTACACGTCTCTTTGGACACAACCACGGGATAAATCGTTCACTGGTTTGTTCAGTCCTTGTAAGATTGGACCAACCGCTTCGTAGCCACCTAAGCGTTGAGCGATTTTATAGCCGATGTTTCCTGCATCTAAGGTTGGGAAAATAAAAGTATTCACACGACCAGCTACAGGTGATTCTGGCGCTTTCTTTTTAGCAACTTCCGGTACATAGGCAGCATCAAATTGAAGTTCACCGTCAATGAGTAAATCCGGATTCATTTCTTTAGCTAGGGCCAGCGCTTCAATCACTTTTTCAGTTTCTGCTGATTTTGCGGATCCTTTTGTTGAGAAGGACAATAAGCCAATGCGTGGTTCTGATCCAAACTGACGAACGGTAACATCGGTGATGACCGCCGATTCAGCTAAATCTTCGGCGGATGGATTAATATTAATGCCACAATCCGCCATAAATAAACGTTCTTCACCTTTCACCAAGAAGAAAATCCCCGAAGCTTTTTTGTATCCTGGTTTCATTTTAATGATTTGTAAAGCTGGGCGAATCGTATCCGCGGTGGACCCGTCGGCTCCTGAAACCAAACCTGCCGCTTGATTGGTATGTACCAACATCGTTCCAAAATAGTTATTATTGGTTTTTAGTAATTCACGAGCTTGTTCTTCCGTAATTTTACCAGCTCGGCGTTCGACAAACGCATCGACTAATGGTTGTAAAGAATAGTTTTTCGGATCATATATGGTTAGGCCATTAATTTTCAACCCGTTATCTTTGGCTAATTTTGAGACAACCTCTTTATCCCCTAATAAGATGGGATCGACAACTTCATCGCGGTGGAGATCAACCGCTGCGGCTAATATTCTTAAATCGTGAGCTTCTGGAAAGACAATCTTTATGCGTTTTCCCGCAAGTTTTTGTTTCAGTTCATCAAAAAAATTCATTAAATTCTCCTATTATAGTTTGTGGAATTGTTCAACGTCAATGACAAAAATAGTTGCTCCACCAACGGGAACTTCTACTGGGAAAGAAGCAAACCGACCGATGTCGTAGCTTGCGGTGGAAGGGACAATTTCTGTCCGTTTTTTAGATTCTTGACCAATTAACTCAATACAGTAGTCGACTTTGTCATCATCGGTTCCAACGATTAAAGTCGTGTTTCCCGAGCGTAAAAAGCCGCCCGTGGTTGCTAAGCGAGTTACTTGGAAGTTTGCCTTCGTTAACGTTGACGTTACACTCGAACTATCATCGTTAGAGACAATGGCTAATATTAATTTCATACTTAAATTCCTCCTTTTGAATATGAATATTATATCATAGGATAGGTTTAAACATTGAAACGGAAATGAAGGACATCCCCGTCGCGGACGAGATACTGTTTACCTTCAAGACGTAGTCGTCCTTTTTCTTTAATGGCTAATTCTGTTTTAAGCTCAAAAAGATCATCCACGTGATAGGTTTCCGCTCGGATAAATCCACGTTGGAAATCGCTATGAATGATGCCCGCACAATCATAGGCACTCATTTGATCATGAAAAGTCCAAGCTCGGACTTCGTCGCTACCCACCGTAAAGAAGGTCTTTAAGCCTAAAATTGAATACGCTTCATGGACAATTTTATCTAACCCCGACGACTGAAGGCCAAGATCTTCCAAAAATAAAGCCGTTTCTGCGTCGTCTAAGCTTGATAGCTCTTCTTCCATATGGGCACTAATCGCCACCACGCTGCGGTTCACTTCTTGGGCGTAGGCTTTTACTTTCAAATAATCATCATTATTATCCGGTTGAGCGACGTCGACTTCATCGATATTTGCGACATAAATCATAGGTTTTTTGGTTAATAAATGATAGGTTTTTATTAGTTTCTCTTCTTCCGGATTCAACGACACACTACTGGCAGGTTTTCCTGCATCTAAAGCTTGTTTTATTTTCTTAAGGGCTTCGTATTCCATACCGACGCTTTTATCGTTTTTTAATTTTTTCTCTAGTTTTTCAAATCGATTGTCCACGGTTTGAATGTCTGCTAACAAGAGTTCCAATTCAACGACTTCAATATCTTCAATGGGATCGATTCGTCCAGCCACATGGCTAATATCTTCATCATGAAAACAGCGAACGACATGACAGATGGCGTCAACTTCGCGAATATGACCGAGAAATTTGTTGCCCAAGCCTTCCCCTTCGGAAGCTCCTTTGACAAGACCAGCGATATCCGTAAACTCAAAAGTCGTATAAATCGTCTTTTTTGGCTTAAAAATAGCGGATAAGCGGCCCACACGCGGATCGGGAACCGTCACGACCCCAACATTTTTATCAATGGTCGCAAAAGGATAATTGGCGGCTTCGACTTGGGATTTGGTTATAGCGTTAAATAATGTGGACTTCCCAACATTGGGAAGCCCGACGATACCTGCAGTTAATGACATTAATTCTCCTCTGGTTGTGCCACTCTTACAACACGTTTCATCTTTCTCTGAAACTCAAAACGATCCATCATAATCTGTGCTCCACAACCTAAGCATTTGATTTTGATGTCTGCGCCCATGCGCGTAATCTCAAATTCTTTTGATTTTTTACAGGGATGTTGTTTTTTCATTTCCACAATATCACCTAGATTAAAAACTTTATTGGACATCGTTTTCCTCGTAAGCTTCTAGTGTATTTTCTAATAGACTAGCAATGGTCATTGGACCCACACCACCTGGAACTGGCGTATATCTGGACGCCTTTTCGTATGCGTTTGGGTCACAATCCCCAACTATTCTATCATTAATTTGGTGAATCCCAACATCAACTAGCACCACCCCTTCTTTTACATAGTCGGCGGTGATATAAAGCGGTTGGCCCATCGCAACAATAAGAATATCCGCCATTCTGGTTAACGCCTTCAAATTTTCGGTTTTAGAATGACAAAGAACAATGGTTGAATCTTCGTTCGACATCAATTGAGCTGCCGGTCTCCCCACTAGAGAGGAACGACCAATAACCACTGCCAATTTACCCGACATCTCCACTTCATGTTTCTTTAATAATTCGACAATACCCTTCGGTGTGCAGGGAATAATTCCCTTTTTATTTAAAGTTAGCGCCGCCACATTACGGGGATGTAGGCCGTCTACATCTTTTGCTGGGTAAATCCGTTCGATGGTTTCTTGTTGACTTAAATGCGGTGGAATTGGAAATTGCACCAAAATGCCATCGACATCGTCGTCTTCATTTAAGTGATCGATTAAGGCATTCAATTTAGCTTGGGTCGTATCTTTGTCCAATTCGTATTTGCTGGACGTAAAGCCGGCTCGCTTACAGGCGCGTTGTTTGTTTCGGACATAAGTCATGGAAGCGGGATCTTCACCAACTAACACGACCGCTAAATGGGGCGCACGCCTTCCCTGTTCTTTGTAGGTTTTTACCACTTGGGCAAATTGGTTAATTTTTTCATCTCGCAGTTTTCTGCCACTCATGATTTGACTCATTTTTATTCCCTTTCTATGATGATGGTTACTGGTCCATCGTTGACGAGGTGGATTTCCATATGGGCTTGAAAAACCCCTTCTTTGACCACCAATCCCTGAGACCTTAATTTCTCATTAAAAATTGTAAAATAGGATTGGGCTTGTTGGGCTTCCATCGCCTTTACAAAACTCGGACGATTACCTTTGGTCACCTCTGCTGCTAGTGTAAATTGAGAAATAGATAGGATTTCTCCCTGAACTTGTTGAAGATCGAGATTCATTTTTTCTTGATGATCTTCAAAGATGCGCAACTTTGCTATTTTTTGGGCCATCCATTCCAGTTGTTCCATTTGATCGCCTTGTTCAAATCCAACCAACAAAACAAATCCCTGACCAATTGCACTCACCGTTTCTTGGTCGACGACACAGTGGGCTTTCATCACTCTTTGTACAATTACTTTCATGTCTTTATTGTACCTTATTTTAGGTTTCTTAGCACAACGACTCGACCAATTAAATGCTATACTAAGAGAAATAGGAGGATGTTATGAGAGAACCATTAGCTGCTCGAATACGACCACAAAAATTAACGGAAATTATTGGCCAAGACCATCTCTTTGCCCAAGATGGTTTATTAACCAATCTCGTTAAACACGAAACCTTACCCTCGATGGTTTTCTTCGGTCCCCCGGGTTCGGGAAAAACCACGGCCGCGCTAATTCTTGCTAAAGAACTGGACCAACCGTATCGTTTATTTAATGCCGTGACCGATTCCAAGAAAGATTTAACAGATATTTATTTTGAAGCAAAAATGACGAATGGGCTAATCTTAATTATGGATGAAGTCCACCGCCTAAACAAAGACAAACAAGATACCTTATTACCTCATTTAGAAAATGGGTTAATTACTTTAATTGGGGCAACAACTGCTAATCCGTACTTTGCGATTAATCCCGCCATTCGCTCCAGAACCCATTTAGTTGAATTCAAAGAATTATCGACCGACCATATCGAAGCGATTATCACTAGAGCCCTACAACATCCTTTAGGGTTTAATAATCGTATTCAAATAACCCCAGAAGCACGAAGAATCATCGCTCAACAAGCAAATGGCGATTCTCGCTATGCATTAAATCTAATTGAATTGGCGGCAATAAATACAGAGAGCCTCGTTGACAAGGAAATACTAGAAAAAGTTCATGCTCATGCCAACATTGCTTTCGATAGTGCTGATTCCAATTATTATAATACCCTTTCGGCCTTCCAGAAATCGATTCGGGGAAGCGATGTGAATGCGGCTCTTTATTACTTGGCTATTTTGCTAGAAGTAGGTGATTTGATTTCCATTGAACGGCGATTAACCGTTACCGCCTATGAAGATATCGGATTAGCAAACCCTGCTCTTGTCGGTCGGGTATTAAACGCTTGTGAAGTTGCGAAGCGTGTTGGTTTACCCGAAGGCCGCATCCCCTTAGCTAATGCCGTCATCGAGCTGGCTCTATCTCCAAAATCAAAGAGTGCTATTCATAGTATTGACCAGGCATTACAAGTTGTGCGTTCGAAATCTTTTCCCATGCCAGACTATTTAAACTTTACCCCGGTCAACAAAGGGGATGATGAAAAATACGACTACAGTAAAGCCGAACAATGGCATACCCTTCAGTATTTACCGGAAGAGTTAAAAGATGAACAGTTCTATACCCCAGAAAACTTAAACTCCATTGAAAAAACGTATGCTGATAATTACGAGAAATTACAAAAAATCAAACGTACCAGCAACATTAAACAATGGAATAAAAGATAAAAAAAGCGATTCCTCAGAATCGCTTTTTCATAGATTTATTAAAGTTTACTTAACGTCAACCGCATTCTTAGCTGCTTTTTCAAGAACTTCTAAGTAGCTATTAATCGTAATCGTGACGGAAGATTTTAAATCTTCACCCGTTGGAACGGCAGGGTGTCCAGCATCTCTTTCCTCTGTAGGAACGGATAAGATCTCCGCAACGGTTTGACCAACCATCCACTCGTTAAGAGCGTTTGCTTGTTCGTACCATTCTTTACCAATTCCAGAGACACCCTTCATGTTGTAGTCTTCTTTACGAACATGTTTAGAAGGTGTTTCGGTGAATTCACTGAAAGCTCCTTCGGCATTGAACGAAACGCTGTTTTGAGAAACATCATTTTTAACGTAAACAACTTTTCCGTCTGCATCTAATAAGACAACAGAGAAATCGGTGTTTGCTTGAGCAGAACCTGCAGCATCTTCGGACGCATCCGAAACCTTAAATGCGGTGGTGTTTGCAAAACCAAATTTAGCGACATCGCCTTCAACGTCAACAAGAGCTTCCGTTGCGCGTTTGAACGCTTCTAAATATCCATCAATCGTAATCGTTACTGATGATTTCAAATCTTCGCCTGTTGGAACAGCAATGTGTCCAGCATCTCTTTCTTCCGTTGGAACAGCTAAGACTTCTTCAACCGTTCTACCAACCATCCATGCTTCAAGTGCATCGATTTGTTCGTACCATTCTTTACCAATTCCAGAGACACCCTTCATGTTATAGTCTTCTTTTTTCTCTGCTTTTGATGGGGTTGCTTCGGGTGCTGTTGCAACTCCTTCCGCTGATACCGCTACGCTATTTTGAGCTGTATCGATTTCAACATCGACAACCTTTCCTTCTTCATCTAATAGGACTGCTGCCATGGTAGTGTTGAATTGAACGCGACCAGCGGCATCTTCAGATGCATCGGTTAAGTTTGCGGTTGTTACAGACGCTAAACCTACTTTGTATTTCCCACCTTCAGTTGTTCCCGTTTCAACAGGATCGGTCTCAACAGGATCGGTTTCTGGTGGTGTGCTTGTTCCACAAGAAACGAGTAACAATAAGGCAAATAGAACTAGAATAAATTTTTTCATACAGTTATTTCTTCCTCCTCTAGCGTTCATATTATATGATTATCAAAAAACAAAGTCAATGCTCTTTAATTAATTATTTTTCAGTATATTTTCACATAGTCATCTATGAAATCCTTCTAAAATATGAGCCCGATAAAACTTCTCGGTGCTTAAAAGAATCAATACAAAGAAACCTACCGACAATGATAATGAAAAGAAAATTTGAACAAATCCCACCGGATACATCAAAATTCGCGCAGGCATAAAAATCATTGAAAAGAAGGGAAAGAAACTTAAAATCAGTGCCAGTCCACCTTGCATAGATGTAGGATTATTCAAAAACATCGCCCCATAATACAGTAGTAATAAAACAATATACACCGGGGATTGAATCGTGCTCGCCTCTTCAAGAGTATCCACCCGCAACACCAATCGAACTAAGAAAATCTGTAAAGTCAAGATACCTAAAAATAAATACACCAACGACACAACAATCTTGATCAATAAAAATCCTTGGCCATTTAACAAGGTGAAAACATCTGAAAAACTTGAAATCGGTGTCATCAAAAGCCCAATATCTTGCATAAATTGCAACCAACCCACCCCATTATCAAAAGCCATTCGTAGCAATAAACCAAGACCAACAATCGATCCAATTAAGCCAATTTGCATTAAAACCGAAAGCCATCCACTAAGAATTTTTGAATAATAGTGAACTTTTAAAGAAACGGACGTCCCAATTAGTTCTAAAATATTCGCTTTCTTTTCCGCAATTATTTCTTGAGCAATCATTGACGCAAACCCAATCATCATAAAATAAATCGATGTGATACCATAAAAAGCCAAATGATGTTTTTGGGTCGTGTCATCGATACGTTCAAAATCCTCAATAATATTAACGGATTGAATTTGATAAAACTTCGTTTGTTCTTCGAGTTCTAATTGCTTAAATTGTTCTTGATAATGATATTGATGAATCGATTCTTGAAGTTGTTGTAAGACCATGTCATCCACTTGATCTGGGCTTGTAATAAGGAAATCTTCTTGGCGTTTTTCTAAACGAATTCGAGCAAATTCATCGAATTGATAGCCATAGGTCGACGATTCAACAAATAATTGTTGATCCATATTAACAAGATTAATAGTAATGGTCTCACCGATACTTGGGTTAAAAAACAAAACAACTTTATCAACAAACACCCCCAAAGCAGTCAATACAGAAATAATTGCCAAAAAATAGAGCATCATTTTATTCAAAAAACGTCGCGTTAAAGTAAATTTTAGAAGATGTTTCATACGCGTGAATTCGCCTTTAAAATTAAATCCCGTAAAGAAATCATTTCTTTACGTAAATAGGTCACCGAAGGCACTTGGTTTAAATCATCAACGACACGGCGCGCATTTGTTTCATGATCAATGGTTAGCCGCACATAATTGTCTAAAACCTCCCGGTTTACTTCACCAATAATCTCCAAATCTTGCAAAGTGGCTTCGCGGTTGAGCCATATATAGCGTTTTTGATGCTTCAATTTCAAGTCGTTTAAATTTCCACTCAAAATCTCGTGGCCTTGTTTTAAGAGAATAATGTAATTGCTAAACTGTTCCAACTCTTCGTATTGATGGGAAGACAAAATAATGGCCTTTTTCTCTTGGATTTGATCGCGCATCACTTTTTTAAAGATACGTACATTCGTAGAATCTAATCCCGTTAATGGTTCGTCAAGGATTAATACTTTGGGATCATGTAATAAAGCACAGATAAATTGAACTTTTTGTTGATTTCCTTTCGATAACTCGTCAATCTTTCGTTGTTTTTGATCGTCCAAGTCAAAAATTTTCAACCATTTATAAATCGCATATTCAATTACTTCTTCGTCCATCTTTTTTAAGCGCCCTAAATACATCAAAAGCTCGGTGATGGTGATGTCTTGATACAGGGCGCGTTGTTCGGGCATATAACCTAAATACGTGGAAAGGCTTTGGAAATCTTTTCCATAATTAATCGTTCCACTGGTGGGTTTAATCAACCCCAAAATCATGCGAAATAAAGTTGTTTTACCACTGCCATTGTGACCACATAGACCAATGATTTGACCAGGTTTAAGTGTTAAACTTAATTCTTCTAAACCTCTGGTGGTTCCGTAATACTTTGTTAAGCGTACAACTTGTAATAAGGGTTCCATGGATTTAAATAAACGACATCTAAAAGGATTCCTAAAAAAAGCCCCAAACACCAATGTGTGAGAGGCTCTTTGTAATTTTTATTTTTTCCAACCATATTTCGCTGGGGACCATGGCCGATATTGCTTTTCCTGTTGGACTAGTACCAATTGTTCGTGGTCAATGTCTTTTTCTAACACCGCACCCGGGCCGATGGAGCAATAGGAGCCGATTCGTACGCCTGGCAAAATAATATTACCGATGCCGGTTCGACTATAGTCGCCAATGAACGCAACGCTCGTACTCTTATTTGCTAGTAGGCGCCCTTGGACACGAATGGTCGCTTCCTGGTCATCAAATCTCAAGGTTCCTACTAGAGTGCCAGCGCCAACATCGACTCGGCGACCAATTACACCATATATTTCACATTGGTGAACAATCGCACAGCGATTCATCAACACACCACCCACTTCCGCATGAAATCCTAATTTCACGCCATGACCAATCACGGTGTTTTTCGTAATGAGCGCGTAGTTTTGAATCACACAATCATTGCCAATAACGACATCGCCTTCAATAACCACACCGCTGGAAATTAGAGTATTATCCCCGACGCGAACATTTCCTTTAATAATACAGTGATGTTCAATACGAGAATTTTCACCCAAGATTAGAGAACCCTTGATGACACAACTCTCGTCGACCTGGTTTGGTTCATAAGAACTGACAAAGGGCATCTTCGTTTCTAATTGGTTGGCTTGTAAAAGATGCCAAGGATACGATAAATCTAAAACTAAATCGTCGATTTTTTCAAAATGAACTGGAACGCCCTGATATAGGGCTTGTTGAACAATGTTTTCTAAATAAAGTTTTTGATAAGGCATCCCACCAGTTGATATTTCATCCATACCTAGAGGGGTTTGGCCAACATATTTTAAAACCTCTCGATTTAAAACCATGGCTCCGGCCAACATATAATCCACATAATGATCTCGCCCATGACCAATAACTTTTGTTACCTGGTCTTCTTGAGTTTCGATACCCATTCCATGAATCGACTTGAACTGTTCGCTTTTTGGTTGCACAAGCAAGGTATTCGCTGGCAGTTGGAGAATGATTTCTATCATCTCTTTTGTAAAATAGCGATCGCTATCAAGGACTACAACATCTTGGAGACCAGCTAACGCCGGTTCTAATGCATCGAAAAATCCAACATCCACCTCTTGAAGATGGTAACGATAATCCGATGGACGCTCCGCTACCAATACCCGCAAATCCAATTGGTCGTTTTGCTCTGCAACAAGACGAATTAAACGAACCAGATTGGGGACATTACCGACTGGAAAAAGACTCGTTGATTGCGTCTTTTCAAAAGGAAAACTCGCTTCAGTCGTTTTAAAGGTTCTAAATAAAATCGTCTTCTTCATGGTGTTCTCCTATAACTTATGGAGTTTGTTGCTCAAATTCTTCAAGAATTTTTAAGGTACTACTTGTTCCAATGCGCTTCACACCTAAATCAATGAAACTTTTGGCAACGTCGTACGAGCGCACTTGCCCTGCTGCTTTGACTTGTACATTTGGTGCATGTTCCAACATCAATTGAACATCTTCAATCGTCGCACCACCGGTCCCAAAACCAGTCGATGTTTTAATAAAGTCTGGTTTCACCACATTGGCGACTTGAGCACATTTGATAATTTCTTCTTTGGTTAAATAACAATTTTCAAAAATAACTTTTGAAATAATGCCTTGGCTATTACAAACATCGACAATTTGTTGCATCTCATCTTCTATATGGTTGAAGTCCCCGTCTTTCACTTTGGAAATATTTAAGACGTAGTCAATTTCATCCGCTCCATTTTTAATGGCATTTTTGGTTTCAAAAACTTTGACTTCAATGGTTTGTTGTCCCAAGGGAAAACCGATTGCCGCACCGACATGAACTTTACTCTGGTGGGCATCGAGATAGGTTCGACAAAATCTAGTCCAATATGAATTAATAGCAACCATTTTAGCACCTACTGCCATGGCTTCGTTACAAGTATTCATAAGATCTTGTTCCGTTGCGTAGGCCTTTAAAAACGTATGGTCCATATATTGGGCTAATTCTCGTTTATCCATGTTTTAGTCCTCTAGTTCAGCACTATATTTAGGAGTCGTTTGGTTACTAATAACCGTATAGGTAAAGACTTTATAATTGTAAATCTGTGTTGTATATTCCAATGGCGTTCCGCTTTGGTCGAATGATAAGTTCTTAACGATGAGCGCTGGTCCCGATTTTCGATCTAATAAAATTTTCGCTTGTTTGCCGGCCACCCAATCCGCACTGATTTCGTCGCGCGCCCAGCTGACATGGATTCCATAGTGTTTGTGATAAACATCAAATAGTGAAAATTCTTCAAAATTAAACATTTCTAAATTGGGAACTTTACTAGCCACAATGTTCGCGTATTCAAGCAACATGACTTCATGACTTGCCCGACGGATACGCTCCAAACGATAAATCCAGTCACCATCTTTGAGTTGTAACATTTCCTTTGCTTCAGGATCTGGGAAGACTTTCGCGAGTTTAACAACTTCCGACTTGATTTCTAAACCACGACGAGCAAACATTTCTGTTACACCCATAATTTCTTTATCGCGGTGAATATTGGCATTGGTGACAAAATACCCTTGATGGTAGCGATTGATGATGACATTCTTTTTAATCAGTTCTTCAAAAGCATGTCTTAGGGTCATCTTACTTACATCATATTCAACTACTAATTCCCGTTCTGTTTTTAAACGTTCACCGGGAACTAATTTACCTTCTGCGATTTGTCGTTCAATATCATTTGCGATCATTTGATATTTTGGAATTCTTTTCTTTTTTGCCATGTTTGTTCTCCTTCTTTCGATCATTTTGTTTTGTCTTTGGCTGATCGTCTTTTTTCTTGACATGTTCATTATAGCTAATATAATGTATATTTTCTACTATTTTTACCTATATTCTCAAATTTTTGTATAGATTAACCCTCGGTAAAGTGTTGTTGAATGTTGTTATCTGTTTATTTAGGTATGATTTTTGAAATAATTTGTTACAATTTGCAAATATTTGGTAGATAAACAACACAGAATATGATATTCTTGAGGTGCTGCTATTTGGTATTTTTTAGTGATGTACCGTTTGTTTTGCTTATATTTCTATACAAAAATGAATTATTAGTTCGAAGTCTTGGAAATATGATAAAATAAATTGTACACTATTATGTATGGAGAAAGGAGACCGTTATGAAGTATAACAATAATTTTGCGAAGTACTATGATTTACTCTTTCCATTATCAGATAAGAAGAAGCAAATTCTTGATCGCTTTTCTGAAGGAAAACAGTCTATTTTAGATTTTGGATGTGCTACGGGAGCTGCTGTTAAGTATCTAGAGGACAAATCAAAAACCGTTCTCGGAATTGATATTAACCCAGCTATGAAAGAACATGGACTCACGGATAGCATTCAAATTCTAGATGGGAAAGATGTTGACCGATTAGAAGGAACCTTTGACGGCATTTATTCTCTGGGTAATGTTTTACCTAGTTTCAATGAAGAAGAATGCGTTATGGTTCTCAAAAAAATATATGACCAATTAAAACCTGGTGGTGAATTGATGCTCGAGATTCTCAATTATAATCGTATATTAAGCCAACAAATCGGTAAGTTGCCAGACATCGTTTTAGATAAGGGAGACATTGTCTTCAATCGTGAATTGTTAATTGACCCCAACAATGAATACATTCATTTCTACACCAGCTTAAGAGTGGTCCCTAATTATTATCACGGCCACGCGATCCTGTACCCTGTTTTACCAAACCAGTTAAAAGGTTATTTAGAAAAAACAGGATTTGAAATTATAAGCGAATGTGGTACCGAAGTGAATAGCCAATTCGATCCGAACTTAAGTGTTCACTATCGGATCATCGGACGCAAACCGAATTAAGTTTTTGACTTAAACACCCGCAAATTTTTACAAAAAAAAGCACCTTGTAAACTGAAATCAAAAAAATGATCTTCGTTATATACGGTGCTTTTCATTTTATAATCAATGTTAAATCAAAATAAAGTTACCAGGAATTTCTTCTTTATTGATGGACGGATCTTCATTACAAATAATGACATCAAAATCTTCAAATTCACCAAAACTGTAAAACCCTTTAACCGCTAATTTAGAAGCATCCACTAACAAATATTTGTGATTCGTTAACAACAACGCTTGAGCTTTGATAGCCATCGTTTCTAATTCAGCAGTATAAATCATTTTTCGCGACAAATCGATTCCAGCACAACCAATAAACGCATGGTCCAAATTGAAACGCTCTAGGTTATTTAGCGTTATTGGCCCCACGGACATATTATATTGAGATATATATTTTCCCCCCAATAAGTAAAACTCCGACGTATCGTCATCAAAATTATCTGCCAATAAGGTGGAATGAGAAACAATCCGTACTTTCTTTCCTTTTAAATAGTTGAGCATCGGTAACATTGTGCTCCCCCCATCTAGAAATACACAGTCTCCTTCCTTAACAAAAGATGCCGCTCGTTTAGCAACTAAGTTTTTCTCTTTGTAGTTTTCGGTTCGTTCTTGCATCCTTTTTTCATCTTGACTGGATAAAATGGTGCTACGCTTTAAACTTTTAACGCCCCCATGGACTCGTATCAATAACCCTTGTTGTTCTAACTCTTCACTATCGCGACGGATGGTTGTCTCAGTGACATCCAATATTTGAGCTAAATCACGGATGGTCATGATTCCGTTTTGTTCAATCATTTCTAGTATTTTTTCAAATCTGTGGCTCTTAATCATATTATTACCCCTTACGTCTTTAATTATACCCTATTTTTCTATTAAATGAACAGTTTCGAACATTTTATGACGAGTATTTCGAAATAATTTGTAATATACTGTTTACTTTTGTTTTTTTGCGTGCTATTATTCAATCAGGAGGAAAGATATCGAACAGAAATGAACAAAGATATCCTAGAAAGATCAATGACAAAACTCAAAGCAGCAGCAATGACAACAAAACAACTAGCTCAATATATTGACTATTCGGTTCTAAAACCAGAATTCACTCTCAAAGAGATTGAAGAACTCACCAAAGATGGTGTCCAACTCGGATGTGCAACCATTTGTATCAATCCAGCCTATATGGAATTTTGTGAACCATTAGTCGCTGGTAGTGAAACCATGCTCTGCCCGGTTGTAGATTTCCCCTTCGGAACTAGCTCAACAGCTTCTCGTGTCCAACAAATTGAAGATGTCGCAAAATACGACTCCGTTAAAGAGATTGACATCGTTGTTAACTTCGGTCTAGCCCTCAGTGGTGAATACGAAGCTATTAAAAAAGACTTACAAGCTTGTGTTGACACTAGCCATAAATATGGACGCGAACTCAAAGTCATCTTTGAAACCGATGCATTACAAGAAGAACACATTCGTAAACTCTGCCAAATCTGTGTTGAAGTTGGAGCAGATTTTGTTAAATCAAGTACTGGCTTCTTAACTGGGCACGAAAACAAAGGGGCAACCGTTGAAGTTGTTCAAATCATGATGGATGAAGTCGCTGGAAAATGTAAGGTTAAAGGCAGTGGGGCCATCCGTACGCGCGAGCACTTCTTACATCTAATTGACATGGGAATCGACCGTATGGGCGTTGGTTACCGCTCGGTACCTGTGGTTCTTGGTTTAGATTCAACCGTTAGTACCGATTCTTACTAAAATAAGTCCAATCAAGCAAAAAGCCGAAACAACTCGGCTTTTTTTGTGTCTAGAAATCTTCAATAATTCCGTAATGAATCAATCCTTGTTTTATGCCCCCTTCTTCGGAGTTGGTCGTCACATAATCGGCGACTTTCTTCAGCCCGGGTTCTGCATTGCCCATGGCTATAGCAATTTTTACTTCAGAGAGCATTTCTAAATCATTTAATCCATCGCCAAAAGCAATCACTTCAGCTAATTGGATACCTAAATCCTGGGCGATATACTTCACAGCATTTGCTTTATTAATTACATGATCATTGACATCATACATATCGGGTAAAAATCGTGTGAATTTTAATTCTGGGAACTGTTCTTGAAAATCAGCAAAGGCTGCTTCAGGAATCCGGGTAATAATATGATGTGGAGCTTCTTCTAAATGCTTATCTTGTTTATCGTCATAATTTAAAATTTTGGATTCATGCATATTTAGATATTCCAGCATCTTCTGGGCTAAGCCTTCATAGTCAACATAGGAATACCCATTTTTAACCATTTGATACATCAGGCTCCCCTGTGCTTCTTGAACTTTTTTTGTAAATGATTCCACTAATTCCGATGAATAACGATGACGATAAACATCTTTTTCGTTAATTTGATCGTAGATATAGGCACCATTAGCGCTAATTAAATAGTCAAATTCCACTCGGTCTAAGACTTCTTGGTCAAATGAATAAAGGGCTCGTCCACTAGCAATTGCTACTTTTATACCCTTTTCTTGAAGTTTATGTATCGACTCAATCGTCGAATCTAATAAAATATGCGTCCCATGGGTGACGAGTGTGCCGTCGATATCGAAGACCGCTAATTTAATATCCATCTGTTCATTACCTCATTTCAATACGGATTGATTATAACAAAGATGACTGAATTTACAGTATATATGCCCATAGAAAAAGGAGACCAGAGGCCTCCTACTCAACATTCTTTAAAACAACTGCTGTTCCCATTCCGCCACCAATACAGAGCGTTGCGAGTCCATACTTGTAACCATGTTTCTTCATTAAGTGAACCAAGGTAACAAGGATGCGGTTGCCACTTGCCCCAATTGGATGTCCAAGGGCAATCGCTCCACCCAAGATATTGGTTTTCGCTAATAGAGCGTCTTTATCTACTCCAAAAGTTTCCACCAATTCATGAACGACGCCAAGGGACTGAGCCGCAAAAGCTTCATTAAGTTCGATGACATCCATATCGTCAAGCGTTAATTCTGCTTGCTCTAGGGCCATCTTAATCGCAGGTGTTGGACCTAAGCCCATCACTTTTGCGTGTGCCAGTGACCACACCAGCTTTCGTTGCAGCATAGTTGGCTTGACCAATATTTCCATAGGTGCCAACGACACTTGAAATATTGATAATTGATCCGCCACCTTGGACTTCCATATACGGACCAACATGGCGTGTTAAGTTAAAGGTTCCCTTTAAGTTCACATCCATAACTAAGTCCCATTGTTCGTCCGACATTTTACAGGTCATGGCATCACGCGTAATCCCCGCATTATTGACTAAAATATCATTGCGTCCGTATTTTTCAACGATTTCGTCAAAGACTTTTTTAGCCCCTTCGGTATCGACGACATTGAGTTGTATGTACGCTACATTTTCATGTTCATACGTCATTGGCGACATATCTAAAGCAACGACTTTCGCCCCTTCTTTAGCAAAACGTTCGCACATTGCTTGCCCTAGTCCTTGAGCGCCTCCGTTAACTAAAGCAACTTTTCCATCTTAATCTCATATTTCCTCCATTTAATTGTTGGCCGTCAAACATGAACGACCATTCATCTTTGACCTTAGTATAGCGACTCTTTTTTAATTGCGAACAGAAATTGGAAGCGATTTCATTTTTTGTTTAAAATCATATTTTCACAAAGTAAAATCGGTAATAATCCACTCTCTAGTGGACTATTCTAATTTTATATTTTTCATAATTATTTTTTCACAATGTTTTCAAAATCCACTCTAACTATCAAATACAAACATGAACTATTATTCATGTTTGAAGCTATTTCAGGTTATTTGAGCCAATTTATAGCTTTTTCTATTTATAATATGCTACAATTAATGAAAGATGGGTCGATTTCTAATTTTGTAGGGAAGTTAGATCGATTTCATTTTTATCCTTTTTAAGGGACTGAGGCTTTCGCCTTACAGTCCTTTTTCTTTTTGGAATTTGTTATAATCGATACAGGAGGAACTTATGAGTAAAATCATCGATTTACATATGCACACAAATATCAGCAGTGATGGGGACTTCAGTCCTGAAGAACTGCTGCGCCAAGTAAAAGAATCTGGATTAAAAATTATTGCTATTGCCGACCACAATTCGGCCAGAGCAATCAAACCCGCCCGACCTTTCGCCGAAACATATGGCATTCAACTAATTCCAGCCATTGAATTAGACGCCCTATATCATGGTCGTATCTTACATATTTTAGGCTACAACATTGATCCTACCGATGAAGCGCTGCTTGCCAACGATTTAGCGGTACGTAAACTGGAATTGGAAAACTCATCTGTTTTAATGGATAAAGTCGCTGCTCTCGATATTCATTTTGACCGCGAAGCAGTTCTAGCAATTAGTGCCGAAGGCATCGTCGTTGCGGAAATGATTGCTGAAATCGCCCTCGCTGATCCACGTAATGACAACCATCCACTATTACTGCCATTACGACCAGGTGGTGCTCGGAGTGACAATCCCTATGTTAACTTCTATTGGGACATTTGTGCTCAAGGCAAACCAGCTTTTGTACCGATGACCTATATTAGTTTAGAAGAAGCGATTACCCTAATCACCAAGGCAGGTGGGGTTCCTGTTTTTGCGCATCCGGGAAATAATATCGGACGAAATCGCGAGATGGCTATCGACATCATGAGCTATGGCTTAAAGGGCATTGAAGCCTATTCAAGCTATCATGATGCTGAAACAACCCAATTTTATTTGGAATTAGCCAACGAGCTCGATGTCTTTGTCACCGTTGGTTCCGACTATCACGGGAAAAACAAACCAGCAATTACCTTAGGTGGCGTCGAAGTTGAAAACGAAGAAGCCCTTATTGAAGCCTTTCTAGCAGCAATTAACTAAACATCTAAACACCGAAAGGTGTTTTTTATAGATAATCGTCTTTTCTACTGGAAAAGTATAGATATTACCTATAACTGTGATACAATTAACTAGCTGAAATTGGAGCAACCATGACTTTAAAAGAACTCTTACAACAACGCAAAGGCGGCTTTATTAAATATGCGATTGGAAGTCTCATTCCAATTTTTAATAATGTCTTGTTCAGCTTTGCTTTTGCGACCCTGGTTAGCTCCCTTGTTGAGGACATTGAATTCACTCAATTATTGCTGTTAGGCTTGTTAATTATTGTGGTTGGTCCGCTGACACAGGTCCTTTCCCGTTTTTTAAGGATCGGTTATATGCGAGATATTTTACTGGATGTTCGGAAAATTGCGTTTCAAAAAATTCTAAATCAAGACTATCAAAATTTTGCCCGAAAAAGTAAGGATGTCTACGTTTCAAATTTAGTTAACGATATTAATCTTTTTGAACAAGATTTTTTCTTATCCCTATTGAATATTATAGTAAATTTAGGCGTGTTTATCGTTGTCTTTGTGTTTCTGTTTTTCACCAATATTCCTCTAGCCCTCATAACTCTGGTAGGAATGGGATTGATGGTTTTAATTACCAAATTGTTTGAAAATAAGATCGTCCAGTTACGTCAAGAAACCTCTTTAAAAAACGAACAATTCTCCGTCGAGGCTTCCAATACGATTTCAGGCCTTGAAATCTTAAAGCTCAATCATGTCGAAGAGTTGTTTCGTTTAAAGTTTCGTGATCGTGTAAAAGAAGTTGAAAACAAAAAACGTGATTTTTCCTTAGTAAGTTTTCTTCAAGAGAAAATTCATGAAACCATCGCCACAATCTTTAATACTTTCGCTATTCTTTTAATGAGTTATCAAATTTACAATCAAACGATGAGTGTTCAAACTGCCATTTTAGCCATGGAATTTCAAAGCATGATTATTTGGCATCTCGTTTACTTGTTTTCCATTATTAATCGTTTTAAAGCAAGTGTTCAAATCTACAATAAAATCGCCCTTCCCGAAACACAGCACGAGATACCACAAGGTGAAAAACCATTTAGTTTCGAGCAAGCTATTCAGTTTCACCATGTTCGCTATGGTTATGATCCCCACCAACCCGTCATCGAAAATGCTCGTTTTACGATAGAGAAAAACAAGAAATACTTGTTAAAAGGTCCATCTGGTTCCGGCAAGACCACATTGCTCCATCTGTTCTCGAAAGTTTACACACCCGATCACGGGGTGATTACCTACGACGGGGTCAATCTTCAAGAAATTAATACCCAAGATCTCAATCGCCACTTGGCCTTTGTTTATCAAAATGTCTTCCTGTTCAGCGATACCATTTACAATAATATTACCCTCTATCAGGACGTCCGCCCAGAACGTCTTCAACGAGCCATTGAACAATCCGGCTTACAAGAATTTATCGATGAATTACCCCAAGGACTTGAAACCGTTTTGGATGAGAATGGGAAAAACCTCTCCGGCGGTCAACGCCAACGGATATCCATCGCCCGGGCTCTAGTGAAAGATAGTTCGATTTTGTTTATCGACGAAGCTACTTCGAGCTTGGATGCCCAATTAGGGGCCAGCATTGAAGAAACCATTTTAAATCTGGATGCTACCGTAGTCGCCATTTCCCATCGTTTTTATGAGGGTATTACCGACCAATACGATGGTGTGTTACAAATTACCAACCAACAAGTCAAACAAACCTCGGTGAACGACTACTTCCAACTCGATAAGGAGCTGCTATGAAAAAAACGATTTTAAAATCTTTAACTTACGGTTTCCCTTTTATCTTGTCCGCAATATTTGCGATTGGATTTAGTACTTTAGCCCTGGTTTATTCCAGTGAAATGCTTAACTTAGCTCTCGCCACCGATTTTGAAGGCATGAAGGCGAATCTACTTCCTTTAGCGCTCTTTACGTTATTAAATATTCCCGCTCAAGGCTTGGTGGCCTATACCTCCGCTAATTGGACCAAGAAATTTAATTTAGAGGTTAAAAACACCTATATTAAAAAACTGTTTACAAAAAATATTAACGAGTTCCAAGACGAACGTAACGCCTTGTATCTATCCAATTTAACCAACGATATGAATACCATTGAAACAAGATTCTTAGTACCTGTACGTGAGATTGTTTATGGCTTTTTACTTTTGGTTACAGGGATTTTGGTCATTGTTTCCATTGATTTAACGTTGATGATGGTAATTGGTGGAGTAGTTATTTTAATTGTTATTGGTTCGTTGTTGATGGGTAAACCCCTGGAGAAACCAGAGTCTCAAAAATCAATCTTGTTAAAGAACTATACCGATTACATCAAAGAAGTGCTTTCCGCCTTCTCTATTATTAAAAACAATAATTTAGATCAACGGATTTCGGATTCTTATAACCAGCATTCTGCGTTAGTTCAACATAAGGGTTATGAAATTGACAAAAAAGAAACGTACATTTCCTTTATGAATAGTTTTTTGATGAATGCCGCCGCCTTCTTTGGTTTATTTTGGTTAGCTCAATATTCTAAACAAGCCGGCATCCAAGTCGGCTCGGTTATTTTAATTATTAATAATATTAACCGGATTCTTTGGCCTTTAATGAACATGACGGAATTTTTACCAAGGATTCGTTCAACGTTTAAAGTCATTGAAACCATGGACGATACTTTACGCAATAAATTGGAGTATGAAGAAACCATCGAGCTAACCGATATCCAGGAAGGGATCACATTTAAAGATGTCCATTTTGAGTATGATCCACAAACCCCCATCTTCGATGGTGTAAACGTCTCCTTTGAAATGGGTAAAAAGTATTTAATTCTTGGTCCAAGCGGTAAAGGGAAGAGCACCTTATTAAGACTATTAAGAAAATACTTTAATCCAGATTCGGGCGTGATAGAAATTGATGGTCATATTCTCAAAGATATTAAGAAGATGGACTATTTCCAACACATCTCCAATATTGAACAAAAGGTTTTCCTTTTTGAAGACAGTGTTCGTAACAACATCACCCTCTTCAAAGACTATAGCGACCAACAACTAAACCAAGCCATCCAGGATGCTGGACTAGAAGATTTTGTGAGTGGTTTGGAACGTGGCGTGGACCATATTATTGTGGATGATGGAAAAAATGTTTCCGGTGGGCAAAAAGCTCGGATAGCGATTGCTCGAGGTTTAATTCGTCAATCGAAGATTCTTTATCTTGACGAAGCCTTCGCAAGTCTTGACGACCACATGGCGCGCCAAATCGAACAAACATTATTGGCTTTAGAGGGCGTCATGGTTTTGAATGTTTCCCATGTTCTCTTCAAGGACACCCAGCATCAATACGACCACATTTATTATGTGAACCATCAACAAGTGGTGGATATCACGGACCGCTAATACCTGAACCTAGACATGCTATAATAGTCGTTATGAATCAAAAACAACGTCTACGCTTTTTCTTTATCACGATTGTCTTGTCCAATATTGGCATCAATCTAGCCCATCCAGTAACTCCAGCTTTTTTGCAATCCTTGAACTTGGGTGATTTCGTTTTTGGCTTAGCTTACGCCGCCATGGCTTTTTTTAATTTTAGTACTTCCTTGACTTGGGGGTCTTTAACATCCAAGTTTAAGATTTCTTGGTTATTATTACTCACCAGTACCGGCTATGGGATTGCTCAACTGCTGTTTGGCAGCGCGACGACCGTGTTTCAAATCGTGGTTGCTCGTGGTCTAGCTGGGGTGTTTGCGAGTGCTTTTTCAATTTTACCAATTAACTACTTAATTGCGATTAGCTCGAAGGAAGAACGGATGCGCAATATCACGATTGTTTCCATTATCATGGCAATTGCTTCTTCGATGGGCTATTTAATGGGCGGTTTGCTGGCGGAGATTTCTATTTATTTTGTTTTTGTTTTTCAAACCGTCTGGATGATGGTGGTGGGTGTGGTGTTTTATTTAGTCTTTAATCATTCGGAGCAACCCCTTTCCCCACAACCCTTAAAGCTGGGGGACCTGAATCCATTTAGAATCTTTGGTCAAGCTAAACAAATATTACATCGCTACGCGACCTTTGTTTTTATAGTCATCTTCTTTTCTTGGATGGCTGCGACCCTTTTCGATAGTAGCTTTAACTATTATATTAAGGATGTCTTTGACTTCCCACCAAAAATTAATGGGTATATTAAAGCATTGATTGGTGTTCTCTCGTTACTCATTAATAGCTTTGTGACGATTCGTTTGTTAAATACCTTTGACATAAAAAAAGTCAATCGGATTTTTTATGTCCTCTTGACCTTTGCTTCTAGTATGATGTTGTTTGTCCGCAACCCCCAACTTTTTGTAACCGTTAGTTTTGTTTACTATACAATGAACGCGATGATTTTACCCATTCAACAAAATACGGTGAGCTCGATCTATGAAAATCAAGAAGATTCCAATCTAGCCATGGGATTTTATAATGCGGTTAAGATGCTTGGTAGTGTTATGGGTTCGTTAATGGCTGGTTTTGCTTACGAAATTAGACCGCTATTGCCTTTTGTGATCGCAACCGCTATTTTTTCTTTAATTTTATTCGCAAATTTACGCCGAAACAATCGACCTAATCATTAGTCTTGCTGGCGCAATAATTGTCGAATTTTTCGAGGAACACTGTACAATGTGTTACTACCAATGACCTTTTTAGCTCGTACTTTTGCTTCATAACTCGCGTTTTTTGGCGCATAGGAATGGGGGAATTGTTCCAGTAATTCTAAATCATTGCCCCCATCACCAAAGACCACGACGTGGTTTTTATCAACTTTTAAAATTGCGCACAAGCGATGTAAAGCAGCTGCTTTATTCACGGATTGCTCTGTTAGCTCAAAAAGACCTTCCGCAAAGGGTAGATTGACCACTTCCGGACTCTCTTTTAAGTGTTGCTTAAATCGTGCTAATAATTGGGAATCGTGAATCCGACAATTAATCTTGATAATTTCTTGTTCTAAAATGGTTGAGGATGGCGTATCAAAATGACGTTTACGTAAATATTTATGAGCCATTTTTAAAACTCTTTTACTAATGATATTTTTCTCTGCCTCAAATCCCTTGAGATAGGTGGTTTTCGAGGTATTGACCCACGTTTCTTTAACGCCAATAAAATCAAAGGCCAGATCTGGAAATTTATCCAAAGTCTTTTGGATAAATGACCTAGGAATGGCTTGTTTGTACAACACCTCTTGTCGGTGATTCATCAGTAAAGCCCCATTGTTACAAATAATATAGATTTCTCGCGACCCAAAGTTCATCTCATACTCCTTACCTTGCATCGCCCGACCAGTCGCCAGCACAAAATGAATATTTTGTTCTAAAACAAGATCGATAGTTTTTAAAATAAACGGATCAGTGCTATGAAAACGATTGAGCAATGTCCCATCTAAATCACTAGCAATCAACTTGATTGGTGTGTTATCAAAGGATTGATCAGACATTTTTCTAAACTTCTTTCGCAACATCAATGAGTTTTACAAAATGGAGTTGGTTATGCTTGTTAATGTCGTATTCTAAAATACTACAATTACCAAAACGCTCCCCACTTAATTCCTCAGAGGAAATGCGTTTCAGAAAGAAGGTCCACATCGCCCCCGCATGGCTCACGCAGAAGGTCCGTTGATGGTTGTTTGATATGATTTCTTGAATGGTTTGATCCATCCGGTTTTGAACGTCAATATCGGTTTCTCCACCATAGCGCACAAAGAAATCACCATGGGTGTTTTCAATGGTTCCCGACCACGGGTTGCGGGATTGTTGTAAGTCTTCTGGCTCCCCTTCTAAAAGGCCAAAATGCCATTCTTTTAAGCCTTTTAAACGCGTATAGGGTTGATCGACTAATAATTCTGTGGTATCACAACAACGCTCTGAAGTCGAAGAATACACTCCATCAAACACTATATTTTGACTTTCAAAATAAGCTCGAGCTTGTTGAGCTTGTTGAATCCCTAAGGGGGTCCATGGTGAATCGCACCAACCCTGCGTTTTTTTACGGACATTGAATAGCGTTTGTCCATGACGAATTAAACACAATTTACGCATCTTTTGACCTTTACCCATTTAAGACGTCTGTTAAACGTTCGATTTCATCCACGATATAGCTTAGATAGTCGATGGTTTCAAGCAATGGTTGGTCGGTAGTGATATCGACTTTCGCCAAAGCTGCTAATTCTACTGGAGTTAGACGACCACCCGTTTTAAGAACTGTTAACCAATCGTCAATAGCTGGTTGACCTTCCTTTTTTATCCGTTTGGCGACACTGGTAGCGATGGTTAGTCCTGCTGAATACGTATATGGATAGAGACCACGGTAATAATGAGGTTGCCGCATCCAGGTGTATTTAGCGACATCGTTCATAACGACTTCGTCACCCCAAAATTCTTCATAGGTTTCTTTCATCATTTGGTGAAGTTGATTAGCGTTAAAGCTTCGATTTTCGTCGACCAAACGGTATACCTTGCGCTGCCAATGAGCTTCCAGTAAATGGGTCACAAAATTGTGATAATAGGTGCGGGCAATAAGGGTGGAATAAATCCAACGTTGCATGCGCGGATCTTGAGTTTCCTTCAACAGTTGATTGGCCATGATTAATTCGTTCATGGTACTCGGAGCTTCCACAAAATACATGGATGGACGAGAATTATATAGATTCTGATGTTGGTGCGCTAAATAGAAGTGACCCGCATGACCGAGTTCATGGGCCATCACAAAGACTTCCCGCATCCGTGAGGTCCAAGAAATCAAGATGAACGGATGAGCACCATAGGGACTTGAACAAAACGCTCCGGTTGATTTTCCTTGGTTTTGAACAAAGTCAATCCAACGCTCGTCATAGGCGCGCTCAATCATGTCGACATAGTCCTCACCTAACATTTCTAAGCCGCGTACTAAATATTGTTTGGATTCGTCAATTGTGATTTCAGGTTCAAAATCCGGATCAACGACTAGTTTTAAATCCATGAACGTCATTTCATCTAGTCCGTGGATATCTTTTAAGATTTTGGCATACTTTCGAGCCACCGGCGCAAATTTTTCCATAATGACATCAATTTGGCGGTCATACAAATCGCGGGAAACATCTTGTTTGTCTAATAAATAGTCTAAGACCGAATCAAAGCCCCGTAGTTGGGACATGGTCTTTTCCATGCGCACATGAGTTAAGTAATTCGTGGCCGTGGTTTTTTCATACCTCGCGAGAACTTCAGCAAACTTTTGGTGGGCTTGATGGCGAATCTCGTGGTCGAGTTCGTAATCGTATTCGTTTTCAAACAGCACAAAAGATAATGGATAGTCTTTTCCCTTGGCTTTAAACGTTCCAAAATCCATGTCGCCAAGTTTGATGGTATTGTACAAGTTTGGAGCCGCATTGAGAACATTCGAAAGTGACGCTAAAGCTTTTTCTGTTTCCGGATGTAAATAGTGTTTCTTATCTTTCAACAAGTCCTTAATGAATTTTTCATGTTCTGGATTCAGATTTGGCACTTCTTTAAGGATTGATTCCTCAACTTGTAAAAGTTCACTCATAAAAAAGGACATTTGAGCCGATATGTTAGCGGCTAATTGACTAAAGTGTCCTTGTCGTTCAAGGTTTCTAGGATCGTTTAAGTCCGTACTTGAGTTCAGACTCACATAGGTCCCTGCTAATTGAATCGTTTGTAAAAAGCCTTGGTAATCGTTGATGGCTGTATTAATTTTTTCCGCTGTGTTTAGTTGGCCTTGATAGGTATGGACAAACTGGTCCGCGAGTTGTTGTCCTTTCTCTAATTGTTGTTCATAATCTGCTTCCGTTTTAAACAAGGTGGTTAAATCCCAAGTTTCGGAAACAGGTACTTCATTTCTTTTTAACATACCTTCACCCCTTTGCTCTATATTATAACGGAAACAATCCCCTTTTATTCGTCTGGATTAAATGACATTAAATCGCAAGTATGGTAAAGTATCCATGCATTGAAAGGAAGATGCTCATGACCCGATCAGTAGGAACCGTTGCTTGGGGTGTGCGAACCCCGATATTTTCAAAAAATGATGACCTAGTCGACCTATTACCCGATATTTTAATTCAAGCGAGCCAAGAGGCAAACTTTGAACTTCGCGACCGCGATGTCTTAGCGATAACGGAATCGATTGTTGCTCGGACCCAAGACAACTATGCCACGATCTATGATATTGAAAAAGATTTAAGAAAAAAATTGAACGGGCACAAGACCATCGCTTTAACGTTTCCGATTTTATCCCGCAATCGCTTCGCGAGCTTGCTTGCTGGTATTGCTTTAGCCGTGGACGAAGTAATTATTCAATTATCCTATCCAGCGGATGAGGTCGGTAACCATTTGTTTCCAAGCCATCTCTTATTTGAGAAACATATTAATCCTTGGCAGGCGGTTTTTGACGAACAAACATTTGCTGCGACTTTCGGTAAATCCAAACACCCTTTTACGGGCATGGACTATATTGAACTTTATAAAAACATCGTCGAACAACATGGCGCGAAAAGCACCTTTGTTTTTGCTAACGATGTGCGAGAAATCTTGAATTATAGCAAAGTTGTTTTAACTTGTGACATCCACACCCGCCATCAATCGAAACAAATTTTACAAGAAAATGGCGGCGAGTTGATTTTAGGTCTGGACGACCTTCTTAATGAAGTGAATGACCAACATGGGTATAACCCGGAATATGGTTTACTCGGATCTAACAAAGCCAGTGATACGGAAATTAAACTCTTCCCTCGCGACTGTCAACCTTTTGTGGATCAGTTGGCTCAAAAACTTTATGAAAAAACCAATAAACACATTGAAGTCATGATTTATGGCGATGGGGCGTTCAAAGATCCCGTTGGCCGAATTTGGGAACTGGCGGATCCTGTTGTTTCACCAGCCTATACCCCTGGTTTAAAAGGAACACCGGAAGAATTAAAACTAAAATATATAGCAGACAATGAGTTTAAAAACCTTAATAAACAAGAACAGGAAGTAGCCATTAAAGAACGACTCAAACATAAGGAAATCAAAGATGAGAGCGATGCGGCTGTTGGGACAACCCCTCGCCAAATCACCGATTTACTTGGTTCTTTAGCAGATTTAACCTCGGGTTCAGGTGATAAGGGAACCCCTATTGTGTACATTCAAGGTTATTTTGATAGCTATGCAGAAAACTAAAAAACGGCTAAGCCGTTTTTTTACATCGATTTCGGTCCATGGCGGAGGATGATGTCGCCATACTTCTCTAGTAGTTGTCGCCCAGTATCGGTAATCACATAGCGCCTAGTTGGAATTTTTTCGGCTAGCGTTTGTTCATCAATACCCGCAAGCACGCGTTTCAACAGGTCCGCTTTCTTTCCTGATTGAGGAAGACCAGCTTCTTTTAGTAGACGTTTTAAGGTTGGAGCATTTTGAAGCTCTAAACTATCCATGACGGAGCCAACAAACATGTACTCGCCGTCAACTAATCGTTGTTTACTTTCATCAGCCTCGACACCATAGCGATATTCGAAATAGTCCGGAATGGTGGATTCATTGGTGAAATTATCGAAACCAATTCGCCAAAGCATAATGATGTCTCCTGGTAGTAAATCTTCTTCAAGTCGTTGCATTTGGCGCTTCTCCACTTTTGAATACGGAAACTTTTCAGGGTAATTTTCCCATGCTTCTAAATCTCGTTTAGGCGAGATATAGGGGTGTTCAGGGTAGTCTTGATAGACTTTGGATTTTACTTTTTTCATAAACGTACCTCTTTTTTATTATATTTTAAATCATAGGAAATCGCGCTTATCATGCTTCTTTATGGTAAGATATTCAGGTGGGAGGATTAGATATGAAAGATAATATTATGACACAAAGTTTACTGAGATCACCGAAGGCCTTACAGGAATTACTTCAACATTCACAATTTGCAGCGATTGCCCAAAAGATTAAATCTGTTTCCGAAGTTCATTTTGTTGGAACGGGTTCTTCAAACCATGCTTCCTTAGGGGCACAAGCCTTTCTTAAACCAATTTTGGATATTGACGTCTTTGTCCATCGTCCAACCGAACATTTTGTAGCCAAAGAGGATGCGGTTTTAGTCTTCGTTTCTCAAACTGGTACATCACTGAACGTGTTACAATCGTTACAACAATTTCCAAACCATCTTAAGATTGGCGTTTCTCAAGATCCACAAGCAGCTATTCCACTGGCCTGTGATTTTGCGGTGGATTTATTAATTGGTGATGAACCATGTAACGCGAAGACGGTTGGGGTTAGTACGACCTTTCTTTCCTTAGTTCTACTTGGCTTAGCTCTGAGTAAACAAGATCAAACAAAATACATAAAACTGTTGAGCCAACAGGTTCAACTACAAGAAGCCATTATCCAGGAGGGGTTTAGACAAGTAGAAACCATTAATGCGAATGAATATAGCCATCTGTTCATCATTACATCGCCTGAATTACGTAGTGTTGGCGAAGAAGCCGCGCTCAAATATTTAGAAGTCGCTTTACAACCAGCGGTGTTTTGTGATGTGGATGAGTTCAGCCATGGGTTTAACCGGATGATTACCGAGCAGTCCTTGATTTTGTATGTTTCCTCGGAACAATCCTCCTTTGATGATGCCCTTCAGCAATTCATTCAGGAAACCAAAGCCACCTTATTAAAACTCCAACCAGCTTCCGGTGTTTTAGCTGGTTTAGGCTTTGTACATGCGATAATTGCTAAGATCGCAGATCAGATGGAGATCGATCCAAATCTACCTCTCTACGACTGGTTCAATGAAGCTGTAAAGACCCGCATTTAAACCAAAGAAAAACGAAGACTGTTAGGCTCTTTGCCCTAATTAAGTAGAAGATAAATATATCGACAGAAATCATCAACAAGTTAAAACCTTTGTTGATGATTTTTATTTTAAACATGATGAATAGATTATTGAATTAGCTACTTGAAGTTTTAATATGATTTTGGTGTTAAATGTGCTTCGTTTTTGAATAATATCGATGACGAAGGCCTCGAATTAATATAATCGCAATTAAAGCTATCGTAAGATGCAGAAGAAAACGCACATGAAATTGAGCAAACTTTTCATTAACGAGAATCATTAAATAACCGCCAACTAAAGCCAAACCAATCATAACTAGAGCGTTTACTAAAATAGATGCTCTGTGTTTTTTCATACATTAATCTCCCTTCGGTTAATCATAAATATACTCTTTAATATAAGTGTGTTTTTTGAACAAGTTTCTCCGAGTAGAGTCTGAGTAATAATCTGAGTAATAATAAGTAATTGTCATCACCTGAAAATAACGATACTATTTTGTATATTTGTAACAATTCCCGCGCCAACATTTGCCCATGCTATAAGTTCAGAAAATCCAGCTAATATTGAAGATATGGATTGATTTTTAATCTTAGTATTCCCTTGATAACTTCCCTTAAATGTCCAAACCTTTGGATCGTCTTGCAAAGACTTCTAAAAATATGACGTTTTCATTGTCTGGCTTTGGACTCGGACTATTGAAAGAGTCAAGTATAAACTCTATTTCTTTAGTATTTAAATTTGATTGAATCACAGATACTACATTAGAATACTTTGATTCTTTCAGCACTATATATTCATCATCCAAATAAATTTCTTGATAATAATGAGAACCATCCTCATAAGTTACTACTCTGAGCTTTATATGGAATGTCAACACTTTAACGGACATTTTTTATAGTTACATTGATTGGGCATATGAGACGGGTGATTTGTACCCTAGTGATGAGTGTAATCTCTCATTGTTATACCACCAAATATGCCCACCTAATT
>JBNRMW010000018.1:0-3510 GCA_050309795.1 Erysipelotrichaceae bacterium | reverse complement strand
GTGAACTGCTCTTCGCTGAAAGCATTGTTAAACGTTTTTTCTATTAGTTCTTGTGCTGTTTTCTTATCCATACTGCTTACTTGATTAAGTACCCTGAAAGGATAACTTCACGTTTTTGAAATTTCTTAGCGTTCTGTGCTCCTTCAATTGCTACATATCGGATATGCTTTTCCAGGATGTGCAATATTTGAAGCGGGTCGGTGGTTTTCTCCAATTCTGTTTTGATTAATTGTGCTGTTTTCTTGGCAATGGTTCCCTGAGCCAACATTTCACGGACACCATTCAAAAATTCGTCATTGGAATCGGTAAAACCTTTGAAGTTTTTGAAAGACTTGTCTTTCAATCGGGTTTCAATGTATTTGGCGTTTGAGCGTCCGCCACTGCCTTTTGTGGGTTCATCACCAACGGTGGTGTCTAATTCAAAACGTGTTTTGTTGGTTTGCAATAAATGAAAGTAATCGTTTGGAATGTTAGCACGTGGTGTTTCGGGCTTACATTCCAATTCTTTCACGGCATCAAAAAAGGTAATCTCACCTGATTTGCCACTTTGGTTGATGTAGAACTTTTTGAGTTTACCAATGCGGAAAAAGGTGACCAAGGCATCATCTTCCAAATTTTCTTTTTTGAAACCTGAACGGGCTTTCTTCGGTAGGTTTTTGATTTTTTCAAACAAGTCGGGATTGTCATCACGTATTTTTCGCATTAGCTCCAGATACTTCAATTCCGAATCACCTTCGCCATCTTCACCCGTGTAAGCGGTTTTGCTGTTCAAAGTGTTGAATAGTTCCTGACTTCCAAACTCTTCTCCATCACTCAAATATTTAGCATCTTCTCCCAAAATGTCGTGAAACATCTGGATTTTGTTGGTGATGTTTACTTCCAAACCTAGATGTTCATCTGATTGGGTAGTAGGGAAGAAGTTGAAAATATGGATCTTCGGGAAGTTGCTACCCAAACGATTTACACGTCCAGCACGCTGCAAGACCCGTGTCGGGTTCCAAGGCAAATCGTAATTGATAAGCACATTGGAACGGTGTAAGTTGATACCTTCCGCCAACACATCTGTAGCAATTAATATTTTCAGGTCGTCTCTTTTCTCTTTGTGTTTCGGGTCAAAATTTGATGTAATGATGTCTCTTGAAACCGTATGATTTGAAGTGAGTTTGTTGTCTGTGTGTCGTCCGCCCGTGCTGGAATAGAACATCACTTTGCCTTTAAATTCATCTTGCAGAGCTTCGTAGATGTAATCTCCCGTTTCTTTAGATTCCGTGAAGATGACCAATTTGTTGCTTTTTAGTGCTGCTTTGGATTTAAGCTCCTTTATGAAGGTTTCTAATTTGGGGTCTGAGTTTACTGTTTGCCAAAGCTTTTTCACTTCTTTCAAAATGGCAAGGTCAAACTCCAGTTTGTCAATGAATTCTTTTTTGAAATCCTGTGAATCGTATTTGTGAGCCTTTTCTTCATCAACAAATTCTTCAAGACGTTCAATATTATCGCTTTCAATCAGGTCGTACACATCCACTTTTTTACTGATGTACACCGTGCCGTTTTTGTACATAGCAATGAACTTCTCATAGGAAGTAATGAAGCGGTCAACACTCTGGCGAAAGGCGTGAAAACTACTTTCCAGTCGTTTTACCAAAATACCTTTCATAAAGCCACCAACGTTCCGTTGTTGCTGCATTTCAAATTCGCTCAAAGCTTTATTTCCAATGTAGTAAAGCAAAGGCGTGTATCGGGCATAGGTAAACTCTTGCAGTTTTTTGATGGTGTTGTTGAAAATGGTTTCTAACTCACCTTCGTATTTGTAGACGATTTTTTGCGGATTGTCTAAGTTGGGGAAAGTCAATCCCTGCATTTTCATATCCTGTTTGAAATAGGTCATTACGTCTGTTCGGGTTCTGCGAACCATCACATAACGAAGGATACTATTTCTAATGTCGTCTGAAATTTCCTTAATGAGTTTTTTGTACTCAGGGTCGGTCTTTTCCAGTTTGGATAATCGTGTTCTAAAATTGGAAAAGTACTTTTCTAAATTCGGAATGCCAGGAATTGTTGAATTCTTTGGAGCTTGAAACAATTTTAATTGAGCGAAAATATCATCAACGGTATTGTTCAGCGGCGTTGCCGTTACCAAAATCACTTTCTTGCCACGGCATATGTCCAATAAGTTGGCGTAAGATTGTGTGTTTTCATTACGGAAGCGGTGAGCTTCGTCCACCACAATATAATCGTAGCGCTCTAAGCCTTTTTTGATGATGTGTTCGAGTTTTCCCAACGATTCCACTTCAAAACTTCTGATACCAAAATCAAAAAGTGAATCTTTCCAGTAGTCTTTCAATACTGGCGGACAAATCACCAAGGTTCTGCCTTGCAATTGTTGAAGTAATAAAGCCGTGATGAAGGTTTTGCCAAGACCAACCACGTCTGCCAAGAAAACACCGTTGTAGGTTTCCAAAATCTTTTTTGCTTGAATGGCTGCCTGATTTTGGTATTTCAATTTCATAAATCCATCTGGAAGAAATGGCTCGAATTCATCAGCCAAATTAATATCTTCTTCCAAATACTCGTAAATCAGTTTTAGATATAGTTCGTAGGGTTTAATTTGGTCATTGAGCCAAGTCTTGTTTTGGATGGTATCAACAAAGTCTTCTGAAATGTCAACCGATTCTTTCCAAAGGGCATTGAATTGGTCTTCAGCAAAAAGAACATCTCTTTTATTTCGCAACTCAACGTTAAATTCACGGTTTGCTACAAATCCTGATTCTGAAAAATTACTCGAACCCGTAATTACAAATCCATAATCTCGGTCTTCGGGTTTGAATTTTCCGATGTAAACCTTTGCGTGAATGTTTTTTGAAGGATAGGCACGTATTTCAAGTTTCTTTCCATTGCCGTTATATGCTTTGTCCATTGCAGGGTCTTGGCAATCGGCTTTCAGAAACTCAATAAACTTGCGTATTCCTATTTCAAGTCGGTTGTCGTTTTCATCACTGTTTTCAATTTCTTCTTTTAAGTTTTGTTGGTAGCGTTTCTTGGTTCGTTGATGCGATTCAAAGTCAATTGTACCATTTTGTTGATGGTATTGCATCATATCATAAGAGTCTCTGTCAACACTTAGCCCAACAAGAATTCTGATTTTCTCAACGGGTTCAAGTGCATCATAGAGTTGATGAAAACCACTTGCTCTGAAATACCCAACCAACACGTCAAAAAGTTGCGTGTCTTTAAGCGTTGATTTGAACCTACTTAATAAAGTATGTCCTTCTTCATTGGTGAAGAAAGTCAAGTCTGTTTGGTCTATTTTATTGTCTATAGTCATATTTACTTGCGGCTTTTAATGGTGTTCAGCGTTTCTTCCAAGCCGCTTTTCAAAAATTTTAATTCTCCTAAGTCCGATAAGATAAATGCTTTGATAAATTCAATTTCTATTTCTTTCTCTTGCACTTCCAAAGTCTTAGCCAGTGTCGGCAGCATTTCTTTTGTCGCTGCACGTTCACTTCTTTCAAT
>JBNRMW010000017.1:0-14991 GCA_050309795.1 Erysipelotrichaceae bacterium | reverse complement strand
GATTAGTATGATTAATTCTTTTGTTACAAAGGAAAACCCTGAGAAAAATCCAATAGTAAAGAGAGTGATTAAGGGGATCTTAGCAGTCTTCAACTTAGCCCTTTGACTATTTTCAAAATATCGTTCACCTTGCATTTCATCAGCCATCTTCCCTATAAAATAGTAGGCAAAAAAACTAAAGTAACTAAACCAGAATAGGGCCAGGGGCTCACCAGTTTTAAAATACTTGAAACCTTGAAAACCTAAGAATCCTAAGAGCCATAGGTATTTAATGGGTTTTTGGATCCTAATCTTCATCACTATAACAACCCCCATGTGACATATTTATATCTATGTTACAAATATATCACCTCACTAAAAAATAATCAAGGGCGATGGGAGTTTTGAAGTCTCAATTGTAATCCCTTTGCACAATTTATTGGCATCATATGTTGAAAATGCTTTATTTAGCGACGGAAAGAGTTAGTAAGAAATGGACACGAGCATATCCAAACTGGGATTTAGTAATAAGTCAGTTAAAGATATTATTTGCTGAAGTATTAAACAAAGGAGCATAATTGGGGACTCTGTCCCCAAAACCCCTGAGGTTTATCGCTTTAGTTCTTCCAGGAACGGATGAAAAAACGGATAGCTAACTGCAACCATCCGTTCCTGTATAGAACTCTAATAACCGTTCAGGTTGCTCCTCAGCATAGCCTTATCCTGTTATTAGATAAGAATTAAGTATATTATTCCCAATTATAGGTACAATATACTTAATCAAATGACCTTTGAAAGATCAGTTTCTATATCAAATTACTTTATATTCTTTTACCAATTATTAATTAAAAGAATGAGATTACACAAAATTATTTACACCGCCAATATATTCTTGTTCGGAATAAATTTGTCTAAAAAAGGGTTGCCTTTCCAGTATCACTTTTGTCTTGTAGCGAAAAATAGTAAAAAACTGCACCTATCGAAACAAATATAACAATAACTGTAAGAATATTTTTATAGTTCCTTTCAAACCAACTTGTTGCCTTAAAGTCTATAAATTTCCACCCCGCTCTCTTATATTGAGATATAAATACACTTATTCCTAACATTCAACTTGACCACTCAACCTCAACTAAAACAGAAAAACATCTAAACTGTACTCTCTAATAATTTTTTTCATCTAAACTGTACTCTCACTACTTATTTTTATGATTTTCCGCTCTACTATTTTCTCTCCTTCTTACAAGAATTTAGAAATAATCAAACAGTCTAAAGTCTTATATATAAGGGCTTTGCAGCCTTTTAATCTTCCATCCTTGACATCAAGGCAACACACTCAACGTGATCTGTAAATGGGAACATGTCTACTGGAATCAAATGGTCGACTTGATATTGGTCTTTTTTAAGCAAATAATCTAAATCCCGAGACAGCGAAGGAGGATAACAAGAAATATACAAAATACGATCTGGAAGTAGCTGGTTTAAGGCATCGAGAAAAGCCTCCGTAGACCCTTCGCGGGAAGGATCCATAATCACCACGTCTACTCTTTCTTTGGCTTGAGCCATCTCGACTAAAGCTTGTGTCGCATCTTTTTGAATGGTTGTCATAGAAGACTTATTGTACCGAGCGTTATTTATACTATCTCTAACCGCCGATGGATTTCCTTCTATCGCGAACACCTGATTACTATGATCTGAAGCGATCATCCCAATAACACCCGTCCCACTATAAGCATCAACCACCACGTCCTGTTTGGAAATATTAACAAGCTCAAACGCTCTCGTTAACAACTGTTCCATCATTGGTGGGTTGACCTGAAAAAAGGATTGTGGGGATAATTTGAACTTCTTATCAAAAAGACCTTCAAAAATAAAGCCCGGACCAAATAAAACTTCGTCTTGTTTACCTAAAACATACGATGTCTGACGGGGATTATAATTAAAAATAATTGTCGTTATCTCTGGATGACGTTCTCTTAGCCGTTTTACAAATATTTTCCTGGACAATTTAAATGGTTCCGCACCAATTAAAATAACCATCACTTCTTTGTAACGAACGCTGGTTCGAACCATAATATGTCGTAAAAAGCCCCGATCCTTTTGCTCATTATAAACCGTAAATTTTAATTGATTGGCGATGTTCGTCACCGACTTAATAATCTGACTAGCTACTGGATTTTCAATTGCACAATGATTAATTTCGACTAGTCTGCGCGAATTTCGCACATAGAAACCCGAGAATATTTTATTATTCTTATAGCCAAAACTAGCAACCGCTTTTTGGCGATAACCAAAAGGATTTTCCATAGTTATCATCGGCTCAACAAACCCAAAGCGACCAATTTCTTTAATCAATTTCTGTTGTTTAGATTTTGAAGCAGCGATATAATCATCTAAATGATGGACACAACCACCACAATGATCAAAATGGGGACATTTATTCATAAATTAATTTCCTAACTTCTGGATAGGCTTCAGAATTACAAAGAATCATATCTGAAGCTGTGAAGGGATCAAACTCGTCACCATTTAAACGACAAATCCCTAAACCCAGTACCTTTGCAAAAACATAGGGCACCGCATAATCCCATATATACCCTTGATGTGACACAAAAACCCCGAAATCTCCAGTTACCACACCTAACGCATCCAAACTACAAGCGCCAATATAGCGCATTTTGAAACTCCGGTCTCTCAATTTCTGAAAAGGTTTAAAATGAGGAGTAAAAGCCGGATCAAAACTCACCAAAGAAGCAGCCAGGGACAATGGTTTTGGACCATCAACTTTCAGACCATTCTTAAACAATCCTTGATCAATATCCGCCATATACACATCCTGATTACAAATATCAACCAGAGCTCCCAAAACCGGTTGGCGTTGATAGTAATAAGCAATCAACGTACCAAAATCTTTTCCTTGTTTAACAAAGTTTGTTGTCCCATCGATGGGATCTATAATCCACAAATGATCAGATTCTTCTCCCACAAGTCCATGTTCTTCACCAACGATTTGATGGGTTGGATAGCGCTCTAAAATTCGTTGATGTAACATTAACTCCAGATTTCGGTCAACACTCGTGACTAGATCATCTTCACTACTTTTTGTATAGACCGCAAAGTCCGTTTGTTGATTTACCAAATCAATCGCCTGTCTGCACCAATTCTCTAGGTTGTTTCTCATGTGTTGTCTCCTCTTCTTCTCCATTTTAGCACAAAAAGACCAAACAAAAACCAGAGCCGAAGCTCTGGTATGGTAGGGCTAATTCAAACTACTTGGCTTCGAGATAGAGTTCTGAAACCTTATCCCAATTAACAACTTTAAAGAATTCTCCAACATATTCCGGACGACGATTTTGATACTTTAAGTAATACGCGTGTTCCCAAACATCTAAGCCAAGAACTGGTACTTTACCTAAGGACACCGGTGAATCTTGATTTGCTGTGGATAAGACTTCTAGTTTTCCATCCGCAACCACTAACCAAGCCCATCCCGATCCAAATCGAGTTTTAGCGGCATCACTGAATTTAGTCACAAATTCATCAAAGCTGCCAAAGGCTTTATCAATCGCTTCTTTTAGTTCACCTTTTAATTCCGTTGTGCCAACAGGTGCTAATACTTGCCAGAATAATTCGTGGTTGAGCGCTCCCCCACCATTATTTATGACCGCTTGTTTAATATCTACTGGTAATTGATCAACATCCGAAAGTAATTCGACTAAAGTTTTATCAAAGAGTTCTGGATGCTTCTCCAGAGCTGCGTTTAGATTTGTAACATACGCATTGTGGTGTTTTGAATGGTGAATTTCCATGGTTTGAGCGTCAATGACTGGCTCTAGTGCATCGTATGCATATGGTAATTCAGGTAAAACATGTTTTTTCATTTAATATTCCTCCTCTAAGTGTTCTCAGTATATCAATCAATTGGATTGTGAACAATTGATATGCCTATGATTAATGGACTTTTCGCATGGATAAACCAACTTTTTCTGTCTTCTTATCAATGTTAATAATCCGCACTTCCACCACATCCCCCACTTGAACAATTTCACTTGGATGCTTCACAAAACGATCAGCTAACTGTGAAATGTGAACTAATCCATCGTTCTTAATTCCAATGTCAACGAATGCTCCAAAATCCACCACATTACGAACGGTTCCCTTAAGGACCATATTCTCTTTCAAGTCGGAAATCGAAAGCACATCGCTGCGCAAAACTACTGGTGGTAAGTCGTCTCTCAAGTCTCTTCCTGGTTTCTTCAGTTCTTCAACAATATCTTTTAAAGTCAATTCGCCAACATTCAGCTGTTGTGCTGTTGCTTCAATGTCCAACGTATTGAGATCTTTATCTTTCAATTTAAATGCAATCTCATACGATTCTGGGTGCACCGCAGTGTTATCCAACCAAAAAGTTCCATCAGGAATACGTAAGAAACCAGCGGCTTGCTGATAGGCTTTCGGACCCAATCCCTGAACATCTAAAAGTTGTTGACGAGTCTTAAATGCCCCATTTGATTCTTTGTATTTAACAATATTCTCAGCTACCCGGGCACTAATCCCTGAAACATAAGCAAGCAAGGATGTCGACGCTGTATTCAAATTCACCCCAACCGAGTTCACCGCATCTTCAACCACATTTTGTAACTTTTCCGTTAGCTGTTTTTGGTTTACATCGTGTTGATATTGACCAACACCAATATTTTTAGGTTCAATTTTAACCAGTTCAGCCAATGGATCTTGTAGGCGGCGGCCAATAGAAATCGCTCCTCGAATGGATACATCCAAATTTGGAAATTCTTTCTCAGCAATTTTAGAAGCGGAATAAATCGATGCGCCAGCTTCATTTACAATCGCATACGAAATTTGTTTTAAATCTTGATCCTGAATCAGATCAACCACAAATTGTTGTGTCTCTCGTGAAGCCGTTCCATTACCGATAGCAATCACTTGTACCTGATACTGATTAATAAATTTTGTCATGATTTTACGAGATCCCACGACATCTTCTCTTGGTTTCGTTGGATAAATCGTTGCGTAGTCAAGAAACTTTCCGTATTCATCTATAACAGCAACCTTACAACCCGTCCGAAAACCGGGGTCAATCGCTAAGATGACTTTATCCTTAAGGGGTTGTTGTAAGAGATACGGTTTCAAGTTTCCAGCAAAAACCTCAATCGAACTAAGATCTGCTTCTTCCTTCAAGTGATTGCGGATCTGTGTTTCAATCGACGGGAAAAGAAGTCGTTTATAACCATCTTCCAATGCTTGTTCCAGATATTCTTGACTCGCTGCACTTGTCTCTTTAGCAAGCCATGTCTTTAAGCGATTAAGAACAAAGTCCTCATCTACAACCAATTTTAATTTAAGAATTTTTAATTTTTCACCGCGGAACATCGCCAAAACTTGATGGGACTTGAGCGATTTAACTGGTTGCTCAAATTGATGGTAGATTTGGTATATATTTTCTTCATCAAGACCACTGAGTGTTGATTGTAACTTTCCATGTGTAAAGCCGTTGTTCCGCAGGAAATCCCGATATTTTATTTCTTCTGAAAACTGCTCAGCTAAAATGTCCATCGCAAACTTCAGGGCATCTTCCGGGGTGTGAACATCCTGGCTTGGATCTACCAGATCCGTAGCACGCTGTTTAATTCCTGTAGATGTCGCTTGTGGATCTAATAAATAGTCAGCTAATGGCTGTAATCCTTTTTCTTTAGCAATCGTTCCTCGTGTTCTTTTTTTCGGTCGAAAGGGTAAATACAATTCTTCCACTTGTTGAAGAACGGTCGCAGCTTCGATTTGAGCACGCAAAGTTGGCGTTAGTTTTTCCTGTTGATCAATTAAACGAATCACATCGGCCTTTCGCGCTTCTAAATTACGTAAATAAAGGAGACGTTCTTCCAAATAACGGAGTTGGGCATCATCCAGATTACCGGTAACTTCTTTTCGATAGCGGGCAATAAAGGGGATGCTATTATCACTATCGATGAGCTCCACGGTATTAACCACTTGTTGTTTTTGTATCTGTAGCTCTTGAGCTATTTGTTCATATATTTTCATAAAACCTCACTTCTAAAGCATTGTACCACAATTTCGTGAGCATCCGTGGTTTCAAAACCTAGAGGTTTATGATACTCTATATTTATATAAAGGAAGTGAATGATATAATGAAAAAACAAAAAATCCTCATTGTTGGCGGCGTCGCCGGTGGCGCAACCGCCATGGCAAGATTACGCCGACTCAGTGAAGAAGCCGAAATTATCGTCTTCGAAAAAGGAGAATACATCTCCTTTGCGAATTGCGGACTCCCCTACTACATAGGCCAAGTCATCAAAGATCGCGAACAACTCTTCGTTACCAAAAAGGAAGACGTCGAAAAACGCCAAAACATCGATGTTCGAACCCGCCATGAAGTCGTTGCCATCGACCGCGAAAACAAAACGGTGAACGTAAAAAATCTCGAAACCAACCAAACGTATATTGAAAGTTACGACACCTTATTACTAGCTACCGGATCCTATCCCATGGTATTCCCCATGGAAGGGATCGACAGTCCGAATGTATTCACGTTAACAACCGTTGCAGATACCGATGCTTTGTATCAATATATACAAAACAACAATCCCAAAAAGGCTGTCGTTGTTGGGGGAGGTTTCATTGGTCTAGAAATGGTCGAAAACTTTGCTCATCGTGGAATAGAAGTTTCTCTAGTGGAACTAGCCGATCAAGTTATGGCACCACTTGATGCTGAAATGGCAAAAAAAGTGGAAGAACATCTCCGTGAAAAAAACGTTCAAATCTATTTGAACCAAGGTTTAGAGAAAATCACTAATAATGGAAAAACCGTTCATCTCACCAATCAAACCACGATAGATACCGATTTGATCCTCTTATCTATGGGTGTTCGACCTCGTAGTCAACTTGCTAAAGATGCCGGTTTAACTCTTAATGAAAGAGGAGGCATCGTCGTCGACGAATACTTTCAAACCTCCGATGAACACATCTTAGCTGTAGGAGATGTCATCGAAGTAGTGGATTACAACACCGGTTTAAAAACCATGGTCCCCCTTGCTGGACCTGCTAATAAACAAGGCCGACTAGTTGCTGGCAACATCTTGAACATGCAGCCAAAACCATACCGGGGCACGCAAGCAACCTCTATCGCAAAAGTATTTGATTTAACCGTCGCAACCACTGGGTTAAATGAAAAACAGCTACAGAAGCTTGGGAAAATCAGAGATAAAGATTATAAGGTTGCTTTAGTTACCGAACATCATCATTCAAAATACTATCCAGGCTCCACTCCAATGACGATTAAACTCATCTTCGATGTAAAAGGTAAAGTTCAAGGAGCTCAAATTGTCGGCCAAGATGGCGTTGATAAGCGCATTGATGTTCTCGCAACCGTCCTTCATTACAAAGGAACGATTGAAGATTTAACGCAATTAGAACTTGCCTATGCTCCACCTTATGGATCAGCCAAAGATCCCGTGAATATGGTTGGTTATGTGGCAGAAAACATTTTAGAATTAAACACCAAAAATGTCTTACCACAAGAATTTCAAGAACATCACCAATCGTATACTTTATTAGATATACGTGAGGATCAAGAGTGTAAAGCCAATCCTTATCCTTATAATTGTCAACATATTCCCCTGTCACAACTACGCCAACGTTTAGCTGAATTGGATCGTGAACAGACCTATTTGGTCTTCTGTGCTTCGGGAGCTCGGAGTTATTCTGCTCAACGAATCCTCACTCAAAAGGGCTATCAAGTCGCCAATTTATTAGGTGGATATGAGTTTCTTAAATCTCTAGATATCCTTTGAATTTAACGCTTAGAGCAAAAGCAGACTTCATTGAAAGTCTGCTTTTTACTAGATTCCTTTTTCCTTGAGTCGTTTCAACATGTCTTCCGTCATTCGGTCAAGATTATATTCTGGATTAAAGCCCCAATCGTTTTGAGCTTCCGAGATATCTAAGGAATTTGGCCACGAATCGGCAATCGCTTGTCGTACAGGGTCAATTTCATAATCAATTTTAAAATCTGGAATAAACTTTTTAATGGAGCGTTCCATGTCTCTTGGACAAATCGACATTGCGGAAACATTATACGCGTTAAAATGGTTGAGTTTATTTTTATCGGTTTCCATTAATTGGACAATAGATTTTAAAGCATCCGGCATATACATCATATCCAGATACGTATCTTCCCTTAAATAGGAAGTATATTTTCCGTGTTTCAACGCTTGGTAGTAGATATCTACCGCATAATCGGTAGTCCCACCACCTGGTAAAGCGACATAGGAAATAAGTCCCGGAAAGCGTAAGCCCCGAACATCAACTCCTAAAGTATGAACATAATAATCCGATAAAATTTCCCCAGCAACTTTTGAAACACCATAAATCGACGTTGGCCGTTGAATACATACTTGCGGGGTATGGTCTTGTGGAGAACTCGGACCGAAGGCGCCAATACTACTTGGATGAAAGACTTGTAAGCCATGTTTCAACGCTACTTCCAAAACATTAGTTAGTCCTTCCATGTTGACACGCCAAGAGGCATATGGACGTTTTTCAGCTTTGGCGGACAATACTGCTGCCAAATGAATAATCGTATCAATATCGTGGGTAATGACTGCCCGTTCGATATGATCTATTTGGGTAACATCGATAACTTCAAATTTCCCCGTTCGTGATTCCTCACGACCTTTGTCGACAAAATGGGAGGTTACGACAAAATGTTCCCCATAAATATCGCGCAAATAACTCGATAGCTCGGTACCAATTTGCCCATAAGCTCCAGTAATTAATATCCGTTTCATACAAGGACCCCTAACTCTTTACCAACTTTAATGTAGGCCTTAACCGCTCGGTCTAATTGCTCATAGCTATGAGCCGCTGTCGGCATATTACGAATACGACCTGTACCCAATGGAACGGTCGGAAAAACAATGGATTTCGCATAAACACCTTCGTCGCGTAAGGCTGAAGAAAAGGCCTGTGTAAGATTTTCATCCCCAATCATGACGGGTGTAATAGGCGTTTGTGAATGACCAATATTAAACCCTGCCGCAGCTAATTGATCTTTTAAATACTGTGATTTGTTCCATAAATCATCCATCAATTTTTGTGAAGAGCTCAACAATTCAATCGCCTTTATACAAGCAGCTGCGTTACCAGGAGTTAATGAAGTGGAAAACAAAAATGGACGCGCTCGAACCTTTAAATAGTCAATGAGATCACGTTTACCAGCAACATAACCACCGACCACACCAATCGCTTTGGACAAGGTACCCATTTGGAAATCCACTCGATCTGATAGTCCAAAGTGCTTTACCGTCCCTGCCCCATGCCCCATGACGCCCGATCCATGCGCATCATCTACATAAGTGATGAGATCATATTTTTCTGCTATTTCCACAATTTCATCTAATTTACATAAATCCCCATCCATGGAGAAAACACCATCGGTAATCACCATAATTTTAGTGTATAAACCAGATGCTTTTGCTTCTCTAGCGACGCGCTCCAAGTCTTCCATGTCGTTATGTTTATAAACCAAGACTTTTGCCCGAGATAGGCGGCAACCATCAATAATCGATGCATGATTGAGTTCATCCGATAAGATGGCATCATTTTTATCCATCACCGCTGAAATTGCCCCCATATTACAATTAAAACCCGATTGAAAAACAACAGCAGCTTCGGTTTGTTTAAATTTAGCTAACGCGGCTTCTAATTCAAGATGAATATCCATCGTTCCATTAATAGTCCGAACAGCACCCGCGCCTACACCGTATTTTTTGCTCGCTTCAATCATTGCTTGAACCAACTCGGGATGGTTGGCTAAACCTAAATAGTTATTTGACGACAAATTAATGAGTAATTGGCCATCAATGAGTATTTCAGCATCATTTGGCCCTGATAACGGTTCAATCGTATTGTATAAACCTTTTGTCTTTAACTCTGTTAACTGCGTTTTTAAGAATGTTTCAAGTGTGTGACTAGACATCGTTTTCTCCCTATCTTTATTTTGAGTTTATTATACCAAATATAGTTTCCTTTATATCATCTCTTTGGTCTTATCGTCGGGTTAAGGCTGCTAAAATAGCCTCGTAATTTTCTTGGGTATAACAGCAAAAAGTAATGTCCATATCCGATTGGTTGATAGTCAACCAACTCGAACACGTCCTGACCGCAATTTCTGCGGCTTTTGTAACTGGAAAATTGTAGACACCGGTTGAAATATTAGGAAATGCAATGCTTTCAATTTGATGTTTTTGAGCTAGATCTAAGCTTGCTAAATAGCATCGTTCTAATATAAAGTCATCGATTTCCTGTCCTGTGTACATTGGTCCAACGGTATGAATAATATATTTAGCGGGTAAATTAAAACCCGGTGAAATTTTCGCCTCACCCGGAGCACAACCCTTAAGTTGTCGATTATACATTAATAATTCCGGGCCAGCAGCCTTATGGATTGCACCATCGACCCCACCCCCACCTAATAAGGAGCTGTTGGCTGCATTGACAATAGCATCCACATTTAATGTGGTGATATCTCCTTTAATAACCTTCATAATCGTCCTTTCTAATTGGCTTTAAAATTGTAAACAGGCTTCAAATAATGCTCTATATCTACGGTTTCATGTAAGTATTCCAATAGATGCTCGAGGTCTTTATACGCCATTGGGGATTCATCAAGTGTGGATTTTCGAATCGAAGTGCTCCAAATACCATCCATTATTTTTTCAAATTCTGCTAAAGATAGCTGTTGGCGAGCAGCCGTTCGACTCAAAATCCTTCCCGCTCCATGGGGAGCCGAGTAATTCCAATCGGGATTACCCTTTCCGATGCATATTAACGAACCATCGCGCATGTTTAAAGGAATTAGTAAGCGCTCTCCTTTTTGAGCCGAAACCGCTCCTTTCCTTAAGATTTGATGTTCTACATCAATATAGTTATGAACCGTTGAAAACTGGTCGACGACGGTCCAATTCATTTCTTTTAAAATAACCTGAGCCATGGCTAGTCGATTTTGTAAAGCAAAATTTTGAATAATTTTCATATCATGCAAATAATCGTCAAACAACGGACCTTCTAAATAGGCTAAATCTTTCGGAAGATCAGGTTTCAATTTCGTTGCTTTACGCTGATACATCAGGGCCACCTGTAAGCCAATATTTCGGGAACCGGAATGAATAACTAAATAATGATGACCGGCTTCATCCTTGTTGATTTCAATAAAATGATTGCCACCACCAAGAGTACCAATTGAAAGACCTGCTCGTTGTAAATCTAATTGACGATCATTTTTAGTCCCTTCTCGAATTTTTAAAGCTTCAATATCGACTCGTTTGAAAAACTCATGAGGATGTTTCCGAACAGCAAAACCAGATGGTATTTCTTGTCGAATCACACGATCCAAAACCTTGAAATCAATATAATCATTAGCTAGTTTCGTCGTTAACATCCCACAGCCAATGTCGACACCGACCAAGTTGGGAACCACTTTATCTTGTAAAGTCATCGTCGTACCGATTGTACTTCCCGCTCCAGCATGAACATCGGGCATAATACGAATCACGCTCCCTTGAACAAAGGGTTGATTAACAAGGGTTTCGATTTGTTTATACGCGCTCGACTCTACCTCGCTTGTAAAAACTTTGGCGGTATTGTACCTGCCTTCAATAATAATCATTAAGACACCTCTGTTTTAATTATACACGACATCCCCTTGATTCAATATTAAGACACAAGATGAACTCACGGAGTATGTACAGGAAGACTAAATCCAATGATTAAATTTGCGGATATACCAAATCTTCGCCACTTCAATACTGAGCACATACGCCAATACAATTCCTCCTAACCAGAAGTAGTAATGCATGGGTAGGGCCACCAAACCAATCGCTTCACCAAAAATCGTATACGGCAATACGATTCCAATAACCACAATCAATCCTGTGAAAGCTATGACTGGAAAAGATGCTCGACTTTGGAAAAACGGGACTTTTCGGGTTCGAATCATATGCACAATCAAAGTTTGGGTTACTAGGCCAACAACAAACCAGCCTGACTGGAAAAACGCCATGTCGCCGATTGTCTTAAATTGAAAGACAAAAAACAAAATTACGAAGGTCAAGACATCAAATATAGAACTAATGGGTCCGATATGAAGCATGAAACGACCAATCTCTTTAGCGTTCCATTTTTGAGGTATAAGAAGATATTCTTCGTCCATATGATCCCATGGAAGCGCTATTTGTGAAATACTGTATAACAAGTTTTGAATCAATAATTGTATTGGAAGCATTGGTAAAAAGGGTAAAAAAGCACTCGCCACCAAGACACTAAAAACATTACCGAAGTTTGAACTCGCGGTTATTTTAATATATTTAATAATGTTTCCAAAGACTCGTCGACCTTCAATCACTCCAGCTTCTAAAACTCGTAAATCTTTTTCGAGCATAATCATGTCTGCTGATTCTTTGGCGATGTCTACCGCTGTATTTACGGAAATCCCAACGTCTGCTTGTTTAAGAGCTTGGGCATCATTAATCCCATCTCCTAAAAAGCCCACCACATGTTGATGTTGTTGTAAGACAGCGATGATTCGCTCTTTTTGTAACGGTGATAATTTAGCTAAGATCGTTGATTGGACCGCCACCTCGTATAGTTGCTCGTCGGTTAGTGTTTCAATTTCTGTACCCAAAACAACTTGATTACTTGAAATGCCTACTTGTTGGGCAATTTTCTTGGTTACTTCTTCATTATCTCCCGTTAATATTTTGACATCGACTCCATGTTGATGAAGTGCGTTGATAGCTGGTATGGCTGATTTCTTTGCTGGGTCTAAAAAAGCAACATAGCCAATTAATACCATGTGACTCTCGTCTTTGACACTGAAAACGTTTTCGGCAGGAACATCGTTTTTCTGAGCAACAGCTAGAACCCGCAACCCTTCTTGATTGAGTTTGTTAACCATGTCTTTGACTTGTTCAATCAATTCTTCTTCAATCGGTAGTACGTGTCCATCAATTTCAACAAACGAACAAATAGCTAACATTTCTTCAACCGCACCTTTGGTGATGAGTTGGCGCTTATTATCACCGCTTTCCACCACGACGGACATTCGCCGTCTCGTAAAATCGAAGGGAATCTCATCAACGCGTCGGTATACATCGATGACTTCATTAAAACCCAATGCGTTCCCATATTCTATAACCGCAACGTCTAACAGATTCTTCAAGCCAGTTTGGTAGTACGAGTTCAAATAGGCATGCCTTAAAACCCGCTCGTTAACGTTTCCTAAAACATCCAAATGGGTTTCTAGAATGATGCGATCTTCGGTCAATGTGCCCGTCTTGTCGGTGCATAAAATATCCATTGCTCCAAAGTTTTGAATCGAACTTAAACGCTTAACAATAATCTTTTTCTTCGATAAAGAAATGGCCCCTTTGGCTAAATTAGTCGATACCAAAGTGGGTAACATTTCTGGTGTTAAACCAACCGCAATTGAGATTGAAAACAATAAGGCTTCCAACCAATCCTTTTTGGTCACCCCATTAATTAAGAAGACAATGGGTACCATCACCAACATAAAGCGAATCAAAAGCATACTTACACTTTTAACTCCTTCTTCAAAACTTGTATCGCCAACTTCTTTGGAAATCGATTCTGCAATCATCCCAAAGTACGTATCGTTTCCTGTAGCAACCACGATAGCGGTAGCTGAACCACTGACGACAATCGTTCCCATTAATAAAATATTCGATAAATCGGCCGCATTCGTCTCATTGACGTTTTTTTCTGTATGTTCAAATTTCTCAACCGGTTGAGCTTCTCCAGTTAACGACGATTGACTTATAAATAAATCTTTACATTGTAAAATGCGCATATCCGCAGGGATTAAATCGCCTGCTGCCAAGACGATGATATCACCCACCACCACTTCGGAAATAACGATTTCTTCAGGGCTTCGATGATTTCTAATAACCGCCGTTGTTGTTGGAACCAAGTCCTTCAGGTTGTCTGCGGTAATTTGTGATTTATATTCTTGGCTAAAACGTAAAATCACACTTGTGATGATCATTGCCGAAATAATGATGATGGTCAGCCAGCTTCTTTGGTCCGTACTCACAAAAACAATGTCGGTAAAATACGACACCAAAACAATGGCGATTAAGATGAGAATAAAAGGGTCTAGGAATGAGCTTAATAAATACGAATACCAGGGTTCTCTTTTACCATAGCTAATTTCATTCAAACCATTTTCTTCTAAACGGATTGTTGCTTCGTAATCACTGAGTCCTTGTAAATTGGACTTCAGTTCGGTGACTATGGTATTCACATTTTTTGAGCTTATTTCCCTTAAATTTTGAGTGATTTGTTTAATTTCTCTTACATTTTTCATTTTCGTGCACCTCCAAAAATTAACACTAAAAAATGGTTATGAATTTTTATCATACTGGGTTACTACTAATACGTTTAGATGACTATTGATGACTAAAAATCCATTATGAAGAGAAATCCTTGTTACTTAACTTATCTCATGTCTTTTTAATCACCTGCTTGTTCTTCCTTCGACTATCGGGGTCCATTTCTTTCCTCCTTAAAATATAAAAATCTTCCAAAAACTTGAATTGGAAGACGCGTACATCCTCGTTCAAGTTTTGGCTTTATAAGGCGCTGAAGTTGTATTAGACGATGCCTTGCGACAACACCTGCTAACCAGTTCAGAATGTTTCCATCCTTTTACGGCAACAACCCATATCCTTATAGTAACCTCACCTACCGAGATTATTTGTTCTTTACACAATTTATTTACCCGTGCTATTTAACTATAGACCTGTGATGACCACTTGTCAAGGAAAACAACATTTTTGTTAGATTTCAAAGTTAATGCGACACAGTGTTGCACTTACCCTGGAAACCCGTCTTTTTATGCTTTTAAATGATTACCTTAACATTCTCGCTTTTTTCTTCTACACTATAAACATGATGGTTAGA
>JBNRMW010000016.1:0-290838 GCA_050309795.1 Erysipelotrichaceae bacterium | reverse complement strand
TACTTATACAGATCGAACAGAATCGCTATGACCACACTCAATTATCTAACACCAATTGAAAAAAGAATCGAACTTACAGCTCGATTCTACTAAGATAACTATCCAATTCATTTCAACTAGACCATTTTTCCTTAAGAAAACGGTCTTACATCATTTACAAATGTACACGTTGAGTCGAAACAATTCAAAATGGCTCTAGATTAATGATAACGGTTATCGTATAATATAAGAGGTTATTAATTAAGGAGGAAAAATAATGTCCAATGCAAAGAAGTATTTGACCATTGATGGAAATACCGCAGCGGCTCACGTGGCGTATGCTTTCACGGAGACTTCTGCGATTTACCCAATAACGCCATCATCGACGATGTCGGAATTGATTGATGCTTGGTCTGCCCAAGGTCGTAAAAATCTTTGGGGTCATCGCGTAAAAGTAGTAGAACTTCAATCGGAAGCAGGTGCTGCTGGTTCTGTTCACGGTATGCTCCAATCAGGTTCATTGTCGTCCACATATACCGCATCCCAAGGATTGTTGTTAATGATTCCCAATATTTATAAATGGGTTGGTGAAATGTTACCAGGAGTAATCCATGTAGCTGCTCGTCAAGTCGCGACGCGATCATTGTCGATTTTTGGAGAACATTCCGATATTTATGCGGTTCGCCAAACAGGTGTTTCGATTATTTCGTCTCATTCTGTCCAAGAAGCGATGGATTTAGCTGGGGTTGCTCATCTATCTGCCATTAAATCTTCTTCACCATTTGTTCACTTTTTTGATGGTTTTAGAACTTCTCATGAAATTCAAAAAATTGAAGAAATTGATTTAGAGGCGTTAAGTGAGCTTGTTGACCAAGAAGCTTTACAAAAATTCCGTAATCGTGCTCTAAATCCTCACGGGAATGCTGTAACAAGAGGTGGAGCAGAAAACGATGACATCACGTTCCAAGGACGTGAAGCTCAAAACACCCATTTTAATCAAATAATTGATGTGGTTGCCGAGTATATGGAAAAAGTGAGTGCATTGACCGGCCGACACTATGCTCCATTTACATATTATGGTCATCCAGAAGCTCAACGCGTCATCGTAGCGATGGGTTCGGTAACACAAGCCATTGAAGAAGTAGTCGATAAATTAAATGAATCCGATGAAAAAGTTGGCTTAGTAAAAGTACATCTTTATCGCCCATTCTCCATTAAACACTTACAAAGTGTATTACCAAAGAGTGTCCGTAAAGTGGCGGTTCTAGATCGAACCAAGGAACCAGGAAATGCCGAGCCTCTTTATCTAGATGTTAAAAATGCTTTAGCTGGTTATGAAAATGTTGAATTAGTAATTGGTGGTCGTTATGGATTAGCATCTAAAGACACCCAACCAAGTGAACTGAAACCTGTTTTCGATCACTTGAACTCAGATAATCCATTTACTGGCTTTACGATTTCAATCGTTGACGATGTAACGCATTTATCTCTACCTGAAGATAAGGACTTCAAAGTTAAAAAAGATTATACTTCCTGTATTTTCTATGGTCTTGGTTCTGATGGAACGGTTTCTGCAAATAAATCGTCGATTAAAATTATTGGTGATCATACTGATTTGTATTCACAAGCGTATTTTGCTTATGATTCAAAGAAAGCTGGAGGAGCAACGCGCTCATTCTTGCGTTTTGGTCAAACACCAATTAAAGCAACGTATTATGTTAAAGATGCTGATTTCATTTCTTGTTCGCTTGATTCATATTTAGTTCGATACGATATGCTTCGCAATTTGAAAAAAGGTGGCACGTTCTTACTGAATACGACTTTCCCAATTGAAACCATCGAAGATCATTTACCAAATAAGATTAAGAAGCAATTAGCAGAAAAAGAAGCTGATTTCTATATTATTGATGCGACCAAGATTGCTGAAGAGATTGGCATGGGTCGTCATACCAATACGATTTTACAATCGTCGTTCTTCGCCTTAAACGAATCAATTCTTCCATATGCCGATTCCATTCAATACATGAAAGAAATGGCGACAAAAACTTACGGTAGTAAGGGTGAAGAAGTTGTTCGCTTGAATCATGAGGCAATTGACCAGGGTAACAATGGATTGACTAAAGTTGAAGTCAAAGCTGAATGGAAAGACTTAACGACTGGACGTCGTTCAGATAACGTCGATCCTTATTGGGAAGATTTTGTTGAACCAATTAATTCATTAAATGGATACGATATTCCAACTTCGACCTTTGTTGATTTGAATATTCTAGATGGAACCATGCGTAATAACGCTGCTTTCTTTGAGCACCGAGCCATCGCAACCAATGTCCCTGAATGGGTTCCTGAGAACTGTATTCAATGTGGATTCTGTTCCTTTGTTTGTCCACACGCCACGATTCGTACGTTCTTACTAGACGAAAATGAAATTGCGAATGCACCAATGGAATTTGAAACATTGAAAGCAATGGGTAAAGGGGTGGATCACCTCCAGTTTAGAGTTCAAGTTTCTCCAGACAACTGTGTTGGCTGTGGTCTGTGTGCGGTTGAATGTCCAGGAAAACGCGGCGAGAAAGCGCTCGTTATGAAGGATATCAAAACTCAATTACAATATGCTCCATTAGCAAACTATATTTTTAAAGAAACACGCTATAAATCTGAATATTTCCCAACCGACTCCATTAAGGGTTCTCAATTCTTGATGCCTTACTTTGAAGTTTCTGGCGCTTGTGCGGGTTGTGGTGAAACGCCATACTACCGTTTAGTGTCTCAACTATTTGGTCGCGACATGTTGATTGCGAATGCTACCGGTTGTACGTCAATCTATTGCGGTTCGATTCCGTCGACACCATTTGTTAGAGATAGTAACAATGAGGGAATTGCTTGGGCAAACTCACTCTTTGAAGACAATGCCGAATTTGGCTTTGGTATGAAGGTGGCTCAAGTGGTCCGTGATCAAAAAATTGTGGAACTTGTTGAACAACTCAAGGAATCGGAAGTATCACCAGAAACCAAAGAACACCTAGAGAAATACCTAGAAGTTAAAGGAAACCGTGATGAAGAACGCAAGGTGGTCAAACCATTAGTTGAACAACTCGAAGCGATGGATTCACCTTTGGCGAAAGAACTACTCACCTATAAGCGCGATTTAGTCTCTAAATCGGTTTGGATTGTTGGTGGAGATGGTTGGTCCTACGATATTGGCTTTGGTGGTTTAGACCATGTCTTAGCAAATAACTTAGACGTTAACGTGCTCATTCTTGACACCGAAGTTTATTCAAATACTGGCGGTCAATCTTCGAAGGCGACACCAGCTGCTGCGATTGCTAAATTTGCTGCTGCCGGTAAGGAAACCGCGAAGAAAGACATTGGTCAAATTGCAATGACTTATGGTCATGTTTATGTAGCTAGTATCTCTATGGGGGCAAATCGTGTTCAAACGATTAAAGCCTTAAAAGAAGCTGAAGCGTATAATGGACCATCGTTGATTATTGCTTACTCACCATGTATCGAGCATGGAATTAAAGGTGGCTTAAGTAATCACCAATTACAACAAAAACAAGCGGTTGAATGTGGTTACTGGACATTGTATCGTTACAATCCAGATGCTGAACAACCATTGACGATCGACTCCAGAGAACCTGATTTCTCTAAATTCGCGGACTTCGTTTTAACTAATCGCCGGTACAACCAATTAACAGAAGTAAATCCAGCGAATGCTGAAGAATTGTTAGCCCGTTCTGCAAAAGATGCCGAGCGTCGTTATAAATTCTTAAAACGATTAGCCCAATAAGCGGTTATTCCAGTCGATTTTAATTCGTTAAGTATCTATTTAAGACGTTTCTAAACAGAGACGTCTTTTTCTATTGAATGTACTTGTTTAAATTATTCGTTCATTTTTTAGATTCAAGCGTTTAAATAAAGGACGGGCGAGGGGGATTAAAGCAAAACAGACGACAAACATACTAATTCCACCATAGGTAAGTAAAGCAGAAATGATAAATAGGGCGACTAAAACGGGATAAGGTTTATCCGAACCGACCTTTTGTAGAATGCTATTAGCGATCGTAATCGTTGCGCCACTTTTTTCCATATATTTAGCAAGAATAGATCCAAGTAAAAAAACCGCAAAATTGGTGACGATGAAGCCAGCCAACGCACTCATATAAGAGTTCGTAGAACCGATCAAAGCATCGAAGAACGGCATTTGGTTGAAAACGATAACTACAATCGTCGCTAGTGGAGCCGCTAAAAGAGCATTAAACCCTGTTGTTGTAAAATAAATAATAGCTAATAAACCTAAGACAATACCAATTGTTCCAATAATATTCATGATTTTCTCTCCTTAGAAGATCTTTAAGATCATCTCGCTTTAGTTTTCTTTAACAGCAGCAACGAGATTTTTGGTCGCTTCGATTAACATAATGGCGTCCATTCCATAACAAACAGCGTCGTAGCCAAGAGCATAATTGGCTTTAACACCCTCGATGGTTCCAGTGTACATAAAGGAATATTTTCCAGCGTCTTTACAAGCTTTGATAACTCGAGCAATGGCATCGATAACTTCTTGATCACCAAATTGACCAGGTTTTCCTAAAGCTGTGGATAAATCATAAGGTCCAACAAAGATGCCATCAACACCATCCAGTTCGACGATTTCTTCGATGTTTTCTAGACAGCCTCTAGTTTCACACTGAGGAATAAGCAGTTGTTCACGATTACTTACTTCAAAATAGTGGTCTAACCCTTGAGTGGTGTAATCAACAGTCCAATAGCTACTACCAGAAGTCGGAGCGACACCACGGTTTCCAACAGGGAAGTATTTTCCATACTCTACCACTTGTTTTACTTCTTCGACAGTGTGGACATTAGGAATAATTAAACCTTGAGCGCCAACGTCTAACATTTTTAGAATTGAATTACGTTGTGCATCTTTGACACGAACCAACGGAGTAATTTGGGCACCATTTGCGGCTCGGACAAATTCTTGGACTCGTTCCGGTTCGAAAGGTCCATGCTCGGTGTCAATGATGACATAATCCAACTCTCCATAACCTAGAGCCTCTACAGCTATAGCGCTTCCAATTTCGTGGAAGGTTCCAAGGACACGGGTTCCTTGATCTAGTTTTTCTTTCAATACATTTTTCATCATTATTCTCCTTTCCGATGATACCGGACATCGTTCGGTTAGTGACACTTTTAATAAAAACCTGTTTGTAAGCGTTGTCAAGACTTTTTTAAAAAAGTTCATACATTTTTAAAAACATACGCAGGAGTTGAATCTTAGACTTTGTTTGAAGACAGAATATCGGGTAAAATAGAACCATCAGGGGGTGGTATTATGAAAGTATTGTTCATACGACATGGAGAGGCTGTCGAACGTTCTGAAAATCTAAAAGATCGTGATCGTCCGCTAACAAGCAATGGCCATGAAAAATTGGCAAAGTCTATTCCATATTTAAAAAAGGTTTTAGAAAACAAGAAAGTTCGCGTCTGTAGTTCGCCGCTTTTACGAGCAATTCAAACGGCACAATATTTAACCGATGACATTGATATTCAAGAGTTTGTGGCAAGCGGTAGCTTCCAGGCATTTAAACAATATATTGATAATCATCACGATTATGATTTTTTGATTATTGTGGGACACGAACCGTATTTATCCAGCTGGATTTATGCCTTAACTAAACAATCCATCGAGGTCAAAAAGGGGATGTTGGTTGAGCTTGTTTGGCCTTCACAAGTTGGTCAAGTTTTAAAGCTGAAGGACTACCAAAAAATCGATTTGTAGTAATTGGTCCGTACATTGGGCTAGGTTCATTGACTTCAATTTTTAGTCTTGTATAATTAAGATTATTAGAGAGCGAGTACAAACAATGAAAAAATTGCTAAATTCTCCGTTGTTCAATATTGGTCTTTTGGCTATTCTTACATTTTTTGTTTTTAAACTGACTTTAGAACAAAATCTGGAGGAAACCTTACAAATTATAACCGAAGCACATTGGGGTTGGTTGTCACTCTCTTTTCTTTCGGTTCTTTTAATGTTTTATGTTTGGGGTCTTGGTATTCAAGCCTATACGAATTTAATCGGTGGCAGAATTAATTCAACACAGGCATTAAATATTGCGCTAATTGGGGCCTTTGGTAGCGGCATTACGCCCTCAGCCACTGGTGGTCAATTGTTTCAAGCGGTTGCTTTTCGACGGTTGAATATCCGTTATGCCCAAGCGGCGAGTATCTTATGGTTGGATTTTCTATTGTATCAGATGGTTATGATTACCATGGTTTTTATTTTATTAGTTTTAAAGCTCTCTTCTTTATTGAATATTAGTGGACTCTTTACGATGGTGCTATTCGGTTTTTTATTAAATAGTTTGGTATTAGTTGTTTTATTTGTTTTAGCCAAAAGTCAACGACTACATCATTGGTTATCCAGTCGTGGAATATATAGTTTACATCGATTAAAATTCGTCAAAGACCCTCAAGAAAGTATGAAAAAACTAGAAAGTAGTTTACAACGGTTTCGAGATTCGATGGCGTTACTTTTAAAGAATAGGAAGGTTATGATGATTGGTGTCATAACCAATGTTATCCGTTTGATTTTGTATTTTTTTCTGCCTTACCTTATTGCTAAAGCTTTACGGGCACCTATTTTAAGAAATGATATTTACAATATGATTGCCTTGTCCAGTTTTGTGATGATGATCAATGTATTCATACCCTTACCTGGGGCTAGTGGTGGAACCGAGCTAACATTTTTATCGATGTTTGCTACGATTGTAGATCAGATTTATTTATCACCTTTGGTTTTAATTTGGCGATTTTTATCTTATTACCTGATTATCATTGTTGGGGCACTGATTTTTCTGTATTATAAACGAAGAGCAATATGAAGGAGACAGAGATGCGAATAGGAATTTTTTCAGACACATATTTACCAGATATTAATGGCGTTGTGACGTCGATTGAAACTTTACGCAAGGGGCTTATGGAGCAAGGACATGAGGTCTTTATTATTGCCAACCACAAAAATGCTTTTAAACATAAATATGAAGATCGGGTGTTATTGTTAGCGGGTTTGGAATTGAAAAAGTTTGATTATAAAAAACTGTCTTCTCCAATCCAAGGAAGTGCGTGGGATTATGTACGACAAATGCGGTTGGATATCATCCATGTTCAACAGGAGTTTGGTGTTGGTTTGTTTGCGCGATGGGTGGCTAAACGATTAAATATTCCCTTAGTTTATACGTATCATACTCAATATGAGGATTACACTCATTATTTGAATATCTTTAAAAGTCAGAGTTTTGATCGACAAACGAAACGATTGGTAGGTTGGTTATCGAAAGAATTGGCCCAACCAGCACAGATCATTATTGCGCCATCGCAGAAAACCAAAATGCTCTTGGAAAGATATGGGGTAACCAAACCAATTCAAGTCATTCCTTCGGGAATTGATCTACGCCGCTTCAAAGAAAGTGAAGAGCTGATTCAGCAGCGCATACACATTCGTGAAAAGTATGGAATTACAAACCAAGATACGCTGTTTATATTTATTGGTCGCATCAGCGATGAAAAAGATATACTCGTGGTTCTCAATGGTTTTAAAGAATTAGTGAAATCACAACCAGATTGTTATTTTATGATTGTCGGTGGCGGTCCTGAATTAGAAAACTATCGCCAATGGATTATTGAAAACAAGTTGGATAAACATATTTTTACCACAGGAATGGTGGTTAATACGGATATTGCAGGCTATTATCATGCTGGCGATATCTTCGTTTCGGCATCTCTTTCTGAAACTCAGGGATTAACTTTTATGGAAGCGATGGCTTGTGGACTTCCGTTGTTAGCTAGTGACAAGCAAATTCTTGAGGAATTATTGATTGAAGGCAAGTCCGGCTATTATTTTGATGGATCGGCTGAATTTGTTGAGAAAGCGCATAAAATTTTGAGTTCAAGTGACGAACAAAGACAACAACTTAAACAGGGAGCACTTGAATTGGTCAAGCCCTATGAAGATCGGATATTTGTGGATAATGTTCTAGAGTGTTATTATCAAGCCTTAGAGCTACATAGTTTTGAATATGTGATTGAAGAGATTGAACTAGTTAATGGATATTACCATTTACTTATTAGTACGCCTCGGACTTCACAATCTATTTATATGAGTGCTCAACAATTAGCTCAGGAAGAATTGGTCGTCGATCAAATTATAGATAAAGAAAGGGTGACGGTTTGGATTCAAAGAGATTTAGTAGATAAACTGTATACGAAAGCCATCAGCTTGTTAGTTCATAAAGATTACACCGAAACCGCGATGCTGGAATCATTAGAGAACCAAAGTCAGGATCGTGATGTTAATGAAATTGTGATGAATAAACTCAAACAAGCTAATTTCATTAATGATCAACGATTTTTACAAGAACAAATCGAACGCTTTAAACGGTTAAATATAGGCAACTATAAAGCCAAGCAACGCTTGGGACGTTTGAAATTTAAAGAAGAACATATTGAAGAAGCGCTAGAGTCTTTACAACCACTTCAGGTTGAACTTTGTACGAAATTGTTCAATAATATAGTCGACCGCTATCAAGACTTACCGATTTTAGCTCAAAAACAAAAATTGATGAGTAAAGCAACGCGAGAAGGATTTGAACTTTCCGTGATTTATGCGGCCTTGGATGAAGTGAACATTCGTGAAGACCGTAACCAAATTTACGAAAACTTATATCATCAAGTAGAGAAATATTATGTAAAACAACGGGAACGGCGGTCAGCGAAAGAAGTTCGTGAAAAAACGATTGCCCGTATGAGCCGTAAGGGCTATCCGCTAAATCTAATTATTGAAGTCTTAAATGAGGTAATGGAAAATGAAAATAAATGAAATAAAAGAACGAGACATGGTTAATCAGCCTTACTTAATTACATCGGTAAAAAAGGGGGTTCAGTCTAATGGCTCCGCTTATCTAAGCATTGTCTTACAAGATAACACCGGGACGTTGGATGCTCGGCTTTGGTCGGTAACCCCTGCACAAGAAGAAGTTGTGCAGGTGGGTGATGTGGTTCAAGTCGAAGGAGTTGTGAATCGTTTTAATCAGCAATTACAAATGAAAATAACCAATATACATACGCTTGCTCAATCGTCCATTGATTTTAAAGAATTTACAATGGCCTCAAAAGTGGAAAAATCGGTATTAATGGACGCGTTAGATTATTACTTAGATTTGATTCAAAACGATGTCCTGAAAAATATCACGCAGGCATATTTTAAACGCTATGAATCGGAGTTCTTTATTTATCCCGCAGCGGCGCGTTATCATCATGAATATGTTGGGGGCTTAGCGACCCATACCTACGAAATGTTACAGATTGCAGAAAGTCTAGGAAAAATCTTTCCCCAATTGAATATGGATTTACTATATGCAGGGATTATTTGTCATGATATCGGTAAAATTAATGAATTTACCTCCGCGCAAGTGGTTGAATACGGAACAGAAGGAAAATTATTGGGTCATATTTCAATGTCCCAAGCGGAAGTATTTGAAGTTTCCCGAATGCTCGGTTATGAGGATTGTGAGGAATCGACGCTATTGAGGCATATGATTTTATCTCATCATGGGCAATATGAATTTGGTTCTCCAGTGTTACCAATGATATTAGAGGCAGAAGTATTGAATATGATTGATAACCTTGATGCTCGAATTGACATGTTTAGTAAGCAACTTGAACAACTTGAACCAGGAAGTTTTAGTCCGCGGGTGTATTCTTTGGAGTCGCGTTCAGTTTATAAGCCCTTATTGGATAATTAAAATCGAAACTAGTAAAAAAGTTAAGACACCGAGGTTCTTAACTTTTTTTGTTGTTATTTATATCAATTTTTGATGAGTTTCTTGAATCGTTGTCTCTTTTTGAGGGTGAAAGGCAATGGTCAAGCCATCCGTTTCGTCGTATCTGGGTAAAATGTGTACATGAAACTTCATGACAGTTTGTCCCGCAATGGGTTGGGCATTTGTCAGTAGATTACAACCGTTGGCGCCAAGTTTGTTACAAATGTCTTGGGCAAGGGTCTGAGCCACGCTCATGACTTGTTGATAGTGGAGAGGATCCATGGTCAGGAAATCTTCCCCAGGATGTTTGGAAATCACCAAGGTGTGTCCTTTTGTCGCTTGAGCGATGTCTAAAAAAGCATAGGTATCTTGGTCTTCATAAACTTTGTAGGAAGGGATTTCCTGTTGTAATATTTTATCGAAAATAGTCATTTTTGAATTTTCCTTTCATCTTCTTAACTACATTGTATCATAGGCAAATAATCACTAAATGTTTTATAAAAAAACCACAAGTGGCATTAGGAGAGTTTTATCCATGCTCTTGTGGTTCAATCTTGGTTAAGGAAGAAAGATTCGATAATCTTCGTCAGCTCTAATTTGCTCGTGTAAGATGGCGTCGTAGACTTTGAAGTCTGCTTTTTGGAAGGCATCAGCATAGATTTTCGTTACGCGATCGGTATCGTTGAGCCAATTGAAGAAGTAATCCTCTTTTAATTGTTCTTTATCCTTTGTGTCGATTTGGGCAATTAAGTATTTGAGACTACTAGTATTTGAAGAATCGGTGAAGTAATCAGGATTGATGTCGCCATCGACCACATTGTTTTTAAGTGCCCATTGTAATAATTCTTTTGGAACAGTCGTTGAGCTGGTTTGTAGTAGTTTTGACTCGATGCTTTGGGTGTCTTTTTCATCTAGGTGAAGTTCTTTTATCTCTTCCCAAGTCTTTCCGGATTTTAAATCTTCCAGGGCGGCTTTAACGGTATCTAAATCCGTAAATTGTAAATAGTAAACGCGAACGGCAGGGTCTTCTTCAAAGACGGTGTCGTATTCCGCTTCAAAATAAGGTTTTAAATACGCTTTCTCTTGTTCGAAAGGAACGAGTTGTTGTTCAATAAATTCTTCTTTACTCAAACCACCAGTGACATAAGACATAAAATCACCATAGAGTTCTTCATATTCTTTATAAGTTTCTTCTGCGGCAACTTTCATGTCATCGCTAACTGGAACTTTTGCATCGATTAAGTGTTGTTTAGCAATATTGATGATTTGGACACCAGTTTCTTGATTACGTAACATGTTATATAGCTGATTGGTGGTTATCTTTTGATCACCAACTTCAAATAATACATCGTTTGAATTTTTTAGGCTAGTTTCTCCTGAGCTACAGGCCACTAAAAAGAGGGCACTAAGTAGAAGTATGAGCATCTTTTTCATTAATTGTTTCCTCCGGTTTCTTCGCTTGTTTCGGTTTCACCATCGGTAGAATCAGTTTCATTTGTTGGAGTCTCTTCCGCGGTTGGTGTTTCAGATGTTGGAGTCTCTGTAGTTGGAGTTTCGACTTCATCCTCGATTAGGCCATAATGTCTCATGATTGCTTCTTCAATTTCTGCATTAGCAAAGGTAATCTTGAGATCGTTTTGTTCAATGAGACGTTGTAATGCTTTGCCAATAAAATCGTTATTGTTTGTTAAGATATTTTGAAGTAGGGTTTGAGCGGTGGTTTCAGAAGCCATGAGGTTTTCGTAGCCCATAACATCTGCTCTGATCAGATGGAAACCATACTCTGTTTCAACCCAATCGGTTACTTCGCCTTCTTGGAGCTTGAATGCGGCGTCTTTAAATTCTTTGACATAGGAGGTCGAGGTAGTTGATAATCCTAAAGAACCTCCACTTGCTCCTGATCCATCGTCGGAATATTCTTTAGCGACAGAACTAAACGATTCCCCTTGAGCAAGAGCATCTTTGACCGCATCAAGTTTTTCTTGTTCCTCAGGGGTGATATTGTCGGTATCGGCAATACGTATGAGAATATGAGATAGGATTCTCGGCTTGTATTGTTCTTCATACTCGGTCCAGTAAGGGTCGAGGTGATCGTCTAAATACTCTTCAAGCATCCGATTGTATTTCAGTGTAAAACGTGAAAATTTATCAAGATCTTGATAGCCATCAAATCCGATGGAAATAAGCAGTCTTCCGAGATAATCCTTGTAGTTCTTTCCGAACTGTTGTTGATAGACGGCGTCGAATTCTTCAACATTAAGTTTTGCGGAGACTTCTTCGTCTTCGGTTAAAGTCATCGTTTGTTCAACAACTTCAATTTGATACCGCATGGCGGCGAGGTTTACTTCATAGTCTTCTTTTAATTCATTATAAAAATCATCAGCCGTAAAATTCATACCATTAATTGAAAAGACGATGTCTTCTCCATTAACTTGTTTGCCTTTAACTACTGAACTTTGCTGATCAACAACATAGTAGCCAATACCAATCAAAAATATTAAACCGATTAGTAAGACGAACCATTGTTTCTTAATAAAATCTACCATTTAAATCTCCTTTTAACTTAACCATTATATGCTATTTATAGTCATTATGCAAAATAAAAATGACTTCTACCATTTAAGCACAGGTAGCTGAAAGGAATCTTAAAAACAATCGTCCAACACGTATTAAACGTCGACCTATGCTATAATAGTTGGCGTTAATGGAAACTTAGAAAGGCTGGTTTAAGCTAAATGTTAACTATCAAAAATTTACATGTTGCCATTGATGGCAAAGAAATATTAAAAGGTGTGGACTTATCTGTCGAAGAGGGACAAATTCATGCGATTATGGGACCAAATGGAAATGGTAAATCGACCTTACTAATGGCAATCATGGGTCACCCAACCTATGAAATTACCGAAGGGACCATTGAGCTAGACGGAAAAAACGTATTAGATATGGAAGTCGATGAGCGTTCTCAAGCAGGTCTTTTCTTAGGGATGCAATATCCTCAAGCCATTGATGGTGTCACTAATTCCGATTTTATGAAGGCGGCCATCAATGCTCGCCGTGACCAACCCATCGGTTTGTTTGAATTTGTTAAAAAGATGGAAGGGGCTATCAACAAATTGGATATGACTTCCGATTTAGCCCACCGGTTTTTAAATGTAGGATTTTCTGGCGGGGAAAAGAAACGCAATGAAATTCTACAAATGTTATTACTCGAACCGAAATTCGCCTTATTGGATGAGATTGACTCCGGACTTGATGTCGATGCACTGCGGATTGTTGCGGATGTTTTAAATGAAAGCTTTACTAATCGTCAAAACGGTTTAGTGGTCGTTTCGCACTATGACCGCTTCTTTAAATTACTCAAACCAACGCATACTCATATTATGATTGATGGACGCATTGTCATCTCGAGCGATGGATCGTTAGTCAATAAAGTTGATAAACTTGGTTACGAATGGATTAAAGATGAACTCGGAATTGATATCACCAAACAGGACCAACATGAACGACCAGTGCTTGCTTCTGAATCCTATATTCCTCGAGAAAAGGATGCTCGCAATGAGTAATCTGAATCCGGTCTTATTAACTTCTAAAGAGGTTTATTTAAACGAAGTTTCAGCTCCAGTCGTTGTTTTTGATTCCAATCAGACGCCAGAGTTAACGCTCTACGCAACTGAAAATACGTCGGGGAAATTGATTATTTTTGTTAAAGGTCATGAGAATTTAAACGTCAATTTCATAGCCCAACCGTATTCTAATTATTCACTTTTGTGGATTTATGACGAAGCGGGCGAGTCTTTAGTTGTCGAGAATATTGAACTTCAAGCGGGAGCTGAATTAAAGTACTATATAGCTGAAGTAAGTCAACACCAAGTTAAACGCCAAACCGAAGTTCATTTGATTGGTGCTGGCGCTAATTTGGAATTTAAGAGCGCAAGTATTGCGACAGCCATCATTGAATGGCAACAACATGTGGTTCATCATGCTCAAAATACATATGCTTTTGTTCAAAACTATGGCATGGTTTATGAGAATGCTCAATTTTTACTGGATGTGAAATCGCATATCTTGAAGGGGATGAAACGCTCCGAAACCCACCAACAAAATCGGATAATGAATATGAACGAAAAACCACGAGCTCGAGTCTTTCCCCAATTAATCATTGATGAAAACGATGTCAAAGCTTCTCATGCAGCGACGGTGGGTCAACCAGATCCTAACGAGATTTATTATATGCAATCACGGGGATTACCGTATTCAGAAGCTATTCGATTACTTAGTTTAGGCTATATCATGCCGGTGTTAGAAATTGTTAAAGACGAAGCGTTATTTGAATCGTTACGTGTATTATTTGAAGAAAAGGTTTTAGCGCATGCGTAGTTGGGAATCGATACGTACAGATTTCCCGATGCTTAAGGCTTCCATGGCACAGCACCCGTTAATCTATTTTGATAATGGGGCAACCACGCTCAAACCACAAGTTGTGATCGATCGTGTGGTGCAATATTATGCTTCAGAAAATGTGAATGTGCACCGGGGAGATTATGAGTTAAGCGGCGTTGTCTCTGCACGTTTTGATCATGTTAGAAAAGTAGTAGCTAACTTTGTGAACGCCCGTGCAGAAGAGATTATTTTTACCTCAGGAACGACGGAAGGTTGTAATATCGTTGCTCTAGGACTAGAGTCAAGGCTTACTTCTCAAGACCGTGTGGTGACCGTGATGTCTGAGCATTCATCGAATATTTTGCCTGTTTTTCATTTAGTTCAACAAGTGGGCTGTGAATTAGCCTATTTAGAAACGGATGAGAAAGGGCGAATTCTTGTCGAAAAAATGGAGGAAGTTATTACTGAAAATACCAAGTTTGTCGCCATCAACCATGTCTCGAATGTTTTAGGATATGTAAATCCAATTAAAGCTATTGTTCAACGTGCCCATGAAGTTGGTGCTCTGGTTTTAGTCGACGGGGCTCAAGCTGCCCCTCATTTTGAAATTGATATGCAGAATCTAGGGTGCGATTTCTATGCATTTTCAGCCCACAAGATGTGTGGTCCAAATGGGGTTGGCGTTCTCTATGGAAAGTACCAACAACTTGAAAAATTATCGCCGATTCTGATGGGTGGCGGGGCAAACTCGCGCTTTTACAAAGATGGCACAGTGACCTTTGCCAAGATTCCCGATCGATTTGAACCAGGAACCCGCAATATTGAAGGGGTTTTAGGCTTTGGTGAGGCTATTAAGTATTTGTCCACGATTGGAATGGACCGCATCCATCAACGTGAAATCGAATTGAAAACGTATTTATACGATAAAATGAAGGCAGTGGAAAAGATCGAGATTATTAATTCAGATCCCGATGTCGCTATTATTTCCTTCAATATCGAGGGAATTTTCGCGCAAGACGTTGCGTCTTATTTATCCCATTATGGCATTGCTGTTCGGTCAGGAACCCACTGTGCAAAATTATTACCTGAAATTGTGGGTGCGGCCCAATCGGTCCGGGCTAGTTTGTATTTTTACAATACTTTTGAAGAGATTGACCAATTCATCAACGTTTTATCCGACATTACTTTGGAAAAAACGATTGAATTATATTTATAGGAGGAAGTAAATATGGATTATAAGAAATATTTAGAAGATCCAATGTTCTTAAGAGAGCTGATTATGGATCATTATCAACATCCTCATAATAAGAAACAACCAGAAGCCGATGATTATTCACAAAAACATATGGCGATGGATTCCTGTATCGACGACATTACGGTTTTTGCTAAAATTGATGATGGACAAATCATAGATGTTCGCTTTGATGGCATTGCTTGTACCATATCTACGGCTTCGACGTCGATGATGACGGAGTTATTAAAAGGTAAAACCCTTGAACAAGCTCAAGAAATCATTCGTGAATATCAAAAGATGATCGATTTAGAACCGTATAACGAAGACCTTTTGGTCGAAGCTGTGGCTTTTAAAAACGTTGGAAAACAGGCCAATCGAATCGGTTGTGCCACCATTGGGTGGAATGCCATTAAGGAATTAATAATAGAAAGTGAAGAAAAACATGACTGATGATATCAAACAACTAATGAAGGAAAAGGAAGAATATCTTCCCGATACGGATTATCAATTCGGATTTCATGACCAAGCACAAGTGGTCTTTAGCACCGGTAAGGGCTTAAGTCACGAGGTCGTCCGTAAAATATCTGAAATAAAACAGGAACCAGAATGGATGTTGCAGCTACGCTTAGATGCCTTGGATACCTTTTATGAAAAACCAATGCCAACCTGGGGTGTAGATTTATCAGACATCGACTTTAATGATTTTATTTACTATTCTCGTTCAAGTGATCAAATGCAATATGATTGGGAAGAAGTTCCGGAAGAAATACGTGAAACCTTTAAGAAATTGGGGATACCCGAAGCTGAAGCAAAATATTTATCCGGCGTGGCGACTCAATACGACTCGGAGATGGTGTATCATTCGATGTTAAAAGAAGTTGAAGAAAAAGGGATTATCTTTTTAGACACGGATACGGCCTTAAAAGAACATCCAGAACTCTTTAAAAAGTACTTTGGTACGATTGTTCCCCATCAAGACAATAAGTTTGCGGCACTCAATACCGCGGTCTGGTCAGGCGGTAGTTTTATTTATGTCCCAAAAGGGGTGACCTTAGAAAAACCTTTACAATCATATTTTAGAATTAACTCACAGTCCATGGGTCAATTTGAACGGACGTTAATTATTGTGGATGAAGGCGCAGATGTGCACTATGTCGAGGGTTGTACGGCACCGCTTTGGTCCAAAGAAAGCCTCCATGCAGCGGTGGTGGAAATTATTGTTCATAAAGATGCGAAATGCCGATACTCAACGATTCAAAACTGGTCCAATAATGTTTTAAACCTCGTAACGAAACGTGCCAAAGTGTTTGAACTTGGACAAATGGAATGGATTGATGGGAACATTGGATCTTCTAAAACCATGAAGTATCCAACCTGCGTCTTAGCGGGACAAGGCGCTCGGGGCTTAACCATTTCCATTGCGGTCGCTGGCCGTAACCAAATTTTGGATGCTGGAGCCAAAATGATTCATGCGGCACCAAATACAAAATCAACCATTATTTCCAAGTCTGTTGCTCGTAATGGCGGTGAGGTAAATTATCGTGGGCTTGTCTCCCATAGCCAACAAGCGACGGGTGCCATATCTAAAATAGAATGTGATACGCTCTTACTCGATGAGATTTCTCGTTCGGATACCAAACCCGTGAATGTCGTAGCGAATAATCAATCGATCATCGAACACGAAGCTGCGGTTTCAAGAATATCTGAGGACGAAATATTTTACTTGATGTCTCGTGGTTTAACCGAGGAACAAGCCGCTGAGACAATTATTATGGGCTTTCTGGAGCCTTTTACGCGTGAATTACCGATGGAATATGCGGTTGAATTAAACCAATTGCTGAAGTTGGATATGGAAGGTTCCGTTGGTTAAGAAGACGCTACGTGCTCAACGGATTGCATCTCGAAAAGAGTTGTCCCGCTCACTAAAAGAGTCCTGGGAACAAGCTATTTTTTCCCAGGTTTTCGATTTACTTGATCCTTTTCAAAGTATTGGCATGTACCTGTCGATGGATTTTGAGATTAACACCAAACCAATACAAAAGTACTTTGTAAATCGACACCTATCCGCTCCACGAATTGTTGGAACCGATATGGAATTTCATGCATTACATCTAGGCATTGAAAAACATCCATTTGGGATGAATGAGCCGGTTTTATCTCAAGCCGTCTTGCCCGAGGTTTTAATTGTTCCGATGATTGGTTTTAATACTCAGAATTATCGCTTAGGTTTTGGTGGTGGATATTATGATCGCTTCCTAAAACATTACCCAGGAACAAAATTTGGCTTAGCTTTTGAATCTGATCGACTGAATTTTATTGAAGATCATTGGGACGTACCACTAGATAGAATCATCACGGAAGAGAAGATTTATAGTATCACATAATTTCACATAAACACATCACATAACCTACACATGAAAAAGGTATTATCTAAGTGCAATAGAAATATTGTAATAGTTATCTACCTTCCTTCCTTGTAGTAATTTAAAGAAAAAAGAGCTCTAACGTAAATCGGTTGTTAGTAGCTCTCTTTTTTTTTGCAGGATCTCAGCATAAACTTTTCATCAATCGTTTTTTATCTAGAATCCATCGTCAACTTCCTGGCAATAAAAGTAATGGGCGTATTTGGTTTTGGATAGTCAAAGATCGTGATTTCATAATTAGGGTGATGCCCGAGCCATAATTGAACAGTTTCAAGTTCCTTTTTGCCTCCGCGATGACCGGGATAACAAGTAATGATGAAATAACCACCAATTCTCAAATGGCGTTCAACCTTAGTTAACGCCATTAAAGTCGTTTCAGCTGTGGTTTTAATCGATTTGTCATGATTAGGTAAATAGCCGCAATTCATAATGATGAGATGAACCCAGTCATTGACTACCTCGTTAATATTCACATGATCCATTTGATAAAGATGGACATGCTCAAAGTTTTTGGTTTTTGCTTGGGTTGCTTCGATTGCCTTCGGTTGAATATCCACCGCAATTACTTTTTTTGTTAATTGGGCTAATTTTAAAGTATCGTGGCCGTTGCCAGCGGTGAGATCCACACTAATCCAATCGGGTTGAGCGTGTTGGTCCAACCATTTATGGATGCGTTGATTGGTGTTTTCGGTAGAGCTGTCCTTGGTATGCGTCCTCGCGCGCCAGTTTTTTATCAATTTCATTAGTTACCTGTACTTTCTTTAGGGTCCATAGCGGAGCTATTAACTCGGAAGACAATCCGTCTCCGGTGATGCGTAGAATAATTAATTCTGGTGGTAAATATTTTAATTGTTCACAGGTGATGTGAACATATTCTTCTCTTGATAGAAGCGGATAAGCTTGTTGTTGATAACGATGGGCTTCAAGCGTATTCTTCAAGACATGGAACATATGGATCTTTAAGCCGTCAATTGGTAGAGCAGCTACAAATTTGGCAGTTTCCAGCATCATTTCCAAAGTTTCATAGGGGAGGCCATTAATGATGTGCACACCTATTTTGATATCGGTTTGAGCCAATAGATGTACACAATTCGTGAAATTTTCTAAGTCATGTCCACGCCGAATATACTGAGAGGTTGTTTCGTGAATAGACTGCAAGCCCAGCTCAATCCAAAGAGGCTTCTTTTTAGCCATTTCAGAAAAGAAGTTGATTTTCTCTGGGTCTAAGCTATCGCTTCTTGTCGCAATAATAATTTCGACAAATCGCTCATCATCAAAAAAGGGTTCATACAATTGTTTCAACTGTTCTATGGACGCATGAGTATTGGTATAGGCTTGGAAATAAGCAATCGCTAAACCATCCGGCCATTTACGACGCATCATTTTAAAGCCGGCATCAATCTGCTCCGCGATGTTTTGACCAATGATGGCATCTCCAGAGCCACGTGAAGAACAAAAAGAACAGCCACCGTAGCCACAAGTTCCATCCCGATTCGGACAAGTAAATCCAGCATCGATTGGAATTCGAAAAACCTTTTGTTGATATTTCTGTTTTAAATGGTACGAATACGTATGATACCGCTTATTGGTATTTGAATATTTAAATGGAGAACTCATATCTCTTAGTATAGAGCTTAACCGATTTTTCAGCAAGTCAAGCTGTGCTATAATACTTAAGAATGAATGAATAAGGAAGACAAACAACATGGAAAAGAGTCCAATTAAATTAGAAATATTACATACATGTCATCAATCGGGAGCGCGTACAGCCCTGTTACATACCCCACATGGAACGGTGAAGACCCCCATGTTCATGCCGGTGGGTACCCTCGCCACGGTAAAATACCTCAACAATGCCGATTTAGATGCGGTGGAGGCCGGCATTATTTTAGCAAACACCTATCATTTGTGGTTGCGACCAACGGAAGAGGTCATTGAAAAAGCTGGTGGCTTACATGGATTTATGAATGTTCATAACCGACCAATTTTAACCGATTCGGGTGGCTTTCAAGTATTTTCCTTAGGCCATATGCGTCAGATTGAAGAAGAAGGCGTGACCTTTAGAAATCACTTGAATGGCAGTAAAATGTTCCTCTCGCCAGAAAAAGCAATTGATATTCAAAACAAATTAGGTGCCGATATCATCATGTCTTTTGATGAATGTCCCCCATGGCCAAGTACTCATGAGTATATGAAAGAGTCGGTTGAACGAACCTTACGTTGGGCATGGCGTGGAAAACAAGCACACCAACGCCCACACGATCAAGCGCTCTTTGGGATTGTCCAAGGGGGAGAATATGCCGATTTGCGGGCACTCAGTGCTCAAAAATTAGTTGAAATGGATTTTGATGGATATAGTATCGGTGGGGCTTCGGTAGGGGAAGACAAGGCAACGTTTAAGAAAATGGTGGCTTTAAGTACCCAACATTTACCTTGGGAAAAACCGCGGTATTTAATGGGCGTCGGCGCGATTAATGATATTGTGGAATCCGTTATTCTGGGGGTCGATATGTTCGATTGTGTCCTACCAACGCGTTTAGCCAGACATGGTTCTGCCATTACCCCCCAGGGGCGGATTAATTTAAAAAACAAACAATATGAACTGGATTTTTCCCCAGTAGATCCAAGTTGTGATTGTGAATGTTGTCAAAATCATACCAGAGCCTATTTAAGACATCTTATTCGCACCAACGAAGGATTGGGTTTAAGACTATTATCGATTCATAATGTTCGTTTTCTAATAAAATTGACTCATGAAATCCAAGAAGCAATTGAACAAGACCGATTGCTGGATTATCGACAAGAACTGTATGAACGCTTAAACATCAATGCGTCGTCGCGGGGTTTTTAATGAAAACAGCAGATTTTAACTATCATTTACCAAAGGAGCTCATTGCCCAACATCCCTTAGCTGATCGCCAACAATCAAAGCTTTTAGTCTTGGATCGGTTCACTGGAAAAATACAACACGGAACATTTACCGATATCACCACATTATTAAAACCGGGGGATACTTTAGTGATTAATAATAGCAAGGTGATTCCAGCACGGTTGTTTGGCATTAAGGAACAAACAGGAGCTAAAGTAGAAGTCTTAATTTTAGAAATAAAGGACCATATCGCTAAAACCATTGTGGGCAATGCGAAAGTGGTTAAAGTGGGGAGTGTTATTTCTTTTGATAAAGGTCAATTAAAGGCAGAATGTATTAAAGTTGAACCGGAAGGCATTCGCTATTTTAAATTACATTTCCAAGGTATTCTCTATGAAATCCTTGATGAAATTGGACAGTTACCACTTCCCCCATACATTACGGAAAGTTTGGAAGACCAAAAACGCTATCAAACCGTCTATGCCAAGATTAAGGGATCAGCCGCCGCCCCGACCGCAGGATTACATTTTACACCAGAACTCTTAGCTGAAATCCGTTCATTAGGTGTAGAGATTGTGGAACTCACCCTCCATGTTGGTTTATCAACGTTTCGACCGGTTAAAGTTGATCATATTGTCGATCATAAAATGCATCAGGAGTATTACGAACTAAGTGAAGAAGCAGCTCAGCAATTAAATAAAGCGTTTCAAAATAAGAGCCGGATTATATCAGTCGGAACGACAACGACCCGGGTTCTTGAAACCCAAATGTTACGCTATGGCTGTTTTAGAGCCGAGCATGCTTCGACCGACATCTTTATTTATCCGGGATTTGAATTTAAAGCGATTTCGGGTTTAATTACTAATTTTCATTTACCGGAATCGACCTTATTGATGTTGGTTTGTGCCTTTAGTTCAAAAGATTTTATTTTTGAAGCGTACAAACAAGCGATCGACCAATCGTATCGTTTTTTTTCCTTCGGAGATGCTATGATAATCATAGGTGATAATCATGTTGACTAAAAAAGGACTCTTAGAATACCAAGACGCCATTATTCGTGGCTTAGACAGCGCTCAGAAACCGCGGTTACTGTTACATGCTTGTTGTGCACCATGCAGTGTCCATGTGATTAAGTTATTGAGTGAACATTTCAAGATTACGTTATTTTATAATGGCCAAAACATTTATCCTTTAGCTGAATATGATAAACGGAAACAGGAAATAGAACGCTTGCTCCGTATCCTTGAAGAAGAAGGAATGCCAAGCATCGAAATGGTTGCCCCAGCGGTGGATATAAGTGGTTTTCAACAAGCCCTAAGCTTTGGCGCAGATGAACCGGAAGGGGGTTCACGGTGCGAATATTGTTATGGTGTCCGACTTCATGAAGCTATTATGTATGCGATTGAGAACCAATTTGATTATGTGACTAGTGTGATGACCATTTCGCGCCAGAAATGTAGTTTAAAGATCAACCAACAAGCCTTTGAAATCATGAAAAACGAAGATCGAATTACCTATATTTATTCAGACTTCAAAAAGCGAAAAGGAAATGAACTGGCATCCCAATACTGTAAAGAGTATCAAATCTATAAACAAGATTACTGTGGTTGTGTCTATTCCTTAAGAGACAAATATATGAGAGATAAGAAGCGAGGATTATTAAATGAATGATGTAATGAAACCCTGGATCGTGATTGCGAGTGCGATTGTTTTAAATTGGTTGGCTTATACAGTTAAATTATACAATCTACACGCATTGATTAAGCCGTTGTTTTGGTTGTTAACGAGTTTTGCTTTTGGTTTATCGTTGAATGATTTTAAGAAGAAATCCAATGCCTGGGTGCTAAAACTAGTAATTTCTGGCTTGCTTTTGGTTTTGTTTTTATATGAAATAAACCTCATTCACATAGCTTTCTTTGATCAAATATTTCATCAGTTAAGAATTGAAACCTATTTTATTCGCCTCATTTATATTTGGTGTGGTTGGGCTTTCTTTAGAAAATAATCATCGTTGTTGTCTTTGACGGTGCTCTCTGCGTATAATGAATTCAAGAGGTGATAATTATGAAAACCATTGAATTTACTCTAAAAAATCAAGATCATCAAGACATTACTTTGAGCGACTATCAAGGACAGTATGTGGTCCTGTATTTTTATCCAAAGGATTTTACTCCTGGTTGTTCTCAACAAGCTTGTCAATATCAGGCTGCTATCGATCAATTTAAACAAGAAGCGATTAAATTGTTTGGTATTAGTCGTGATTCCGCAGAAAGTCATCAAAAGTTTAAAGAAAAGTATGGATTACAATTTGATTTATTAACGGACTATAAAGGGCGGTTATCCAAACAATTGGGCATTAATGTGCTAGGAAACCTCATGAGTAAACGGACAACATTTATAATTGATCCCAACCAAGAACTCGTCAAAACCCTGCATGATGTTGATCCTGAACAGGACGCCCAACAAGTGCTCGAGTTCATCCGAAAACATAAAAAGGAGACACAAAATGATTAAAACGGATTATTTATTAAATGATCACACCTACATACCAAGTATCGGTTTTGGAACGTGGCAAATTCCCGATGGTGACCAAGCCTATGCGTCAACTTTGGCGGCTTTGAAAGCAGGCTATCGTCATATTGATACGGCCTATGTTTATCGCAACGAACAATCCGTTGGTCAAGCGATAAAAGATAGCGGTATTGACCGGCGAGATTTATATATTACGACCAAACTTTCAGCCAATATCAAAGATCCAGAGGCAGTCGTCCCATATTTTGAAAAATCTCTGAAAAATCTAGGGCTTGAGTACATCGACTTGTACCTAATTCACAATGCTCGCCCATGGTCCGATCGGATCGAAAACTATGATTATTTCCAAGAAAATGTCGCAGTATGGAAGCAGATGGAAGAGTTGCTAAAAACTGGGAAATGTCGCTCTATTGGGGTTTCAAATTTCTATGTGAAAGATTTAGAAAATCTATTGAAACATACCGAGGTTGTTCCCGTTTTAAATCAAATCAAATACCACCCCGGTTATGTCTTACAGGACACCATCGACTACTGTCAACAACACAACATCTTAATCGAAGCCTATAGTCCTTTCGGGACTGGTAAAATATTTGATTCTGAAATTTTAAAAACAATTGCTCAAGAAGTGAATAAAAGCATCGCTCAAGTGAGCATGAGATGGCTATTACAGAAAGGGGCATTACCCTTACCAAAATCGGTTACACCTGAGCGAATTGTTTCTAATTTAGATGTTTTTGATTTCCACCTCACGGAAAATCAAATGGAGTTGTTGGATCAACATCCGGAGTTTGATTAAGGCGTCTTTGCATTAATTTATAATAAAAGAACGGAAGACCATTTTCTCGGGACACCGTTCTTATTTTTATAAATCTCTAAATATTGATTTGTAACAAAATATTAGCCTTTAAAAACGTTAAATAATATACAGTTTATTTTAAGCGGAATTTCTATTTGCTTGATTTAATTACTGGTTCGAGTTGATATCCGTTTAATTCCACTGTTATCGACTCAATTTTTTGCTCCACCGTTGGTTTATCGCGAAAATCTTTTTTTACCTGGGCAATTTCGTGAACGACCTCAATTCCTTCGATTACTTTACCAAACCCAGCATAAGCTCCATCGAGATGAGGGGAATAGGCATCCATAATAAAGAATTGAGAACCAGCGCTATCTGGGTGTTGTGAACGCGCCATCGATAAGACGCCTACTTCGTGTTTTAGATCATTTTTAAATCCATTTTGGTTGAATTCACCTCTTATACCATAACCAGGTCCGCCCATCCCTGTACCGGTTGGGTCACCACCTTGTATCATAAAGCCGGCAATAACACGATGGAAAATTAGTCCATCATAAAATTTGTCCAGAGCTAGGGTTAGAAAATTGTTAACGGTATTGGGGGCTACCTCGGGATACAGTTCTGCTTTCATTGTTTTCCCATTGGCCATCGTTATTGTAATCATTGGTTTCATAGAATACTTGTCTCCTTTACGGAGATAGTCTATCATAGATTGTTGAACTTTTGGTATAATAACCAAGTATGGAGTGAACGAAATGAGCAATCCTGTCTTACTATATCTTGTAACGAGTATCCTAACGATACTTTTGTCTGTTTTTTTAATTAAACATTATAAATTGTCGAAGTACCAAGTAATGATTTTTATTTTACTGATTGTCTTTTGGTCTTCGGTGAACTTGATTCGAGCGTATCGTAAATCGTATGCTTTGAATCCGGTCGAACTTGGTGGCTTAAATTTAGGGTTGTATGCTGCTAGCAATATCGCGGCCGCCTATGGTTTGATTTCAATCTTTATGCGCTTTCTGGTTTTTTTGGGTAGCGATTGGTTTAAAAGCCGTAAGTTGATGATTTTTATTGGCCTTGTACTTATTACTGGGACGTCTTATTGGGCGTACACAAATCCAAATTATGGTTCGTTATTAATGTCATCCTATGCCTTAGGTATTGGGGCGTCGTTACTGTCTTTGTTCAATGTCTTGTTTGCGGAAACATTTAGTCCAAAACAAGCCATGATGTCGGTTTCAATTTTGAGTGTTGCGCCTTTATTGGCTGAATTCATTATGTCGCCGGTGCAGTATCACTTTACGAAGAATACGGTGGCTGATTATGGGTCGATGTGGTTAATCTCAGCTTTATTAGCAGCGGCTTCTATTGTTTTATTGTTGTTTGTGACTGATAATAAAACATCGAAGGGAACGATGAGATTTTCGATTTTTAAGGAAATTCTATCCGATAAATCGACTTGGTTTTTTGGTGGATTGGGGATTATTGTTTCCTTGATTCGGTTTGCGTTGAGTGGTTCGAATATCATTACCTATGTTCAAAATGATTTTGTAAGCATGAGTCCGTTTGCGATTGCTTACATTGATTTTATTTATTCGATCGCTCAATTGGTCGCTGGAGTGTTGGCTGGGCTTTATTTTGCCCGAAAGTTTACGACGAAATGGACATTAGTTCTTGGCTTATTTTTAAGCTTAGTTTTTAATGTCTTGTTGTTGTTTACGTATAATCCAACGCTTATTTTCTGGTCTTATACTTTTAGTGGATTTGGTTATGGGTTGACGTATAATTCCTTAATTGGATTGACTTTAGAAAATGTTGCGGTCAATCGAAGAGAGATGAATATGGCGATATTCCAGACATTTTTTGCTATTGGTATTTTCTTTGGGGATAAAGTCTATGCGTTATTTGTGAGCATCTTACCGGCGTCCACAAGTATTCAACAGTACTATTTTCAAGTCTTTTTGTTGATGGCTATTGTCACGGCTGTATTAATGATTTTTACCGCCTTGTTTGTGCAAAGAAAGGATGAACGTTTTGAAAAATCTTAATTTATATACGACGTATTTTGATGCGGAATTGTTAGAGTTGGAGAGCATCTCTAGCTATTTATTACCGCTGGAGGGTTTTAGTGATCATACCGATCGGTTGTACACGCTCCAGCAATTACCAGATATTATAAAAATACTTCAGACCAAGGGTAAGAAAGCATATTTATGGTTGAATCGCTTCTTTTTTGACGATGAAATTGAATACTTTAAAACCTTAATTGCTGAAACACCGAAACTTGGTGTGGATGGTATGGCGTACATGGATTTTGGGGTTCACAAACTTTTAGAAGAACTGGAAATATCCTGTGAAAAAATATATATCAGTGATCCAAGTGTAACGAATATTGAAGATTTATTACTCGTGAGTCAATTTAACGACAAAGTGCTTTTGGGACGGGAATTAACAACGGAAGAGTTGGTTGAAATGGCTGAAGTATTGCCAACTAAATCGATGATTTCTATTTATGGTCATCAATTAATGTCGATTTCCCGACGTCCCTTACTGACCGCATATGGTGAATTTGTCGATATCGAGGTTTCTCAAAACAAAGTCTATACTTTAAAAGAACAACGGCGACAAGAGCCATATTTTCTCTACGAAGACTCGACTTCAGCGAGTATCTTTGATGGACGCGTTTTATTAGATTTTGAAGATTTTACAGCGCTAACTAATGCTGGGGTTACTGATTTTATTTTGGAAGGATTTAATCGTCCGACATCAGAAATAAAAGTGATTGCCAAATTATACGAACAAGTATTCAACCAACAATTAAGTGCCCAAGAAGCACTTCAGCGATATATTGAACAGTATCCAGATCAAAAAATTACAACAGGTTTACGTCAAATCAAAACCAGCGATCGGAAGGTGAGTGAATGAATAAAATAGAATTATTAGCTCCAGCAGGGGATTTACAACGCTTAAAAACAGCAATTTTATATGGTGCTGATGCGGTATTTATTGGCGGTAAAAGCTTTTCATTAAGATCACGAGCCTCTAATTTTGACTTACCGGAAATTAAAAAGGCCGTGGATTTTGCGCATGCGCATCAAGCAAAAGTTTATGTGACCGTCAACATGATCATGCACCAGGAAGATATTGACGGGCTGGATGAATATTTACAAGCGCTGGAAAAATGCGGTGTTGACGCCATCATTTGTTCCTCGCTGTTTATTGCTAGTCGAGCTTATGACGTAGCAAAAGGGATGGAAGTACACATTAGTACTCAAAATTCAATTGCTAATTCCTATGCAGCGGACTTGTATAAAGACTTCCATGCGACGAGAGTCGTCTTAGCTCGCGAAGCAACCCTTCAACAAATTGAGTTGTTAAACAAAGCCACGGATTTAGAAGTAGAAGTTTTTGGTCATGGTGGTATGTGTACTAACTTTAGTGGTCATTGTACTTTATCTAATTACATGACAACCAGAGATGCCAATCGTGGCGGTTGTGCTCAATCATGCCGGTGGCAATATCATCTCTACGATAATGGCCATGAAATCTCTGATAAAGACTATTTGTTTTCAATGGGGTCCAAGGATTTATCGGCCATGCCAGTTTTAGATTTGCTTATTAAAACGGGAATTGCCAGTCTTAAAATTGAAGGACGAATGAAAACGGAATACTATATTGCGACGGTGATTGGTGCTTATCGGCGAGCAATTGATGATTTGTATGCTGGAAAAGATCCACAACAAGTAATTGAGCGTGGCGTGAGAGAATTAAATAACGCAGCAAATCGAGAAACGTTTACTGGATTTTTACAAAGAATTCCGGATGCAAGCGGTCAATTGTATTTAACACAAGCTGAAACGGTTACCCAGAGTTATATTGGTCGCGTGATTTCCCAAGATACTTCATCGCTTTTAGCAACGATTGAATTGCGAAATGCCATTGAAGTCGAAGACACTTTGGAAAGTTTCGGTCCAAAACGTGATCCACAACCTTTTGTTGTTAAACATATGTTAGACAAAAATGGAGATGTCGTGCAACGGAGCTTTAGACCGATGGAACATATTCAAATTCAATTGAACCACAAGGTTTTACCTGGGGACTTTATCCGCAGGGTTGTGGTATGATTTACGAAGGTTTTTTGGCCGTTAAAGCCATTTTAGAAAATGAAAAACGCCAGATTTCAACGTTGTTTGTGCTCGAAAACAAATTTTCAAAACAAATAAATTATTGTCGGGCACTTGCTCATCAACGCCATATCCCAATCCAAATGATAAATAGAGATCAATTGGACCAATTAGCTCAAGGAAAAACACATGGGGGTATCTTACTTCAAGCTCAACCTCCAACACCGATAGACGTTTTTCCAAATCAATTGGGATACTGGGCCTTAGTCGAAGGGATTGAAGACCCCTATAACTTAGGTGCAATCATGAGAACACTACACTGTGCAGGGTATGATGGCTTAATAACGAATCCACGCGATTTTTCGTTTGCTGATCCTATTATTGTTAAAGCAAGTGGAGGGGCGAGTGAAAAAATTCCTTGGATTCAACTACCTACTATTGAAGAAGGGCTTTCTTCAGCAAAAGCACTGGGTCATACAATTATTGTGACGCATCGCCAAACTGAAAGTAAACCGTATTATGATCTTAGTTTTAAGAAACCTCATGTTCTCTGTATTGGTGGGGAAATGCGTGGATTATCAAAACAAGTCCTCGCTTATGCAGACCAATGGTGTGTGATTCCCTATGGTAATAAAGAGGCCCGTCTGTCGTTAAATGCGGTCAGTGCCTTAGCTATCCTTAGTTTTGAAAAAGGGCGACAATAACTGATTCCATCCGCACATTTTACCTCTGAAGAAATTGATATTTTGTCGAAATATTTGGTATGATTAAATTACTACCACACTTAGAGGTACTGTATACCTCTAAAAGCAGTGGCTACATCAGCGAATAGCTATCAAATCAGTGAAGGAGACTGAACAATGAGAAAACTATTTACCGTGTTGATGTTGGTTCTTTTAAGTGCTTGTACAGGGACGTCAGCACCAGAAACCAAAACAACGGAGAATCTATTTGATAAAACCGAATACGTCAATTTGACCTTTGAAGAATATGAAGAAGCCCTTGAAAACAAAGTGGATGGTGTCTATTACTTCTCTTGGGTTGAAGGCTGTGGAGATTCTCAAAATCTCCAAAAGAATTATTTAGGTGAGCTTCTAGCTAACCAACCAGAGTTAGCTGATAATCTCTATGTTATCGATTTGGATATCGAAAACCCAGAAGGGCTAGCCGATCATGAAAAGCGCGAACCGATGAAAGAGAAGTATGGAGTTTTCTACTCACCAACCTTATTTATCGTTAAAGATGGCGTTGTTGTTGAAGAAATTTCTTGGACACCAATTACCTCTGACCCGAATACTGCCATTCCAGTGGCTGATTTGGACGCGTTTTTTGCTAAAACAGGGTATATCAAATAAAAGTACTTTAAGTTTGTGATTTATAAAGGATTGAGTTCTAGAGTTTGTGGAATTCAATCTTTTTTGTTTTAAAAAAGAGACCAACTATAATTAGTTGATCTCCATCAATTTTGGTTATTATTCTTATTGGAAACGGTTTAATTTAGAACCCTTCGCTCACTCGAACTTCATTGACTTCTGGGATTTCGTCCATGAGAATCGCTTCAATTCCTTGTTTTACCGTCACTTCGGAAAGGGCACAGCCAATACAAGCTCCCAATAAACGAACGTAGACAACCCCTTCATCATCAATATAATCAAATGCTACATCTCCGCCGTCTCCTTGAATATATGGACGGATTTTATTTAAAGTATAAACAATTTTTTCTTCTAATGTCATCGCTATTCACCTCGTTCATCATTTTATCATATTATGTTTAGAATTGGGGAAATTGCCATTTATAGTCATGGATTGTGTATAATAATAGCGAAAGGTTGGTAATATGACACAGCATTACAGAAGTGGTGATATTGTCGAGGGAATTGTGACCTATATTATGCCCTATGGCGCTTTTGTTCATGTCGATGACCAGGTGTCCGGCTTGGTGCACATTTCGGAAATCCATCGAGGGTATGTCAAGAACATCGAAGATTTCTTGAAGATAGGACATTTTTATGATTTCATGATTTTACAATACGACCAGCAAAGGGGGCATTTGAGGCTGTCTTATAAACAAGTCAGTCCTTATCAACGGCATCGTAAACACCGACGGTATTTAAAAAACTTGAATCGCAAAGAATTATTACCACCCAATAAAATTGGGTTTAATTCCTTAAAAGAACAACTACCGAAATGGATAAAGGAGCAGCAAAATGATTAAAATTGATTTACAACACAGTCTACAAGAGGTTGATTTCTCGTTTTATCAGGACCATTTGTCAGACATTCACACCATGATTCATGAGAAAACCGGTAAAGGTAATGATTTTCTTGGCTGGGTCGATTGGCCAATTCATTATGATCAGGAAGAGTTTGAGCGGATTAAAGTGGCGGCTAAACGTATTCGTCAACAAGCAGAAGTTCTCTTAGTCTGTGGTATTGGTGGCTCTTATTTAGGCGCAAAAGCAGCCATTGACATGATTAATGGACCATATTCAAAAGATTCATTAGAAATTGTGTATGTTGGAAATACTTTCTCATCTACTCAATTATTGCGTGTTTTAGATTATGTTAAAGATAAAGAACTCGCATGTAATGTCATTTCTAAATCGGGTCGGACGACGGAAACTGCGTTGGCCTTTCGGATGGTACGCCAATTAATGGAAGAAAAATATGGTAAAGAAGAAACCATTAAACGCACCTATGTGACCACCGACCGAGAAGGGGGACTTTTACGTCCACTAGTGGCTAAATACCAATATGAAAGTTTTGTTATTCCGGGAGATATTGGTGGTCGTTATTCTGTTTTAACTGCGGTGGGGTTGTTACCGATGGCTGCGGCGGGAATTGATATTGACGAAGTGATGGCTGGGGCTAAAAAAGCTTACGAAGCTTTAAATAATCCAGATTTATTGACTAACGATGCGTATCAAATTGCGGTAATGCGTCGCGTCTTAGAACAAAGTGGAAAAAATGTCGAACTTTTTGTCACCTATGAACCTCATATGCTCGCCTTTATCGAGTGGATTAAACAACTATATGGAGAATCGGAAGGAAAAGAAGGGAAAGGACTCTTACCTCATGGGATGGTAAATTCCACCGATTTACATAGTATTGGTCAATTTGTTCAAGAAGGAACCAAGTGCTTATTTGAAACATTAATTTCCGTTCGAAATCCACTGGAAGATGCTTTATTTCCGACGGACGAGTTAAATGAAGACGAGATGAATTATTTGGCAGGCAAATCCTTGCACTGGGTGAATCAACAAGCTCAACTAGGCACACTCCAAGCGCATGTTGAAGAGGGAGAAGTTCCAAACTTAATAATTGAGCTTTATGACAATAGCGCAAAAACTTTTGGTTATGCGGTGTATTTCTTCTTTATTACCTTAGCGGCTTCTGCGTATATGTTGGATGTGAATCCATTTGATCAACCAGGGGTTGAAGTATATAAGAAAAATATGTTTAGATTATTAGGAAAAGAATAATTCAAAACAACAGTTGTTTCTTCTGAAGATAGCAAAAGAAAAGGACGGCGGAAATTTCGCTGTCCTTTTGTTTAATGGTGATGTTTTTGATATTGACGACTATAGGGTTGGAGATTTTCAGTCATCGATATTTGATAATCAACCTCGTCGACGGTAAAGAAGTCCTCATGTTGGGTGCTTGTTTCGTCATCGATAATCCACAACGCATGGAGGGGTTCTTGGGGGTGTTGTTGATTGTATTGGTTTATGAGTTCAACCCCTTGTTGGTAAGGGATTAAAAACAATTGGGTCGAAAAGAAGTCAGCGACCATTGAATTTTTAGTAATCACGGTGACGGAACGGAAATAGTGGGTTGGCATTAAGGTGTCGGGGTCAATTAAATGGTGAAGGCGGAGACCGTCTTCGTTTTCATAAGCGCGTTGATAGTCTCCAGAAGTGACCATCGACATGGATTCAGGAAACGATAGGACATCGATATTTCCATCGTCTTGAAGAAGCGTTGGTTTTTGTATGGCGATATTCCAAGGATTTCCATCCGCCCTAGTATTAATGGTCCGAATATTTCCACCTGGGTTAACAATCGCATACTCAGTCCCATTTTTTTCTAAGTATTGGGCGACTTGTTCTGCCGCATACCCTTTAGCAATCCCCCCGAGATCTAGCTTGGTACAGGGATTGATAATTTCAACGGTTGAATTGGTGGCATCTATTTTAATGTTTTCCCAGCCGGTACAACGATTGGCTGCTTCAAGTAGGGTCATTGATGGTGTTTTTCCAACATCGCCATTTTGATTAGCAAGGATACCAGCCGTTCGATATTCATGCCAGATTTCCAGAACAGCACCCATGGTGGGGTCATATTTCGTATACCCTTGTTCATGCATAGTTTTTGAAAATTCTAAGACATCAATTAACGCTTGGTCCACTTTGATTGCCCCTTTACCCGCGTGTTGATTAACCGCCATTAAGGATAGGGCATCGTCGTATGTTTTGTAGTTATCAAAAATTTGATTGTATCGATAAAATTCAGAGGTCATTTCTTTAAAAGTTGTATCAAAGGCGTTTTCGTCTTTCGCATAGGCAGCGAGTTCAACATAGGTATCGAAGCCGGCATCGAAGGTTCCACGCTGATAGCGCTTTAAAGCTGAAGGTTGGCCGTTTTGACAGCCAACTAATAAAATCAATAAAAGTAGTAATCGTTTTTTCATAATTTTCACCGTTGAAATTATATCATAGAATGCGATCTTTTTATTAGGATCATATCCCTTGACTATAACCAAAGATATACTTTAAAAGAAATGTTAGTCTGCTATAATTAATGAGTAATTGAATGTTAAAATTCAAACAGAAAGAGGAGGAGAATCATGTCATTTTTGTTAGGACCGATGCGCAAACACATCCCCGGCCGTAAAGCGCTGACAGATTCTAATGCGATTGTTAGACTGAATACCCCTGAGAAAGTGTATATTCCACTAGTGGCTTTCGGCAAAGACGATGTCGAAGTTTATGTAAAAGAGGGAGATGAAGTTAAGATTGGAACCAAGCTTGCGGCGCGGAACGATCACTTTTATGTCCCGATTTTTTCTACGGTTTCGGGGAAAGTCGTAGAATTTGTGAATATGCCATATACATGGGGACCTAAAAAAGTTAAACATGTCGTTATAGAAAACGATCATCAAGATCAACGAGAAGTACATCCAACCTTGGATTTACATTCGGCTGAAAAAGATGAAATCGTTGAACACATAAAACAACTAGGAATTGTTGGATGTGGAGGAGCTGGCTTTCCAACATTTGCTAAATACAACAATGTAAAACAAGCGGATTATTTGATCATCAATGCGGTGGAGTGTGAGCCGTTTTTGACGACGGATTATCGGAGCACGAATGAATTCATCGATGATTTAGTTTATGGAACACTGGCTTTACAAAAAGCGGGTAACATCGCAAAAGTAAAAGTAGCGATTAAAGACGATAAAAAAGAAACCATTCGTCGCTTAAAAGAAGCCTTTAAACCGTATCCGGATGTCGATGTTGTGGGTGTACCAAATGTCTATCCAATGGGTTGGGAAAGAACCCTTGTTCGCCAACTTATTAATAAAGAATACGATCGCTTACCAATTGAAATAGGGTGTGTAGTTAACAACTCCACCACTGCTATTGCTGTTTCCCAAGCGATGAAATATGGCTATCCAATTACTGAAAAATTAGTGACCGTTTCTGGTAATGGCATTAAGCAACCATCGAATGTGAATGTGCGAATTGGCACCAAGATGAGCGATGTCCTTGATATTTGTGGCGGGTCAACTACCGAAGAAATTACGCTACAAGCAGGGGGCCCAATGATGGGGCGGGCTTTATTGTCTGCAGAAACGGTGGTCAATCCAACCACCAACGCGTTGACGGTTCAAGAATATGAAGTTGCCGACCCGATTGCTTGTTTACGCTGTGGCGCCTGTAACGATCACTGTCCGGCAGGGATTTTACCGGTAATGATTATGGAAGCCGAACAAGCGAAAGATGTTGACCGACTCATAAAACTAGATACCAACGCTTGCATCGAATGTGGCTTATGTACCTATGTTTGTCCATCCAAGATCGAAGTAACCGAAGCGGTACGACGTGGTAAGCGCGTACTGGCTTTAAGAAAGTAGAGGACCAAAGATGAAATTAAAATTTAGAGTTTCTCCTGTCTTAAAGGATCCGACCCGATCAACTCATCGGATAATGATGGAACTAACGATTTGTTTATTAATCTTATTTGCTTATGGCGCCACCTATTATGGGGTCACAAGCGGTGTTGAATATGCGACGCATGCTCTATTACTTTTAGTTAGTGCCGTGGGAAGTGGTTTAGTTTATGAATCTCTTTTTGCATTAATATTGAAAAAACCTGTTGGAAAATACCTCAAAGACAGTTTTTCTTGGGTGACTTCCATTATATTAGTCTTGATGTTGCCAGTGAACACGGGTGTCTATGCGGTGATTATTGGTAATTTCTTTGCTTTAGTTGTTGGTAAATTATTATTTGGTGGTTTTGGCCATAATATATTTAACCCAGCAGGGGTAGGACGCATCGTCATTTTAAGAGGCTTTGCGGCGGTAACCGTCGCCGATATGTCCACCGGAGCGACACCAATTTCGGATATCGCTTCGAAGTCTTGGTCTGTGGCTGCGAATAGTTGGGAGGCATTCCTTGAAACGTATGGGGGCTGGGCTGGACTTTTTACAGGTTGGCATGGTGGTTCCCTTGGGGAAACCTCCATTCTCTTAATTGTGGTGATGGCTGTTTATCTCATTTTGCGCCATGTTATTGATTGGCGTGTTCCGGTATTCTATGTCGGTACGGTATTTGTGTTGGCATTGATTATTGGCTTGATGGGTGGTCTTGGCTATCAGTACGCTTTGTTCCATATTTTTGCTGGTGGATTAATGTTTGGTGCCGTCTTTATGGCAACCGACCCTGTCACTAATCCGACCCATCCTTTAGGCCGGGTAATCTTTGCGGTTGGTGCCGGTATTTTAACGGTCTTGTTACGTGCCAAAGCGAGTATGCCAGGTGGCGTTGTTTTTGCCATCATTATTATGAATATGTTAGCTCCACTTATTGAGCGTTCTTTGTTTGGAAATCAACGCGTCATTTTGAAAAAAGGTTTAATTGCTTTAGGTTCATTGATGGTTGTTGGTCTACTTACCGCTGGGCTAATTGGATCGACGATTGAACCTGTTGAAATTATTGCTGATGAAATCAATGCGGAAGTTCTTTCTGTTGATGGCAATAAGGTAGAAGTTAAAGCCTATGGGTTTAAAGCTGAAAATACATTTGTCATAGAAATTGATCCCGCCTCTGGGCAAGTTGTTTCAATTGAAGTGACTTCTTTCAACGATTCCGACCCGGAAGGACGCCCTGCTGTTGCGGGTAGTTATCTTGAAGGGTATGTTGGGAAAGGCTTTGAAGATATCGATAGTATCGATGCGGCATCGATGGCCACCTATACTTCAGGCTCTGTTAAAAATGCCGTTAAAAAAGCCATTCTTGAAATTACAGGAGGCGAATAATTTTGAAAAATAATTATGTTAAATTGACTCTGTTCTTAGCCATCGTTGCCGCGTTGGCGACCGGTATTTTAGCTGGTGTCAATGAACTTACAAAAGATATTATTACCGGTCAACAAAGTGATGCTCAAACAGCGGAACTTAAAAACCTGTATCCAGAAGCAAGCACCTTTACTTTGGTTGAGTTTGAACCAGACGCCGAAGGAACCGTCCTCGAAGCTTACAAAGTTGACGATAGTGGCTACGTGTTTAAAGCACAGGCACAAGGATATGCGGACGCAATCATCGTCTTAATTGGTTACGACAAGGATGGGACGAATTCACGCTTCGCCTTCTTGCAAAACAATGAAAGTGTTGGCTTTGGTGATCAGTTAAACACGGATAAATGGTTACCAAGTGTTCAAGGAATCGACGCAGCGGATGAATTGCCGTTGTATACCGGCGCTACGATCACAACTAATGCGGTGCGAAAAGCTGTGGCCGGTGCCGTTGAGGTGTTGGGTCAGTTAGCCGGTTTAGAGGTTGAAGCCCCTGAAGTGGTTGAACCTGAAAAACCAGTGCTGAAGCTCGTTGATGAAACGGATACTTTTGTCGGTGCTTTACGTGAAGAAGATTTTAATGAAGAAACTCAAGAATATACCTATATTGTTGTTGGTCCTGGCTATAAAGAAGAAATTATGGGTGAACCATCCGTGAACCGCTTTGAAGTGGTGATCGACGGAACAACGGATACGATCAAATCGGTAACCAACATTAGTAATAATGACTCTGAAGGGATTAGTGAACCGGCAGTAGCTCAAGATTATTTAGATACTTATGTCGGTTTAGATATCAACGATGGCGATGCTGAAGTCGACGCGGCTTCGGGCGCAACCATCACTTCCAAATCAGTCATGCGTGCTATTCGTGCGGCTGTAGAAGCTTATAAAAATAAATAGGAGGTCTACACATGTCTGAAAATAAAACGAGTAAAATGAAGTATTTTACGGCAGGAATTTTAAAAGAAAATCCAGTCATTGGATTAATGCTGGGCATTTGTTCAACCTTAGCCATCACCACGAGCATTACTAATGGATTAGGAATGGGATTGTGTGTCATTATTATTTTGACTTTATCAAATTTCTGTATTTCATTAATTCGTAAAATTGTACCTGATGCAATCCGGATTCCGGTTTATATTGTCGTCATTGCTACGCTGGTGAAGGTTTTAGAACTCTTACTTCACGCGTATGTTCCAAGTCTTTATAATGCTTTGGGAACGTTCTTAGGGTTGATTGTTGCTAACTGTATTATCTTGGGTCGAGCAGAAGCGTTTGCTTCGAAACACACCCCTTTGGAATCAATTTTAGATGGATTGGGAATGGGGATTGGCTATACCTTAGTCATTTTTACGATTTCTTTGCTTCGTCAACTTTTATCAACCGGGGGGTTGGAACTCATTAATCCGGTGACTCAAGCAACGATTTTCAATTTCTCAATTATTCCTGAAGCATATGTTATTCCAATCTTTGCTCAACCAGCGGGGGCGTTCATTACTTTCGCAGCTATTGTTGCCTTGGGCGCTTGGTACCAAAATTATCAAAGCACGAAAGGAGCAACTAAATAATGGGTGAACTTTTAACCTTAGCTTTTACAGCTGTCTTTATTCAAAATATTGTTTTATATAATTTCTTAGGAATGTGTCCTGCCTTGGGGGTGTCCAAAAAACTCTCGAGCGCGGTGGGCATGGGTGTTGCGGTTATTTTTACAATTTTTGGTTCAAGTATTATTACCTACGGTATTTACTATTTAATTTTAGAACCATTGGGTTTAGAGTACATGGATCTTTTGGTCTTTATCTTAGTCATCGCTGCTTTTGTCCAATTTATTGAATTGTTTATTAAGAAAACATCTGCCGATTTATACCAAAGTTTGGGTATTTATTTGCCATTAATAACGACCAACTGTGCCGTTTTGTTTGTGGCTTTGGAGAACATTAAACAAGGTTTCAATTTTGCGGAAATGATCGTCTATAGCTTGGCAGTTCCGGTTGGATTTTTGATGGTTTTAGTTATTTTCTCGGCGATTCGTGAGCGGTTAGAAGTGGCAAATACGCCGAAGTATTTTAAAGGAAATCCTGTCGCTATGATCGTTTTAGCTATTATGGCCTTTGCCTTTAGCGGACTGGCAGGGATTATTTAATGGAATATATATTGTTGTTTAGTTTAATTGTTGCTTTTGCTTGGGCAACAGTTAAAAATGCCAACGAACCATTACCAGAAGGATGCGAGCCTGCTCAATCCTCTTGTGGTTCTTGCACGGAAATTTCGTGTCATCATAAGGAGATATAATGCAAGATATTTTAAAAGCAATGGCTATTATTGGTGCCCTAGGAGGGATCTTAGGTTTGATTTTAGCGATTGCGGCCGAAGTCTTTAAAGTGGAAGTGGATGAACGTTTTGTGGTTGTTCGCGATCTATTACCGCAATATAATTGTGGCGCCTGTGGTTTTCCAGGTTGTGCGGGTTTAGCAGAAGGGTTAGTGAGCGGTGAAGTTAACCGAGTTTCCCTTTGTAAACCGAGCAATGCTCAACAAAGACAAGCCATCTTTGACTATATGAATTCTACACCTGGACCGGACGGTAAAATTACACAAGTCGTTCTTTAAAGAAAAAATAGAAAAGAATCCCTAAATCAAGGATCACGGGATTCTTTTTTGGTAGAATCCTTTTTTTGTTGAAAACATTTTGATATCATATTGACGAGGTAATTATATGATATTGACATTAGACATCGGCAATAGCACCATGAAGATTATTGCCTATACAAACCAAGACGACGTTATTTTCGAAAAATCTAGTAAAACGTATAAAGAGCCGGATGACTTGTTTTATCGGGAGTTTTTTCAAGACTTAAAGAAATTTCATGATGATCAACCGGAATTGATCATCGTTTCGTCGGTTGTCCCAAAGATAACAAAAACGATTATTCAGCAATTGGAGGCCACCTATAAGGTCAAGGTCTACAATGTTGATACAACATTAGCCCATCATTTAAAAATTAAGTTGACGGACCCAAAGGAACTTGGTGCTGATTTTATTTCCAGTGCTTATGGAGCGATGGAGCGCTTTAAACAACCAACCATCATTGTTGATATGGGATCGGCTAGTAAAATATCTGTTGTCGATGAACAAGAAACTTTTCTTGGTGGAATCATTCAACCAGGGGTTGGCTTAATGGCGAACTGTCTCCATCAAGAAATTCCGCATCTTCCAAATATTGAACTCGCTCTGCCCCAGCAAATTATTGGTTACGACACCATTAGCTCGATTGAGTCCGGTATTGTGATGGGTTCATGGTATGCGATGGCAGGCTTAAGTGAGCGAATCGCTAGGGATTTAGGTAGGGATAGTGTTAAACTTCTTACAGGAGGGTACTCTAATATTTATACAGATATTGGTGAGTTTATTCATGTACCTAATTTAGTAAACGAAGGTTTATTAGCCATAGTAAGGAGGTATGATTTATATGACAAAAAAGAATCAAACGAAAATACTCACGTATAACGCAATTATCATCGCGATTACAGTTTTAGTTGGGGCGATTCCCCAAATCGGATTTATTCAAATTCCTGGGATTCCTGCCATAACAATTATGCATATTCCGGTAATTATAGCGGCTACAGCACTCGGTTTTTATGCTGGGGTGTTATCAAGCCTGGCTTTTGGAATCACCTCGATGTTGGTTGCTATGTCTCGTGGTTTGGGCTTTGACTTGCTCTTTATGAATCCGATTGTGTCGGTTGTTCCGCGGCTTGCTTTTGGTATTTTTGCTGGGATTTTATATGGACTTTTAAAACATGCTCAAATGAACGATAACTTGAAAGTAGGGGTCACGGCTTTTGTGAGTTCGATTTTCCACTCCTTAGTTACATTGACTATTATGTATTTTGTTATGGGGTTTTCCGATGTTGGAGATTTTTTAGAAATTTATCGCTCGGGTCTGTGGGTTGTCTTTAGTCTTTCGTTTATCCAAGCGTTATTAGAAGCTGTAGCTGCAGTCTTGATTGCGATTCCAGTGGTTGCTGCCTTGCGAAAAATTATTCGTTAAAGGTCTAAAAAATTTTGACCGTTTTACCGAATTAACTTTACAAATGTCCCCAAGTGGTGTATTATAACTGGGCAATATCCATGGTGGCCGTGGCGAAGTTGGTTAACGCACCGGGTTGTGGCTCCGGCATTCGCGGGTTCAAGTCCCGTCGGTCACCCCATTTTTTATGAGATCCCACATTTTGTGGGTTTTTATTTTGATTTTATGGTTTTTTGAACGATGTTTAAGAGAGTATATCAGGCCGGTATAATCAAAAGAAGGGAGTATTTATTATAGCAACGTTTGAGCATAATTGTGGTACTATAATAGTAACAACCTAACAAGTGTTTGAATTGAAGGGGTTTAGTGGTGTTAAATACTGTAACCATGATTTTATTTTAATTCAATCTTTTTTAATATATAAAGAGGAAAATTACTTTATTGAACTAGGGGATTATGATATTATAAATAAGAATGATAGGAGGAAGTCATGACTAAGCAAATCTACGCATCGTTGCAAATAAGCGATAATGAAATTAGAATATTAGTCAGTGAATTCTTCAATGGCCGTTTACATATTCTAAAAGTAGAACGGGTCGTTCATCAAGGAATTCAAGATTATCAAATTATAGATGAAGAAGCAATTGTCGCTGCGATTGAAAAAGGCTTAGAAAATATTCATGTGAATTTAAGGGTTCAAATATCAAAAGTGCTCTTAATTGTACCTTCGATTATGCTTCAACGTGTGAATCGATTCATTCATAGCGATATTCATGATTCCTTAAATCGTGTTTCTATCGATAATATTTATCATATTTATCGTCAAGCGATGAGTCAAAAACCACTTGCTGATTTAGAACTTATAAATGCTGAAATTTATCAATACAAACTCAATGGAAATCATGTCTTTAAAATGCCAATTAATGAAAAGACGTCTCGCTTAACGGGTGATGTTGATTTATACTATGTTCAACGGGATATCGTCTACCAATATGCCTTAATTGTTGAGAAAGCGAATCTGCAAATTCTAGATGTTTGTGTGGATAGCATTGCGGTCGCTAAGGAAGCGTTTATTTTTGATCCACTAGATGAAACCTATCAAATTGGTGTTCAAATTGAAAGACAACATACGACCTTATCTCTATATTATAAAAGTCGTTTGATTCACACGGAAATTTTGTTTACAGGCACCCAGCAGTGGATTGATGCTTTAGCCGCCCATTTGGATGTTCCGTTAGAGGTCGCGACTCGATTATTGTTTGATAATGTAGACTTTTCCACTGAAAAATGGGGCCAAGAACCAATTTATCTCTGGTCCAAGGATAAGAAATCCTTCACTTGTTCACAAGAAGATATTATGTTAGCAGCCAAACCTGAGATTGAGAAAACTTTGGAAATGATTACGCGGAGTTCAAAAAATATCTACGAAGATCATCCAACGCGTTTTGAGATTTTAGCAGAAGGGGCCTCGATCAAAGGGCTAAGTCAAGGGTTAGAAAAAATGAGTTCGGTCACATCCAGTCAATACACCCCTTCGACACTTGGAGCTAGAGACTCTAGATTAACAGCCTTATTGGGCGCATTTTATGCTCATATCGATCACATTCAGTGGCATCAAAATGATGAAGTGAGCATCGATATTAATGAATTTATTATCAACCTGTCTCAATATGTAAAAGACAGCCAGGACACAAAAATAACAACAAGAATTAAAACCATGTTTGATAAACCAGCACAGAGGAGGTAACCGTGATGAGCCAAACGGATATGTATCAACAAGTCGCTCGAATCAAAGTATTCGGCATCGGAGGAGCAGGCTGTAACGCCATCAATCGTATGGTTGATGAGGGCTTACAGGGTGTTGAGTTTTATGTAGCGAACACCGATCTGCAAGTTCTCAATGTTTCATTAGTAAAAAATAAACTCGTTTTAGGAAAAGACACCACCCGCGGGTTAGGTGCTGGAGGGAATCCTGAAATCGGCCGTAGGGCAGCCATGGAAAGCGAAAACGATATTCGCGAAGCCATGAAGGACACCGACATGATTTTTATTACCTGTGGTTTAGGTGGTGGAACGGGAACAGGTGCTGCACCAATGTTTGCGAAACTAGCCCAAGAGGCCGGTGCGCTAACCGTCGCTATTGTGACCAAGCCGTTTTCCTTTGAAGGTGCTCGTCGGATGCGACAAGCCGAAGAGGGTTTGGAAGAATTGAAAGATTATACAGACAGCATCATTACTGTTTCAAATAACCAATTGTTAGAAGTTATTGGGCGCATACCGTTTAGAGATGCCTTTAAAGAGGCTGATAATGTCTTACGCCAAGGGGTCCAAACAATTACCGATTTAATTGCGGTTCCAGCCTTAATTAACTTAGATTTTGCGGATGTAAAATCGGTTATGGTCGATCAAGGCGCAGCCCTAATTGGTATTGGTATGGCCAATGGAGAAAACAAAGCCATTGATGCGGCTCAAAACGCTATTACTTCACCACTATTGGAAGCTCAAATAGAAGGGGCCTCGAAAGCTATTATAAATGTCACTGGAGGCGAGTCGATAACTATTTACGACGCCAACGATGCCGTGGAATTTATTAGACATTCTGCTGGGCGCGATATTGATATTATTTTTGGTGTCGCGATTAACGATCAATTACAAGACAATATTATTGTTACTGTAATCGCAACAGGTTTCGAACAGCCAGTTGAACCAACGAAGGAGTCAGTGGCTTTTCGTCCAACCAACCACCAACCAAAGCCTGATCTTGAATTAGATCTTGTTGGAGAAGGTTCTGAAGACGACGACGACAACGCCATTCCATCTTTTTTCAAACAACGATAAATACGAAAACTATGTGTCTCATGACCATAGTTTTTAACGTCGTTTTTTCTTTTTAGCCAAGAGGGGTTTTCATGTATCAATTTAAAACACTATCGCTGGATCAATTTAATGAATTCAGTCAAATATATCCACAAGCATCCTTTGTCCAGTCGGCATCGATGGCTCAAGTTCACCTCGACCAAGGGCGCCAAGTTGAAGTATATGGCGTCGAAGAAAATGGAGAGCTGGTTGCTGCTGGCTTATTTTCAATCCGGAAGGTCATTGCTCACTATACGATTGCCCAATGTAATCAAGGTCCTTTAATCGACTTTGGTAATTCTGCACTGGTTGAATTCTTTTGTTGAATTCTTTTTTAAAAATGTTCAAATAGCCTTAAAAAAACATCATTGCTTGCATGCCTTAATTACACCCAATTTTGAAGTCTATCCAAGAGATATCAATGGCGACATTGTCGGTGAAGAACATCATTTAGCCTGGATTGATTATCTAGAACGGGCCAATGTGAAACATCTTGGTTTTGATAACAGTAAAATTAACGGTATTGGTCGTTGGATGTTTGTAAAAGACTTATCGACGATAACGAATGACGAAGAACTCATGCTCAGTTTTGATCATTCAACCCGCAAAGCGATTCGGAAAACAATTAAAGATAAAATTGAGGTCGTGGATTTGGATGTCGAGCAACTCGGTAGATTTAAACAATTGTCAAAAATTACCGCGGAAAGACGACAATTTAAAGATCGCTCTTTGGATTACTACGAATCATTAAAGAAAAATTTTGGTAATCAATGTCAAGTGCTTATAGCACAGTTTGATGTTAAGAATTACTACGCATCGTTACAGTCTGAACAACAACAATTACAAGAAGATATAAAATCTTTAGAGGACCATATACGTCAACAAAAGGCCTCTAAAAAAATGTCCAATCGATTAAGTATTGCTCAGGACAACTTGAGGGTTATTGATCAACGAATCGATGAAGCAAAAGGCTTTAAAGACCGGGAGTCGATTGATATTGGTGGAGTGATTTACACAATCCACAGTAATGAAATGACGGCCTTATTTGCTGGTAACGATGCTGATTTTTTCGGATTTAATGCGACCCATGCTATTCATTACGTTGCTCTAAAACTAGCTGTTCAACAGGAACTTACCCGTTTCAATTTCTATGGTACTCAGGGACCTTTCTGTGGGGTCGAAGACGATGGTGTTTATCGCTTTAAGAAAGGCTTTGGGGGTCATGTATTAGAACAACCAGGGAATTTTGAATTAATCATCAATCCATTGATGAACAAATTATATCGTCTAATTCAATCTATCAAATCCAAGAAGTCCTAATTGGACTTTTTTTTAAGGAGAGAGCCAATCCAATCCATATATCAAAGCAAGAAAGGAGGATTCAAATGACTACCTCGACAGCTATTGTGGCTTTGGGCTTATTGGCAGGTGCTGCCGCCATTTACAAAGTCCTATCTTCACGAAGTGGTTCGGTTAAAATATTTACTTTTGAGCTGAAGTGGGGTCCATAGTGAAAATAAAGGATTTACCTCTTGACCAAAGGCCACGCGAAAAGGCTATTAGCAACGGTATCGATACGTTATCTGATCAAGAATTGTTGATGGTCATCTTAGGATATGGAACTAAAAAACAAGATGTATCAAAAATAGCTAATCAAATCTTGAAGGTTAGTGAAGGCTTGGTTCATTTTCCAAACTTGAGCATGGAAAGGCTCATGGAAATTGAAGGAATCAAATTAGCACGAGCCGTGACTTTATCGGCAATTTTAGAATTGTCAAAACGCATCTATCGGGCAAAGGCGAAGAATCTCAATGTAATCGAGAATCCAAAAACGTTAACCGATTGGCTCATTCAAGAAATCGGTCCCGCGTTACAAGAACAATTCATGGTGGTTTACTTAAATGTTCGTCAAGAAATATTACATCATGAAATTTTATTTAAAGGAACCCTCGATCGTTCTTTAGTCCATCCCCGAGAGATTTTCAAAAAGGCATTAGAAAATAATGCGGCAGCGATGATTGTGGTTCATAATCATCCGGCGGGTTCTTTAGTTCCTTCGTCAGCCGATTTGGCAGTGACTGAAAAACTCATTAAAACATCCAGAATGATGGAAATCGTTTTTTTAGACCATATTATTGTTACTCGAAATGGCTATACCTCTATTTTGAATCGATTTAAGTCAGACAAGGACCGTTGAAATACAGCGGTCCTTTTATGATATAATTATTTCTCAAGGAGGAAGGCAAAACCATGAGAAAAACGAATCCAATCAACAAGATTTTGCTCGTAATTTTTAGTTTTTTATTGGTACTGACTCTTTTTTTTCAAGTTATTCAACCCTCGTTTTTCTACCAAAATCTTGACCAAAAGCTCTATGAACCCTTGTCGTTGCTTCGCTATAGTTTGATCGAGCGACCAGTTCTTTCCTTGAAGGAAACGTTTGAAAATTTATTCAATTATAAAAACCTTAAAGAAGAAAATATCCAACTGCGAAAACAATTAAATGCGATGGCCCAACTTCAGGCTCAAAACTTGGCTCTGAAGAAAGATAATGAAGACATTCAAGCTCTCATCGATTTGAAAAACAGTTTAACCAATACGTATGTGGTAGAAGCCACCGTGATAAATCGCTCAACGAATCTATTTAACGATGAGTTATTAATTGATGTGGGCAGTGAAGATGGTGTGGTTGAAAATATGGCGATTATGTCGAGTCAAGGGCTTATTGGTTTAATCAAACAAACGTCTGCACAATATTCGACCGTCAAGCTTTTAACCACCTCTAAGGAACAAGCTAAAGTTTCAGTGCTTGTTTTAGCCGACGAACAACAAGAGTTACATGCGGTGCTCGAAGACTATGATGTTGAGCAGGGATATTATACGGTGCGTTTATTAGACTCCCACATAACTGTTCGAAAAGGCGCAAAAATTATTACCAGTGGCTTGGGAAATATTATTCCAAAGGGTCTTTTGATTGGTACGGTTGAAGAGATAGATGATAGTTTATCCACGGTCACGGCCATTATTCGGGTGAAACCAGCCACAAACTTTTCAGATTTAACCTATGTCTTAGCCATTTCAAAAGAAGAACCTCGAGAGATCAGTCATGATTAGTGCGATGCTTGTTTTTATTATTGGTCTTTTACTGGATGCGGTGGTATCTGTCTTTTTCCAATTGGATTTCTTGTTCATTCAACCGGGATTTGTCAGTTTTTTTGCGTTTAGTTTTTGGGTTTTGTTGAATGTTCGTTTATCCTTTAAAAATCGTTTGTACTTTACCATCTTTGCGGCGGTGATGTTTGAGATTATCAATTATAATACGTATTGGATGTACTTTTTTGTTTTATTAACGCTTTGGCCCATTTTTGCTTATTTTTCGAGCGTACTGCGCCAATCGTACTTAGATCAATACATTTTGGTCAATATTATGGCGTTATTATGGCTTTTTGGGCAATATGGATATATGAAACTGTTTTCTTTGTCTTCGATGACTTTTTTAACCTTTTTTTCAAGAATTGGTTTTTTGACAATTTTTGTTCAATTGTTTGTTTCTTTAATTGCCGTATATGTGGTTCTTCGAATGGATCGTTATTTATTACGAAAAGACATGGAAAAACGTCGGGCAGAATATGTATCATATCGGGGAAATCATAGATGAAAAAGATTCTTACATTAATGATTCTTTTGTCCTTATTAACCGCCTGTGATGATCGTAAAATGACCATTTGCACCACATCCTATCCTGTGGAATGGCTTGTAAAGCATTTAGCCGATGTTGAAGCGAATCATTGTTCCTTAGCAAAGGGTGATTTTTTCGGACGAGCCACTTTGGATGAAGCCGTCCTTGAGCAGTCCATTGATGTCATTTTCTTTGCTCAACAATTAGAACCATATTTTCGGACATCTCGATCTCAATTAGCGCGCGTTTCTAAACAAATCATCGATTTATCCGCCACATCTCGCTCCTTTCCGTATAAAAAACAGGTGACGGCTTCAGAAAGTCAAGATTATTATGAACCTTTAAATGATTTTTTGACCAATAAGTATACTGTTGAGCCTGTTCATTGGATGGATATGAAAATGATGACCTCGATGGCTCGAACAATATTGGATTGGTTGATTGAAAACGATGCAGCAAATGCGGCTCTTTATACTCAACGATTCAGAAACTTAGAAATAGACTTATTAAATCTCGATGCCCGTTTCAGTGAATTAGAGCTTTCATCCGATATCAAATTTGCGGCAGTTTCCAGTGCTTTCAATGTTTGGAATCATACATATGGTATCGATGTATTTCCAATCATCATCTCACGATATGGTGTTTTACCAAACAAACAACAGTTAGAAATTATTGTTGATGAATTAATAGCGAATAATGTTCATTTCCTTATTTATGAATTTTATGAAGATGACGATTTAATGAATTTACAAGATTATTTAATCCAAGAAGTTGGGTTAACGCCAATTTATTTATCGTCCATGTTTGCGTTGAATAGTCAACAAAAACTTAACAATGAAAACTACATTTCTATTATGACTAATAATTTAGTCCTCTTAGAAGCATTACAAAAATAAAGGAGTTTGATATGAAAACATTATTATTAATTGATGGTAATTCCATGGTTTTTCGTGCCTTTTATGCAACCATGCGCCAAGCAATGACCTCAAAAACAGGCCAACCAACCAATGCGGTCTTTGGCTTTTCAAATATGCTATTTAAAGCAATAGAATTAATTAATCCGGATTATACGCTGGTCGCATTTGATACGGGAGCGAAAACCTATCGCCATGAAATGTATAAAGAATATAAAGGGACCCGAAAGGCCTTGCCGGAAGAATTGATTTCTCAATTTCCTCTCGTGCGGGAATTTCTTGATGCGATTCCCATGGCTCATTTTGAAAAGGAAGGCTATGAAGCCGATGATTTAATCGGTTCCATGGTCAAAAAACATCCAGAAGTTAAAAAAGTAATCTTAACTTCAGACCGTGATTTGTTGCAATTAATTAATGACAAAACAACCGTCTTGTTAATGAAAAAAGGGATTACCGAAATGGATGAAATCGATGTAAAGACCCTACAAGAACAATTTCAATTACGACCAGATCAAGTTTCTGACCTTAAGGGCTTAATGGGCGATCCTTCGGACAATATACCAGGGGTTCCCGGTGTTGGTGAAAAAACCGCTCAGAAACTGCTCGCTGAATATGATAATTTAGATAATCTATACGAACATACCGACCAGTTAAAAGGCAAACTTCAAGAACGCATCATTGAAAATAAAGAATTAGCGTATTTCTCAAAAGAATTAGCCACCATTCATCAAGATGTTGAGTTTGATTTAGCGATGGAAGATTTAGAAAATACGTATGATCCCCAATTATTAGCGCGTTTTTATCGTAAATATGACATGAACTCCCTATTACGGCGCATTGAACAAGCCGTTGATTTATTCAACGCCCAAGACGTCGATAATGCGAGCTATTACCGCTTAGATTTATTTGGCCAAGACTGGCTACAAGACGATGTTGTGCTCATGGCTGATGTTCAAAAGGGGATGGGTTATCATGCAGAAATTGCAGGTTATTATTTGGCCGATTCCAGTGGTAGAGTGGCTTATTTGTTTGAAGATGAAGCGAAAACTGATTTTAATTTTAAACAATTAATCGAAGGTAATTATGCTAAACGCTTCATTTTGGGCAAAGAAACCTTACATGGCTTGTTAAAATTGGGCATGGATGTTGATGGTTTTGTCGATGATCTCTTAGTTTTGGCCTATTTAGTCGATTCGAATATCACCACTCTTGATAAATTTAAAGATGCTTATGATTTGTGGAATACTTCGGATAAACCCCATGATCAAGCGATTCACCTTTTAAAAGGTAGTCTTCCTTTATTTGAAAGTTTAAAAACACAGGCTCAACAACTCGAACTCACGTCGCTATACGAAGAAATTGAACTTCCATTAGTCGAAGTTTTGGTAGAAATGGAACGCGAAGGGGTAACCATTGATCGTTCCATCTTAGTTGAATTAGCAGATTCTACTTACGAAAAAATAGAAGAATTGACTCAAAAAATCTACCAGCAAGTAGGTCATGAATTTAATATCAACTCACCTAAGCAATTAAGTGAAGTTTTATTTGATGAATTAGGTTTACCGGCGAATCGGAAACGATCGACAGCCGTCGATGTCTTGGAAGCTCTGCAAGATAAACATCCAATCATAGAGGATGTATTATATTACCGTAAATTAACTAAATTTCACGGCACGTATGCTTCCGGCTTACAACGCTTTGTCCATACCGACGAAAAAATCCATAGTACCTTTAATCAAACAACTGCTGCGACGGGTCGTTTATCCTCGTTAGAGCCGAATCTTCAAAACATCAGCATTCGCGACGAATTAGCTAAAGAAATCCGTAAAGCATTCATTGCTCCCGAAGGATATCAGTTGTTATCCGTGGACTATTCTCAAATAGAATTACGGGTTTTAGCCCATTTAGCCAATGAAGAACATATGATTGAATCCTTTAATGAGAAACACGATATCCACAACGAAACGGCTGTTCAACTCTTCGATATTGAAGCACATGAAGTAACCAGCGACATGCGTCGTAAAGCCAAAGCGGTTAATTTCGGGATTATTTATGGTATTAGCGATTTTGGTCTTGCTCAACAGATTCATACGAGTCCAAAAGAAGCCAAAGCTTTTATTGAGAAGTACTTAGATACTTTTAGCGGGGTTCGCACGTATATGGAAGATATTGTCAGCTTCTGTGAAGAACATGGTTATGTTAAGACGCTGTTTAATCGCCGTCGCTATTTGCCAGAAATTAATGCGAAGAACTATGCCCGTAAACAAGCGGCAGCTCGGGCCGCCATGAATGCTCCAATCCAAGGCTCCGCCGCGGATTTAATGAAAATTGCCATGATCAAAATTAGTGACCAACTAACAAAGAAACGTTTTAAATCCAAATTAATTTTACAAATTCATGACGAAGTCATTATCCAAGTCCACGACCAAGAAGTCGAAGAAGTGGTAGATTTAGTAGTCCAGGCAATGAAGAATGTCGCCTCGCTCAAGGTTGATCTCGAGGTCGATGCCCAGCTTGGTCCAAACCTATACGAGGTTTAATCATGCCGGAACTACCTGAAGTACAAACCGTCATTGATACCCTTCGTCCACTCGTGTTACATAAAACCATTGAAGGGATTGAAATAGTCTATGAACCCATCGTTGAAAATGAGCTCAGCGACTTTTTGAATCGTGTTTCCCAACGACAGGTGATCGCCCTAAGTCGAAAAGGGAAGTTTATTATCGTTCATTTAGATCAAGGATACCTCATCATTCATTTACGGATGGAAGGTAAATTTTTCGTCACCGAAGTTGAAAATCCATGGGTCACCGATAAACATACTCATGCCCGATTTTATTTAGACGATGGTTTTGTGTGGACTTATCACGATGTCCGCAAATTTGGTCGCATCGCTTATGTCGAACAGCTAACCGATCACCAAGGGTTAAATCGGCTCGGATACGATGTCTTTGATGAACATTTAGAGGCGAGTTATCTTTTTGAACGGGCTAAAAATCGCTCCTTGGAGATTAAGAATTTTTTGTTAGATCAACAAGTGATGGCTGGTGTTGGTAACATTTATGCGAATGAAATTTTGTTTGATGCGAAAGTATCACCTTTTCAACCCAGCAATACCTTAAAAAAAGCAGAGTTCGAAGTAATTTTAAAAAGCACCCGTCATATTCTTTCCCTGGCGCTACACCAAGGAGGAACGTCGATTCGTTCCTATACTTCTTCATTAGGGGTGACCGGTTTGTTTCAACAATCCCTACGAGTTCATGGCAAACAAGGGCTACCTTGTGAATGCTGTGGACACCGTATAAAACGCCAAAAACAAGCAGGGCGATCAAGTTTTTATTGCCCAGTTTGTCAACCACTACGTCAACGAAAGGCTCGAAAAAAATGAAGATTGCGATAACGGGAACGATGGGTTCAGGTAAATCTCAAGTCTTAGACTATTTAAAAGACAAAGGCTTTCCAACGAGTAATGCGGATGCGGTGGTTGATTCTTTGTATCGTCACGATCCGGTATTGATTCAAGAAATGGTAACCTTATTTTCCCCCTCCGTTTTAACAAATGGGGTGGTGGATAAACGCAAATTACGAGAAGACTATTTTAAAGATAAAAATTTAATGAACCAAGCCAACGATCTCATCCATCGTAGTGTGTATGAATACATTAAAGATCTTTCATTAGAGCAAGATGAGTTGATTTTTTTTGAAGTGCCGCTTCTTTTTGAAACCAATAAACAACGGGCGTTTGACGAAATCTGGTTCATCCATACCAATGATAAACTCCGCTTACATCGACTTCGAAAATATCGACAAATGGATTGGGCTGAGATTGAACAACGGGAACAATATCATATGAAACCCTTACTGAAAAAATTCATGTCTGATGTTATAATAAGCAATGACGCAGACATAGAACAACTTCACAAAAAAATCGATGAACAGTTAGAACGGATACTCCATGATTTTAAACAAAATTAATGTTAAAACAGAATACTTTGAAGGATTGAGTACCTTAGAACATCAGTCGTTGGTTCTCTTATACCCAGCGCTGATTTCGCCGCTTGCCCAATCGCTTTTTTTGATGTTCATTCACATGGGCCAAACTGGAATTCAATTTACGTATGAGGATCTTGCTGCCTTATTGAATGTCGATGTTTTTCAGGTAGAAAGCGCACGGATTGAGCTGGAGCAGTTTGATTTGACAGATACGTATGAATATCAAGGACGGCATATAATACAATTAACCGCACCATTAAAACCAAGAGACCTTATTAATCATTTGTTATATGGTCGACTTTTAGCTGGAAAACTACCGGCTAGTTTATTGCATCAAATTACCCTTGAATATGCGGTTACCCAACAGCAGAGTCCTGAAGGAAAAAATATTAGTATGCCTTTTGATAAAGATTTATTGGCTCAATTTTCTAACGATAACGAAGCCATTTATCAACAAGTTCGAAAACAAGAGGGTACTTCTGGTTTTAATTTATCATTACTATTAGATCAGTTAACGGATACGCAGTTCCCGATGCACCAACGGACCCAAGCAAATTTAAATATGATTGAGACCTATGCTCAACGCTATCAACTGACGATTTTAGAGCTTAAGCGCTTAATTGCACGGAGTGTAGATGATCAACGACAATTCAATCAAACAACCTTTAGAAATTTAATGGAACAACAATTAGTTGTGGTTAGCGATGCGATTGATAATCCTTATGAGCTCGCTTCTGAACAATTTCTACAAACGAAACAACCAAACCTTCCATTGAATGAAGCGGACCTGAATTTAATTGGTCTTTTAAGAAAAAAATACCAATTTGAGGACGATTTAATTAATGTGCTCTTTGACTACGTACTTGATCAATCAAAAGGTCAATTATCCAAGCGTTATATCGAAAAAATCGCCTCTTCATGGGTTCGCGGTAAAGTAAAAACAAGTAGTGAAGCGCTACAGTATTTACGGCAATTACAAGAAACAAAACCGGCCGGTAAATCCCCACAGAAAGTCATCAAAGATGTCGGTTACCAAAAGGATGTACCAACTCGCCAAACAATGGACGAAATTAAAGCCGCTTTAAAGGAGTTTTACCCAGATGATGAAAATCTATGACCTTCAACCAGCCCCAGACAATCCTCAAGCTCGCCAGTACCGTTCTTTACGAATGAAAGAGTTACAACAAGATCCCCGCGTCCTGTCGTTTTTGTCACGCAACGCTTTGGATGTCGATGTGTTAGAAACCCATTTTCCCTTTTTCGATCGCTGGCTTTTGTTTTTAGATAATGACCCAAGTGTGGCTTCTTTACAAGTTGAGGGCTATCGCTATCAATTATTTTATGAAGATGATTTCTTTTTTCAATACGTCAAAACAGAAGAACAACAAATTCTTGAGGACTCCACCCAATATCAACGTCATATTGCGATAAACCACTTGCCTGAAAGTATGCGTATGACCAGTTTAAAAGACTTGGTGGTCGATTATGAAGATGCCCAGTTCATGATTGTTTTAACGAAATTAAATACCTATCTTCAAAAACCCGATAGTCATGGTTTCTATCTCTACGGTGGCGTCGGGAGTGGAAAAACCTATTTAATGGCAGCAATGATTAATGATTTAGCCCGACAAAGACAACGCGTTGGTTTTATTAATATGGTACGCTTTTTACAAGATTTAAAAAATTCTTTTGGAGATCATGATCGGTTTACCCATTTACTTGATGTCACGAAATCCGTTGATATTCTTGTGATTGATGATATTGGAGCGGAGGTTGTTACCGATTGGTCGTTACGGATTTTAATCGAAATATTAGATGCCCGAATGAACACCAATGCTGCGACCCACTTTACAACAAATTTAGCTCTGGACCAATTACTGTACTACTACACTCGAAGTCAAACGAATATTGATGAAATTAACGCCAAACGTATTTTAGACCGTATTCAATTTTTGGCCAAGCCGTTGTTATTAGATCGAAAATCGCAGAGAATTCGCTAAGAGAGAGTCCTTACTTCATGATAGAATAGAAGATAAGGGAGAGGAAAAAATGAAAAAAATTGGAGTATTAACTTCAGGAGGCGACGCCCCTGGTATGAACGCAGCCATCCGATCAGTCGTACGTTCAGCACTCTATCGCGGATGGGAAGTCTACGGAATCCGTGATGGATATCGAGGATTGATTCATAACGACATGAGTTTAATGAATCGTTCCTCCGTTTCGGAGATTATTATTCGTGGTGGGACTATTTTAGGTTCTGCACGCTCAGAAGAATTTAAAAATCTTGACGTTCAAAAACATGCCGTGAAGATTTTAAAATATAAAGGTATTGAAGCTTTGGTTTGTATTGGTGGAGATGGAACCTATAAAGGGGCGAAAGCTTTAACGGATTTAGGGATTAATTGTATTTCTATTCCAGGAACCATTGACAACGATGTTGTGTCAACGGATTTTTCCATTGGATTTGATACTGCGTTGATGACGATTGTTGAAAACATAGCCAAGCTACGCGATACCTCTAGTTCCCATCACCGCTGTTTTGTTGTGGAAGTTATGGGCAACCATTGTGGTGATTTAGCCATTTGGTCGGGAATTACCTCAGGAGCAGAAATGGTCATTACCAAAGAAACAGGATTCGATTTGGATGAAACCATTATCCGTCTTAATGAAATTGAAAATGTTAAGAAAAAGCATCACGCGATTGTCATTATTTCAGAAAAAATTACAGATGTTAATGAATTGGCGAAAGCGATTAGTTCACGTACCGGATTTTCGGGACGAGCCACTGTTCTTGGACATATCCAACGGGGTGGAGCACCAACAGCAACCGATCGGATGTTGGCTTCACGGATGGGGGATTATGCGGTTCAATTAATTGCGGAAGGAAAAGGGGGGCTCTGTGTTAATACAATTGATAATAAACTTGAAGCACTCGACATAACCGAAGCGGTGAGTATGGAACCCGCCAGCCGAGAACCTTTATTCAAATTATTGGAAAGGTTGATTTAAATTGAAAATAAATCATAAAACGAAAATTGTTTGTACCATTGGTCCAGCCACGGATAGCTACGATATGCTCCATAGCTTAGCTGCTAAAGGGATGAATATTGTGCGATTCAATTTTTCCCATGATGTATACGAAAATCACGAACGACGAATGGCTTTAGTCCGTCAAGTTGGAATGGAAAAAGGGTATCCCTTAGCCATTATGATGGATACGAAAGGTCCAGAAATTCGCGTCGATGAAATGGAAAATGATAACGTCAACTTTGTGACGGGTGATCGTGTGCGCATTGTTCGTCAGCGAGTGGTTGGTAATAACGAACGCTTTAGTGTCAATAACAAAGAATTCTTTGATGATGTTAAAGCTGGCGATTATATTTTAGTTGATGATGGGAAGATTCGATTAAATATTTTAGAAAACAATGGACAAGGCGAAATTTTGTGTGAAGTCGCTAATTTTGGAGTCATTAAAACCCGAAAAGGTTGCATCGTTCCTGGCGTTAAGTTGTCGATGCCTTTTGTTTCAGAAGTCGATGAACAAGATATTCGTTTCGCTTGTAAAATGAAGGTGGATTATATTGCGGTTTCATTTGCTCGACGTCGAGAAGATATTTTAGCGATACGTGCCATCACCGAAGATTGTGGTTGGAAGACTCAAATTATTGCTAAAATTGAAAACCAAGAAGGTTTTGATAATTTAGATGACATTCTAGAAGTAGCCGATGGCATTATGGTCGCACGTGGGGATTTAGGGCTTGAGGTTGAACCACAACTTGTTCCACTTTACCAAAAGAAAATGATTGAAAAAGCAAATGGTTGGGGAAAACCGGTCATTACCGCAACGCATATGTTGGAATCGATGATGTCCAATCCAACCCCGACCCGAGCAGAAGCTTCAGATGTAGCTAATGCCATCTTAGATGGAACGGATGCGATCATGTTATCCGGAGAGACAGCAGTTGGTGCCTACCCTGAACAAGCGGTAGAAACCATGGCAACCATTGCTACAGAGGTCGAAAAAATCATTGAATATCGAGAAAATTTACGAAAAAGTATTCTCACTTCTCATCGAACGATTCAAGATTCAATCGGCATGGCAGTGTCCGAATCGGCGTTAAACATTGATAAAGTCGAAGCCATTGTTGCTTTTACCTCTTCGGGTTCAACGGCGCGTCGAATCGCCAAGTATCGTCCGGCAGTACCTATTTTTGCGGTGACTTTTTCGCGAGAAGTCGTGACTTCTTTAGCCTGTAATTGGGGAGTATTTCCGATTTACTCTGAAGTTCAAAACGATATGTATAATGACGACGAATTAGCCAGTGCGGTGGCGAAGCGTTTCCATATTAAACCGGGCTCGTATGTCATTGTTACGGCTGGTTATCCAACCGGAACCGGCACAACAAATATGATGAAAATAGTGGAGGTAAAATAATGAATTATTATCTAGGAATTGATTTAGGTGGGACCAATGTACGTGTTGCAAAAGTGAGCAAAGAAGGAAAAATATTAGATGTTAAACAAAATCCTTCCTTAGCGAAAGAATCAGCTGAAACGATTTTTAAAAACATTTGCGACACCATCGAAGAACTAGGAACTTTAGAACATTGCCTTGGTATTGGGATTTGTGTTCCAGGTCCGGTAGATCAGGAAAAAGGATGGTTGAATATGGCGACCAATATTCCAGCCTTAGCTAAATTCCCTTTAGTTAAACGCTTAGAAGCCTTTACAAATTTACCCGTCTATATGGATAACGATGCCAATGTAGCGGGTTTAGCGGAGGCCTTGGTTGGCGCTGGAGCTGGGCTACCTGTCGTGGTTTATGTGACCCATAGTACGGGTATTGGTGCAGGTATAATCGTCAACGGTCAAGCGGTCTCTGGCAAGCATGGCTATGCCGGCGAAGTTGCTAACTTGATCATTGATCCCCGAGCACCGAAGGTAAATCATCTCAATGTTGGTGCTTTGGAAAACTTAGCTTCCGGAACAGCCTTAGTTCATAAAGCTCAACAGGAAATTGATCCAAAAATCGAAAGTGGTCGCGAACTGTTTGATTTGTACAAACAAGGACATCTAAAAGCGATCGAGATCGTCGAACAAATGTCTAAAGATTTTGCGGTCGGGCTTTCCTTAATTGCTCATGTCGTCGATCCTCATATTTTTGTCATTGGGGGAGGCGTTTCCAAATCGGCCGATATTTATTTTGATAAAGTCAAAGAATACTATAATCAACACGTACATGAAGGGATGAAAAATGTCGATATTGTGTTGGCTCAATTAGCTGAACCAGGGATAATTGGGGCAGCGATGTTGCCGGTATCGCATGGTAAATAACATGAAAATAGATCAAACACTACTCGAAAAATATGCGCAGTTGGCGATTCAAACGGGACTAAATGTTCAAAAAGGTCAATATGTCCTTATTCAAGCAAATACGGAGGCGAATTATTTTGTTCGTCTCTGCGTGGCCCAAGCCTATGCGGCTGGTGCTCGCTCGGTTTCGGTTCAATGGAAAGATGATCACGTGAGTCGTCTGAGTTATTTAAATGAAGAAGTCGAAGAATTAGAAACCATCCCTGGCTGGACCTTGAATCGTTTACAACATTTAATGGACCATCATTACGCACGACTTGTCATTGTGTCTTCACCTCCAGGGGTGATGGCTGGTGTGGATCCAGAAAAACTTCAACGAGCCATGATGGCTCAACAAAAAGAAGCGGTCATTAAAGCCTTTAGACAATATTCGATGGCGAACACGGCACAGTGGAGTATTGTAGCCGTACCTAGCGAAGAATGGGCAAAGATTGTCTTCCCAGAATCAACAACACCTCAAGAAGACCTTTTCAAGGCCATATTGAAGGCTTGTCGGGTGGACCTGGAAAGCGATCCACTCACACGTTGGCAACAACATAATCAACAGCTGCACGCTCAAAATGAAATTTTGAATAAGTATAATTTTAAAACCTTGCATTTTACCAATGGATTAGGCACCGATATCCATGTCGGTCTGATTAAAAATCACCATTGGGCAGGGGGTAGCGAAAAGGCTTTAAATGACGTGGTCTTTAATCCAAATATGCCAACGGAAGAATCGTTTACCATGCCAGATCCGATGCGGGTTGATGGGATTGTGTATGCGTCGATGCCCTTGGCCTACTCCGGTCGGCTTGTCGAAGACTTTTGGGTAAAATTTAAAGATGGAAAAGTCGTTGATTATGATGCGAAAACCCATCGGGAGGTACTAACCGAAATTGTCGAAACGGACGAAGGTAGTAGCCGCTTAGGTGAGATTGCTTTAATTTCACATCATTCACCAATTTCAGAAATGGGGATCTTATTTTACAATACCTTATTTGATGAAAATGCCTCTTGTCATATGGCCTTGGGTGCAGCTTATCCGATGAATCTTAAAGATTCTAAAAACATGACTCAAGAACAACTTGTAAAGGCAGGAATGAATGTTTCCGGTCAACATGTCGATTTTATGTTTGGAACGCCAGATCTGAAAATTGTAGGAGAAACCTACGATGGTCAGTATGTTAATGTCTTTGAAGAAGGGAATTTTGTTTTAAAATGAATTATCAATTCATCGTTGGAAGTTATACCAGAAAAAACGGAAAAGGAATTTATCAATTATCGATTAATCCCGAAAAACAAGAAAGCGAACGTCATTTAGTGGCAGAAATCTTGCGTCCGACGTATTTAATTTATCGTAATCATCAGGTTATTAGTTCGGCGGAAGTTGATGGGAACGCTGGGGTGATGATTTATGAAGTTGATGAAAAAGGATTGAATCCTAAACAGTTTGTCCACATGAATGAAAAGAGTTCTCCGGCACATGTTGAACTATCTAACGATGGTCAATGGCTTGTGAGTTCAAATTATCATGAAGGTTGTTTTACGATTTATCAAAAACAGGGTGAAACATATGAACCGTATCGAAAAGTTGTTGAACCAAAAACAAATTCCCATGTCCATCAAGCCGTGTTTTGTGAACAAGACGAATGGTTGTATGTGGTAGATTTGGGTATTGATCGGATTAAGATATACGATGTTGAGGCTGATTTTAAGTTTTTATTTGAATTAGTTTTTCCAGAAGGGTTTGGCCCGCGTCATCTCGTGGCTGTTGACGAATATATTTACTGTTTAGGTGAATATAGCCATCAATTGGCGGTGTTTAAACTTTCAGATTCAAAAGGGGAGTTGTTGCAGATCATCGATACCGTTGATGAAAAGAAGGAGAATTCAACTTCAGCAGCGATTCAATTGTCAAAAGATCGCCGATTTATTTATACTTCTATTCGTGGTCAAGACCAAATCTCTGTATTTAAGATTGGAGATCAACGACTTTTGGAAAAAATTCAAGAAATTGATGCGCATGGTCAACATCCCCGCGACATCCTTTTAACCGAGGATCAACGCTATTTACTTGTGGCGACTAAAGATACGGATAATGTGAGTGTCTTTGAAGTGGACCAACAACAAGGCTATTTAAAATGGGTGATGGAAGCCTTTTGTGAAGAGAGTGTCTGTTTAGCCGAAATTCTGTAAATCGATTGAATCGATTAAATTATTTTGCTATACTACGATATATAAGAAATACTTGAGACACGATTTTAATCGCTTCAATGCAGAGAGTTAGACGGTTGGTGTGAGTTTAATGCGCAGCCTTAAAATTACTACTCAAGGTTCTGGAAATATTCCCGTACGCTTGGCGTTAACAAGTTAAAGTGCACATATTTTTATGTGAATAAAGGTGGTACCGCGATCTCTCGTCCTTTGACTGAGAGATTTTTTTATGGAGGTAAGTACATTATGAGTTTCGGTATTGATTTTAGAACTGATCCACAGTTACATGATTTAAATCATTCAACAGCGCATTTAATGGCTCATGCAATTAAGCGCTTATACCCACAGGCTAAATTCTGGGTGGGTCCCGTCGTTGAAGAAGGCTTTTACTACGACGTCGATGTAGGTGATGCGGTTATATCAGAAGCAGATTTACCAGAAATCGAAAAAATGATGAAAAAGATTTCCAAGGAAAACAAGCGTATTTATCGAGAAGAAATCAGCAAAGAAGAAGCGTTAGAACGCTTTAAGGATGATGAATATAAACTCGACTTAATTGAACGCTTAGACCAGGAAGATGAAATTATTTCAGTCTATAAACAGGGAGAATGGGAAGACCTTTGTCGTGGACCTCATGTCGAATCCACGCGGGTGATGAAGCATTTCAAACTCCACAAAGTTGCTGGAGCCTACTGGAAGGGTGATTCCAGTAATAAAATGTTACAGCGTATTTATGGATTTAGTTTTCCCGACCAAGCAGGATTAGATGATTATCTAAACCGCATAGAGGAAGCTAAACAGCGCGATCACCGCAAACTTGGAAAAGAACTGGATTTGTTTTTTGTCCTACCTGAAGTGGGGCAAGGGCTGCCGTTTTGGAAACCGCGAGGAGCAACAATTCGCCGGATTATTGAACGCTATATTACCGATAAAGAAATCTCCCTAGGTTATCAACATGTCTATACGCCAATTATGGCGAATGTCGATTTATATAAAAAATCTGGACACTGGGATCATTATCATGAAGACATGTTTCCACCAATGGATATGGGCGATGGTGAACAATTAGTTTTGAGACCGATGAACTGCCCGCACCATATGGAAATCTACAAACAAGATTTACATTCTTATCGAGAATTGCCGATTCGAATTGCTGAATTAGGGATGATGCACCGTTATGAAAAAAGCGGGGGTCTCTCCGGTTTACAGCGCGTTCGGGAAATGACCCTAAATGATGCTCATATTTTTGTGCGTCCCGATCAAATCAAAGAAGAATTTTTACGGACCTTGGAACTGGTACGAGAAGTATATGCAGATTTTCACTTCGAGGACTACAGTTTTAGATTGTCTTACCGAGATCCTGAAAATAAAGAAAAGTATTTTGACGACGACGAAATGTGGGACAAGGCTGAAGCGATGATCAAATCCGCCATGGATGAAACCGATTTAGAATACACCGAAGCGGTTGGTGAAGCAGCCTTTTACGGACCAAAATTAGATATTCAAGTTCGGACGGCTTTAGGTAGCGAAGAAACTTTATCAACGATTCAACTCGACTTTTTACTACCTGAACGTTTTGATCTAACCTATGTTGGTGAAGATGGTAGCAAAGATCACCGTCCAGTGGTTATTCATCGTGGCGTCGTTTCAACGATGGAGCGCTTTGTTGCGTATCTTATCGAACAATATAAAGGCGCATTTCCATTATGGCTGGCTTTTCAACAAGCGACCATTTTACCGATTCATCCCCAACACCATCAACACCATGCGCTTAAAGTTCGCGAGTTGTTATTAAAGCACCAAGCCCGCGTTGAAATTGATGATCGAAATGAAAAATTAGGTTTCCGTTTACGGGAAGCTCAAATGGATAAAATTCCATTACAATTGGTTATCGGTGATGGAGAGATTGAGAACGATAGCGTCACCGTGCGTTTTTATGGCACGCGAAAATCCGTTGAAATGAAATTAGATGAATTCGAACACTGGTTTAAGAAAATGGTGGATGAAAAAGTTATTAATGCCGCAAGTGAATTGGATGCGTAGACTTTTAAAGCTTCTGGTTTTGAGTCTTTTACTAGCAAGTTGTCGGCAATCACCAACAAGTTCTGAAACACTCAAACTTCTTTCACCGAGTGGGGCGCCGTCGTTGAGTACCATCCCGCTTTTTAATCAACAAGATATCGAGGTTGAAATCACCACAGGCTCAGATTTTGTTCAAGCAGCCTTCGTGAATCCTGTGAAGGAATATGATTTTATTATTGCGCCAATTAATTTAGGAGTTCAATTACAACAGGACCAAAAAACCGCGTACAAGCTTCATTCTGTGATTTCTTGGGGCAATTTGTATCTTGTCGGAGATCCTAATGCCTTTGAGCTTTCAAGCGTCACAATTGCTGCTTTCGGGCAACACGCAATTGTTGGTAAGGTTTTTAAGCAAATCGTCCAACAAGATTCACGATTCGACAACAGTACCATCGATTGGTATGCTAATGTTCATCAAGCTCAAGGGATGTTATTGGGTAATCAAGCTCAAATGGCTTTATTGGCCATGCCAGTGGCCCAAGCCACTATTACCAAAGCACAAGAGCTTGGACAAGACCTTGAATTATTATTGGATATCCAACAGCGCTACCAACAGTACTTTGGTCGCGACAACTTTCCCCAAGCCGCACTCTTTGTTCATACAGATAGTTATCATCAACATGCTGAAAAAATGGAGTATTGGATTGAAGAAATGAAAGCCTTTATTAAGGATCCCGTGAACCTAGAACAACGAATAGAAGAAATTGGTCTAGAAACGCTAGGTTTACCAAGCGCTTCTTTGATTTCAGCGACGTATGATCAATTAGCTTTAGAGGTCGTTAAGGCTCAGCCCATAACAAAACAATTAACCCAATTTTTTGAGACATTGGATGTCCAATTAGAAGAAGAATATTTTATTCCGTAATATGAAAAAACTATTTTCCTTTGTCATCATCCTCTGTTGTTGGCTAGTTGGATCGTTAATTGTTCATAACGATTTGTTACTACCCACACCGTTTACAGTAGGGTACAAGATGGTTGAACTATTAACAAAACCTCGTTTTTATGGGCAATTGGCTCAAAGTTTTGGTCGTGTGTTCATTGTCGTGTTTTTGGCCTTTGTTTTGGCGTTGTTACTTGTCTTGATTAGCCTTCGTCAATCATTTATACGACCCTTCATTGGCACAGTGAATGATGTTTTCCGAACCATACCCATCGCCGCTTTTTTAATCATGAGTCTTATTTGGTTTGGTCGTCAAGCCTCGGTTATTTTGGTTGGTGTACTCATTATTTTACCTATTATTTATGATTTTTTAATGGAAGCACTAGTCCGTGTTCAACAACAGTATCGCGAAGTCATTGATTTATATGGATCCACCTCGATAGAAAATGTAAGAAAAATATTTTTGCCTTTACTTAAACGACCTTTGTTGACTTTGTTCAAAAGCAGTACGTTGCTGGCTGTAAAAACAACAATCAACGCTGAAGTTTTGGCGGCTATAATGAATGGAATAGGCTACCAATTAGCTTATGCTCAAGCTCAACTAGACACGGTGACCATTTTAGCTTATAGCGGTTGGTTGGTTTTTTTCTCGTTAGCATTCAGTAGTCTAATGGATTGGTATGTCTCTAGAATTGATAGTAGAAATCAAGTATAATAATCTAAAGGAGGTTATGGCATGTTTAAAAGAAGAACACCTTATAGTGGCGAATTAGAAACCATCATGAACACTCCCGATACCCCAATCGATCAAAGCGATGCTGATATTCATCAACGAAGACAAGAGGCGAAGCGGAAGTACGAAGCACGATCAGACTATGATTCTTCCGTTCGAGTCAAGAGACGACCCAAAGAAAACAAAACATTTTTAATGCGACTGAAAGAAGAATGGCAAGCAGCGATCGAAGAAGCTACTCAGCAAAAGTAATAAGTAACAAAAAGGATGAACTCCAACTTGGAAATTCATCCTTTAATTTTATTGATAAGACAACTTCTTAAACGATTTTTGGTTAGTTGAACCTAATTTTGATAATATTGCTTGACCCAATTCTCTAAGTCGTTGATATGAACGAGTTGTTTTTCTTCTTGATCAATGGCTTTAACTTCAACTTGATGGTTGGCTAGGTCACGTCCAAGGGTAATACGAACGGTTGTTCCAATTAATTCCATATCGTTAAATTTCACACCAGGACGTTGATGACGATCATCGAGGACGACATCGTAACCGAGGCGTTTAAATTGTTGGTAAAGTTGTTCACCAATCTCCACTTGCTGGGCATCTTTGGAATTAATGGTCACAATCCCAACTTGGACAGGAGAAAGGTGTTTTGGCCAAACAATACCTTTCTCGGTGTGGTGTTGTTGGACAATGGCAGCCAAGCAACGACCAATCCCAATGCCATACGAGCCCATAAATACAGGATGTAGGCGATTGTTTTCATCTAAGAATTCTAAATCCATCGCTTCCGAATACTTAGTGCCTAATTTAAAGGTATTTCCAACTTCGATTCCCCGTTTAAAGACAACAGGACCTTGGCCATTTTCACATAAATCTCCTTCAACAATGTTGCGGATATCCGCGACATGTCGTGGTTCGAAATCTTTAAGGTTGACATTCATGAAGTGATAATCGGCTTTATTAGCCCCGACGGTGAAGTTCATCAGTGCCTGTACTTCTTGATCCATCACGATAGGGATGTCCAGACCGATAGGACCAGCAAAGCCAACAGGTGCCTTTGTTAATCGTTCGACATCATGAAAGGCAGCCAGCTCAACTTGTTGGGCATTAAATAGTTTGCGGACTTTGGTTTCATTGACTTCGTGATCTCCGCGTAGAAGGAGGGCGTAAAACTGTTCATCGACTTGATAAATCAAGGTCTTAACAAAGCGTTGAATGGATTGATTTAAAAACGAACTAACTTCTTCAATGGTCTGTGTATTTGGTGTATGAACTTCAACAATTTCTGCAATAGGTTCAGAAGAAAACTCAACAGGCGGATGACATCCAGCAACCTCTAGATTGGAAGCATAGCCACTGGCCTCATGGACCACTAAAATATCTTCACCAATTTCGGAAATGGCTTGGAATTCTTCCGATAACAGACCACCCATAACCCCCGTGTCGGCCCGAACAATTAGTGTTTTAAGATTTAAGCGTTCGAAAATACGCTGATAGGCTTCAAACATTGCCTTGTACGATTGATTCATACCTGCCTCATCTTTATCGAAGGTGTAGGCATCCTTCATGACAAATTCTCGAACTCGAATTAAGCCAAAACGAGGACGTGGTTCATCACGATATTTTGTTTGAAATTGATAGAGGCTTATGGGTAAGTCTTTATAAGAATGAATGGCCATTTTGGCTGCCGAAACAAATAATTCTTCGTGAGTTGGGCCCAGGACAAAAGATTTATTAAAGCGATCTTTCATGGCAAACATACTATTTCCAAACGCTTCGCGACGACCAGACTGAATATAGACTTCTTCTGGGATCAATGCGGGCATCGACAATTCTAAAGAATCAATGCGATTCATTTCTTCACGCACAATGTTTTCTATTTTTTGAAAGACTTTTAACCCCAAAGGTAGTAACATATACACGCCAGAGGAGGTTTTCTTAATCATTCCTGCACGAACTAAGAGATTTCCACTTGCGGAGTCTTCATCCTTCACGTTTTCTCGTAATGTAAAAAAGTAACTATTTGATAATTTCATATGCACCTCGCTGCTACATTATAGCAAATATTTGACAAGTTTAAAGGCTTATGGTACTATTCAGTAGACGTTTAGAAAGTAGAAGCACTCTTCTCACCTGATAGCCCGGTTGGCTTTAGGTAAATGCTATATCAAATCTTTATCAAGCCAGATATATCATTGAAGAAGTGCTCTGTGAGTGCTTTTTTTATGATATAGGAGGTGGAGCTTATCTCACGTAACAAACGCAACGAAGAACTCGTAAACGAGAACATTCGTTTTAAAGAAGTCATGGTTATTGGACCAGAAGGAGAACAACTAGGAATAATGATGCGCCGCGAAGCGCTACAAAAAGCCTATGAATACGAACTCGATTTATACTGTGTGGCCCCAAATGCCAACCCCCCAGTCTGTAAAATTATGGACTATGGAAAGCATAAATTTGAACAACAAAAAAAGGTTAGAGAATCCAAAAAGCGTCAACATGTGACCGAGATTAAACCTTTACGTCTTTCCCCGGTGATCGATACTCATGATTTTGAAACAAAACTCAATCAAGCCCGCAAATGGATTAGCCAAGGCAAAAAAGTCAAGGTAGACATGCGCTTTAGAGGTCGATTAATTACCCGCTTAAATGTCGGACGCAAGACCATGAATGAGTTTATTGAAAAAACAGCGGACATTGCTGATGTGGAAATGAGACCTAAAATGGAAGGTAATACCATGTCCACCATCATTGTTCCAACCAAAGACAAGGACAAGAAAAAGGAGAATACGCAAAATGCCAAAGATGAAAACTAAAAAATCGGTACAAAAAAGAGTAAAAGTTACCGGAACAGGTAAGTTAAAACGAGGACATGCCTATACAAGTCACTTTGCGGCGAATAAATCCCAGAAGCAAAAACGTAAACTACGCAAAGCGGGTTTAATTCATCCAACCGATTACAAACGCATTAAGTCATTAATTTAAAAGTAGAGGAGAAACAACATGCCAAGAGCAAGAAGTGGAGCTGTCTCGAGAGCTCGTCGTAAAAAAGTATTAAAATTAGCGAAGGGATATTACGGTTCCAAGCATACCCTATATAAAACTGCCAACGAACAAGTCATGCGTTCTCAACGCTATGCCTATATTGATCGTCGTTTACTGAAAAGAAACATGCGTAAACTATGGATTACGCGGATCAATGCTGCAGCACGTCAACATGATTTGAGCTATTCCCAACTCATGCACGGTTTACGTTTAGCCAATATTCAACTGAACCGTAAAATGTTATCGGAAATTGCGATTCATGACGCAAAGGGCTTTGAAAACATCGTTGCCCAAGCGAAGACCGCTTTAAATCACTAAACTAGGAATTGTCCTAGTTTTTTTCTATGAGAATAATTATTGCTACCCACAATCAACATAAAATCCAAGAAATCAAACAACTCCTAGCAAATCCACAGATCGAGGTACTAGGGTTAGAGGCGCTGGGCTATCATGATGACCTTGTGGAAGACGAAAATAGTTTTATCGGAAACGCTCGCCAAAAAGCTCAAGCGGTTGCTGCTGTTTTTCCTCAGGATTTCATTGTCGCTGACGATTCAGGCTTTTGTGTAAAAGCATTGGATATGAACCCAGGAGTTTATTCGGCTCGCTTTCTAGGCGAAAACAAAGATGATTTGACTAAAAATTTAAAAATACTTGAATTATTAAAAAACGAATCCGACCGGCGTGCACTATTTTGTTGTGCTGTCCACATCCAATATCAAGGTCAAGGCTATGATGTGATCGAAGAAGTATTTGGCCAAGTCAGTGAAAAACTGCTTGGTGATCAAGGCTTTGGCTACGATCCCATCTTCATTCCGGAAGGATATCATCAAAGTTTTGCTCAAATTCCGGAGGTTAAGTCGAAAATTTCTCACCGGGCCAAGGCTTTTAGAAAGGTCGCTCAATATGTCTCGTTTCTCACGCGTTAAAGTATGGGTGCCTTTTTTGGCTCCGCTCCTTTTTTTTGTGGTGGTCATTAGTTCCATTTTTCATTTCGGTTTTGATAAGAAATTCCTATTCGAGGTGTATGAAACCAATCAAATAGAACAACGACTAGCCATTTCAAGGGACGATTTATACAATTGTACCCATGTTCTTTTCGACCAAATTCAAGGGTTGCGTGACGACTTAAGCTGTGAGGTCGAGGTTCAAGGAGCCATTCAACCGTTTTTTAATCAACGAGAAGAAGATCACATGATGGATGTACAAAACCTTTATGCTGGAGCGAAGATCGTGTTGCAGGGATCTGTGTTCGGGATTATTGTCATTTTGGTGTTACTAGCATTTGAATCGAAGACGTTTTTATATCGATTGTATGTAGGTTTAAAGAAAGGCTATCTTTTCTTAGGTGCTGGTCTTGTGCTTCTTGGTTTGTTTATTGTTTTGGATTTTCAAAACTTTTGGATTTTATTTCATCAAGTCTTTTTTAGAAACGATTTATGGCTGCTTAATCCTGCGACGGATCGGTTGATTCAGTTAGTTCCACAGAATTATTTTGAACCTCTCGTTTTGAAGGTCTTTTTTACGACTCTCTTTGTGATGGTTTCTATTTTGGGGTTTTTATGGTTTTTAAACCGTGCTCGAACCGGGCTGAAACCGAATCTTCATATCGTGTTATTTGAACCGGAAATCCCTCAAAATACGGGCAATATTATGAGAACTTGTGCCGTTGCTCAACTCCATTTACATTTAATAGAACCGACGAGTTTTATATTGGATGAAAAGAAATTGAGACGCAGTGGAATGGACTATATGGATCATGTGGAATTAACCGTTCACGATGATTTAACCGCTTTTTTGAAAACAGTCGACGGGCCAATTTATCCCGTCACCCGTTATGGTAAACATCCTGCGAGCAGCTTTGATTTTACCAAGCACCACAAAAATATTTACTTTATTTTTGGTAAAGAATCAACAGGTTTACCCAACGACGTATTAAAAACGTACTCAAATAATTTAATTCGCATCCCGATGCATCCACAAGCTCGTAGCCTTAATCTTAGTAATAGTGTTGCGATTATTGCTTACGAAGCCCTTCGTCAATTTGATTACGAAGGCCTAAGTTTTGTGGAACATTTAAAAGGGGAGGATTGGATTGACCAATAAAATCGTTTTAGTTAATATAGTAAAGGATATCTAGTATAATACCTATAGCTCAGAAAGGAAGAACTGTCATGATTTACGAAGTCTTAGATTCAAAAGAAAATTCCAACCCCGTTGGACCGTATTCACCGGGCCTTAAATTAGGGGATTTTCTATATATTTCAGGGCAAATTGCCATAGATAAAGAAGGTCAACTGATTGGAGATACGATCCAAGAACAAACGTTACAAGTGATCAATAATCTCGTTAATGTGTTAGCAGAAGCAAATTTAGAGATGCGTCATCTAGTGAAGACGACGGTCTATTTAACCGATATGAAAAATTATGATGAATTTAATTTAATTTATGCAACTTATTTTGCGCATCCTTACCCAGCGCGTAGTGTCGTCGGAGTTTCTGCCCTACCAAAAGGGGCGCTTGTAGAAATCGAAGGGTTTGCGATTGATACGCTTCGCTATGAAGAATTGAATCCAAATTCTGTTTACGGGTGTGATGGCCACGAAGAAGTTAATTGCGCGGATTGTGAAACCGGGTGTTTTGATTAATGAGCTGAATCCTTTGTTCAGCTTTTTTTAAAAGAAAGGGAAAATATGTTGACCAACATAAAAAGTGAGAAATACGATTATATTAAATCGTTCATTCTAATTGTGGCTAGTGCACTCTTGTACGCCGTAACGTTGAAGTTTTTTGTCGAGCCAGCGGACTTGGTCCCAGCTGGTTTTATTGGTTTGTCCCGATTGGTAGAGCGTCTTTTGTTAACCTATGCCAACATCCATATAAATTATTTATTGCTTTATTTTATAGTTCAAATTATTTTAACCGTCTTGGTTATCCGAGTGATTGGTCAACGTTTTGCTATAAAGACGATTGTCTGGTTTATTTTAATGACAATTTTTACCTATCTGATCCCGGAAACTGTTCTAGCGGATGATTTAATATTGATGACTATTTTTGGTGGTGTTCTTAATGGGGTCTCCATTTTATTGGCTTTACGTGCTGGTGCTAGTGCTGGGGGGACCGACTTTATCGCTGTTTATTTTATGAATAAAGGCGATGTCCCGATTTATGATTACATCATGTATGGAAACTGGGTTGTGATTGGTATTTTTGCTTATTTCTTTGGCTGGCGTATGGCGTTGTATTCGATTGTTTTCCAATATGTGTCGACCTCTTTAATAAATAATATGAACATTCAACGAAAACTCGTCAATTTATACATCATCACTAGTCATGGGAATGATGTGTGTGAACAACTCATTAAATCACAAAAACATGGAATTACCAGAATTTGGGGGGATGGGGCTTACTCTGGCGCACCGAAAACGATGCTCTTTATGGTCGTTAGTGAGTACGAAGTCGGCAGTGTGGTGGAATTAGTACAAGCGATTGACCCGAAAGCCTTTATCAATATCAGTCAAGCTGAGCGCGTGGTGGGTAACTTTAAGCATCGCCAAATTACTTGACATTTGTACAAAGATTGCGTATATTAGTTTAGCATTATCAAGAGATGAGGGAGAGAGTTAGCTCAATGAACTCACACCAACCTGCAGACGCAAGGTGGGCCAGCTAACACCGATAAGAAATCATGTCAACTTACTTCTTATCGTCGATAGGAAGTTTTTATTTTAAAAGGGAGGAACCAATGACGTATTACTATTTCACATCCGAGTCCGTTACCGATGGACATCCAGATAAAATTTGTGATCAAATTTCAGATGCATTCTTAGATGCTGCTTTACACCAAGATCCAGATGCACATATGGCGGTCGAAGCCACCATCAAAGATCAGACGGTCTTTATTTATGGAGAAGCCGAAACGACGGCGAACTTAGATTATGGTGAAATTGCTAAAGGCGTCTTAAAAGAGATTGGATACGTCGAGGACTTTGAAATTATTCAACGTGTTTCTCGTCAATCCTCAGAGATTAACCAGGCAGTCAAAAAAACCGAAGTGAATGCTGGAGATCAGGGTATCATGTTTGGTTATGCCTGCGAAGAAACACCAGAGCTGATGCCGTTACCGATTGTTTTGGCCCATCGCTTAGCTTATGAATTAAAGCAATTGCGGAAAGTTAATCCATTGATTAAGCCTGATGGAAAAACTCAAGTTACGGTGGCTTATGATGATGAAGGAATGCCAGCCTTTGTTAAAAACATCGTGGTCTCTACACAGCACGACGCGTCACTTTCTCAAGCAGAGTTAAAAATTGTGATTTTAAAAGACGTCATTTATAAAGTTATTGATCCAAAAATGATTACTGAAGACACAGAAATATTCGTTAATCCAAGTGGTTCGTTTATTTTGGGTGGTCCATTCGGAGATTCAGGGACGACGGGTCGGAAAATCGTTGTCGATACCTACGGTGGAGTTGGTCGTATTGGTGGGGGCTGCTTTTCTAGTAAAGATCCTTCCAAAGTGGACCGTTCAGCAGCTTATTATGCTCGCTATGTTGCCAAGAATGTCGTTGCTAATGGATTAGCTAGTAAATGTGAAATCCAATTATCGTATGCTATTGGTCAATCCCATCCACAATCGGTTTGGGTTGAAACGTTTAATACCGGTAAATTGAAAGCTTGGCAAATTAAAGAAATTATTTTAAAAAACTTTGATTTTAGTGTCCAAAATATGATTGATGAATTAGATCTTAAACGTCCGATTTATCAAGAAACCGCAACCTTTGGTCATTTTGGCCGTGACCATTATCCATGGGAGCAATTTAAAGAAATCAAATATTAAAAAACAGACCTCGATGATGAGGTCTGTTTTAAAGTTTAGACAAGTTTTTCTTTTAAGGAAGTTTCTTGTCGTTTGATGAGTTGTTGGATTAAGAAACCAATCAAGATAAAAACTAATAAAATAAATACACTAAAAAGGAGCAACGGTGGCGTTAAAAGAAAGTAGAGCGCAATTAATCCACCCAAAATGGTCCAGGAACCGAAAAGAGCAATAACGCCATTAAAGTTATTCTTAACCGCTTCTTGCTCGTTTTGCCAACGAAGTTTTGGGAAAAGAGCATCGATATAGACCGACAGTAGATTGATCACATAGGTCACAATTAAACAAGGAATCAGTGCGGAAACAACCAAAAGCCACAAATTCGGACTAAATAATAAAAGAATCAGTAGAATTAAATAACTAACAATTAAACTCATAAAACTACCAACCGCTGCTTTTACAATGAGTTGTTGATTATAAGCAAAGGGCATCGATAAATTCGCATTGATTTGATGTTTATCTCGGGAGATAGCCGTAGCCGCAATCATATTTGATCCGCTATTAAAGATAGCTAAACCCATCCCTAGCAATAGTCCAATGGGAAGCGCTAGACGAAGGGGTAATTCAAGCTGTCTTAACAAACTAAAAATTTCTGTCGATTCGGATTGATCGGATAAAAATAGAGGCACAATCATGAAAAAGGGAATAATAAAAGCGCCAAGAACATTATTCATTAAATAAGCAGGGGTTCTAAATAAAATCAACAATTCTTTTTTGAAGTAAGCTAAACTTTTTACTTGTTTATTTTGACGGCTAAGTTCTACTTTTCGAGTCGTTGTTTTTGATTCTTGAATCGACGTCACGGTCGTAAAGTAGATTTGATTACTCACCACAAGTAGCAGACCATAGCTCAAAGCGACGACAACAGCAAATAATAGAAGGGCAAAAAAGTTTTGATTGACAATAAAATCAGCTACAAATTTAACCGGTGGTAAATAGGTAAACATGAAACTCGCTAAATTGATGCCACCACTTAAAACCAAATCTAATAGTTGGTTTGGATCGTCAACAAAGGACATGTTTTGTAAACCTAGACTAAAGGCTAAGGCCAAGACAAGAGACAATGCACCTAGGGTGATGGTCATAAAATTCTTGTTTTTCATGAACGGTAAAAAACGAGTGCCAATCATGACGAACAAGGAAGCTAAAATTAGTGGTAAGATCGGCAAAAGAATAAACAAGAGAATAAAACCCATAAGCAGGAAAAGCGAAAAGTCATTCATTAAATAGGCCAACATTGGGGGCACATAAGAAAAAAGTAGAATTAAATACTCCATCATTAACGCAACTAAAAACTTTCCGCTAATGATTTCATAGGGCTTAATTGGAAATGGGAGATATAGTTCAACATCTTTTGAAAAGAAATAAATGGTTGGTAAAAACAATAACGACATCACAAAGATTAAGACGGAGTTTAAAGCAACAACTAAATTAACGACGATCGCTTGTTGATTTAATGGTTGGAGAAGTTTGATTAAATTATCTGCTCCGTAATAATACAAGCCAAAGGAGGGCAACAAAGCCACCAGCACAATTGCCAAAAAAAGATAGTTCAACCAAGGTTTTTTAGACACTTTTAGTTGAGTGCTAGCAAAGCTGGTTTTGAGCATAACCTTCGTTAACTTCCACAACTTATTCATGTGAAGTGACCTCAAAGAAGATGGCTTCTAAGGATTTTTCTGGATATTGAGTTCTTAGGTGGTCCAATGTGCCCTGATATTTAAGAACACCTTGATCAATGATGGCTATTTCATCGCATAGTTTTTCTGCTACTTCCAAAACATGAGTTGAAAAAAGCACCGTATTTCCCCGATCGGCATGTTGACGCATCATTTGTTTTAGTGAAAAGGATGCTGTAGGATCTAGTCCTGTTAACGGTTCATCAAGAATCCATATACTAGGATCGTGAATTAAGACCGCAATCATCATGATTTTTTGGCGCATCCCATGCGAATAGGTGGATAGCTTATTGTGTAAAACATCATCCATTTTAAATTCTTTCGTTAGTTGCTCGATGCGTTGTTGACGTACTTCTGAATCGACATCGTACATGTCCGCCACAAAGTTAATGTATTCAATCCCTTTTAATTGTAAGAAAGAATCTGGACTATCGGCCACAAATCCGAATTGTTTTTTAGCATGGATTTCGTCTGTTTGAATATCGATATCGTTGAGTAAACAAGTTCCTGCATCGGGTCGTAATATCCCACACATCATTTTCAGGGTGGTGGTTTTTCCAGCGCCGTTGGGACCGATAAAGCCAGTTATTTTACCTGGTTGGACAGTTAAATCGAGGGTATCTACCGCTACTTTGTTGCCAAAGCGTTTGGTCAAATTTTTACATTGAATCATAGCATCTCCTTTAATTTATAGAAATATTGTACCACAGGATGTAAATCGACGTGACATGTGCTATGATATTTTTTGAAAGTTGAGCGTGTGTTTATGTTAATGGATATTATAAAAGCAATTATCTATGGAATCATTGAAGGCATCACCGAATGGTTGCCCATCAGTAGCACCGGCCATTTAATTTTGGCTCAAGAGTGGATTCCGTTTTCGACAATGAGTGCCGATTTTGTCGAAATGTTTAATGTCGTTATTCAATTAGGCGCCATCATGGCGGTCGTGGTGACGTTTTGGTATAAAATTTGGCCTTTAAAGACACGGGCGAAAACTAATAGAATCTTTGTTGATTCTGATATTGTAAATCTGTGGATTAAAATTTTGATTGCTAGTATACCAGCAGCCATTATTGGTTTATTGTTTGATGATAAGATTGACGCATTATTTTTTAACCCTTGGGTTGTTTCCGCTATGCTCATTCTTTATGGAATTCTCTTTATTGTCATTGAAAAACGACAACAACATAAAAGCTTTCGGATTACCGATGTGAAAGAAATAGATTATAAGACCGCTCTGATTATTGGCCTTTTTCAACTCTTGGCCTTAATCCCCGGGACTTCACGTTCCGGAGCGACGATTATTGGGGCATTGCTAATTGGAGTGAATCGTACCACGGGTGCTCAGTTTACTTTCTATTTGGCGATTCCTGTGATGTTTGGGGCGAGTTTATTGAAGTTTATCAAGTTTTTTATAAATAGTGGGATGTTAACGTTTCCAGAGCTCGGTATTTTGTTGCTGGGATCGATTTTTGCTTTTTGGGTTTCCATGAAATCGATTGATTTCTTAATGGATTATGTCAAAAGAAACGACTTTAGCATTTTCGGAATGTATAGAATTATTTTGGGGGTTTTAGTCCTGCTTTACTTTGGTGTACAATTAGTACTGAACTAAAGGTGGGATAATTAATGTTAAAGAAGAAAGCGATTGAAATCATAAACCAATGGCGAAAAGTCCGTTTATCAAAAACGGGCCAAAAAATCGTTGCTGTGGTGGTTGTTTCACTACTTTTTGTCGGTGTGTTTATAATCATCAAACAGTCAACTCAAAAAGTATATAGCGCTCAGGATTTTGGTTATGTCGTTTTAAAATCAGAAATGGATTTTAATGAAAATGGAATTGATGATTATAAAGATTTTTTGATTGGAGCACAAAAAGACGCGAAAAATAAACCAACATATGATGATCGTTATGTGAATGCTAATTTAGGTTATCCAGATGAGGATAAAGGTGTGTGTACGGATGTTATTTGGCGCGCCTTTAGGGAAGCCGGCTACTCGCTTCGCGATATGGTAGATGCGGATATACGCGCGAATTTACCCCTCTATGCACATGTGGTTGAAACTCGAGATCCATATATTGATTTTCGGCGGGTAGGGGTTTTGAAGATCTTTTTTGACCGTTTTGCGGAGAAATTGAGCGTTATTGTGACAAATGATCCTGGTCAATTTCAAGCGGGTGATATTGTCATCTACGGCAGCGATTATCATCATATTGGGGTGGTGTCGGACAAGCGAAATGAGCAAGGCATTCCCTATTTAATTCATAATATTGGTCAAGAAAACCGCGAAGAAGACGCATTGTTGAAATTTGGTGCAATTACTGGACATTATCGTTTTAATGCGCGATTAATTCCCGAAGATAAACTACTCAAATTTCAAGAACCAGAAGCCCAAGGTCACAATCCAAACGATTAAAGGATGTTCATAGTGAGGAGGGAACGTATGAAACGTCAACTATTACTATTAATGAGCCTCTTTATTTTAGTTGCTTGTCAACCAACGGGAATACCATCGTCAGAGACGACGATTGACGTCCACGTATTGAACACTAATAACAACGATTTATTGGTGATTCATCAAGAACACGGGTTAATCCGCGTGATCAGTGATCAAGAAATTAAAACAGGTGATGTGCTTAAAATCACTTTTAATGGCGGAATCATGGAATCCTATCCAGCCCAATTGGGTGGTGTTTCGAAGATTGAAATAAGCGATTATGTGGAGCATGAACTGGTTTTGTATTTCAAAATTTTGACCGATCTCTATGAACGTCATGCGTTGGTTCATCCAGCTCAAGAAATTGCTCTTGCTTTAAACGATGTAGGTACTCAAAAACACCATTTAATTTACTGGTTGAATGAAACGCTGAATGGTCGTGAAGTGTTTGATGTCACATCATGGAACGATTTAGCTACGCTAAATAAACTTGTAAAAGAAAACGATGAAGAACACTATATAGAAGGTGTTTACATCGAACTTGAAAAAAGTGATGAACAAACCATCACGGTGCATTTACAAACAACCTCGAACAATCTAACCGAAGAAACCTACTTGTTTGACATGGTCGATGGCAGCTATCAGCTTGATCCACTGAATAAATGAGTCCCTAAAGAAGAGGTGGCTGAAAAGCCCTCTTCTTTTTAAGTGTATTGAAGTCACAATTTGCTTGGTTTTTGGATATTATGAGTAAGGAGGTCTTCGTATGAAAAAATATATGGGACTGTTGATCGTACTTTTATTATTAACCGCATGTCAACCGATAAGTCAAACCCCAGCTACGGTAAAAATAGAAGTTCACGTTATAAAAGCCAACAATCAAGAACTCTTGGTTTATCATCAAGGGCAGGGCTTAATTCGCTTACCTAGTAACCTAGAATATGGGCCGGGTGATGTTTTGGAAATTGAATTTAGTGGTGAAATTCTCGATTCGTATCCAGCTCAAATTGCGGAAGTTTTTGCGATTAAAAAGGGTATCAAAAATGAACATGAAATTTTGTTGTATTATAAATTAATTGATGATTTTATTCGTCAAGATCCAGCGCTTGCTTCTAATATAGAGGAGGTAAGTATAAATGTCCCGGATTTAGAAATCGGTAAAGACGCTCTCCATTTTTTGTTAAGGGATTTATTAGAGGTTGAACATGTCTTTGAAGTGGCTTCTTTTGAGGAATTGATTGCTACGGGTAAACTCGAAACTGAATATGGTGGTTATGAATACCGCAACGGAGTGTATCTAGAAATTAAAAAGAATAGTGATCAGCAATTTAAGGCGTATATGTTTCGTAGTGGATTAGGAGCTATTTGGTTCCGTTACGAGGTTCAAAAGGTTCAAGGTGTATATCAAGTAAACGGGGTTATGGAAGCTATTTCTTAAGTATAAATGGTTTAAAAAAGGTGAACGTTTGAGTTCACCTTTTTTATATTTCTAAACCAATGATTTCTTGAACAGTTTCAAGTTTTTCTCGAGCAATTTTACGAGCTTTTTGGGCCCCGGCTTTAAAGGTTTCATCAATGAGACCGCTATCCAAAACATTATGATACTTCGCTTGAAGCTCGACGAGAAAATTTTCGACGATGTCGGCCACATATTTCTTTAAGGCGCCATATTGAAATCCTTTGGTTTCTTCCAATATTTGGTCAATACTTATGTTCTTAAGGCTAGCGCCAATGGTTAAGAGGTTGGCGATACCGGGTTGTTTCTCGGGATCAAAGGTTATTTGATTATAAGAATCAGTCACCGCGGACATGATTTTTTTTCGGGCTTTTTTAGGATCATCTAATAAATAAATGGTTCCCTTATCATCGAGTGTATCGGATTTACTCATTTTCTTTGTAGGATCACTGAGCGAATAGATTTTTGCGCCGACCTGTTCAATAACAGGTTCTGGCACCGTAAACAAATCTTTTTGATAAAGGTTATTCATACGCACCGCAATATCTCTGGTTAATTCGACATGTTGTTTTTGATCGATGCCAACGGGAACATAATCCGTATCATAGAGTAAAATATCGGCCGCCATGAGGGTTGGATAGGTATAGAGGCCAACAGTGAGTCCGGTTTCGTTTTTCGCGACTTTATCTTTGTACTGGGTCATCCGATTAAGTTCGCCCATATAGCTATAACACTGCATAATATATCCTAGTTGAGCATGTTCGAGTACATCCGATTGGAGAAAGAGCGTCGCTTTTTTAGGATCCAAACCAGCGGCTAAATATAGTGCCGTTGCATCTCTTAAATTTTTATTAAGTTCTTCTGGTGGTTGATAAACGGTAATACAATGTAAATTAGCAATGAAAACAAGCACTTCGTAATCTTCTTGGTAGCTAACAAAATTCTTTAGGGCTCCAATATAATTTCCGATGGTTAATTGTCCGCTAGGTTTAATAGCTGAGAGCATTCGTTTCATAAATATCATCCTTTCGCTGTACTTTATCTTAGCATAAAACCTTTGTTTAGCGACTCTTTCTCGTAATTTAGGTAATAATTCGCTAAAAACAACGTGTAGAGTCTAGTAAATAGTTACGTTTTCTCCTATAATATACAGGGTAGGAGGAAAGCATATGATTGTAGTTTATACTTCTCCTGGATGTGCCTCGTGTCGAAAAGTAAAGACGTGGCTAAAAGAACATGACTTAAAATTCTTAGAAAAAAATATATTCCATACGTATTTGGACGCAAACGAAATAAAGCACCTGTTGATGCGCAGTGAAAACGGTACGGAGGACATTATTTCAAAACGCAGTAAGGTGATCCAAGAGAGAAAGATTGATATTGAAGATTTGTCGGTTCAAGAATTAGTGAAATTTATACAAGATAATCCGTCCATCTTGAAACGACCCATTGTCCTAAATGAAAAAACCTTCCTCGTTGGTTACGATGAAGAAGAGATTGGGGCATTCATACCATCGAGTATGAGAAAGTGATATAATAAGAAAGCTGTAATACAGCTTTTTTTGTCAGGAGTTGAAGTATGAAGATTTTTCTAGGACTTTCCGGTGGAGTGGATTCTGCCGTGGCTGCCTATTTATTGAAACAACAAGGCCATGAGGTGGTCTGTGGTTTTATGCGCAATTGGGATAGTGCAGCAAATAATGATTTATTTGGTAACGATACCTTAGAGCAAGAAATATGTACTCAAGAAAGTGATTACAACGATGCGCAAGCTATCGCTGATAAATTAAACCTGCCACTGATCCGTGTGGACTTTATCGAAGAATATTGGCAGGATGTTTTTAATGTCTTCATTCAACAAACCAAAGAAGGATTTACTCCAAACCCTGATATTTTATGTAATCGATATATAAAGTTTGATCAGTTCTTTGAGCATGGTCGTCGCTTGGGCTTTGATACTTTAGCGACGGGTCACTACGCTCGGATTTTAAACGTTCATGGCCAAGCGCGTTTGGGCCGAGCCGTTGATCGTAACAAAGATCAATCCTATTTTCTAGACCAAGTTCAACAAGAAGCACTCAACCATACGCTCTTTCCTTTGGGCGATTTAACAAAACAGGAAGTTCGAAAAATTGCGAAAGAATTAAATTTAAATGTTGCTGATAAAAAGGATTCTACAGGCATTTGTTTTATTGGAGAACGCCATTATCAACAGTTTTTAACTAACTATTTGGCTAAGCGTACAGGTAATATCATCGATATGGAAAGCCAACGAGTTTTAGGACAACACCAAGGGGTGATGTTTTATACCATTGGTCAACGCCATGGGCTCGATATATCAACGGCGGTCGGACCGTGGTATGTGTGTGCTAAGGATATTGAAACCAATTCCATTTATGTGGCCAAGGGTTCAAAAAATCCTGCACTTGAAGCTCAAAAGATCGTCGTCGACCGCGTAAACTGGTACGATTCTAGAACCAAGTTAGATGCTACGGTGAAACTGCGCTATCGTCAAAAAGACCAACCATGTTCGCTACATTTCAACAATGATGAAATCATTGTCGATTTTAAAAAACCGGTCTACAGTGTTGCTGCGGGTCAAGAAGCCGTCTTTTATGATGGAGACGTCGTGTTAGGCGGCGGTCGAATTAAAGAAGTTTATAACGACAACAAAGAACAACTACAATGGATCAAGGAGCAGATGCATGAAGCGGTTACAACCCACGGTTAAACAGCGGGTCTTGCTTGTTTTAAATTATTTTCTTGGTCATTCTTTGATTTATCAATTACTTTCTTTGTTCCTATTGAGAATGCTTTTACCCGTTTTGGGTCCGGTGGATGAATATTTTCTGAATATGTTTATTAATGTTTTATCTTCTTTGATTACGATGATTGGTATTTATCTAATTCTTCGTCCACAGTTGGGGTCGTTTTTATTACGTCCGCTAGACTTCAAGTTGGTGGTCAAAACCTTAATCTATATGTTTATCACCTTGATTGTGCTTGGTGTGTTGACGAGCTATTTGTTTGAAGCGCCACAAGCGGATAATCAAGTTATGGTGGAGGCTTTATTTAATAAGTATCAAATTCCAATGATGTTAGTGATTTCCATTGGTGCACCGATTATTGAGGAATTTACCTTCCGCTTCGCCATGATTGATTTTAATAATCCACGAATAACACTTTGGATTTCTAGTTTTTTGTTTGGCTTTATCCATATTTTATCAATTTTTCAAACCCGAGATTTGACCCAACTCGTACACTTGCCGATTTATATGAGCTTAGGATATTGGATGGGTCTGTCCTATATAAAAGATAAGGGGATTTTGACGCCGATCCTCATTCATGCGTTGTACAACGGCTTTCAAGGCTTCTTAATGATGTTCGTTTAGGAGATTGTCGTGGAACTTTCTGGAAAAATCATTCGTAGTTTATATTTTAATGAAGATAATCTGTATTCTGTTTATCTTTTTGAGATTGATGATTTAACCGAAGATGTGATTACCATTACCGGTCATTTTCCGCAACTGTCGATGGATATGATGTATCGACTCCATGGAGAATTTGTTGATCACTATCGCTACGGCATCCAATTTAAAGTTGACTCGATTACGACCTACACGCCTCAAGATAAAACAAATATAGTAACCTTTATTTCATCGTCTTTGTTTCCTGGAATTGGCAAGAAAAGTGCTGAACGACTCGTGGATGCTTATGGTGAAGAAATCTTGATCACCTTAAAAAATAATCCCAGCTTTCCGATTAATCCAAAAATCCTCTCGCCTAAACAACAAGAGTCTTTAAGAGCGGGATTAGAAAAACTCGACGATCTCGATGAGACCATTGCTTTATTAACAACTTCGGGAATAACCATGCGACAAGCCATGAAAATCAGTGCTGTCTATGGGGATGAAGCCTACCAAAAAATAACTGAAAATCCGTATCAATTATTGGATGATATTGACGGAATCGGTTTTAAAACATGTGACAAATTGGCTTCAAAGCTTGGTTTTGATCCCCATCATCCCTTTCGTTTAGCAGCAATTTGTACTTTCGAAGTGCTTCAAGACTGTATGAGAACAGGCTCGACCTTTACCAATCATGCGGTATTGGCCCAACGTGTTGGCACCTATGGCTTGGATGAACCGCTTTTTCAAGAAGGATTAGCCTTAGCACTGCGGGATGAAAAAATCATTGAATTGGAAGATAAACTCTTTCATAAATCACAATACTGGGCCTTACAAACCTGTGCTCATTTCTTTGTAAACTATCCGATTTATCAAATTGAAGATGTCCATGAGGATATAACGGAACGTATCCAAAGTTTTGAAGAAACAGAAAATATACATTACGACCATTCACAAATAGAAGCCATTAGTAATTTTTTCAAACACGATAAGACCATTATAACGGGGGGACCAGGAACCGGTAAAACGACGATTGTTACCGCCATTATCGCGCTGTGTCGACAAATGTATCCCAGTTATCAATTATCGATCTGTGCACCAACGGGCCGGGCAGCTAAACGCTTGAAAGAAATGACCAATGTTGAAGTGACAACCATTCATTCCTTATTAGAATGGGACTTAGAAACCAACACTTTTGGTAGAACCCGAGCCAATCCGTTGGATACGGATATTTTAATTGTCGATGAATTTTCAATGCTTGACCAATGGACGATGGCGAACTTAGCGGAGGCTATTTTAAAGGTTCGAAAAATTTTATTTATTGGCGATCAAAATCAATTGCCTTCTGTTAGTCCGGGCTTTTTGATTCGGGATTTAATCGCTTCGTCCTTATTTCATACAACAGTTTTAGAACATAATTATCGACAAAAAGAAGGGTCACAAATCATCGAGCTTGCTCAACAGATTAATCAAGGAATTTTCAATGAAACGCTTTGCGTTCAAGACATTCGTTTTTATCAAACCAATACGCAATTTATCTCGCTATTAACCAATTTAGTAGCTTCGGCGTTAGATAGTGGATACACGATTAGTCAAATACAAATTCTATCAACGAAATATGCGGGGAGTCATGGTATTGATGCCTTAAATTATGCTTTACAGAAGGCATTTAACCCAGCCCATCCCGATAAAAGGGAAATTGTGGTTGGTTCGGTTATTTTTCGCCAAGGAGATAAACTCCTCCAACTTAAAAACCAGCCGGACGATTTTGTCTTCAACGGTGATATTGGTATCCTTGTTGAAGTATGGGATAGTACCGATAGTTTTGATGGGAAGCGTCGTTTGGTTGTTGATTTTGATGGAACGATTGTCGAATATACCCCAGATACCTTTCATCATTTACGCCATGCTTATTGTGTTTCTGTGCATAAAGCTCAGGGTTCAGAACATCCGATTGTCATGGTCATTGGTAGTAAACAGCAGCGATTTATGATGCAGCGCCGCCTTTTATATACCGCAGTGACGCGATCTAGTCGAGCGCTTATCTTAGTCGGTGATTTAGAAGTCTTTAAACAAGCCGCTAAAACCGACCGTTCACCGGAAATCAAAACCCACCTTTTAGAAACGATTAAAACGATGCAAGAAGGTTTGAATCCAATAAAAAGAGATGCTATAATAGCTATAAATCGTAATAAAGATTAGTAGATCGGATGCAGCAGCAGAGAGGAAATGGTTGGTGGAAATTTCCCTGATAACGATTGAATGCTCCTTTATAGAGGAACTAAAGATTCCCGTTAAGCGCGTTAAGCTTTTGAGTCGTACAGAGTTTTCTGTAAAGTAGGATGGTACCGCGATTGAATCGTTCCTTAGTCGGGATGATTTTTTATTTTCAGGAGGATAGAACGATGTATACAAGTGCCGAAATTAGACAAATGTTTTTAGATTTTTTTGTAACAAAAGATCATATGATTGAAAAAGGTCATTCCTTAATTCCTTATGATGATCCAACCTTACTGTGGATTAATTCAGGGGTAGCTGCTCTGAAACCATATTTTGACGGACGTATAAAACCCGAAAATCGACGGATTGTTAATGCTCAAAAAGCGATTCGATCAAACGACATCGAAAATGTTGGAAAAACGAGTCGCCACCACACGTTTTTTGAAATGCTGGGAAATTTCTCCATTGGCGATTACTTCAAAAAAGAAGCCATTATTTATGCCTGGGAATTTTTAACCAGCGAAAAATGGATGAACTTAGATGCTGATAAATTATACGTATCCATTCACACCCATGATGACGAAGCTTTTAAGATTTGGACAGAAACCATTGGTTTTCCGGAAACAAAAATTTTAAAAACAGAGGATAACTTCTGGCAAATTGGGGATGGACCATGTGGTCCGAATACAGAAATTCACTACGACCGTGGGGAAGGCTTCGATCCCGATAAGCTAGGTGAAAAACTATTTTTTGAAGAATTGGAAAATGATCGTTATGTGGAAGTATGGAATATTGTCTTTTCGCAATACGAGGGCATTGAAGGTCAACCTCGTGAAAGTTATCGGGAACTTCCTCAGAAAAACATTGATACGGGCATGGGATTCGAACGTTTAGTATGTATTGTTCAAGGCGGTGAAACCAATTACGACACCGATTTATTCATACCAATTATTCAAACTTTAGAAGCCAAAACAAAATTACCTTATCATGAACACAAAGAGGCGTATCGCGTGATTGCTGATCATATTCGAACGATTGTCTTCGCTTTAGGAGATGGTGCGTTATTTTCTAATGAAGGGCGTGGTTATGTTTTACGTCGTATTTTAAGACGGGCTGTACGTTATGGACTTTCCTTGAATTTAAATGAACCGTTCATGTTTGACTTAGTTCCTATTGTGGCAAACGTGATGAAAGACTACTATCCAGAGCTGTTAGAAAAAGTCAAACGACTTCAACCACTAATCAAAGCTGAAGAGGCTCGTTTTTTCCAAACCTTGAGCGATGGTGAAAAGATGCTACAACAATTACTGGTCACCCATGAACAGATCATTCCAGGGGAAGCCGTCTTTAAAATGTATGATACTTTTGGTTTTCCTTATGAACTTACCAAAGAAATTGCTTTAGAACAGGGAATACTCATTGATGAAGAGGGGTTTCAAGCAGCCATGAGCAGACAAAAAGAAATGTCGCGTGCTTCCCGAAAGGAGACAGAATCTTTTGCTCTTCAACAAGAAGAATTAATGAATTTTGAGACACCTTCAACTTTTATAGGTTACGACACCTTAAAAGGGGATGGCCAAGTATTAGCCTTGTTTACAGAAGGTCAAGCCGTCTCTTCGCTTGTTGAAGGCCAGGAAGGTTACGCGATTTTTGATCAAACACCTTTTTATGCAGAGTCTGGTGGCCAAGTAGGCGATCGCGGTCAAGCAAGTAATGACCAAGTAGTAGTGGCTATTTTAGATACCCAGAAAGCACCACATCAACAACCCTTACATCATGTGAAAGTCCGGAAGGGGCTTTTGGAGGTGGGTTCGATTGTTACCCTTCAAGTCGAGAGCTTGCGTCGTGAATTAATTAAACGCAACCACTCGAGCTTGCATCTACTTCAAGCCGCTCTTCTGCAGGTGTTGGGGGATCATGTGCAACAAGCCGGTTCTTATGTCAGTGAAGACAGTGGTCGGTTTGATTTCACCCATTTTGAAAAAGTTTCTAATGAACAATTAAAACAAATTGAACAGCTTGTGAACCAATGGATATTTGAAAACTTAGCGGTTGATGTCCAGTGGATGAGTCATGACGAAGCGACGAAAACCGGTGCCATTGCGTTATTTGATGAGAAATATGGAGATCGCGTTCGCGTTGTAAAAATGGGAGATGTTTCAATGGAATTATGTGGGGGAACCCATGTGGATCAGACGGCGGAATTAGGGTTTTTTTCGGTTATTTCGGAAGAATCGGTGGGTTCAGGAATTCGTCGAATTGTTTCAAAAACTTCAAAAGGAGCCTATTTAGAAACAGTGAAATTTCATGAAAACATGCAAAAATTAGCTGTAGAAGTCGGTGCCGTTTCACTTGCCAAGTTTGATGAGAAAGTGAAACAATTACTTCATATTTCCACTACTCAAAAACAAGAGATTCAACAACTTCAAGCACAAATTAATGCCTTGGCTACGACCACTTTATTGGAGAAAATTGAACAAACTGCGGGCTTTGAACTCTTGATCTTTGATCAAAAGTCTGATCCAAAAGCTGGTAAAGACCTCGTCGATTTGTTAAAGAATCAAATGAACAAACCCATTATTTTTGCTATTTTCGAACATGAAAAACGGTTAACCCTGGTTGCCTCCGTAAGTGATGAGGCGGTAAAAGCAGGTATAAATGCTGGTCAATTAGTTCGCCAAGCAGCTCAAATTGCGGATGGAAAAGGTGGAGGACGAAAAGAATTTGCTCAAGCTGGCGCAAAAGATATCACGAAAGTGGAAGAAATCAAACAGTTTGTCAAGGATTTAATGACTAAACACTTTAATTAATAGTTTATATAGGATAAAATGATAACCAGAGGGAGGGATTTTAATGGAAAAGAAAGATTTAACCCAAACAATGCATTACTCAACGGAAGTGATTCACCAAGAAAACATCCGAAATACATTGAAACAAGTCGCCCAAGCGCTGGATGAACGAGGGTATAACACCGTAAATCAACTAGCAGGGTATTTAATTACCAATGACCCTGCCTATATTTCTAGTCATAAGAATGCACGAAGTTTAATTCAACAAATTGAACGGTTTGAAATTATTGAAGAATTAGTTCGTGCCTATTTATCCGAAGAGTGAAAAAGCCCATCATCATGGGCTTTGATTTGGGATCGAAAACACTAGGTATTGCTGTTTCAGATCCCTTAGGAATGTTTGCCCATCCACATTCAACTTTATTTTTTCCAACCAACAAGCACGAATTGGTTTTTGATGAGTTGAAAACGCTTGTGGAAGAAATTAAACCAGAGATTTTTGTTCTGGGATTACCAAGATTGTTGAATAACGATTTAGGTCCTAGAGCGCAGATTTCTTTGGAATTTAAAGAGTTACTAGAAACGTGGTTTACTCGTGAAGTCATCTTATTGGACGAGCGTTTCTCTACCGCAAGTTCACAAAGAGCGTTAATTAAAATGGATGTTTCTCGAAAAAAAAGAAAAAAAGTAATTGATCAAGCTGCAGCTGTAGAAATCTTACAACGGTATTTAGACCAAAGGAGATATGAAAATGAGTCACGAAACAATGGAAGAAACCCTAACGATTATTGACGAAGAAGGTATAGAACGGGAAATGAACATTTTGTTCACGTTCGCCATGGAAGACAGTGGAAAAAATTATGTACTTTACTATGATCCACAACAACCACAGGGGGATGTTTTTGTTTCTTCCTATACTGAAGAAGGGCAACTATTCCCGATTGAAGACGAAGAAGAATGGGATATGGTTGAAGAGGTATTTAATACCTTTATGAGTGGCGAGGAATCAAACCACGACCATGATCATCACCACGACCATGACCATGATCATGACCACCATCACCACGATGATGAACAGGATGACGAGCGCCATTAATGAAAAAGTGGTTGGTTGGAATTGCCGTAGTGCTTATTATCCTAGGGATTGGTGGTTACTTTGTTTATGATTATTTTACGCATTTAGGAGATCCCGTAAATCTGGAAACCCAAGAAGTGCAGCGCTTTGAGGTTGTTTCTGGATCGAGTTTTAAAACGGTTGTTAATAACTTGGAACAAAAAGGATTTATCCGCTCTGCTACCTATGCTCAATATTTGAATCGTTCGGAGAACTTTTCACTGAAAGCTGGTGAATTTGAGATTTCCCAAACCATGAGTACACAGGAGATCTTATCCCATCTTTCCAATAGTCAAAACATCATTGAGAAGGTATATCGCTTCACCTTAATTCCGGGCAAACGTCAAAATGATTACGCAAAAGCCATTGCGAGTCATGGTTTTTTACGTGAACAAGAGATACTCGAAGCTTGGAATGACGAAACCTTTTTACGACCGTTAATTGACAAATATTCGGTTTTGACGGAAGCGATATTAACGGATAATTTATTTTCTAAATTGGAAGGATATTTGTTCCCGGAGACCTACGAAGTGATGCAAGACGCGACCATTTTACAAGTAACCACAAAGATACTCGATCAGATGGAACGCTATTATCAGGCAAATAAAGCAGCATTTGACGCGACTGAGTTGTCGATTCATGAAGTTTTAACCTTAGCCTCGATTGTTCAAGCGGAAGCCTCGAGAAGTGAGGATATGGCGAAAGTCGGTTCGGTGATTTACAATCGATTAGCTGACAATATTAAATTAGGGATGTCGGTGACCGTTTGTTATGCTAAACAAATCTTTGATGACTGGGAAGAATGCGAAAGAACCATCTTTGATTCCCCATACAATACCTATCAACATGCTGGAATCCCTATTGGACCGATTGGAAATGCTTCGGTGCCCGCAATTAATGGGATTATCCAACCCATTGAGACGTCGTATTACTATTTTATTGCGGATGTCTTAGGTGATAATACCATGTACTTTGCTGAAACTTTTAGCGAGCACCAAGCCAATATTGATAAATATTTAAAGAGAGATTAATCATGAAAGTTTTAGTTATTGGTATTGCTGGTGGCTCAGCTTCAGGAAAAACAAGCATCGCAAAGAAATTAAAAAGTCACTTTGATCATTCGTTTCAAATCATTAAAACCGATGATTACTATAAAGATCAAGCCCATATGACTTTAGAAGAACGGTATGAAACAAATTACGACCATCCCTTTGCTTTTGATAATGATTTAATGATCGAACAACTAACGGCATTAAAGCAAGGGCGATCAATTTTAAAACCAACATATGATTATGTTGAGCATACTCGTTCAAGTGTGGTGGAACCCATCGATGCGACCGAGGTTTTAGTCGTTGAAGGCCTTTTTGTTTTAGAAGATGAAAAGCTCCGTAATTTACTGGATATTAAGATTTTTGTGGACACGCCTGCCGATGTACGTTTCATTCGCCGACTGGTTCGTGATGTGCGCGACCGTGGTCGTTCCTTAGATTCCGTCGTAAATCAATACCTTAATACAGTTCGTATCATGCACGACCAATTTGTTGAACCAAGTAAGCGTTATGCGGATGTTATTATTCCCGAAGGCGGTAAAAACAAGGTTGCTATTGATTTATTGATCACCAAGATTAATAGCATCATTGATAAAAATATGCTATAATCGCAGAGTATTTCGTAAAAAAAGGAGAAGATATGAGCAATAAACAAAAAGTAATGGTAACCCAAGAAGGACTAAACGAGTTAGTTAAAGAACAAGAATATCTAATCCATGTCGTTCGTAAAGAGATAAAAGAAGAATTAAAAGCCGCACGGGACCAAGGTGATTTATCTGAAAACGCCGATTATGATGCGGCACGTGATCGCCAAGCGAAAATTGAAGCGCGCATCCGTGAACTTGAAAATATGCTCAATAATGTTGAATTAATTGACGAGAATAAAAAGACTCGTGTTAAAAAAGTTCAACTTGGACGCAGTGTGGTAATCAAAGAATTAGATTCTGGCCTTGAAAGTGAATATGCCATCGTCGGTTCCGTAGAATCTGACCCGCTCAATGGAAAATTATCGAATCAAACACCTTTAGCCATGGCCATCATGGAAAAAAAGGTGGGGGATGTCGTTGTGGTTCCTGTACAACCACCCTATGAAGTTGAAATTTTGAAAATTAAATAGGAACAAGCATAATTTGGAATTATAAAGAAGTAGTGATGAACAATGAAACTACTTCTTTTTTTCTTAACCGTATTGAGTGTACTTGTCTACTTTCCCTCAACGCAAATAAATGTTGAACCTTTTGAAGAAAAAGAACCCTTTGAAATCGTTATAAAAGGGGAGGTAGAACAACTTACTACCTTACTAGTAGATCCTTATACGCAAGTTAAAGATATTCTAGAGCGTATTCAAGTGACAGAAGATGCCGATCTTGAGGCATTGGACTTCAATCATTATGTTCATGTCAACGAGGTAATCACGATTCCCAAAAAAACGATTCAAGCCTGTATTTCAATTAACCAAGCAAGTGTGGAAGCCCTACAACAGCTCCAAGGTGTTGGACCAGCGACCGCCCAAGCGATAATTGATTATCGTGAGAATGTTGGGCGTTTTATTTTACTTGAAGATTTATTGAACGTCAAAGGCATTGGCCAGAAGAAATTTGAAGCAATGAAAGAACACGTTTGTTTATGATACATCGGCAGTGGATTCTCATGTTATTGCTCCTTATTTTACGATCGCTTTTGCCCATGGTGCTTTGGGTTTTTGGTTTCATCGCCTTGATTGGCTATTTTTTTGAACAAAAGCTCGATATATGGCTTTTGTTTTTATTAGGGATTTTTATGATTGGCCAGGAAATATTTCAACTTAATACGGTGGAAGTTGATCGAGCACTTGTTGTTTATCAGCAAGATAATTTGCATATTTTGATGAACGGATTTAATCGTTTCACGGTGTTTGATCAATCGTTAAAGGTTGGAGATTACATTTCCTTTACGCCAACCGTTGGTTTTTTGAGTTCTGGTTTTGAAAGTTATGGTTTATTACATCATCGTTACGTGCTAACAGATTTACAACACATTCAAACACTGGATCAATCTTCGTTTTATAGCCATCTTAACCAGATGAGTTTTGGAAAAAGCCAACAGGTGATTTATAGTTTATTTGGATTTTATTCAACGAGAAATTTTTCGACTAGTTTGCAGTTCATGTTATCAACCGGACTCTTGTTGTCTGGCTTTATTCATTATTTAAGGAGACTTCTAGGGTATTGGTTGTATCCCAATCAAGTTGATCGTTGGATATTGGTATTTTGTTTTCTATGGATGATCATCGTTCCAATTTCTTTCAGTAGCTTGAGGATTTTTTTGAATACCTTATTAAGATCACGCAAGCTTGACACTCTACCACGACACACTTTTGTTTATGGCATCTTGTTATTTATTTATCCGACGGCTGTTAAAAGTTTAAGTTTTTGGTTTCCCTTTGTTTTGAATTATTATAGTTTCTTGTCGAGTTCTGTGGGAACCGCTTCATTGAGATATCACTGGCTATTGTTTTTACAACTTCACTTTCTATACGCAGCGAATGTATTTATGATTTTATTTTTTCCAATTTTTCAAGTTTTATCCGTCACGCTTTTGTCGATATTGCTTTTGAGCTTGATTTCTACTTCCTTTTCAACTGTCTTTGAGGTTTATGTGCGTTTTTTAGAAAGCTTGGATGTTGGTCTTGTTCAAATTATTGGTAAACCACCGCTATTCTTGAGCCTTTTGTGGTTATATGGATTAATTTTACAAAGCGAAAAACGATTGTTTTTGAACTTAGTTTTACTGTTGATTATCCTCTTTCCTAAATTTGATGCGCGAACAATCGTCTCCTTTATCGATGTTCAACAAGGCGATGCAAGTTTAATCAAGTTGCCCTATACGCAAAGGGGGATTTTAATAGATACCGGTAAGAAAAATCAAGCACAAACCGTGCTAACGGAAATGAATCGACTAGGGATACGGGGTTTAGATTATGTCATTATTTCGCATTTTGACGACGATCATGTAGGGGGTCTCGAATTGATTCAATCTCAGCGACGAGTGGAGAATCTCATTACCGAAAAAGGTCAATCTCTCGTAGGCTATGAAGATCGTTTTATTGAGCTGTTAAGCAATCATCACTTTGATAATGAAAACGATAATTCTTTGATTTATCTGGTCACTCTACAAGATCTTTCGTTTCTCTACACGGGCGATATCTCTAAATCGGTGGAACGTCTTTTAATTGAATATTATCCACAGCTACAGGTCGATATTATTAAACTAGCCCATCATGGTTCGAAGACTTCCAGCGATGAATTTTTCTTACAACAAATTCGCCCCCATTTAGCTATCATTAGTGCTCAATATCGCTTTTATCGACATCCTTCAACCGAAACTTTAAAAACCCTATATACGATTCAACTACCATATTTGAATACGGAAGAACAGGGAACGATTCGATTCTATTTAACCCATTTTTTCAACTGGATTGAAACGGACCGAACAAGAATCATATGGAAGCGATAATTTATTTGTTATAATGGAACGGGGGTTAAAATGATTCATATATACGCAGGCAACGATCTTGATTATCAGCTATACAAGGTTCAACAACAAATAAAAGATCAAATACGAACCGAATACGATTACATAGAGTTGGATGGAAAAGATCCAGACTTCGATATTCAACTTTTTTTAATGGAATTGGAATCTCTTTCGCTTTTTGTTGCTGATAAGGTCTTTGTTTTAAAGAATTTCCCAGGGGTTGCTTATAAATGGCCGTATTCGAAAGATTTAGCAATGCATGTTATTCAAAACATCGAAGCAAGTCCTTCTTGGATGTTCTTTTTTGTGAATGAATCAAATAAATTATTAAAAGCTTCTGAGTTGATGAAGTATTTTGCTAAAACTGCGCGATTTCACCTATCGACACAAATGAGTGATCAAGAGTTAAAACGGACCTTAAATCATTGGTTACAAAACAATTTGCCCCAGCTTTCTCATGATTTTAAACAACATTTGTATCAACGTATTACCACCTATGCTCAACTACAAAAAGCTATGGAGGCTTTAGAATTGGTTGACAAAAGCTTCACAGAAGCGGAGATTTTGATGTTGATAAGTGATCCCTATGAAGCTAAAATTTATGAGTTGTGCGATGCTTTATTATTAAAGCAACATCACCAAGCGTTTCAGGTTTATCATTCCTTTAAACAACAATTCATTAAACCTCAAAGTATTATGTTTCAATTAGCGAATCAGTTTCGCCAATATTTTCAATTATTTACACTCGCTAAAGTTGAGTCAAATATCACTCTTTTGTCCAAGAAACTAGGCATGAGTGAGCGCCAAATCGGTTTTATTTTGCAGCGAAAACGCCATATCATACAACCAAATCGAGCGTTATTTTATTTGCATCAACTCTCGCTATTGGATCAAGAAATAAAATTTGGAAGAATTGAGCCAGAACTGGCATTGGAGAAATTTATGTTGGAGATATTAAGTTGATGGAAAGTATTAAAGAATTATATAAAGTGGGGTCGGGCCCTTCGAGTTCCCATACGATTGCCCCCCAACGCGCGCTTAAGTTGTATTTGGACACTTTTCCAAAGGTTGATTCCTTAGAAATCCATCTCTACGGATCCTTATCGCTTACCGGTAAAGGACATTATACGGATGAGGCATTGTTGATGGTCGCCAACTCGATCCCTTGTACGATTGTCTTTGATTTAGAGTGGGAATATGACTTTCCAAACGGCTTGAGTATTCAAGGATTTTTTCACGGAAAACCATTTGAACAATGGATCGTCTATTCCTTGGGCGGTGGATCGATTAAAATTTTAGGTCAAAGTTTTGATTTTCAAAAAGAAGTTTATCCACAAAAGAATTTTAACGACATCGCGACTTATTGTAAGAGTCATGACTATCGGCTGGCGGAGTATGTATATGCCTATGAACCGGATATTTCTAGCTATTTAGAAGAAATATTATTTCAAATGTTTAAAACTATTGATCATGGTCTATCCACAACGGGAATGCTTCGCGGTCGTTTAAAAATGCCAAGAGTCGCTCAAACCCTCTATCAAGAAACACTCACCTCCACAGAGATGAGTTTGGAGGAAATAAAACGTCAACGACTAATCGCCTATGCGTATGCGACCATGGAAGAAAATGCGAACCTTGGTTTAGTGGTAACAGCACCGACTTGTGGTTCGGCGGGGATTTTAGCTGCTGTTTTATATTACTATCACCATGATTTAAAAATAGACCGCCAAGCATTGATTGATGCGCTAGCCGTAGCGGGAGTTTTTGGAAATGTTGTTAAAAAGAATGCGACCATTTCAGGAGCAGAAGGGGGATGTCAAGCAGAAGTTGGGGTTGGTTGCGCCATGGCTAGTGCAGCGGTTGCCTCAATGTTTACAGACTCTCTAGAAGAAATTGAATATGCGGCCGAAATTGGCATGGAACACCATTTAGGATTGACCTGTGATCCAGTTGGGGGTTATGTCATTATTCCTTGTATTGAACGTAATGGAGCAGCTGCTTTGAGGTCGATTGATGCCGCGTTCATGGCTCGTCAATTAATCAAGGTGAAACAAAACCGGGTAACTTTTGATGATGTGGTGACGACGATGAAATATACGGGGCAAAAGATTGCGATTGAGTTGCGTGAGACATCCTTGGGCGGATTAGCAAAACAAATCAAAGTATAAAAAAACCACGAACGTGGTTTGATTTAGAAACTATTTTATCGCATTGACAGATTTTGTAAGTCTTGATTTTGTGCGATCAACTTTGTTTTTATGATTTAAGTTGCTGGTAACACTTGCGTCTAATAGCTTATAGGCTTTGTTTAATTTTTCGCTCGCTAATTCGTGGTTGTTGTCTTCGACGGCACTTTTAACGGCTTTAATTGCTGATTTTAGTTCGGTCCGCTTGGCTTTATTTACTGCGCCTCGCTTTGCATTGGTTACCGCACGTTTCGCTTGTTGTTTAATATTTGGCATTCTTTCACCTCCTGGAAATGTCACTTAGCATTATATCAAACTCTAAATCAGGTTGCAACGCTAAGTAATTAGGGATTATGGTATCGTCACTTTTAAAAGTAGATTAGACACAGCTATCTAATTTACTTTAACAATTTTAATATCTAGTCTACTTTCGTTATGATTAATTTGGTGCGAGTGTAAAAGAAAGGAAAGACATGAAAAAACATTTAACCCTTGATGATAGAGGCCAAATTTACCAAGGACTTCTTGATGGACTATCTTTTAGAAAGATTGCCCAATTAATCAATAAACATCCAACCACCGTTTCTAACGAAATTAAGAAATTCAGACAGTTCCAACAAATTGGAGCTGTGGGTCGCTCCTACAACCCTTGTTTGTACAGAAAAGAATGTAAACGAAACAACGTCTGTTCAGCACAAGGATGTCAAAAAAGAGTTTGTACGAGGTCTTGCCAAGTTTGCTATCTTTATTGTAAAAACTTCATTCAACAACAATGTTCTCGATTAAGCCAACCACCCTACGTCTGTGTTGGTTGTAAGTCAAGACATAAATGCACCTTAGAGAAGGCTTTCTACAGCCCCAATCAAGCGAATCAATTAGCGAATCAACAATGGAGTCAAGCTCGACAAGGTTTAAACTTCACTGAACAACAAATTAAAGAGATTGATGAATTGGTTTCTCCCTTATTAAAAAAAGGTCAATCACCAAGTCATATTCATTATCATTTTAAAGATCAATTGATGATTAGCTTATCGACGTTCTATGCGCTAATTCACAGCGGTCTGTTAAGTGCTCGCCGTTTGGATTGTCCCCGAATTGTACGCTTTAAACCTCGAAAAAAGCCGACAAACTTAAAGATTGACAAACGCTGTAGGGAAGGACGTAATTATCAGGATTATGTTTCTTTTCGACAAAACCATCCAGATAGTGCGCTGGTAGAAATGGATAGTGTCATTGGTGTACAAGGCGGAAAAGTACTACTGACCATGATCTTAACTGAATTCGATTTAGTACTTGCCTTTATTAGGGACCGAAATGACGCTGCTTCAATAACCAGCATTTTTGATGAGTTAAAAGTCAAATTAGGTCTAGAATTGTTTTGTCAGTTATTTAGTGTAATTTTGACCGATAATGGTTCAGAGTTTTCAAATCCTGAGACCATTGAACAACAGCTCACAGATCAACTATTCTGTAAACTCTTTTATTGTGATCCGGGGATGCCTCAACAGAAACCTAAGATTGAAAACATGAATGCTTTAATAAGACGCATTCTACCTAAAGGATGTAGTTTCAACGATTTAACCCAACAAGATATGGATTTAATGACTTCCCACCTTAACTCTTACTCACGAAAAAAGCTGAACAACTTGTCACCATACAAGCTATTCAGCTCCATCTTCGATTCGAAGATTCTTGAGTTGTTAAATATCCGCGAGATTGATCCCACTAGTATCAATCTAACGCCATCTTTACTGCATAAATAAAGGCAGTATAACACTCACACCACTAACTATTATAACTTGAAAAGAAGCGTCTAATTTACCTAGATAAATTTCGAGTATTTTTGTCGTTTCCTTTTAGTGGTGCGGCTATTCATTGATATTTAAACATCCATCCCTAGTTTAGCATGTTTTGTATAAAATATCTGCTCAAGTTTTCCTTGTTTTTTACAATTTCATCATTAGTGTCTAGCCTACCTTAAGAATATCTAATCTACTTTTAGAAGTAACCGGGATTATGGTATAATATTTTCTGGGAGTGATGTATTTGAAACCGTATAAAGTAGCTTTTATGGGTACCCCAGAGTTTGCTCGGGAAATTTTAGCTGAATTAATGGAATATGATTGGTTAAGAATGGAGTTGGTTGTAACTCAACCCGATCGAAAAGTTGGTCGGAAACAATTGATTCAATACAGCGCCGTGAAACAATATGCCCTTGATCAGGGTCTTTTAATCTATCAACCAAGCCGCGTTGGAAGCATTTATGAAACCTTGAAGTCGTTAGAATTAGATGCCATCATTACTTGTGCATACGGTCAGTATATTCCAACCAAAATTTTGAACTTAACCCGCCTAGGAGTCATTAATATCCACGCTTCACTATTACCAAAATACAGAGGTGGGGCTCCCATGCAATATACGTTGATGAATGGAGAAGAAAAAACAGGCATTAGTCTCATGCGTTCAAGTCAAGAGATGGATGCGGGGGATGTTTTTTCCCAACTCGAAATACAAGTAGATGCCCAGGATAATTTAGCCTCTTTGGAAACCAAATTGATTGCGGCTAGTAAACAGTTGTTGCGAAAAGATTTAAAAGATATTTTTAATGAAAACATAATGCCACATCCCCAAGATCATCTACTGGCGAGTTTTGCTCCAACCGTCCAACGCGAAGATGAAAAACTAGATTTAAATCAATCGGTAAGGGCGATGTATAATCATATCCGCAGTTTAAATCCAGAGCCTTTAGTATTTACCCGAATCGATCAAAAGCTCGTTAAAATTAAAGAAGCAAGTTTTCACATTCAAGCGCATGACTACCCACTTGGAGAAATCGTCGCTTTTGATAAAAATGGATTGAAAATTGCTGGGAAGGATGGCTTTTTACAAGCTCTTGTTCTTCAGGTTGAAGGTAAGAAATTAAATGATGCCAAAGCCATTTTTAATGGCTATCAACACTGGATTGGACAACGATGTCATGACTAGATTTCGAAAAACAATTTTAAATCTTTTTGTGGCTTTATTCCTATTAACCATTATTGTATTGATTAATTGGCGTTTCCAACCTACTTTGTTTATTCATTTAGGGTATGCGGTCGTATTTATTATTGGTTTAACAACTCGCGAAGTTCGTTTGTTTGTTGGTGTTTTTATAGGCTTTTTATTTTCAGAGTTGATCGCAGGATTTGACCAATCTACTTTAATTATTTCGCTTTTAGCCACGCTTGTTTATATTTTTATGAGTATGACGGTCATTTCCGAGACGAAGCGTACTTTACAAAATGTGACTTTGGTGGTGATTGGTGCGTTGTTATGGTTGGTAGGTCTATCGTTAATGGAATTCTTTTTAGAAAGCCCGCTGGCCTGGTTTGAAGTTGTCTTGAATAATGCTATAGTGTTACTCGTTAACAGTGTTGTGGCTTTAATTATTACACCTTTGGTTCAATATCTTCGTGATAGTATCCCAAGAAGTTTGGAAGGATGAACAAATGAAACAATCCAATATTAGAAATTTTTCAATCATTGCTCATATCGATCATGGTAAATCAACCTTAGCTGATCGACTTTTAGAGGCGACTCATACCGTAGAGAAACGTCAAATGAAGGCGCAGCTATTAGATGCTATGGATCTTGAACGGGAGCGAGGAATTACCATAAAACTTAATTTTGTCCAACTCCACTATCAAGCCCAAGATGGAGAAGAATATGTTTTGCATTTAATTGATACGCCTGGCCATGTCGACTTTTCCTATGAAGTTTCTCGTTCTTTAGCCGCCTGTGAAGGGGCAATTCTAGTGGTTGATGCAGCCCAAGGAATCGAAGCTCAAACTTTAGCGAATGTTTATTTAGCCATGGAAAATGATTTAGAAATTATTCCCGTCATAAATAAAATTGATTTACCATCCGCGCAACCGGAAGTAGTTAAAGAAGAAATTGAAAATGTTATTGGCTTAGACACCGAAGGTATTCCCTTGATTTCTGCTAAAAATGCAGTTGGAATAGATGACGTTTTAGAAGCCATTGTTAAACATGTCCCAGCACCGAGAGGTGAACGTAACGCGCCCTTACAAGCCTTGGTTTTTGATTCGCTTTACGATGCCTATAAGGGGGTTATTGTTTCCGTTTGTATTAAAAACGGCAGTGTTAAGGTGGGGGATGAAATTCGCTTTATGGCCAATGATGCCGTATATGAAGTTACGGAAGTCGGAGTCTACGCTCCAAACCAAATATCCAAGGAGATGTTGGTGACCGGCGAAGTTGGCTATCTAACCGCTGCAATCAAATCAATTAAAGATGTAGGGGTAGGGGACACGATTACGAGCGTCGAACGACCAGCCAAAGAAGCATTAATGGGTTATCGTGAATTGCCTTCGATGGTGTTTTGTGGTCTTTATCCGGTGGAATCCTCGAAATATACAGATTTACGCGATGGTTTAGAGAAACTCGTATTAAATGATTCTTCTCTTCGTTATGAACCCGAGACCTCTCAAGCTTTAGGCTTTGGCTTTCGTTGTGGCTTTCTTGGACTCTTACATATGGATGTCGTTCAGGAACGTTTAGAACGCGAATATGGTATTGAATTAATTTCTACGGCTCCTTCGGTTATTTTTCAGGTGACAACCACCGATGGAAAAATGATTGAAGTTGAAAATCCAAGTCAAATACCTGAACAACAAATGATTGAGAAAATTGAAGAGCCGTTTGTGAAGGCTGAAATCATTGTTCCGAATGAATTCATTGGAGTGGTCATGGAACTTTGTCAGAAAAAGCGCGGCGAATATATCAATATGGAAGTATTAGACATCAACCGAATGAACATCATTTATGAGTTACCGCTGGTTGAAATTGTTTATGACTTTTTCGATCAACTAAAATCGCAAACAAAAGGTTATGCTAGTTTAGACTACCAACTCATTGGTTATCGTTCTTCGAAACTAGTGAAGATGGATATCTTACTCAATGGAGAAGTCGTGGATGCTCTGTCGGTGATTGTGCACCGCGATTTTGCTCAATCTCGGGGTCGGTCGATTGTTGAAAAGATGCGTAAACTGATTCCCCGTCATCAGTTTCAAATACCCATTCAAGCGGCTATTGGTTCTAAAATAATTGCCCGAGCGGATATTTCTGCTTTACGTAAAAATGTTTTAGCAAAATGTTATGGGGGCGATATCACCCGCAAAAAGAAATTACTAGAAAAACAAAAAGAAGGAAAAAAACGCATGAAACAAGTTGGACGAGTAGAAGTCCCACAGGAAGCGTTCATGTCCGTTTTAGCGATGGATGATGACTAAAATTGACGATATATATGTGTTAATTGAGGATATGCGTCAACATTTTGCTTGGGATCGAAGCGATACGAAAGAGTTTATTGTCCAAGCATTAGTTGAAGAAGCTCAAGAGCTTTTACGCGCCTTCGAAACTGGTGTTGATCAAGAGGTCACCGATGAGTTAGCGGATGTGCTTTCCTATGCGTTTACGCTAGCTAAAATGTATGATGTTGAAATATACGACATTATTAAACGAAAAATGGCCATCGTGAAGGCTCGTCACTATGAGTAAAGCGGTCTATCTTCATATTCCATTTTGTGCCTCTATTTGTAGTTATTGTGATTTTACGCGTTGTGGATATAATGAGTCATTGGCTGATCAATATCTAAAGGCTTTGAAGATTCAAGTTGATCAATTGGTTGGGCCGTATGAGACGTTTTATATTGGGGGCGGGACGCCGACCTCATTGTCGGCTAGACAACTTACATCTCTTTTTGATTTATTAGAACCTTATTTAAAAACTTGTAAAGAAATTACTGTGGAAGTTAATCCGGAGACCATGACCGAGGAAAAATACCGTATTCTTGAGCATAGTCGCGTCAATCGCGTGTCCATAGGTGTTCAATCCACGGAGCCGTTGACGCTTATGGAAATGAACCGCAAGCACCGATTTGAAGATGTCATCGATTGTATCCATCAGTTTAAACAAAGGGGTATCGATAATTTTTCATTGGATTTAATCTATGGTTGGCCCCATCAAACTATAGAGGACTTAGCGAAGGATTTAGAGCGATTGGTCGCTTTAGACCCCCCGCATCTCAGTATTTATAGTTTAACAATTGAACCTAATTCGGAACTTGGTCGATTGCACATAGAACCGGTTTCCATTGATCTAGAAACTCAAATGTTTGAAAATATCGTCACGACATTAAAACAAGCCGGTTATCGCCATTACGAAGTGGCTAATTTTTGTAAAAGAGGCTATGAATCTGCCCATAATCAAGTGTATTGGCACTATGACGATTTCACAGGTATTGGTCTAGGGGCATCCGGAAAACAGGGAGCAATTAGGTATACGAATACAACGAAGTTTCTTCAGTATTTACAATATCCATTGAAACGTGAAGAAGAAATATTCTTAGAGCCTCAGGATCAATATTTTGAATATTTAATGATGAACTTACGCACGGATACGGGTGTCAGCTTTCAACATTTTGAAGAAAAATTCAATCTTAAATTTGACGAGGCGTTTGACCAAGACCGATCTAAAATTCAAACTTTCATCGAGGCGGGTTTTTTGATTCAAACCTCTTCACGACTTTGGGCAACTTCCATGGGGCGGATGATGCTAAATGACATACTTTTGGCTTTTATGGAGTAAATAGACTTGAATTTTTTGGAAACAATTGATATACTAACAAAGCTTTAGTACTGGGCTTCACGAGTTGTCCACGTCAGCGCGGTTCTAAAGGACTAGAAAGAAGGACAAATAATGATTAGTCAAGAAAGAAAACACGAACTTATTAAGGAATACCAATTATCTCCAGAAGATACCGGATCGCCGGAAGTTCAAATTGCCGTCTTAACGGAACAAATCGCGGTTTTAACCGAACATCTAAAAATCCATCCAAAGGATTTCCATTCTCTACGTGGGTTACGAATGATGGTTGGCCGTCGTCGTCGTTTATTAAACTATTTAATGAAAAAAGATGTCAATCGTTATCGTAATTTAGTTACAAGACTTGGATTAAGAAGATAAATATTAGCCCATCGGTTTCGATGGGTTTTATTTTGGAAACGGTCATATCCTCCAGAAATAGAGTTTCTTTTAGGAGGGCTTGGATAAGGTCTATGCTATTTTTTTAAATAACTGTGTTAAAATAGACTAGATATATAGATAGCTAAGGAGAAAAAATGGCAAAACATGTATTTAATAAAAATTTCTGCGGTCGTGAACTAACCGTAGAAACCGGTGAAATCGCCAAACAGGCCGGGGGGTCTGTCTTAGTTCGTTATGAGGATACGGTGGTCTTGTCGACCTCTACCGCAAGTTCTCAAGCCAAGGATTTGGATTTCTTTCCACTAACTGTGACATTTGAAGAAAAACTTTATTCTGTTGGGAAAATACCAGGCGGATTTTTACGTCGTGAAGGACGTCCTTCTGAGCATGCAACTTTAAATGCTCGACTCATTGACCGTACCTTACGCCCGTTGTTTGCGGAAGGTTTTCGAAATGAGGTCCAAGTCATTAATACTATTTTATCAGTAGATCAAAATTGCTCACAAGAAATGGCAGCCATGTTTGGGGCTAGTTTATCGTTAATGGTATCCGATATTCCATTCAATGGACCTATTGCTGGGGTAGAAGTAGCGTTAGTTGATGGTACGTATATTATTAATCCAACTCAAGAAGAGTTAGAACACTCAAAAATTCATTTAACCGTCGCAGGTACAAAGGATGCCATTAATATGGTTGAAGCTGGAGCCAATGAAGCGACGGAAGAAGAAATGTTAGAAGCTATGCTCTTTGGTCATCGCTATATCCAAGAGTTATGTGCATTTCAATTAGAAATCGCCGAAGCTGTAGGAAAAGAAAAAATGGCGATTGTGCTTTATGAAATTGAACCTGAAATTAAACAATATGTTCAAGAACAATATGAGAGCGCTTTGCGTCAAGCCGTGTCGATTGTTGGAAAGTTGGAACGTTATCACAAAATTGATGAGATTACGGAACAAGCCGTCACGACATATGAACAGACCCATCAATTTGATACCGAATCAATTAAAAATAAAGCTTTGAAACAAGTTAAACAACAGTGCGATGAAGTGGTATCGGATGAAGTTCGTCGCCTCATTTCTGTCGATAAAGTCCGTCCTGATGGTCGCGCTTTAGACGAATTACGTCCATTAAACTCCCAAATTGATATTTTACCTCGTGTTCATGGTTCGGCTTTATTTACTCGTGGAGAAACACAAGTATTAAGTGTAACGACCCTTGGAGCGAGTAAAGATAATCAAATTGTTGATGATTTAACGGAAATAGAAGAAAAACGATTCATGCATCATTATAACTTTCCACCATATAGTGTCGGTGAAACTGGACGGATGGGTGCACCTGGTCGTCGGGAAATTGGACATGGTGCCCTAGGCGAACGAGCCTTATCGTATGTCTTGCCAAGCTTTGAAGATTTCCCTTATACAATTCGCACGGTGGCCGAGGTCTTAGAATCGAACGGCTCTTCCTCGATGGCTTCTGTTTGTGCAGGAACGATGTCGCTGATGGCTGCAGGGGTTCCAATTTCGTCCATGGTATCTGGTATTGCGATGGGTCTAGTGACCTATGGAGATTCGTATGCCATCTTAACGGATATTCAGGGCATGGAAGACCATTTTGGAGATATGGACTTTAAAGTTGCGGGAACCGAAAAAGGAATTAACGCTTTACAAATGGATATTAAAATTGACGGTTTAAACGAAGAAATTCTTCGCCAAGCGTTAGAGCAAGCAAGAGTCGGTCGCCATGCGTTATTAGAAAATATGAAAACAGCTATCGACCAACCACGAGAAGAAGTCGGGAAATATGCACCAAAAGTTCATCGTTTCTACATTGAACCAGAAAAAATTCGTGAAGTTATCGGAACCGGTGGAAAAGTTATTAATGCCATTATCGAAGAATGTGATGATGTGAAAATCGATATTGAAGATAGTGGATTGGTTATTGTATACCACATGGACTATGAACCTATCCGAAAAGCAGTTGCGATGATTGAGAATATTGTCCGTACCGCCAAAGTTGGCGAAGTTTATGACGGTAAAGTTGTCCGTTTAGAAAACTTTGGGGCGTTCGTAGAACTTTTTCCTGGCACCGATGGATTACTCCATGTCTCGAAAATTGCCTGGGAAAGAATTAATAAACCAGAAGATGTGTTCAAAATTGGCGATATCATCAAAGTTAAGGTAATCGAAATTGATGACAAGGGTCGTGTCAATGTCTCGCGTCGCGATTTACTGGAAAAACCAGAAGGGTACAAAGAACCAGAACCACGTGACCGCAAACCGGGTTTCCGTAAGCCATATCGTCCACGAAAGGACAAAGATAATTAATGATTGACTTTCTAAAATTAGCTCAGTCTTATGAAAAAAACATCATTGAAGATCTACGCGATCTGATCAAAATTAACTCTGTAAAAGATGAATCTACCAAAGGCGCGAAAGCGCCTTTTGGTGCATCCATTCGCCAAGCCCTTGATTTCATGTTAGCGAAAGCTTCTCATGATAATTTTCAAGTAGAAGATCTTGAAGGCTATGCGGGTATTATTGAATTGGGTAAAGGGGAAGAAATTGTCTCGATGTTGGGACATTTAGACATCGTGCCCATCGGTGAAGGATGGACCAAGGACGCTTTAGGGGGCGAAATCGTGGATGGCTATCTCTTTGGTCGGGGAAGCGGAGACGATAAGGGGCCAACCATTGCTGCTTATTATGCGCTAAAAATTATCCAGGATTTAAACTTGGATTTGAAACGGCGAATTTGGCTCATCTTAGGAACCGATGAAGAATCGGGAATGGAGTGTATGGACTACTTTGTGCAGCACCACCAACAACCAACCATGGGGTTTGTGCCCGATGCCTCGTTTCCGGCTATTTATGGCGAATCTGGGATTTTGATCACCCGACTTTCTAGTGAAAACCAAACGATCATCAAACATTTAAAAGCTGGATCGCGTCCAAATGTCGTTATTGGTGAGGCCGAAGTGTTGGTCCAGGGACCTCTTAAAAAGGAATCTTTTGAATTCTATTTGCGATCTAACCGTTTGAAAGGGGATTGCTTTGAAAATCAAGAAGGAAGTACCTACATTATTTATGGAAAGGCCTTCCATGGGGCTTGGCCTCACAAGGGGGTTAATGCGGGTTATCATGTCCTTAATTTTGTTGCTAATGCTTATTGTGATCCATTTTTACAAAAGCTAGCTCAGGCTTTGAGTAGTAGTTTTGGAGATGGTTTGGGAATGGCGTATGAAGGAGAATATATGGGTTCTTTAACGATGAACCTAGGACTAGTCTCGGTAGAAGATGCGCTTGAAATTATTCTTGATATTCGTTATCCAAACGATATAGACTCAACAAAAATCATTGAAAATATGAATAATACACTAAAGGAGTTGGAATTAGATTTAACCGTACAGGTCCTTGAAGATAGTAAACCACTTTTTGTTGATCCTAATTCTCCACTGGTTTCTATATGCATGGACACTTATCGGGAGTTTACCAACGATCAGTTTACCCCAGCAAAAACAATGCGGGGGGGTACCTATGCCCGTAAACTTCAAAACCACATCGCTTTTGGTCCCGACTTTCCAGGAGTAAGTCATCCAAAATCGGTTGGGGGTGCCCATGAAAAAGACGAAGCCGTTCATATCGAGTCGTTAATTTTAGCCACCGCCATTTACGCTAAGACCCTTTATCGATTAGCTGTGGATGTTCATGAGAGTTCGTAGAAAAAGCTGGGCTCCAGAAGTTCTGCAGGCGAGCCAAGAAAAAGGTTTATACATCGAAGGGCCAGAATTATTGAAAGGTCAATGGAGACAACTAGGAGATTATGAAACAGTTGTATTAGAAATTGGCTCGGGAAAAGGAGATTATTGGTTAAATCTTCATCGTTGTGATCCAAAAACACTAATGATTGGCATGGAACGAGTAGTTGACGTTGGAGCGATTGCTTTAAAAAAAGCCTTAGAGCAAAATCTTGGCTTGAATCATCGCTTTCTAATCGAAGATGCTCAGAGTTTACCCTTGTTTTTTGAAGAAGGGGAGCTTTCCCGAATCCATTTAAATTTTTCAGACCCCTGGCCAAAAGCAGCCCATCACAAACGTCGTTTGACGTATCCGACGATGTTGGATATGTATTATTCACTCTTGAAACACAACGGTGAGATTGTGTTTAAAACCGATAACGAACAATTTTATCGAGATAGTCTAGAATATTTTCAGTTAAATAAATGGCAAGTAGTGACACAAAATGAAGATTTTCGAGCACAAGAACAAAGCGACCCGATAACGGAGTACGAACGTCGTTTTATGAAGAAAAATCAACCAATTTATCGGGCGATATGGAGGAAGAAAGATGTTTAATATTGAAAAAGCTATTACTTATTTACAGGAATTAACTCAAATTTATAGTGTATCTGGTCATGAAGACGCGGTGCGCCGCTATTTAAAAGGAAAATATGAACCATTAGCAGATACGATTACCATAGATAAATTAGGCAGTATTGTTGCCACCAAAACATCATCAAATCCACAGGCAAAAACGGTCATGTTGCTTGGTCATATGGATGAAATTGGATTTATTGTCACCTATATTACCGATCAAGGTTTATTAAACCTGCGGGCCGTTGGCGGTTGGAATACCCAAAACATCCTCGGTCATCGTGCCGTTTTAGTAACGGATGATCAAAAAGTTTTCAAAGGAACGATTGGTTCTGTACCACCACATCTACTAACACCAGCTCAACGAAATGAAGCACCGAAGATTGAAAATATGATGCTTGATTTAGGTTTTGAAAACAAACAAGAGGTATTGGATGCCGGGATTAAGATTGGCCATCAAGTTGTTTTAGAAGGTTCATTTGAACGCTTAAGTGCGCATCGCGTGCTCGCGAAGGCTTTTGATAATCGCTTTGGTTGTGCCCTTGGGTTGATGTTATTGGAGTCTTTTAAAGATGTGGAATTACCCTTTCACTTAGTGGTAGGGGCGTCGGTTCAAGAAGAAGTTGGTTTACGTGGTGCTCAAACGATTACTAATCTTGTAAAACCAGATATGGCGATCATCTTTGATTGTTCTCCAGCCAATGATTTGACGTCGGCAACTACGCTAGGCCAACTTGGTCAAGGCGCACTGGTTCGGGTAATGGATGGCAGTTATATCGCCCATCGTAAATTTATTAATTATTATGAAGCCATAATGATTGAAAATAAAATTAATCATCAGTACTTTCTCTCTAGTGGGGGCACCGATGCTGGCGCAGTTCACAAATCCTTAGACGGGGTAACAACGCTAACAGCTTGTATTTGTGGGCGTTATATTCATACGAATAGTACGATAATCGATCTTCGTGATGTGGAATCGGTGTTTTTGGCGACGAAGTATTTGCTTGATTCCTTAAATAACGATAAAATAGAGTTAATAACTAGTTACGAATAAAAATAAGGGGTGATTAGATGTTTAAAAAAATAAAATCTATTCTTTTCGAAGAAGTGGAGATTGAAGAAGAACAGCCATTGGACTTAACGCTTCAAAACGAACAACCCAAAATAAGAAGAGTAGAACCCATAACACCAAAAGTCGTTAAAGAAGAAACAGTCGAAATGGATGAGACACCATCAAAGGGTGTGGTTCGGATTGATTTGACGGCAGCTCAAAAATTAATAAAGGATGAGAAACCAGAAGGAGCACCTCCGGTTTTTGGACCTGAGAAAAAGCCAGCGACGACGATATCAAGTAAAGCCCCAATTAAACGACCTCAAGCCTATCGTCCCAAGCCGGTCATTTCACCGATGTTTGGCATGACGGACCAAGAACGTCAGCGGACAGAACAGTTGGAAGCGATGAAACCCCAACCAACTAAACGCGAAGACATCAGTGTCATTTCACCCATCTATGGAGAAGTCGATTATAAAGAAGTAAAGCCGGTTAAAAAAAGACGTCGAAGAGGAACGGCGGTTTCTAAAAAAGATTCAGATCAAAATTTAACGTTGGAAGAAATGCTTAATTTAGACCATCAACAAGATTTAGAATTTACATTGTTTGATGTTGAATTAGATGAAACCGAATTCCAAAGTCGAGAACATGTCCGCTTTAGTGACGAGGAGGATACCTTTAATAATGAGTAAAAGCCTATATTTTATTGGCATAAAAGGATCTGGAATGGCTTCCTTAGCTTTGATCGCCAAAAGCCTGGGCTATGAAGTCAGCGGCTCGGATGTCGACTTATTTATCTTTACTCAGAAACAATTAGAAGCTGAACAAATACCTATTAGGTCCTTTAGTCGTAACAATATCCAAGATTATATGACCGTGGTCATTGGAAATAGTTTCGATCAGCGCAATCTTGAAGTTGATGAAGCCTTCAAAAATAAAACCGTAACCACGTATCGCTACCGCGAATTTTTAGCTTTGTTGATCAAGCAATTCACCTCGATTGGGGTAGCTGGTAGTCATGGTAAAACGACGACGACCGGTATTTTAACTGCACTTTTATCGAAGCTAGTACCTACTGGTTATTTAATTGGAGATGGTTCTGGAAAACTTGTGCCCGAAGATCAGTTTTTTGTTGTTGAAGCCGATGAATATAGCGACACTTTTTTGAGTTTTTATCCTGATTACGCCATTATTACCAATATTGATTTAGATCATGTCGATTATTTTTTAACCTTGGAGCGGTATATTCAGTCGTTTCAAACCTTTGTTAATCAGGTGAATAAGGGAATCGTGGTTTGCTGGGATGACCAACATGTAAGAACATTAGATTATCACCAATTGTCCGTTGTATCTTACGGCATTGAAAGTGATGCGCGGGTGAAAGCGGTGGATATTAAAGAATCGCGAGATGGCTCGGAATTTCTAGTTCAAATAGATGGAGAAATCGTTGGTATGGCCTTTATATCTTTTGTTGGTCGGCACTATATTCTTAATTCCTTAGCGAGCATTGCGATGGCATGGCTTCTTGAACAACCCATCGAGCTTGTTTTAAAACATGTTTCAAGTTTTAAAGGTCAACGCCGACGCTTTATCATCGAAGAAGAAAACGATGCGATTTATATTGACGATTATGCCCATCATCCAACGGAAATAAAAGTAACCATTGATGCTTGTCGACGCCGCTATCCGGATTATAAACTTGTCTTGGTTTATAAACCCGATCGGTTATCACGCGCTCAGTATTTTGAAAAAGAATTTTATGATGCTTTACACCAGGCCGATGTCGCATATATAACCCCGTTCTATAGTGGGGCACGAGCCGTTGAAGACATACCCTATGATTTAGAAGACTTCGTCAAAGCAATGAAAGATATTGAGGTTGTTGAAGAAAATAGCGAGGGTGCTCGAGTTGTTGCTGCTCATGGACCAGCGTGTTATTTGTTCGTTTCGACCAAGGATGTGTATAAGCTTAAGGATTTAGTAAAAGAAGTTCATCAAAATGAGGTAAAATAACCTCATTTTCTTTTGATAGCGTTATCAGAGTTATTGAAAATTGTTTCAATGGTGGTTATAATTGTAAAGAGAGGTATAAATATGGAACAAGTAAAAGAAATTTTTTCAGCCTTATTACCAGTGGCTGGCGTTATTGCTTTATTAGCACTAGCCTTGGTATTTGTGCATGTCGTTAGACTACTAAAAGAGTTAAAGCGAACGATTGAATTATCGAATGATAACATCGTGCCCAATGCGAATCGGGTCATTGACGAAGTGAACACTCTAATGTCCGATATTAATAAAAAAATGGTTACATTAGATGAACCCTTAGAAATGGTTGCTAAAGTATCCAATTCCGTTTCGGCGGTCAATGATACAGCTAATAAAGCCGTTTCTTCCGTCTTACATACCGCCAACAAGGGCGTTGGTAAAATGCGTGAAGGCGTTGCTTTTGTTCGCAACAAAGTACATAGAAAGGATGAAGAACAATGAATGAATTAAAAAACAAACTAACATCTGTCTTTGAAGAAATTCAATACGAAAGTGAAGACTTGATTGCTGGTTTAATCGAAGAAGCGGCTGATTCTCCAGTTGAGGAGCGGTTAAATGCGCTCCGTATTGTAAGTTCACACTACATTACAAGAGAATTAAAAAAAGCATCAAACGATTTAACATCATTTGATACGATCACAGAAATTGATGCATACTTAGATCATTTACAAAATCGTTTTAAAGATTTTTTCGTATCGATTAAAGACCAAGAAGAATTAGTTCTTGAAGGTCAAGACATCACCGAATTCATTGATCATTTAAAACTAGAATCGGATGATTGGGTTTACAAACTCACTCAAAAATCCAAAGAAGTAGTCCACCAAGTTAGTGAAAAACTACACCTTGAAGAAGGCAAACAAAAAGCTTCAGATACATGGCATCAAGTAAAGGATAAATCGTCGGAAGTATTGGAAGAAGTTAAAGAAAAATCTACCGATGCTTGGCACCAAGTGAAAGATAAAATTGACACATTTAAAGATGAAGGTCTCGAAGTTGTTGAAGATTCTACCGAAGCGATAGAAGATGTCGTACAAGAGGTGGCAGAAACAGTGGATGAGGTTGTCGACGCCTCAGAAGTCGGTAATTGAGTATGAAGCGCGTAACCATTTATGATGTCGCCCGAGAAGCTAAAGTTTCTTTAGCGACCGTTTCCAGAGTAATTAACGGGGTCGATGTGGTGCGTAAAGATACGCGTGAACGGGTTGAAGCAGCGATTGAAAAATTGGGTTACAAACCAAATGCGATTGCCCAAGGATTAGCTTTACAACGGACAACGACCATTGCCTTAGTAATTCCTGAAGCAAGTTTTACCTATACGGGAAATATCATTAACGGACTGTTAGATGTGGCTCGTATTTATAAATATAGTATTATGCTGCACACCACCACTGAAGGCATTTCAGAATTGAGCGAAATCATTGAAACAGTGATTAAATCACGGGTCGATGGTGCCATCATATATAACGATAAACTTGAACAAGAAATGCTGAACGATTTAGCGAAATTTGATATCCCAATCGTCATTATCAACAACCGATTATCCGGGAAATCTTTATCGTCCGTTTTTGTAGATATTGAAAATGCCGTTTATGAACAAACGAAACGGTATCTTGAACATGGCAAAACCAATATCGGTATTATTCAGGACCGTAAGAATAATTATTCATGTAGTTTAATGATTAATGGGGCGAAGCGGGCTTTCCGTGAATTTGATTTAGAATTTAAAAACTTCATTAAAATACCTGGAAAATATCGAACTAGTTATGATTTCTTATTGGATCATTTTAATAAGGATACCTATGACTTGCTCTTTGCTTATCGGGATTCTCAAGCTTTCGCGGCCATTAATGCTGCCACTGAATCTGGGATGCAAGTACCCGAAGATTTAGAGGTCATTTGTGTCATCGATACGAAGTACAATAGCATGGTACGTCCACGAATTTCTAGCTTCTCGATTCCAAGTTACGATCTTGGGGCGGTGGCGATGCGCGTTTTAACAAAAATGCTCAAAAAAGACAATTCCTATGATAAAGAAATAGAACTAAACTATGTTTACACGGAGCGGGAATCGACGAAACCGCTATAAAGAGTTTGTTATTATAGCTTTGAAAAGGAGGAAATGATGTACAAAATCATTTCCTTTTTATATTTGCAAAGCTTTTTTGTTTGTGTTATATTTTTACTGCAAAGAAAAGACCGGTTTTGAAGAATCACGTTCTCTAGAGACATTCTGCTTGGTGAAAAGAATGGGACGTCCTTCAAAAGTACAGCTTGGAGCATTCTATGAAAATAGACGTGGATGGCGATAACATAGTTGAGTACAAACTAAGGTGGTACCACGCAAATGCGTCCTTGGAAGGGCGTTTTTTTATACGAGGAGATAGACAATGAATTTTATTGATGAATTAAAATGGCGCGGACTTGTAAAAGATGTGACCGATGAAGCAGGTTTATTAGAACAGCTCAAACAACCCACAACCGTGTATTGTGGTTTTGATCCGACTGCAGATTCCTTGCATATTGGTCATTTGCAGCAATTGATTTTGCTCAAGCGGTATCAACTCGAAGGCCATCTACCCATTGCCTTGATTGGTGGAGCCACGGGCTCGGTTGGCGATCCATCCGGAAAGTCGAGTGAACGCGTTTTACAGAGTTTAGAAGAAATTGAAAAAAATGTTCAAGGGATTAAAAAACAAGTGGAACATGTTTTAGAGGTTAATCACTATCCAATTAAAGTCTTGAACAACTACGACTGGCTTTCTCAAATAAGTATGCTTGAACTCTTGCGCGATTATGGTAAATTCTTTAATCTGAATACGATGTTGGCTAAAGAAACAGTGGCATCACGATTAGAAACTGGCATTTCTTTTACGGAATTTTCCTATACGATTTTACAAGCCATTGACTGGCTAAAATTGTATGAAGATCACCAGTGTAAAGTTCAAATTGGCGGTAGTGACCAATGGGGTAACTTAGTCTCTGGTTCGGAACTCATTCGTAAGATGCACGGTCACCAACATCAAGTTTTCGGTATAACCTCGCCATTAATTACCAAATCTGACGGTTCCAAATTTGGGAAATCGGAAGGCGGGAATATTTGGCTCGATCCTCAGCGACAATCCGCGTATTCCTTCTATCAATTTTGGATTAATGTTGCGGATGAAGACATTGAAGACTTTTCAAAACGACTTTCTTTAAAACCAGTTGATCAGCTTGAACAAATTTTCCAAGAACATCGCCAAGCGCCACATCGGCGTTTTGCTCAAAAAGAATTAGCGGCCGAATTGACTAAACTCGTCTTTGATCAAGACGCTTTAGATCAAGCACTAAAAATAACGGAAACGTATTTCAGTGGGGCTTTAGAATCATTACCTGCCCATGAAATTAAAATGGCTCTAGAAGGCGCACCAGCAGTGGTGATCCAGCCGAATGAATTGCTAATCGATACCTTAGTCCAAAGTGACTTTGTTAAAAGTAAGAGTGAAGCGCGAACACTTCTCAAACAAAACAGCATTTCTGTAAATGGTACGAAAGTAACCGATTTTAATTATGTATTCACGGAATCGGAAGCGATTGATAAAAGTATTTTCATTGTCCGACGGGGAAAGAAAAACTATTTATTAGTTGAATTAAATAAGTAAAGGACTCCATAACGGAGTCCTATTTTTCTGATGTCAAAATTAGATATAAGCCCACACCAATCAATAAAACTGGTAGGGTAATAAAGTTAAGAAATGATTGGATCACCCCTGGGAAGTAGTCTTTAATCAACAGGACAAGGCCAGCACCGAGTACGACCATTCCAAATTTACGTTTTGAACTCATAGAATCACCTCTGTTGAAAATTATATCAGAAAACGGGGCTTAAATGGTATAATGGGGCTATGAAAAAAATCGTTTATTTCCTCTTAATTTTGTTCGTTACTAGTTGTCAAAGCAATTTAAACTACGAGAACTCCATAACCAGTGAAGAGTATCAAAACTATCGCAGCTATTACAACATCACTTTATCGGCAACCGCGTATCAATCGTCCTCACAGTATTTTGACCTTTCCGCACAATTGACCGCCATGGATGAAGGTTTTCGCTATGATATTTTTATTGATAATCCCCGTGTTGAAATGCGTAATATTTTGGTCATGGTTGTTGAAAATAACACGATTTATGAAGTCCAAAAAGATATGATGCCAAATGTCGGTATTCTTGGATCGACGGTTCATATGCTACCGTATCAAGTTCAATTGAATCAAGGGTATGTGAAAGGGATAAATTTAAACCGAGTTATTTCTAACTCGGCAATTAATTTAAAGATTTATGTACAGTTTGATACGCTGGAGTCCAACCAAAGTATCCGTCAGTTTTTCAATTTGGATGTGTCGCTTTGAGGCGCTTTCTTGGCAGCACTAACTTTATTTTCGGTACCAGCTAACAAGCGTTTAATATTTTCGCGATGGCGATAAATAATAAATAGCGCAATCACAACCAACATACTGGAAGCTAATCGATTGGACATCATCACAAATGATGCGAGCGATGCTATCGAGGTGGCAACCATCGACGATAGGGAGACATAGCGCGTGATAAAGGCCAAACTAAAGAAAACCACAACAGCTAACAAAAACAACCAAGGGCTTTTTTGAATAAAGACCGCAATTCCCAGCAAGAAACCAAAATAAGTACTTACGGCTTTACCACCTTTAAATTGAGCGAAAATTGGAAACGCATGACCGATGCTTGTAGCAAAGCCCGCAACCAAAGTGATGGTAGGGTCGCTTTGTAGGATAGAAAAGACCAACATCGCAATAAATCCTTTGAGTACATCTAAGATGGTGACCGTGATACCAGCGGTTTTACCCAAGACTCTTAAGGTATTGGTTCCACCGAGATTTCCCGACCCGTATTCGCGAATGTCGGTTTTGTAAAAGATCTTACCAACAACTAGCGCAAATGGAATCGAACCAAATAAATAACCAGCCACAATGGCTAAAAATAAGTTAAAATAGTTCATAGTAATTACCTCTAGGTCATTCTAGCATAATTTCTATGAAATTGCTTTTTTTAGATTGAATTAATTTTGCTATAATAAAGACTGAAAGAGGTGTTATTGCTTGTCGAAAACAAATTACGATGGATCAAGTATCCAGATTTTACAAGGTTTAGAAGCGGTCCGAAAACGACCAGGGATGTATATTGGATCAACGGATACTATTGGTTTACATCATTTAGTTTGGGAAATATTAGATAATGCGATTGACGAAGCGATGAATGGCTACGGTAAGCGGATTATTTGTACTTTAGAAAAAGATAATATTATTTCAATAGAAGACTTTGGCCGTGGAGTGCCTTTTGATAAACATGAATCTGGAGACAATGCGTTAAAGGTTATTTATACCGTTCTTCACGCGGGTGGGAAATTCTCGCAAGCGGGTGGTTATAAAACAGCAGGGGGCTTACATGGTGTCGGTGGCTCCGTTGTTAACGCTCTATCTGAGTGGATGGAAGTCACTGTTGAACGGGACCAACAAAAAGTTCAAATGTTATTTAAAAAAGGTGGAACTCAAGTTAGCCCTTTAAAAAAGCTCGGTAAATCGAATCGAACGGGAACAAAAGTTCGCTTCAAACCTGACGCGACGATTTTCAGTGATTTGGTGTTCAATTATCAAACCATTTCTCGACGCATGGAAGAATCTGCCTACTTACTGGAAGGTATTGCTTTCGAAATTCATGATTTGAGAGGGGAGAACCCAAAATCAGAAACCTATCAATTTGAAGATGGGATTTCTGCATTTATTGACGTCTTAAGTAGCGATAAAGAAGCGTTTGGACCAAAACTTCTTTTTAAAGGAAAAAGTGAAGAAATTGAGATTGCTTGTGGCCTGCAGTTTACGGACGATTATTCAGAAACCCTTGTGTCGTATGTTAATTTGGTTCGCACCAAAGGTGGAGGAAGTCATGAAATTGGTTTACGAACAGCGATTACCCGCGCAATCAATGACTACGCTCGAAAATATAATATTTTAAAAGAAAAGGATTCAAATTTTGAAGGTACCGATATCCGCGAAGGCTTGGTGGCTATTTTAGCGGTTTCAATACCTGAATCAATTTTACAATTTGAAGGTCAAACGAAAGAAAAACTTGGAACCCCACAAGCTCGAAACTTAGTGGATAGCTTTATCTATGAGCGTTTATCCGCCGTTTTGGAAGAGAATCGCGACTTCTCGATCAATTTAATTAAAAAGATCGTTCGGGCTCAGGAAGCACGTAATGCAGCCCGTAAAGCACGAGCGGACGCCCGACAAGGAAAAACAAAGAAGAATAGTGAAAAAGTGCTCTCTGGTAAATTAGCCAATGCCCAAACAAAAAATGCGCGCATTAACGAACTCTTTTTAGTGGAAGGGGATTCCGCTGGAGGAAGTGCTAAACAAGGAAGAGATTCATCGTTCCAAGCGATTTTACCTTTACGGGGAAAAGTATTAAATATCGAACGATCAAACCAAGAACGGATCTACAAGAATGAAGAACTCAACACGATAATTCACAGCATTGGTGCTGGCGTTGGACAAGATTTTGATGTGAGTGAATCAAACTACGACAAAATTATCATTATGACCGACGCGGATGATGATGGTAGTCATATACAGGTCCTCTTATTAACGTTTTTCTACCGCTTCATGCGCCCGTTGTTTGAACATGGACATATTTATATTGCCCAGCCACCACTGTATCGAATTTATAATGCCAATAGCTCTCACTATTGCTACAATGAAACAGAATTAGAAGAATATCGACAAAAACTAAAACGCTATGATATTCAACGCTATAAAGGACTAGGGGAAATGAGTGCAAGCCAACTCTGGGAAACGACGATGAACCCTGAAACACGAACGCTATTAAAGGTAAGCATTGACGATGCTCACCAAGTCACGAAAACCATTAACACACTAATGAAAGACGACGCCAGCTTGCGACGCGAATGGATTGAAGAAAATATTGACTTTGACGGAATCGAGGAATTATGAGTAAGAAAAAAAGAACATTAAAAACCATCACCTCAAATACAATTGAAACGAGTTTGACCGATGTTTTCGAAAGCCGCTATGCTCGCTATGCGAAATACATTATTCAAGATCGAGCACTTCCCGACGTTCGCGATGGCTTAAAGCCCGTTCAACGACGCATTTTATATGGGATGTACAAGGATGGCAATGTGTATGAAAAACCATACCGTAAGTCCGCTAAGACCGTGGGTTTAATTATTGGTAATTACCATCCACATGGGGATTCTTCGGTATATGATGCGATGGTCCGTCTTTCTCAAGATTGGAAAATGAATGTTCCTTTAATTGATATGCAAGGGAACAATGGGTCGATTGATAACGATCCACCAGCAGCTATGCGGTATACCGAATGTCGTTTACAACCGGTTTCTCGTGAAATGCTTTGCGACATCGATGAAGATACCGTTGATTTTACGTTAAATTATTCAGATACAGAATTAGAACCAGTGGTTTTACCTGCCCAATTTTGTCAACTTTTAGTCAATGGAGCCAGCGGTATTTCCACCGGTTTTGCAACGAAAATCCCACCTTTTAATTTCAATGAAATCATGGATGCGACGATTTATCGGACTCAGTTTCCACAAGCAAGTCCTGAAGATATTTATCATATAATTCAGGGCCCAGATTTCCCAACAGGGGGAATTGTTCTAGGCAAAAAAAATATCTTAGACATATTAAAAACAGGAACTGGAAAGGTCGTTATTCGAGCGAAGCTTGAAGTCACGAGTACTTCCCGTCTTCAACAAATCATTGTTACAGAAATTCCATTTGAGGTTGTAAAATCCACTTTAGTTGAACAGCTTACAACCGTTCGCTTGTCTCAACTCACTGATATTTTGGATGTTCGCGATGAATCCGACCGTAACGGTTTACGGATTGTGATTGATGTGCGCAAAGATGCCGATATGGACCTAATTTTGAATGTGTTATATAAAGAAACAGCCCTTCAAACGAACTTATCAGCAAATATTGTGGCCATTTCAAATCTACGACCTAAACAAATGGGTGTGATTGAAATACTCGATGCCTTTATTGATTTCCGACGGGACGTGATTACGAAAAGAACGTCCTATCGGCTTAGAAAAGCTCAAGATCGCGCCCACATTTTAGAAGGGTTAATGCGGGCAATCTCTCATTTGGATGAAATCATCGCCCTTATTCGCCAATCCAAAGACAAAGCGGATTCCAAACGTAATCTTCAAGAACGTTTTGAATTTACGGAGCTTCAAGCTGAGGCGATTGTTTCCTTGCGACTTTATCGATTATCAAATACCGATATTGTTGAATTACGTGAAGAGTTTGCTCAATTATTAAATGAAATTGAAAATCTAGAAATGATTTTAAAAGAACCAGCACTCTTAACAAATTTGATGATAACAGAATTTAAAAATCTCAAACAACAATACGATCAACCACGTAAAACTAAAATCGAAGCAGAAATTGAAGAAGTTTCTTATGATCCAGCGGATTTGATTGCTGCCGAAGAAGTCATGATTAGTTTTTCCCAACAAGGGTATTTAAAACGCTCGAGTATGCGTTCTTATACCGCTTCAAATGCTGTTTTATCAACGGTTCGTGAGCAGGACTTTATCGTTGGTCAAGGGAGTGTAAACACAAAAGATCGGATTATCTTTATGACCAAAAAGGGGCAATACGGCATTCTTTCCGGTCATGAAATTCCAGAAGCTCGCTGGAAAGAGGTGGGATTTCATGCTTCAGCCTTGCTCAAAATGAGCGCAGAAGATGAAATTCTCCAAGTCTACAGTAATTCCACCCTCGATACGGACGCTTGGTTGGTCATGGTTAGTAAAAAAGGCAAAATTAAGAAAACGACCATCAAAGAATTTGAAGTTATCCGAAACAATAAAATGTTTAAAGCCATGAATCTTGCGCAAGGAGACGAACTCGTCGCCAGTTTTACCATATTACCTCAGCAAGATATTGTCTTGATTACAAGCCAGGGTTATATTACCCGCTTCGATGAAGCACTTGTTTCGGCTCAAGGGCTTAATGCTTCGGGTGTCAATGCGATGAACTTAACCCAAGGCGATTATATCGTTGCTGGTCGGGCCTTAGTTGCGGATCAAGATATCGTGGTCATTACCAAAGATTTTGAGGTGAAGCGCTTCAATGAACGCCTCTTAGAGCCGATGGGCCGTCCTGTACGCGGGAATCTGGTTGCCAAGCGCATTAAATCGCGAAATATTGTCATCGACCAACTATATACGGGCAAGGCATCCGATCAACTACCGTATTATGACGATAAAATGGAACCGCTTCAATTCAAAGATGTCCGGATTATGGACTTTAGTCAAACCTATAGTAGTCTAGGGGCACAACAGTATACCCGTGCGCACTCAATCTTGCGTTTACCCGCTTACAACGAACAAAAAAAAGAACCTAGTAAAGCAGGTTCTACACAGGTTTCATTAGATTTATAGGTGTAATACGTTCATAACGTCTTCCAAGGTTTCGACTTGGCGTTGGGAATATTTTTGAACTTTCAAGGTTCTCAAGGTAAACAGTTCCACATAAATGGGCCTCATATTGGCCATGTATGCTCCTAAAACGCCATTCAAACTTGCATCAATGCTGGCAATGGTGTATTCACTAATGCCCATTAAACGGCTTAATTTGATGTTTGTGCTTTTCTCTGGTTTCCCCTCAATGACTTCGTTATAGTAAACGATAGGAACTCTCTGTAGCCAGTCCGGCAGTTTCGCAATCAATACCGTTGCTTCTTGACGGGATAACCCACTAGTGAAACCAATCTTATAGCCCTTGGCTTGTGCTTTCTCTAAAATCAAAAGTGCTGAGGAGTTAATATCCAAGTCCACAAGCTGTTGGACATAGGCCATACGTAGCGCTTGTTGGTGTGGTTGATATTGATGAAAATGAAAAAACGAACGCTCCATTTGATGTAACCCTGCGTCAAGATACAGCTCATAAAAGTAGTCGTTTGGTTCAATTTGGTTTTGTTGTAACAGGGTGTTATAGGTTTGTTTAAGGAGGGGATAGCTGTTAAAGAGCACCCCATCTAGGCTCATAACAACCCCTTGTAAATCTTTGTGCATAGTTGTATTCTAACAGAGTTTGAAATATTTGTCTTAAAAAGGAAAGGAAAAGCCATGGACTATTGTAAAGGCTGTGGAGCCGCGCTCCAAACGAAACATCCCGATCAAGCGGGTTATCGTTTACAGGATGACCATCTGTATTGTCAACGTTGTTTTCGATTGACCCATTATGGAGACTATCAACAATTTGATCAGGCTATGATGTCTAATGAGCAGTTACTACAGCGAATTGAACAGACGGATGCCCTCTATTGTTGGGTTGTGGATTTATTTAATATGGAGGCTTCCAATCTTTCGGGCTTATCCAAGGCTTTGAAAAACAAAGAAGTTATTCTTTGTTTAACGAAACGCGATTTATTACCTAAAACCTTAAATAACCAAAAAATAGCACGGGCAATTAATCAACTCTTGGATCGCCTTCAAATTGATTTACAAGCATGGGTTATTTTATCCCATCATGCGACCAAAGGTTTAGATAATTTAATTCAATTGATTAAGCAATTTCGGCAAGATCGGGACGTGATTTTTATTGGAACCTCCAATGCCGGAAAATCCACTTTAATTAACCAATTAAGTGAAGCGTCGGTGACCGTTTCTCCTTTACCAAAAACAACGACCCATTTCATTCGGATTGAAACAAAAGAACTAGGAACAATTTATGATACCGCTGGTTTTTTCCATACGGATTCCATTTTGAATTATTTGGATGTCAAAGAAAAACAAAAACTACAACCCAAAAAGTCGATCCATCCTCAAGTTTTTCAAATATATGAGCCACAGGCCTTGTTTTTGGAAGGTTTGGGTTATCTCGTGGTCGATGTCCATAGCTTAAGTACCATTACTTGTTATTTTTCAGAAGAGGTCCACATTCACCGTACGGCTGTTTCCAATATCGAACGTCAGTGGCAACGTCTTAAACTGGAACGTATTTCAATCGAAGATCAAGAGTTGGTTTACAAAAAATATACCATTAGTCGCAGTACGGATTTTGTTTTAAAAGAAGTCGGTTGGTTTACCTTGAAAGGCTCTTTTAAATCCGTCGAAACGTATTTTTTACAACCCGTAGAATTAATTTTAAGAAAGGCATTAATATGAAACTTACAAATAGACAACGGCGCCAATTACGTAGTTTAGCCAATCCTTTAAACCCAATTATTCAGATTGGTAAAGAAGGGGCTAGTGAAAATCTTTTTTACACCATCGATCAAGCATTAGAAGCTCATGAACTCATTAAAGTCCATGTCCATACCACCAGTCCACAAGATGTTCAAACTTTAGCTGACATGATTGTTGACAAAAATAAATGCTACTTGGTTCAAATTGTTGGCTTTAATATAACACTTTATCGACCATCGGAGAAAGTTAAAATTGATTTATCGTAAAAAAGTTGTGTTAATGGGTGGTAGTTTTGATCCCATTCATGATGGCCACGTAAAGATTATGAAGACCGCAATCAAACAAGAGAGTGCCAACGAAGGTTGGTTTGTTCTAGCTCAACAAGCGCCTTTAAAGTCGAAACAACAGTTGAGCTTTGAGCAACGTGCAGCCATGATTAAACAGATGATTTCCCCTTATCGTAAATTCAAACTCTGTACGATTGAAAAGGATTTACCGTTACCAAGCTATACGATAAACACGATCCAAGCTCTCCAAGCGCGTTATCCCGAAATTGAGTATGTCTTTTTAATGGGCTCCGATCAGGCGGAAAACTTTACGGCCTGGAAGGATTATCAAATTCTTTTAGAAAAGATAAAGTTTCTAGTCTATCCTAGATCGGAGACTTTGGACATTGATCTTGAATTATTCACCCGCTTAGAGGCGCCACTGATGGATGTTTCATCGACCGCGATTCGCCAAGGTTTAAGTGTCGCAACATCACCGAAGATTTTATCGACCATGATTTTACAGAGCTACTATACTCAACAGATGCTTCCACAGTTTGTTGATCAAGCGCGCATTGACCATAGTCTCAGGGTCGCAAAATTGGCACAAGAATTAGCGATCATCCATCAGGTCGATCCTATAAAGGCTCATAGTGTGGGTTTAATTCATGATCTCTTTAAACAGAAATCAACACAGGAAATGTGGCCTTATTTAACGAGTGCTCAACAGCTAGAACCAGCCTATGTGCATCACGGGTATGCGCTTGCTCAATACTTAGCGAAAGTATATTATATAAGAGATAAAGCATTTCTGAAGGCCATCTTTCACCATGTTCATGGAAATGGAACCGGAAAATTGGCGCAAATTCTATTTATTGCGGATAAAGCAGAAGCCGGTCGGCCGTACGAAACGAGCGGGTATCGTCATTTAGCTAAACAAAATTTAACCCAAGCGGTAAAGCAAATACAACAAGACATTGCAACTTACGAAAGGAACAAATAATGAGTCATATCAAAAATCTACTTGAATTTTTAGACGGACGTAAAGTCGAGGATATTGCGTTGTTAGATATGAGATCTGTATCGCCTCTCATGGACTTCATGGTGGTTGGAACAGTGAGTAATCCACGATTAATGGATGCGACTGCCCAGTATTTAAAACAATATCTAGATGAACTAGGACGTTCTTATTATCCAATATCGAAATCAGCCGATTCAGGTTGGGTTTTAGTGGATGCCAAAGATGTGGTGATTCACTTGTTTTTACAGCAACAACGGGAGCTTTATAATCTTGAAAAACTTTGGTCGGATTGTTTAGTGGATCCGGACGACGTAAACGATGAAACTTAATTATTTAAGTACCTATTACGAGCATATTTTAGGGGATGATGACGGAACGCAACTCTATGTGAATTATTTAAAAGATGAGATTGAATTTCCCTTATTAGAAGTGGCTTGTGGCACCGGACAGTTATTGGCACAATTGACTTCATCTGGCCAGTATAGTGTTGGTCTTGATTTGGATTTTCAAATGTTAAGTCAAGCCATTCAACAGGCGCCTCAAATCCACTGGTTTCAGGCAGATATGCGTGATTTTGACTTACACGAACAATTTGCGACCATTATTTGTGTAGGGGATAGCTTAAACTATTTGCCTCTTCAGGAGGTTTTTCAAGCCCTGCAACAAATGGATAAGCATTTAATGGATCATGGGAAGATCATTATTGATTTACATCATCCATTCCGCCTAAAGGAGTTTGAGGACCCCTTTATAGAAGAAGGCGTGGTTCATTCTCAACTGTTCTATCAGTGGACCATTGCGAGTCAACACGATCAATTGGTGCATACTTTCCATTTTTTTGACGATTATGGGCACTTGCTGGATGAACAAATGGTCCAACAGTACGTTCATTTAGTGCATCCTGTGCTAAAATGGTTTCAAGAACATGGTTATCATGTTGAATATAATCAAGATTTTGGTTTGCCGATTAAGGCAGAAGGTGAGAAAATATTTGTATTAGCAAGAAAAGGAGAAAAGGTATGATAGGTATCATAGGTGCAATGCAAGAAGAAATAGATGCGATCTTAGAATTAACGGATTCGTATCACGAGGTTGAAACCCGGAAACGGATCATGTATCTGGGAACATTGGGTGGAAAAAAAGTGGTCATTTGTAAATCAGGCATTGGTAAAGTGGAAGCTGCTTATACCACTTCGGTTTTATTAAGTGCCTATAAATGCTTCTCAATTATTAATATTGGATCGGCTGGTGGACTTTTGGAACAACAAGAAATCGGGGACATCGTTATCTCTGATGAAACCTTATATCATGATTTTATTTTGGATTATGACAATCCGAAAAGCGGTAACGAAGAACGCATTTTTAAACCCGACAAACTCATGGTTAAACGCGTCCTAGAGCTTTTAGAACACCACCAAATCAAATATTGGGTCGGCCAAACGGTTAGCGGCGATGCCTTTATTTCGTCTCAAGATCAAGTGGACTATTTACACGAGCATTTTCCTTCAGCGATTTGTGCAGATATGGAAGGAGCCGCTATTGGGCATATTTGTACCATTAATCGCGTCCCATTCATTATGATTCGCTCCCTTTCCGATGTGTGTTTACGTGAAAACAATCAAGATCATTTTGAACAATTTCTTTCCCATGCATCGAAGATGAGTGCTAAAATTACCGAATATTTAGTAGCTTCTCTATAGAATGAAACGAATGGATGTTAAGCAAACACTGCTTTCACTATTACTTTTGAGTTTAATTTTATTTTTAATTTCTTTTAATATTAATTATTTTATTAATGCGGCGCCGGCACGTTATCGACAAAATATCGAGCGGTTAGCGACACAATTGAGTGAACAATATTCAAAAGAAATCACTTTTTTAAATGACTTCTCATTTGATCAACATGTGTATATTTTTCATGCAACGGACGAGTTTTTGGTTCTCAATGATCAATATCAACTCCTCCATCAACAATCCCATGATCCAACTCTTTCTTTAGATTCTTTCTTTGGTTTTTTTGAAGGAAAAGTCGTCATCGTTGAAAAAACTGAAGAATTTGAACGATTTTGGGATTTGGGACAAAATCAGATTGTTTTTGAATTTAGAAGGTAGGGAATACGTATGTGGTTTACCAAAGGATATATCCATCGTCGTGATTGGATTTTAGACCATTATAATCAATTAAGGTTGACGCCAGAAACGTTCTTAATCGTTTCCTTAATCGATTATGCCAATCAAAATCAATTACCAGTAACCAACGATTGGCTAGCCCAGAAAAGCAAAATGAAACCAGAAGCATTGGATCAAGCCATTTCTCAGCTGCTCGCCTTAAAAATCTTAAAGATTGAAACAACTCGCGAATCTGTGGAGTTCAATATTGAAGCGATTTTTTCGATGTCTAATCCCTATGAATTTGTTACACAAGATCTTCTAGAACGTTTTGAAGCCGAGTTCGCTCGTCCATTATCTCAAAATGAATTAAGTAGGTTAAACAAACTTCGGTCCAATTATCCGGAAAATTCGGTTATTTTTGGCTTGAAAGAAGCGTTTGTTCAGGGGAAGTTGTCCATGTCTTATATTGAAAAGGTGGTCCATGCTCATGAGCAGAGCAAAATCAGCTAACGAAATCCTCGATACATTAGAAATCTTGTTTCCAGATGCTCAAGCGGAATTGGACTTTTCAAATCCTTACGAACTGGCGATTGCGGTAATTTTATCTGCACAGACAACCGATGTCTCAGTTAATAAGGTGACGCCAGCAATTTTTAAGACCTACCCTCATCCCCAAGATTTAGCAAAGGCACCTTTGTCCGATCTAGAAGAGAAACTAAAGACGATTGGTCTTTTTCGCAACAAAGCAAAAAGCTTAAAAGGATTTGGTCAAGCCTTGGTTGAGCGCCATGATGGCCAAGTCCCAAAGACACGAAAAGAACTAGAAGCATTACCTGGGGTTGGTCGAAAAACAGCAAATGTGATTTTATCGGTTGCTTTTAACATTCCAGCTATTGCGGTTGATACACATGTCCATCGGACTTCCATGAGGTTGTATTTGGCTAAAAATAAAGCGACGGTTTTGGAAACAGAGAAAGCTTTAATGAAAAAAATTCCCCAATATCGATGGAATCAAGCCCATCATTTGTTGATTTTTTTCGGTCGCTACTTATGTAAAGCTCAAAATCCGGAATGTCATCGTTGCCCGTTTCAAGCCAACTGTCGATATTATTTAAAACTACAAAAGAAAGGACTAGCTAGCTAGTCCTCTTTTATTATTCGGTTATTTTATCTAATCGGTTACGGGCTTCAACTAAGCGGTTGGTGCTTTGGTTGACTTCCCCTTGATTCGCATTTTGTTTTTCATACACTTGTCGCGCTTGATTAAGCGCTTGTTGAAACGCTTGCCAGCTTGGTGCCGTATAATCACTTTCTACTAATTGGGTAGATTGTTGAATCTCTGCTTCTAACCGGGTTTTATCGACGGTTGATTGTTGAGCCTGCGTGGAAATACTAATCGTAAAGCGTTGATTCAAATCGGATAGATTGAAGTCATTTAATGCTTGGTCGTTGAGGGTTATGGAGCGTATTATCGCATCATTACTACTTGGACCATTGACTTGAACGGTTAGAATATTTAAATTAGGATTTCTAAATTCGCCTAAAGGTCTTCCCACAAAGGACTGTAAACCACGGATGGCTTGATCATAATAAGCAACGTTGAATTCCGTTTCGTTGAGTGCTAAACGGTCAATGTTTTGACCAGCGTAATTTGGCGATAAATTGTAGATTTGACCAACTTGCTGGGCAGAGGTCGGGGTGACCATGGTTGTTTCGTACGTAGCCTCTGAATTGGTGTTAATCCAACTGATAAACTCTCTTAAAGGGCTATTCACAAAGTTCGGGAAGGTAATGGTATCATCACCAGAATTGACGATTTCACACACATTATTACTACGAATATTTGGTTGACTTGCCCAAGTATAGAAGGAACAAACTTCCAAATTAGTATTGGATGAAATTCCTAATAAAGTTAGCGAACGGGTATTTTCAGCATTGATAATTTCCTCAATTACTTCGCCATTCTTGATAATGGTAGTGCCATAGTTGACGCCACCAAATACCCAGGAAGGATCGAATAAAACCCGACCTTCGGCAGTAATGGTTCTTCCCGATTTGGTGGATGTCGCTGTCATCGTCTTGGTTGCGGTTTCAGGATTTGAGCCCGAGCCGCTACCAGCTTCTAGTGGATAAGGGGTCATCGATACTTCGATATTAAAGATCCCAAAGAGTAGTTTTGTAGAGTTAACGGTTTGTTGATCTAAATCCGACATGGAAGGGGCAGAGAAATCCGTGAGGTTGGCATTATCCTTTAAAATATACGCTCTAGAGATAAAGCGTTCATCCATGCCTTCTAACGGCCGTGCATAAGGGAAGACCCCTAAAATATGATTCACTTGAACGACATCACTTGGTTGGGTGATGGCGGTCGGCTCTGAAAATTGGGCTGTTCCTCGGATAAGTCGATTGGTTATTTCAACGACATTGTTTCGAACATTATTCGCGTTCGTGATGCGGCCATCACTGGCTTTGTCTAAGCCCATCCAGGTCGACACGGTGTAATGACTGGTTGAAGCGATAGCCCAGTTATCTTTAAGGCTACCTTCGATTTGACCAACCGTTGGTGCTTCGCTTCCCCAGGTTGAACTTCCGGTTTTCGCATAAACTGGGAAGGGTTGTTTTAAAAACATCGCATGTGTCCCACCGCTGGTGACGTCAACTGCACTCTTCATTAACTGTGCAGACATATAGGCAGCGCCAGGTGAAACGATTTGTACCGGCTCATATTCAGGCACAATTGGTGGTTGTCCATGAATTTCAATACGTCTAATGGTATGTGGTTCGATGTACTGACCACCATTCATAGCGACGGCGTGGTGAGCTGCCGCTTGGATAGGGGTGGCTTCGTATTCGGCTCCACCAATCGCATATTGTTCTTTAAAATTCGAAATAACGGACTCGGAGTACCCGAGCTGCCGCATAAAGTTCCGAATAGCTTCACGTCCAATTTTACTGATAACTTCGTCCATTGTTTTAACTGCAGGGATGTTTTTAGAAGAAACCAAAGCTTGAGTTATCGTCATGTCACCAACATAGCGGTTATTGGCATTTGTTAGGGAGATGTCGGTTCCTGTAAAGAAATAAGGTCCATCTTCTAAGACATGTTCAGTCGACCAGCCTAAGTGTTCAAAGGCGAGCATGTAGGGGAAGACCGCTTTCATTGCGGATCCTAATTGACGGCTCGAACGTGCACGATTTAAGCCAAGGACAGTCGTTTCCTCGGTGACTTTGCCACCACCAATAGCAACGATTTCAAAATTGTCATTGTTAAGAACGACGCTTGCGGATTGAAGAATGTCTTGGGTGTAGGTAAAACCATCACTCCGTTGAATCTTCTCAATGATATCTTGTTGTTGTGGATTCAAAGCCGTATAGATGTCCATGCCATTGACCATCGGGTCTAAGCCCGTAATACGCTGCGCTTCGAGCAATACTTGGTCGACATAGTCGTTATATTTGAATTTATTAACGCTGAATTTATCTTCACCAACTAAGAGATTTTCTAATGGAATCGATGATGCGAGTTTGTTTTCACTTGGTGTAATATAGCCATGACGTTCCATCTGATCTAAAACCGCATTGCGGCGTTTGGTTGCGGCATTTAGGTGATTGTAGGCATTATAGGCCGTTGGAGCATTAATGACCCCCGCTAAGTAAGCTGATTCGGATAAGGTTAGAGCGGAAACATCTTTACCAAAATAATATTCAGCTGCGCGTTGAACCCCACGACTGTTCGGTGCTCCGAATTGAATTTTATTAACATAGAGCTCTAGTATTTGTTGTTTACTCATGATCTTTTCAATGTTTGATGAAATCGCGATTTCTTGGATTTTTCGATCATAGGTCACATCGGCTAAGCTTTCATCGGACTCAAAAAGCGATTTTTTTATCGTCTGCATGGTAATGGTCGAAGCGCCTGTGTCACGCCCAGAAGTTAAGAAATTGCGGGCCGTCGTTAACAACAAACGGGGCATGTCAACGCCTTGATGTTCGAAAAACTGAGAGTCTTCAATGGAAATAAAGGCATCAACTAAACTATTGGGCATCTGTTCATAGGAAATGTTGGATGCGGTATTCAAACCTAGTTTGACAATTTCTTCTCCATTCATATCGTAAATAATCGTCGATTCTGGAGATTTAAATTTTTCTAAGTCAATATCTGGAGAGGCTTGAATAACAGTTGTCACTTTATTAATTAGTAAATTGGCCGCAAATAGAGCACCAACAACCACGAGGACTAAAAAGGTCGCAATCAATTTGCGGAAAATATAATGTTTTGTTTTAGGACGTTTAGGATTACTCATAGGTGGTTTCCTTTCTTTCGTTGATTAATTTTAACATATCTGGCAAGTAATGGCAGGGGGCTACATACGACCTTTCAACTAAACTACCATATTTAACAAACCAGGAATAGGGGATGGAGCGACGCGAAGTCGATCGTAATTCGTGATCAAATTTTTTAAACTCAATAAAATAGGTTTCGTCATGGGCTGTAAAACGGATAATTAGAAAACTTAGTCCACCATGAGCATCCACTGCACGCAGGTGTTCAATTTGATGATCGTAAATCATTGATAATGGAAATCGTGTTTTATTAGCAGTTTGTTTCGCTTCAAAATCAACTGGCATGCCTTGACAAATTCCATTGTAATCGGTGGTTGATGGAAGCTTATAGTAGGCTTCTGTAATTTTAGCCGCCGACCGTTTTGGAAAATCAACCGAGACCACTTGGATGGGCGTCGGTTTTTTGTAAACCAAGGCTTTTTTGGTTTCTCTGTAATAGCGATTTGTTTGATTTAAATCTTCTTCCAAACTTTGTCCAAGGTTACTTTTGTTAATGAACTTGGTAATGGGTTTTGGTATATTACTTCCTTTTGGATATTTTATCATTCACTTCACCGCCATTATTATATCAAATATTAGTTATTAATAACGAACTTCATGTCTTCCCCTTGAATTATGACACAGATTTTGAGATAATTTGACTGCTAAAACAGCATCTTTAGGAGTTTTTGTATGAGCAAATTATTGTTAACGATTGACAAGATTGTGGAGTATGAGTTCAAAACCGATTTTAAAGGATATGCTCCTTTAGAAGTAGATAAAGTTTTAGATGCGGTCATTCATGATTATGCGATTTATGAAGAAACCCTAGATCAATACGAACAACGACATCTTCAAGACCTATCGACAATCGACAAGTTGATGCGCGAGAACCAAGAATTAAAAGCACGCTTATCGATAAATGATGAGGCCTCTCAAACACCTTCCTATGTCGATTTAATTCGACGGGTTGCCCGTTTAGAAGAAGTAGTCTTTCAAAAGAAGTAAAAAAGAGATAATCGCTGCATTCTTGAAATGTAGAGGAAAGTCCATGCTCGCACCATCTGCGACGATGGTAGTGATTGTGCTTGATGAACCCATAAATCAAGGCATAGAAATATGACGGCGGCTAAACTCCTAAAGGGAAACCCATGGAGGATTAACCATAAAGTGCCATAGAGACGAGTCAATTAGGAAACTGATTGAGTGGAACGTGGTAAACCCCACAAGCGAGAAACCCAAATTTGGTAGGGGAACCCTAATAGCAAATTGAAGCGAAAAAGGGACAGGAAACTGTAGATAAATGATTATCCCGATTATTCGGAACAGAACATGGCTTACATTTTTTATTTCATTAATTAATTGAGGAGATATGATGGAAAAAATCGGTGAACGACTTAAACAACGAAGACAAGAATTAGGATATTCGCTCGAAGACATACATGAAAAAACTAAACTCTCTATCGTTCATTTACGGGCAATCGAAGAAGGAGATATTGCGTATTTTCGTCATGACATGTCCTATTTAAAATTCTTTTTACAATACTATGCTCAATCGATACATCTTGACTTCTCAGAAATAGAAGAGCAGTATAACCAGGCTATTGCTCTCTATGATGAAACGGTAGCTATACAAAAACAAGAACAATTAGAAAAATCGAATCAATACATTAAAGAACGAATTTCCGAAAACAGAAAAACCTATGGAACGAGTCAAAAAACAGGTATAAATTTAAGAAAAACCGATTTACGTTCGATTATCATCTTGTTTTTGATTGTACTGATCGGTGGTTTATTAATTTATGGGGCCATTCGCTTTTTACCACAAATACTTCAACCAACCAATAATGGCAACGACATCGTCGTACCAACACCTATTGATACAAGTCCGGCGGAAACGATACCCGAAACCGTTATCGTCGAAACCACGGATGTTGAAACCGAAGTTATCGAACCCAATACGGAAGTAAAGTTAGTCGATCGGACAAACTTTGATGTTTTCACCCATCAGGTGGAGACTGTGTCCATTAAGTTTGTCTTCGGTCAAGATACATGGATTCGTGCGGAAATTGATGGTGTCATGACAAATAACCCCGCCAGTACTGTTTATAAAGGTGGAGAAAGTATTGAAATCATTATCGATCCGTTAGTTCAAGAAGTGGTAAGTGTACGGTTTGGTCATTTAATTAATACACAAATATTTGTAAACGACTTATTAGTAGAAGTCGATCCGAGCATTAAAGACTATAAAAAGGGCATTACTTTAAATTTCACGGTGAGATCAAATGAATCTTCCGAATAAGATTTCTTTGTTCCGTATATCGTTAGTTCCTCTTTTAGTGGCAGCTTTCACCTTGTTGGATTTTCCACATAACTATTTTGTCTCCCTAATTATATTTGTCTTGGGTACGATATCGGATGTGTTAGATGGCCATATTGCGCGGCATCACGGTTTAATTACTGTTTTTGGAAAATTTATTGATCCCATTGCCGATAAGCTTTTAGTAAATACAGCATTGCTTTTATTGACGGTGAGTGGGGATGTCCATTATGTGGCTTTTTTATTGATGTTGTGGCGCGACATGATTGTCGATGGCATCCGCATGGTAGCTGCGAGTGAAAATCAAGTTATTGCGGCTTCGGTCTATGGTAAGTTGAAAACAATTTTACAAATGACGGCAATTATTTTATTGTTGTTAAGGAATGGGCCTTTTGATTTGTTCAATCTACCGATGGCCACAATTGTTTTATGGCTTGCGGTGTTGACCAGCATCGCTAGTGGGTTTGATTATTTAATTAAATCAAAAGATGTTTGGTTCAAAACAAAATAGGAATTGAAGGAAATCAAAGGATACTTCAATATAAGGAGAACGTTATGAGTACAAAAACCCCAGATAAATCAGATAAGCTATTAGATGATGCAATCAAACAAATAGAAAAACAATATGGCAAAGGGTCGATTATGAAATTAGGAGACCGAGCCAATGTCGATGTGGATGCAATTAGTTCGGGATCTCTTGCTCTAGATTATGCGCTAGGTGTTGGGGGTTATCCGAAGGGTCGCATCATTGAAATCTATGGGCCAGAGTCCAGCGGAAAGACGACGTTGGCCTTGCATGCGATTGCGGAATGCCAAAAAGCAGGTGGGAAAGCCGCCTTTATTGATGCCGAAAACGCGATTGATCCCCAATATGCACAAAAACTTGGCGTTGATATTGATGAATTAATTTTATCTCAACCCGACAGTGGTGAACAAGGTCTTGAAATTACCGAAGTATTGATTCGTTCTGGTGCGATTGATTTAATTGTGGTTGACTCTGTCGCTGCGCTCGTTCCTCAACAAGAATTAGATGGTGAAATGAGCGACCAACAAGTTGGTCTACAAGCACGGATGATGTCCAAAGCGATGCGTAAATTATCGGGCGTGATGAATCGTTCCGAGTGTACAGTCATTTTTATTAACCAATTACGAGAAAAAGTCGGTATTATGTTTGGTAATCCTGAAGTTACCCCAGGCGGTCGTGCTTTGAAGTTTTATTCCTCCATTCGATTGGATGTCCGTCGTTCAGAATCTTTAAAAGTTGGTAGCGAGATCATTGGTAATAAAGTCAACGTTCGTGTCGTTAAAAACAAAGTAGCACCACCTTTTAAACTAGCAAGTATCGAATTAATTTATGGTGAAGGCTTTTCCCAGATAGGGGAGCTGATCGATTTAGCTTCCGACCATGATGTCATTAATAAAGCAGGGTCTTGGTATTCTTATAAGGACGAACGCATTGGTCAAGGACGCGAAGCCGTGCGTAATTTCTTAAACCAAAATCCGGATCTTTACAAAGAAATTCATCAAAAAGTCAAAGACCTTCTCTTTGGTGACGTCGAATAATTGATGAAAGGCTCGCTATTGTAGTTTTTTATATTTTACCGTATAATTAAAAAGAATAATTTTCAATTATTCTTTTTTTATATATTGGAGGAACTTATGTTTAATCATGTATTGACAAGCACTAGTTTGTTGTCAGAAAACTTAGGGGCCACCATCTTAATAGCTTTTATAGGATTTTTAATTGGAATTGTTATCATGTATATTTTATCCAAAATTGGATATAACAAAGTGAAACAAGAAGCTGTTACTTTGCTTGAAAACTCAAAACAACAAGCAGAAGCAACGATTCGTGAAGCCGTCCTTGAAGGGAAAACGGCAGTTTACGAGCTTCGTTTAAGTGCAGAAAAAGAAATTAAAGAACGTCGAAATGAATTAGCACAGTATGAAAAGCGTCTCGATAAACGCGAAGACAATTTAAACTTGCGTGACAAACAACTCATTTCTGGTGAACAAAGTCTTGATGCAAAAACAAACAATCTCAATAATCGTACGAAACAACTTGAAAAGATGGAGGTCGAACTACAGGAGAAGATTGATTCTCAAATTGTTGAACTCGAAAAGATTTCACAATTAAGTGTCGAACAAGCGCGGGAGCAAATCATCGACTTGGTCGAAAAAAGAATGGAGCACGAAATGGCGGTCATCATCCGTGATAAAACGGAAGAAGCCAACGAAAAGGCAGAACAAATTGCTCGAGAAATCATTGCTATTGCTGTTGATCGCTATGCCCAAGAAGAAATAACCGAACGCACTGTTTCTGTTATTCAATTACCAAACGATGAAATGAAAGGCCGGATTATCGGTCGCGAAGGGCGAAACATTCGAGCCATTGAACATGCGACAGGTGTCGATTTAATGATTGATGATACCCCAGAAGTAATTACGATTTCATCGCATAATCCGATTCGTCGAGAAATTGCTCGACAAGCCATTGAAACCTTAATTAAAGATGGTCGAATTCAACCAGGCCGCATTGAAGAAGTTGTGACAAAAGTTGAAAAAGATGTTGATCGAACCATTCAAAAAGCAGGGGAAGATGCTATATTCGAAGTTGGCTTACACAAAGTGGATAAGGAATTAGTGAAGCTTTTAGGTCGCTTGAAATTCCGGACGTCCTATGGACAAAATGCTCTACGTCATAGCGTCGAAGTTGCCCATTTAGCGGGTATGATGGCTGCAGAATTGGGCTTAAATCAGCAATTAGCAAAACGAGCTGGATTATTCCACGATATTGGTAAAGCTCTGGACTTTGAAATCGAAGGTTCCCACGTGGAACTCGGTGTCCGTTATGCGAAGCGTTACAATGAACATCCAGTCGTTATTAATGCGATTGAATCGCATCATGGCGATGTCGATAAGACTTCCTTGATTTCTAACCTGGTTTCCGCAGCAGATACTTTATCGGCCGCCCGACCAGGAGCGCGCATTGAAAACTTCGAAAATTATATTCAAAGACTTGAACAATTAGAAAATATTGCCAAATCTTATGATGGGGTTGAACAAACATACGCCATCCAAGCTGGACGTGAAATTCGGGTTATGGTGGTTCCAGAAAAGATTGACGATGCAAGGGCTGCTAAATTAGCTATGGACATCCGTGATCGTATTGAAAATGAAATGACTTATCCCGGTCAGATTAAAGTTACCGTTATCCGCGAACTTCGGAAGTCCGAAACCGCAAAATAATGAAGATTCTATTTATTGGAGACATCGTCGGCCGACCGGGCCGACGAATGATCTCCAATTATTTACAAGATCTTAGAAAAAAATATAAACTTGATTTTGTGATTGCGAATGGCGAAAACAGTGCCCATGGCAAAGGCATGACTTTGAAAATTTACAACCAGTTAATTAATGCTGGGGTTGATTGTATTACCTTAGGTAACCATGCCTATAGTAAAAAGGAAATCTTCGAGGATTATCTTCAATGTGATGCTTTGATTTTTCCAAAAAACTTTAAAAACGATGGTCGATTTCCTTCATCAAAACGTTTTGAGATCGGTTCGGAGATCGTAGTCGTTTCCAATATTATGGGTCAATCGTTTATGAATGAGGGGGTTTTAGATCCCTTTGTAGCGTTTCAAGAGATCGTAGAATTTTATGGCGAAAATGTTTCCCATATTGTCGATTTTCATGGGGAAGCAACCGCAGAGAAGCAATTGTTTTTTCGTTATTTTGCTTCGCAAGCTAGCGCGATCTTAGGGACGCATACCCATGTTCAAACAGCGGATGAACAAATCGTTGATGGCTGTGGATACATAACCGATGTCGGCATGACCGGTGCGGTGGAATCTATTTTAGGCCGAAGCATCGATGAAGTTCTCGCGCGAACATTAAAGAATCAAGAAACTTACTATACGGTCGCTCAAGGACCAGCGATGTTGAATGGTGTCTTATTGACGATTGAACAAACAAAAACCATTGAAATTGAACGCCTATCTTTCATGGAATCTTAAATTTACATTGAAAATAGAGCGTTACTTTGGTACAATCCTTCTATAAGGAGGTTGTTTCTATGCCAGTAAGAGTTGACCAAGACACTTGTATAGGATGTGAAGCGTGCATTAGCGTTTGCCCAACCGGTGCATTAAGTATGAATGCGGACGGGAAAGCGGAATGTGAGGTAGATATGTGCATCGATTGTGAAGCATGTATACCGACTTGCCCTACACAAGCGATTGAACAAATCTAAAAACAAAGAACCAGGCTGCGCTTGGTTTTTTTAAGGAGAAATAAAAAATATGAGAAAAGATTGGATAAAACCATCCCTTTCAGAAGCAAGAAGACGAACAAATGAAGAAGTTTCGTTTGAATATACGCTTTTTTCGGTTGATGAAGATTTAAAGAGATTAGGTGTCGGTAAAAAATATTATATCCGCACCTATGGATGTCAAGCAAACGAACGCGACGGCGAACATATGGCGGGGATTTTAAACGAAATGAATTTTCAGTCAACCGACCAAATTGAAGAAGCCGACGTTATTATATTTAATACTTGCTCTATTCGCGAAAATGCGAATAATAAAGTATTTGGCGATTTAGGGAATATTAAACATTTAAAGCGCGAAAATCCGGACATCATTATTGGCTTGTCTGGGTGTATGGCCCAAGAAGAAGTCGTTATTAATAAAGTTCTAGAATCGTATCACCAAGTTGATTTGATTTTTGGAACCCACAATATTTATCGCTTACCACAACTTTTGGCCCACGCCATTCTTTCTAAAGAACGGACGATTGAAGTGTATTCCCATCAAGGTGAAATTATTGAGAATTTACCATCGAGTCGGGCATTGAGTCACAAAGCTTGGGTGAATATTATTTTTGGTTGTGATAAATTTTGTACCTATTGTATTGTTCCCTATACGCGAGGTAAAGAACGGTCTCGAAAGTTAGAAGACATTTTAGAAGAAGTTAAATCGTTAAAAGCCAAGGGCTATAAAGAAATAACCTTACTTGGTCAAAATGTAAACGCCTATGGTCGAGATTTACAGATGGACGATGGCTTTGCGACCCTTTTAGTCGAAGTCGCAAAAACAGGTATTGATCGCCTGCGTTTTATGACCTCTCACCCATGGAACTTTACCGATGGGATGATTAAGGCTATGGCAGAATATGACAATATTATGCCGTATTTACATTTTCCATTACAGTCTGGTAACGATGAAATCTTAAAATCGATGGGCAGACGCTATACCCAGGCTCAATATTTAGAGATTGTTTCGAAGTTAAAGCAACAAATACCAAATTTAGCCATTACTACGGATATTATTGTTGGTTTTCCTAACGAGACACAACAACAATTTGAAGACACCTTAAAGGTATATGACCTTGTTCAATACGACTTGGCCTACACCTTTATTTACTCCCCACGTGAAGGAACCATTGCTGCTAATTTGGTAGATAATGTTACTTTAGAAGAAAAGAAACAAAGGCTCTATCGATTGAATGAAAAGGTTCAATTCTATAGTCACCAAAATAACCAAAAATATTTGAACACTGTAGTTGAAGTCTTAGTAGATGGACCAAGCAAGAAAGATCCAGAAATATATAGTGGTTATACCAAGCACAATAAAGTCGTGAATTTTCCGAAAGGGGATGCCCAAGTCGGAGAATTACGCGATGTCAAAATAACAAATGTAAAATCCTGGTTTTTAACTGGTGAACTTTGTTAGTAGGTAGACTTTTAGTGTATAATGAAAGACAGATGTTGGAGGTTTTATAATGGATCAAGTGAAAATTATGGCACTTGGCGGTCTCGACGAAGATGGCCGAAATATGACGCTATTAGAAATTAATGAAAAGATTTTTATTATTGATTGTGGACTTCGGTACCCAGACAATAATCAATTAGGCATCGAAATTATTGTTCCGGATTTTCGATATGTGATCGAAAACAAAGAACGAGTCGTGGCGATGTTTATTACCCATGGTCACGACGATGTAATGGGGGCAGTTCCCTACTTATTAAATGAAATTCAAATGCCTATTTATACGACCGCCTATACGTATTTTTTATTGACGGATCTATTAAAGAAACACAAAATTGACTATAACGATATCCGCCGCATTAAACGCGACGCCAGTTTAACCGTTGAAGGGGTTAAAATACGGACCTTTGGTTTGACCCACTCCATTCCGGATACATTCGGTATTGCTTTTTGGACCGATCAAGGTTATGTTGTGTATGCGAGTGAATATTTAATTGACTTTGATGTGACGGATGCTTTTTTCACAACTAATTTCATCGAATTTGCGGAACTTGGGAAAAAGGGGGTTCTTGCTTTAATGACGGAAGCTCGGAGTGCTCAACGGCCAGGGTTTACGTCTCCACGCCATCGCATTGGCAGCGTGGTTGAACCGCTGGTTACCAATGCTCATGGCCGCGTCATCATTACTTTGTATGAACAAAATATTTTTAGACTCTTAGAAATTATTGAAATTGCTGAAAAAACGAATCGAAAGATTTTCTTTGCGAATAATAATCAACGCCAAATGTTAAAATACATGGCAAAATTAAAATACTATCAAATGTCGCCAGGATTGGAAATACCAAATTCTTCATTCAATAATAATTTTGATAATGTCATTATTGTTGTTAGTGATCAGGGACCGAATGTTTTTAGAACGATGCATAAAATTGCGATACACGAACACGAAAAAATTCAGTTAAGAGAAGACGATATCGTCATTATTGCTTCCCCAGTTGTGGCTGGTGCCGAACGTGAATCGACCGCTATGGAAAATGAAATCTACAAGGATGGGGTCGAATTGATTAAGTTGTCTCGAAATGAAGTTTTTACGATGCATCCAAGTGCGGAAGACATTAAGATGCTGCTTTCTTTATTGAATCCAAAGTTCTATATTCCAATCAAAGGGGACTATAAAGAACTTGTAGAAGCAGCGAATTTAGCTTTAAATCGTGGCTTCTTGGCCAACCGTATTCTCGTCTTGGATAATGGTCAAATAGTTCAATTTGATCAAGGTAATATGACGTCAATGAGTCAACATGTTGATGTGGATGAGGTGTATGTGGATGGAATGAACTATCTGGATTCCTCTGGTTTAGTTCTTAGAGATCGGGAAACCTTAGCAACGGATGGCGTGATCGTCATTGGCATTGTTATTGATCATAAAACCAAAATGGTTTTAGGAGGTCCTGATGTTCAATCCCGCGGAGTTATTTATTTAAAAGATGCGGATTATGTGGTTAAGGAATGTGGAAATATTATTGAAGAAACCATTAATGAATTAGTAGCTAATAAGGCCTATGACAATATGACAGCCCGTACCGAAGCTCGCGAAAAGATTTCCAAGTATGTCTTTCGAATGGCCGGTAAACGCCCAATGATTTTACCAATAATTGTTGAGATAAATCGATAAGTAACGATGAGTAAGTTGATAAAGAAGAACAATTCAAAGAGTAAAAAAACGATTCATGAGAATACGGTTCTTTTTGTAGTGATTTCTGGTTTTGTGCTCGTGGCGATTGCTTTAGTTGGCATGTTTAACCTGGGCTTGGTTGGTCGCGTACTGACTGGAATAGTCACGGTCTTCTTTGGATCTTTTCCGTGGACGATTTACTTAATGTTGTTGGGGTTTGGTGGATATTTAATTGCGACCCGGCGGCCAATCGAGTTTAGTTTAAAGCAGATTTGGATTTTACTCGCCTTGTTGGTGGCTTACTTATTAACCTTAGAATTGTTGGATGAACAAACGACTTTGAAAGGGTTTGAGGTTATTAAAAATTTCTTTGTTCATTTCATTGATATTTTTAACCGGTCGTTCAGTGCACGTGGTGGTTTTTTTGGTGCGTTATTATACGCCTTAAGTTCGGTCTTGTTTGACCGCATTGGAACGATTGTGATTGTTATTTTATTATTGTTAAGTTGTTTTACCATACTTTATGGTCGCGTTGTTTATGATTGGATTTTAGGTCAACAAAAAAGTTTGAAACCAAAACCAATTAAAAAGTCCATCACTGGAGAAAAGGTTAAGAAAGCCGTCCGTAAACCATATTCGCGGGATGATCTCGAAGAATTTGAGTTTAAACCGGTCGATATGGCAGAAGCGGTGAAGCAAACTCAAAAGAGTACCAAACCAATCTTTATTGATGTGAATGATGAAAAATTGCCAGAGGTTAAAGATCAAGCCGCCGTCGACACGCCAGCAGTTTCCATGTCGCAGAGCGAATCCCAAGACGATCCAAAACACTTTATGAACTATCAACCACCTAGTTTAACTATTTTAGATGGTTATCAAAAGTCGAATCATTCGACATCCAATCAACGAGCGGCAGAGCTTAAAGGTCAACGACTCATTGAAATATTGGATCAATTCCAAATAAGTGCGGAATTAATTGCGACCCATATTGGACCAGCTGTCACAAAGTTTGAGTTACGACCAGATCCTGGCGTCAAGGTTCAACGAATTTCGTCGCTACAAGATAATTTGATGATGGAATTAGCGGTTAAAGATTTACGAATCGAAGCCCCCATTCCTGGAAAAAATGCTGTGGGTATTGAAATTCCGAATGTGGAAATGACCCCGGTACGCTTGAGTGAGTTGTTATTGAATATGGATAGCTCCTTACAGTCGAAACCGTTATTATTCCCTTTAGGAAAAGATTTATTAGGTAATAATATTTACGCCGAATTGGATAAAATGCCCCATTTATTAATTGCTGGGTCTACAGGTTCTGGTAAGTCGGTGGCGATTAATAGCATGATTTCCTCATTATTGTTAAGAACTCGACCGGATGAAGTTAAATTAGTTTTAATTGATCCTAAAAAAGTTGAGTTTGTGGTTTTTGAAGATGTCCCGCATTTATATGCGCCGGTAATTTCTGAACCCGTGAAAGCGGCGGCTGCTTTGAATGGTATCGTTTCGATTATGGAGACGCGCTATGACGATTTTGCGAAGGTTGGGGCGCGTAATATTTCTGGTTACAATCAAATAGTGGAGAGTAAAAACGATCCAGCGCTCAAGCGGATGCCATGGATTATTGTTATTATTGATGAATTAGCCGATTTAATGTCGGTCGCTGGCAAAGAAGTTGAAGGACATATCCGTCGGATTACCCAGCTTGCTCGAGCGGCAGGTATTCATTTGGTGGTGGCGACCCAACGTCCTTCGGTCGACGTTATTACTGGAATTATTAAAACTAATATACCAAGCCGGATAGCGTTTGCGGTTTCGAGTGCGACGGATAGCCGGACGATCTTAGATCAATCGGGTGCTGAAATGCTCCTGGGTTATGGGGATATGTTGTATCTGCCAGTTGGACAATCGGCACCGGTTCGAATTCAAGGTGTTTTTGTAAGCGATCAGGAAGTCTCAAGAGTCGCTGAGACGGTGAAAGCAATTGCGAAACCCCGCTACCATGATGTGTTCATGAGTCTTGATGGGGTTGAGGGCAATGCTGGCTTTGTGGCAGCGACGGAAGACCCCTTATATGACGAAGTGCGTGCCTATGTGATTCAAGCTCAAAAAGCTTCGACGTCGCTTCTTCAAAGACGATTTGGAATTGGCTATAATCGAGCAGCTCGAATGGTGGATGTTTTAGAAGCTAACGGTATTATTGGGCCTCAACAAGGCAGTCGACCACGAGATGTTTATATTACTAACGACGACCTCGAGCAAGAGGAGGAGCTATTTATTGACTAGTTCAATTGTAAGCCGTTGCATTTTACTGTCTTTTAGATTAAAATTAAACTGTGAATATCACAAGGAGGAAATATGAAAAAATTATTTAAGTTGCTTTTGATGGCAATTGTTGTAGCGCTTTTAGCAAGCTGTGGAACATCCACACCGACTGAAACCGATCCAGCTGAAACATCGCCAACTGAAACAACACCTGCAGAAACTGAAACCGATCCAGGTGAAGAAACACCGACCATTGGTGAAGATGATATGTATTTAATCACCGACTTAGGAACGATTGATGACAAATCATTTAACCAAGGTTCATACGAAGGGCTAAACCGCTATGCGCAAGAAGTCGGTTTATCAGCTGCTAAGTATTTACGACCACAAGGAGAAGGGGACCAAGTCTATAAGGCAGCGATTGACCAAGCGGTTCAAGCTGGCGCTAAAGTCATTGTTACCCCTGGTTTCCTATTCCAAGCCGCTGTTTATGATGCTCAAACTCAGTATCCAGATGTTAAATTCATCGCGGTTGACTTTGAACCAACGAATGCTGATTTTGATGTGAATGTTGCCGATAACACGGTTTCATTACTTTACCGTGAAGAACAATCCGGTTTCTTAGCTGGCTATGCTGCGGTTAAAGATGGCTTTACAAAATTAGGATTCATGGGAGGAATGGCTGTACCTGCTGTTATTAACTTCGGTTATGGATACCTTTCTGGAGCGGAATATGCTGCTAAAGAACTTGGTGTTGATGTTGAAGTTAAATACCACTACACAGGTGTTTTCGAAGCAAAACCTGAAATCCAAACCTTAGCTGCTAGCTGGTATAACGATGGAACAGAAATTATCTTCTCATGTGGAGGCGGTATCTGGTCTTCCATTGACTCGGCAGCGAAACAAGCTGAAGGAAAATACCTCATTGGGGTGGATTCCGACCAAATGGGTGACTCTGAATTAATCGTTACCTCAGCAATGAAAGCTTTACAACAATCCGTTTATGATGCTGCGAAAGCCGCATTTGAAGACGATTGGAAGGGTGGAGAAACCTTGCGTTATGGAGCGGACCAAAACGGTGTCTCTTTATCGCCAGACTTCTCTCGTTTCAATGAGTTCACAGAAGCTGATTACGATGCAATTTTTGATAAATTAGCGACGGATGCTGATGGTATCTTAGATACTATTTATACCATAGAGGATTCGGTTGCTGGTGAAGGTCTAACAGTCAAACAAGAAATGGCTGAATTAACTTTCGAAAAAGTTACCGTCGAAATCTTCGAATAATCGAACGAATCAACAAAGAGGTCAGACGACCTCTTTTTTTTTCTTGTGTTAGTGTATTTATGATGTATTTTGGTAACTTTTTGAAACGTTATCCTTGATAATTTTTGGGTGTTAAGTTATCATAAGTTAGCAATAACTAACAAATGGAGGTGCGTATGATCGGTAAGATTCACTCAATTGAATCCTTCGGGACTGTCGATGGTCCGGGGGTGCGCTTTGTTTTATTTTTACAAGGTTGTCCATTACGATGCCTCTATTGTCATAACCCGGATAGCTGGCGAACCGATACAGGCACAGAAATGAGTGTTGATGAAGTTGTAAATGAAATCGTTAAATACCAATCTTAAATTAAAGATGGGGGTGTTACCGTCAGTGGCGGGGAACCCTTACTACAATTAAATTTTGTTTTGGAACTCTTTACAGAATTGAAGAAACGAAACATCCATACAGCGTTAGATACCTCTGGCGCTTTATTTACGGAAAAGACAAAGAAGAGTTATGACCGTTTGCTTGAAGTATGTGATTTGTTTTTACTGGATTTAAAACATATTGATAACGAGAAACACGAAGCATTAACGAGCGTTAAAAATACGAATATTTTGAACTTTGCGCAATATTTGAGCGAAAGAAATCATCCGGTTTGGATTCGCCATGTGCTAATCCCAGGTTATACCGATGATCCTAAAGATCTATGGAAATTACGTGAATTTATTGAAACTTTAGCGAATGTTGAAAAAATCGAAATCCTTCCTTATCATGTGATGGGAGTTAATAAATATAAACAACTGAACTTAGTGTATCCACTCGAAGGGGTGCTACAACCAACTAAGGAAAGTATCGAACGTGCAAAGGAGATTGTTGTAAATGGCCAAAGAGCTAGTGCTTATTGAAACCGATAGTTGTGTTTCCTGTTATGGATTAGAACAAGAGATTCAATCAATTTTACCAGAATTTGATTCGTTAGAATTTCACATTGCTCGATCCGCCCAAGAAGCCCAACCGTATTTAAATTTATGTTCAATAGATCAGCTCCCAGCTTTATTATTAATTGATGATAATGAAGTCTTGGGGCATCTAAGTGGATATCAACCCGCCTTTATTTTAGAGGTGTGGTTACAGACATTACTAAAGGAAGGAATTTAAATTGATGAAACAGTATGAAGGCTTTAAACCAGGGAATTGGTTGAATGAAATTGATGTTCGTGATTTCATTGTTCAAAATTATACTCTTTACGAAGGGGATGATTCATTCTTAGAAGGACCGACTGAAGATACCTTAAAATTATGGGATCAAGTGACCGAATTGAATAAACAAGAAGCAGAAGCTGGCGGGGTCCTGGATGCCGATACACGCATTATTTCGACCATCACCTCTCATGGTGCGGGGTATTTAAATAAAGATTTAGAGAAGATTGTTGGTTTCCAAACAGATAAACCGTTTAAACGTTCGCTACAACCTTTTGGTGGCATTCGGATGTCTGAACAAGCGTTGACGTCTTATGGTTTTGAGATTGATTCAGAGGTTTCTGAAATATTTACAAAATATCGTAAAACCCATAATCAAGGAGTTTTTGATGCTTATACTGATGAAATTCGGGCGGCACGTCGCTCTGGGGTTATTACAGGTCTTCCTGATGCTTATGGAAGAGGACGTATTATTGGGGACTATCGTCGTATTGCCCTCTATGGCGTCGATCGTTTAGTTGAAGCGAAACAATATGATTTAAGTTTAAAAACAGGTTTAATTGATGAAAAAACAATTCGTGATCGTGAAGAAATTTCCGAACAAATTCGAGCTTTAAAAGAACTTAAAGTGATGGCTTCTACCTATGGATATGACATCTCAAAACCTGCACAAACGGCTCAAGAAGCGATTCAATTTACGTATTTTGGTTATTTAGGAGCTATTAAACAACAAAACGGAGCCGCAATGTCTTTAGGACGGACGACAACCTTCTTAGACATCTACATTGAACGCGATTTAAAAAATGGTGTTTTAACTGAAGTCGATGCTCAAGAATTAATGGATCACTTTGTCATGAAATTGCGTCTCGTGAAGTTTATGAGAACTCCAGACTATAACGATTTATTTAGTGGCGATCCAACCTGGGTGACCGAATCCATCGGTGGTGTTGGCTTAGATGGTCGTCCATTAGTTACAAAAAATAGCTTTAGAGTTTTACACACACTTTATAACTTTGGACCCGCACCAGAGCCTAATTTAACGGTTCTTTGGTCAAAGGATTTACCACTTGAATTTAAGAAATTCTGTGCGAAAGTTTCCATTGAAACCTCTTCAATTCAGTATGAAAATGATGATTTAATGCGACGCGACATGGGTGACGACTATGCGATTGCTTGCTGTGTTTCACCAATGAAAGTCGGAAAAGACATGCAGTTCTTTGGAGCAAGAGCAAACCTTGCAAAAGCCTTACTCTATGCAATTAACGGCGGTATCGATGAGAAGACAAAAACTCAAGTCGGCCCAATGTTTGCCCCGATAACTTCTGAAGTTCTAGATTACGATGAAGTCTTGGTTAAATACGATCAAATGTTAGAATGGTTAGCTCGAGTTTATGTTGAAGCATTAAATATTATCCACTATATGCATGATAAATATTCCTATGAGTCGTTACAAATGGCGCTTCATGATAGTGAAGTGCGTCGATTCTTTGCGACGGGTATTGCTGGATTGTCCGTTGTCGTGGACAGCCTATCCGCAATTAAATACGCTAAAGTTAAACCAATTTATGAAAACGGTATTGCTGTTGATTTCGAAATTGAAGGAGAATACCCTCAATATGGAAATAACGACGACCGCGTGGATGAAATAGCTGTAAATCTTGTTAAAGGCTTTATGGATAAAATCCGTAAACAACATGTGTATCGCGAAGGCGTTAAAACTATGTCTGTACTAACCATTACGTCGAATGTCGTTTATGGGAAGAAGACAGGAGCAACTCCAGATGGACGTAAAGCCGGAGTGGCTTTTGCTCCGGGTGCCAATCCAATGCATGGTCGCGACCGTAAGGGGGCACTTGCTTCTCTGGAATCAGTTTCCAAAATCCCATTCGATCACGCACGTGATGGAATTTCCAATACATTTTCAATCGTCCCAGATTCATTAGGAAAGGAGTAATAGTATGAGTTCAAAAGTTGATAATTTAGTAACCTTAATCGATGGTTATGTCGAGAACGGAGGGCATCATCTAAATGTGAACGTCTTTGATAAAGAGACCTTACTTGATGCTCAAGCTCATCCAGAAAAGTATCCACAATTAACGATTCGTGTTTCTGGTTATGCTGTAAACTTTAATAAATTAAGTAAAGAACAACAAGATGAAGTCATCGCTCGTACGATGCACGAATCCATCTAAAAAAATTGGAAGGTCATTGGCCTTCCTTTTTTTGAGGTTAAGTAATCGAAGCAATGAACCCAAGCGAAGTTTGTGCTGAATTTTAAGGTAAAATCCACTTTTAAAACGATTATTTGATGGTCACAGACTCAAAATTCGGTTATAATGACATAAGTAAGGAGAGATTGAGTATGAATGTAATTGAAATGCTCAATGTCACTAAGGAATTCCCAGGTGTAAAAGCCTGTGATAATGTAACTCTCGAAGTTAAAAAAGGGGAGATACATGCTTTGCTTGGTGAAAATGGAGCAGGTAAATCGACTTTAATGTCCATTCTTTTTGGTCTTTATGAAGCCGATGAAGGAATTATTAAGGTGAATGGCGAGATTGCGAATATTAACGATCCCAATGAAGCTAATAAATTTGGTATCGGAATGGTTCACCAGCATTTCAAATTAGTTCAAAAGTTTTCGGTTTTAGAAAATGTGGTCCTCGGAATTGAAGACGTTCAAAAAGGCTTTTTAGCCATGAATAACGCCCACAAAAAAGTATTAGAGATTTCGAAACGATATAATTTTTACATTGAACCCGATGAATTAATTGAAAACATCAGTGTTGGTCAACAACAACGCGTAGAAATCATTAAGATGTTATATCGAGACAACGATATCCTTATTTTCGATGAACCCACCGCTGTGCTAACGCCACAGGAAATCGATGAGCTCATGGAAATTATGAAGCAGCTTATTGATGAAGGAAAATCCATCATCTTTATCACGCACAAGCTTAATGAAATAAAACGAATCGCGGACCGAGTCACTGTTTTACGGAAGGGACAGCTCATTGGGACCTTCGATGTTGCGACGACTTCTGTTGAACAAATGTCGGAATACATGGTCGGTCGTAAAGTTGATTTGGAAGTCGTCTTAGATGAACCAAAGCTAGGCGACACCATTTTAAAAGTAAATCAGCTTAATTTGAAAACAGACGATACGGGACGGAAGGAACTTCACGATGTGTCCTTTGAAGTTGCTGCTGGTGAAATTCTTTGTGTTGCTGGGATTGAAGGTAATGGTCAATCGGAATTAGTCTATGCCTTGACAGGCTTATTAAGAGACTACACGGGCTCCATTGAATTAGATGGCCAAAAAGTACATGATAAAAGTATTCGTTACCGCAATACGCATGGCATTTCCCATATACCCGAAGATCGTCATAAACATGGATTAATCTTAGACTATAGCTTGGAACAAAACCTCGTTTTACAAACGTATTTTCAAAAGCCATTTCAACAGTCTGGTGTCATTAACAGTGGGGAAGTACGCTCCTACTCGATACGCTTAATTGACCAATACGACATCCGCTCGGGTCAAGGTTCCATTACCCGTGCTCGTTCGATGTCGGGAGGGAACCAACAAAAAGCGATTGTTGCTCGGGAGATGGAAAAAGAACATAAATTATTAATTGCTTGTCAACCAACTCGAGGATTAGACGTTGGGGCAATCGAATATATTCATCACCAAATCATTAACGAGCGTAACGAGGGTAAAGGTGTGCTCTTGATTTCTTTAGAACTCAGCGAAGTACTAGGTATCTCCGATCGCATTATTGTGATGTATGAAGGCCGGATCGTCGCTGATTTAAAAACTCGAGATACGAATGAACGCGAATTAGGCTTGTATATGTCTGGTGCTAAAAAAATGGAGGTAAAGGTGGATGCGTAATCAAAAACTAACGAACTTTATCCAAGGATTTTTACCTTCCTTTATCGCGATTATGGTCGGTATGGTCATTGGTATTATTGTTATTGTCATGGCGAATCCTAGTAATGCTTCGGAAGCGATTCTTCGACTCTTCATGGGGCCGTTTAATAATCCAGGGACCACGGGGCTAGGTAATTTACTTTATTATATGATTCCCTTGTTAATGTGTGGCCTATCGGTTGGATTTGCCTTTAAAACGGGCTTATTTAATATCGGTGCCTCGGGTCAATTTATTGTCGGTGGCTTTGTGGCAATTTACATTGGTGTTAAATTTACAGCGGTTCCTGAATCCACGCGCTGGATCTTTGGTCTCTTAGGAGCCATGTCAATTGGAGCGATTTGGGGTGCTTTTGTTGGATTACTCAAAGCCTTGAGAAATGTGAATGAAGTCATTACTTCCATCATGATGAACTATATTGGGGTTTACTTGGTTAATTATTTAATCCCTATTGCGGGGATCTATGATCGTTTACGCAACGCTACCGTTCATGTCCCTACGGTCATTCCTAAATTTGGATTCGATCGATTTTTTCCTAATTCTTTCTTTAGTGGAGGAATTATTTTTGCTTTAATTATTGCCTTGGCTCTTTTCTTTGTAATTGAAAAAACAACTTTTGGTTATGAGCTAAAAGCCGTTGGATTAAACCGTGAAGCTTCGCGTTATGCCGGTATCAATGAAAAGCGTTCGATTATTTTATCGATGACCATTGCGGGTGCGTTGTCCGGTTTAGCGGGAGGCATGGTTTTTCTTTCTGGTATTGGTCGTCGGATTTCGGTGGTCGATGTTCTTCCTGCGGAAGGGTATGATGGGATTGCGGTTTCCCTATTGGGAGCAAATCATCCGCTGGGGATTATTTTTTCATCCCTGTTTATGGCCTATATTAAAATGGGAGGTCAAGCCATTCAAACCTTGGGTTATTCACCAGAATTGATTCAAATGATGACAGCTATTATCCTTTATGTTTCTGCCTTGTCATTATTATTTAGACAAATAATGCAACGTCGACAACGGACAGATCATACTCTAGAAACAAACAAAAAGGAGTAAGTTATGGATACACTATATTTTTTAGTACAACAAATGATGCCTTATACGATTCCATTACTTGTCGTGGCAATTGGTGGAATGTTCTCTGAACGTTCCGGTGTCGTAAATATTGCTTTGGAAGGAACGATGGTCATGGGGGCGTTTGCTGGAACCTTAACCATCCACCTTCTACAAAAAGCTGACGTAATGTCGGGTATGCCATTGTTATTTGTCGGTCTTCTAGTCGCTACAATTACCGGTATTATTTATGCGTCGTTGCATGCGATTGCGTCGATCAATATGATGGCAGACCAGACGATTTCTGGAACCGCCTTAAATCTTTTTGCGGCAGCATTTTCAATTTTTATTTCACGGTCTATTTTAGGTTATCAACAGATTCCTTTTTTAAATCAGTTTTTTATTACGAAGGTTCCATTATTAGGTGATATTCCTATTCTTGGTCCGATGTTTTTCCAAAAAACATATGTTTTGAACTTAATTGGAATCCTTATTTTAATCATGGCTCAAATTGTCTTATTTAAAACACGATTTGGGTTACGATTGCGTTCCGCCGGGGAGTTTCCTCAAGCGACGGACGCAGCAGGGGTATCGGTTATTAAAATGCGTTATGCTGGGGTCTTAATTTCGGGTGCTCTATCTGGTATGGGTGGACTTATCTACATTATTCCTGTTTCTACGGTTTTTGATGGATCGGTTGCCGGTTATGGATTCTTAGCCGTTGCTGTTTTAATTTTTGGTCAGTGGCGACCAAAATCTGTTGCTTTGGCTGCCTTATTCTTTGGCTTTCTGAAAACAATTTCCACCGCTTATCAAGGAATTCCTTTTTTAAGTGGCTTAGGAATTCCTGGCGTAGTTTACAAGATTCTTCCGTACTTTGTGACGATTATTATTCTCTTTTTAACCTCAAAGAAATCAGCTGCACCAGCATCATTGGGTGAGCCCTTTGATAAAGGTAAACGCTAAATTTTTATTCAAAAAGCCTCTAGACTTTCCCCGTGGGAGGGTGCTAGAGGCTTTTGTTTAATACCCGTTTCGTTTCTCAGCTAAGAGCTCGTTTTTTAAATCGTATAATTCTTGTGATAAATCGACATAGTATTTGTGTGGGTAGCGTAGCCGTTTAACTTCTGGCCAAAGCGATTGAAGTTCTGCCTTACAATAAGCAATACTTTCCTTAATCGAAGGGACCTTATAAGTTAAGACTCCATCTTCAAAGATGGTTTCATGAAGGTGACGAACCGTGTAATTTGTGAGGGTCTTCCGTTTCCAAGGAGCAAGCGGATCAAAAATAGTAATCGTATCCGTCGGGACACTCTCATGATGTAAATAGATGTAATCTGCCAAAGCTTTATTGGTCGATTGGTCGTAAAAGCGAACAACCTTTTTGTAGCCAGGATTGGTTATTTTTTCGATATTGTCGGATAATTTAATAACGGGAACAATCGCATCATTTTCTTGTCTCGCTACTAATTTATAAACACCACCAATTATCGGACTGGACGCGGAAGTAATCAAGTTTTCACCGACGCCAAAAGCATCAATTTTTGCTTCTTGGGTTAATAATCCATCAATCAATTCCTCATTCAAGGAATTGGAAGCAACAATAATCGCGTCATTTAAACCAGCTTCATCAAGCATTTGTCGAGCGCGTTTAGAGAGATAGGATAAATCCCCAGAATCTAAACGGATCCCTTTCAAACGATAGCCATTGGGAATCAAATATTTTTGAGCGACTTTAATCGCATTAGGAACTCCAGATTTTAAAGTATCGTAAGTATCGACGAGTAAAATTGAATTTTCTGGTTGGACTTTACAGTATTCCAAAAAGGCTTCATACTCTGATTTGTGTAGTTGCACAAAGGAATGAGCCATGGTACCGGATACGGGTAGTTGATACTTCATGGCGGCATAAGCATTACTGGTTGAGCCAGCACCAGCTAGAACAGCGGCTCGTGCTCCCTCAATGGATGCATCGTATGATTGAGCGCGTCGTGCCCCAAATTCCATAACCGATCGACCTTGAGCAGCTTGTACAATGCGAGCTGTTTTAGTAGAAATTAAAGTTGGAAAGTTGACCGAAAGAAGTATTAAAGTTTCGACAAGTTGACAATGAAGCAGTGGGCCAGAAACCGTCATTAACGGTTCGCCCTTAAACATCACGGTCCCATCATGAGGGGCGGTAATCGTTAAGGATAATTTTAAATGCCGTAAATAGTCCAAAAAGGCTTCGTCCTTTATCCCTGTTGCTCTTAAAAAATCGATTTGTGTTTCTGTAAATTTAAAGTTTTTTATGGCTTCAATTACAGATTCTAAACCATTAAAAATAATATAGCCATTATCGTCTGGATGTTTCCGTGTGAAAACATCAAAGTAGACAATATCGTGATGACGATTTTCTTTAAAATAATTATATGCCATTGTAAATTCGTAATAATCAGCTAACATGGCGAATGCTTTTTGATCCATTCGTTACCCTCCATAAAGTTAAGATTAGATTAACTTTGTACTTCTATGATATCATACTAACTAGATTGAGGTGTAGCATGAAGATTCAAACCAACCAAAAACCGATTGAGACCTATCTATATGAAAATAAAAAATTTAAAGAGGTCGTATATTCGTTGCAGTTTTTTATGGATTTAGAAGAACAATCACTAAGTAAAGCAAATGTCTTATTGGCGATGATGCGCGATCGTATTCAAGCCTATCCAACCAAAGCCGAAATTCTACGTGCGAAAGACTATTTATATGGCGCACGAGTTGGTGGTAGCGTGCGTCGTTATGGTCAGAAAATGATTATTCAGCTGTCGATTACGACGATTGCTGAGCATTTTGTCGAGACTCCTTTGACGGATGAAACCTTCAAATTCTTTTCGGAAATCATCTATTCACCATTGTTAAGTGAAGATGTTTTTAAAGAAGCGAAGAAAACGGTTAAAGCACGTCTACAACGCCGCTATGAAGAACCAATGCAGCAAGCCATTATGGAAGGGTTAAAACACTTTACGCAAGGTACCATCATTGCTCAATCCTCATTTGGTGATCGTGAAGAAATTGATCAATTACATCTCGAAGATATCGTAAACTTTCATCAACAATTGATTTCTAGCAGTGGTATGGCGATTATTGTTGGTAATTTTGATCCAAAGACGGTAACAACGGCAGCGCAACGATATTTGAGAAAACACCCTCCAGTGATGCGAAGTCAACTTTCGTTTTTAATGGAACCACGCACTTTTGAAACTAAGTCTTTATCTAAAAATGTTACACAAGGTAATTTGGTCAAATTTTATACGACCTTAACCGAAGTTTCTGATGTTTCTTTTACGGCTTTACATGTTTTAAGTATTATTTTAGGTCAGCTGCCAACTTCGCTCTTATTTCAAGAAATCCGAGAAAAACATTCGTTAACCTATTCTATCGGTGCTCGTCTTCAAAGTTATGATGGCATGTTAATGGTCGTTACCAGTTTAGATGCCGAAAAAATCGATCAAACCAATACCTTAATTGCCCAGCAGTTTCTCCGTCTTGAACAGGGAGATTTTGACCAAAATTTAATCGATGGGGCGCTTAAAATGCTTCAATCATCGTTTGATTCCGTCGAAGATGATATTTTCTCCGTTCGCAGTTTTATTTTACAACAGTATTTAAATCAAGCATCCTTTGATCTTGATGAACATAGTCAACGATATTTTCAAATAACGAAACAGGACATCCAGGATGTTTCACAACGAATTCAACCTTTAGGTGAGTTTCGATTGATTGGAAGGGAACAAGCAGATGAATAGATTTAATGAAAAACAAATCAAAACACAACTAGATAATGGGTTGACCGTGATTTTACATCATAAACCTGGTTATAAATCCACCTCGGCATTGTTTGGTACCCATTTTGGAGCGATGACTTTATCACAGATGGTTGATGGTAAGCGAATCGATTATCCAGCGGGTATTGCCCATTTCTTGGAACATAAATTATTTGAACCGGAGGAAATGGATGTTTTATCTGCCTTTACAAATATGGGCGCAAGCGCGAATGCTTTTACTTCTTACCAGGAAACCGTTTGTTATTTTTCAACATCTCAAGACTATCAACAACCTTTAAAGACCTTACTTGATTTTGTTCAAGGATTTAATACAACGGCGGAAAAAATTGAAAAAGAAAAGGGGATTATTGCTCAAGAATTATTAATGTATCAACAAATGCCCCAGTTCCAACTACATATGAGCCTTTATAAGGCTATGTATCATCAGCTCGGTTTAAATCAAGATATTGCTGGTTCCTTGTCTTCGATTGAAGAAACGACATTAGAGGATGTTCTAACCGCGTATGAGGCGAACTACCATCCATCACAAATGGTTTTATCCATCGTAAGTCATGAACCTTTAGCCGATCTTTTAACCTTCATCAAAGAAAACCAAAACCAAAAGATTTTTCGTCAAGCACCGACTGTTGAAGACGTCTTACCAACAGAACCTAAAGAAGTTGTAGAGCCGTGGGTCCAATTAGAAATGGACGTAGCGATACCCAAAGTAGCTGTGGGATTTAAACAAGATTTTACTTTAAAATCGGAGATTGATGTGTTTTATCACGAACTTTATTTTAAATATTTGACCGCATTGATTTTTACAGGTCGTAATCCTCAATATCAACAGTGGTTAGACGAGAACATTCTTGCGGATAATTTTAGTGTTTCTTACGATGTTGGTCTCAACTATGGCTTTATCAGCTTTTTCAATGAAACGAATGATGCCGCTTATTTTAAGCGATTTTTAATTGATCAACTACAATCTATATCCATCGATCCTTTGGATTTTGAAGCCTTAAAACGTCGTTATTTGGGCGAATCGATTTCAAGTTTAGAAGACGCCGAAGATTTAATGGTTGATAACTTTCGGGCACATAAGCTCGGACTCGATATTTTTGAACAAATTGATATCCTTCAATCTATTACATTGGATGATTTAGAACGTTTCATCAAAACACTCAGTACAAAACAGGTGAGTGTCGTGGTGATTAATGCTAAGGAAATTCTAAATTAGATGATTATATAGAATAGTGAGGTGATAAATAATGAACACATTTATGTTAGTAGGAAAAGTCAAAGAAGTTGGTGAAGTCATTGAAACAACGATGGGTGCCAAAGTTTCAAGTCTTATTGTTGATGTTGAACGTAATTTTCGAAATCAAGACTCAACAATTGACACGGACGAATTCCAAGTAACCATGTGGCAAGGGATGGCAGAATCGGTCGTGAAACATGCCCGAATCGGTGCAATAGTCGCCATCAAGGGACGACTTGCAGCAAACAACTATTTATCAAAAGAAGGTAAACCGATCTATAGTTGTAACATAATTGCTGAAAAGCTGTCCTATTTAGAGTAAGAAGAGGTCTATGACCTCTTTTTCTCTGTTATAATAGACACTACAGGTGAGGTACTTTTATGGAACAATATTTACAATTATGTCAACATATTTTAGACCACGGACAAAAACGAATGGATCGGACAAAAGTCGGTACGCTCAGTGTTTTCGGCTACCAAATGCGTTTCGATTTAAGCCAAGGATTTCCGTTATTAACGACCAAGAAAATGTATCATCGGGCGATTTTTGAAGAACTACTTTGGTTTATTTCAGGTAATACAAATATACAACCCTTAGTTTTAAAAAATGTACGCATCTGGAATGAGTGGCCTTATGAGAAATTTAGAAGTACATCAGATTATCAAGGTGAATCGTTAGACGATTTTGTGGAACGAATTAAACATGACGATGAATTTGCTAAAAAACATGGCGATTTAGGTCCAGTCTACGGAAAGCAATGGCGCGATTTTAATGGGGTCGATCAGCTAGCTCAATTAATTGAACAAATTAAAACCAATCCCACTAGCCGCCGCCATATTCTATCGGCTTGGCGTCCGGACCAAATAGATCAAATGGCCTTACCACCATGTCATTTGCTAATGCAATTTTATGTTTCAGAGGACCAAAAATTATCCTGTCAACTATATCAACGCAGTGCTGATGTTTTCTTAGGTGTTCCTTTTAATATTGCCTCTTATGCGTTATTAACACATATGATTGCTCAAGTTTGTGGTTTAGTGGTCGGGGAGTTTGTCCATACGTTGGGCGATGCACATATTTACTTAAACCATCTTGATCAAATTAAACAACAGCTTGCTCGCGAACCTTTGGAGTTATCCACTTTGGTCTTAAATCCACGACCGTCGATTGACGACTATGTTATGGAGGATATTGTGATTAAAGATTATCAATCCCATGGACGCATTGTCGGGGAGATTGCGGTCTAATGTTAACGATTATTGTCGCCATGGATGACCAACAATTGATTGGAAAAGAAGGGGGCTTGCCTTGGAAAATTCCCGAAGATTTAAAGTTCTTTAAGGAAACAACCTTGCATCATGCGCTCTTGGTTGGCCATCAAACATTAAAAGGTTTGCCACGTTTACTGGATCGAAAAATCTATGGCGTTTCTCGAAATCCCATCGCTAAATACCAACAAAGTGAGGTATGCTGGGTCGTGGATCCGCTGGCTTTTATGCAAGCTAAAAAAGAACTTAAAGAAGAAATATTTATTGCTGGCGGAGCGAAACTTTACGCTCAAGCCCTACCATTTGTTGACCGGCTACTGATTAGTCGAATTCACGGTACCTACGAAGGGGATACGTATTTTCCAGAGTTTAATGAAGATGAATATGAATTAATTGAAAAAATACCGCTCTCGTCAAGTGTGACGGTATATGACTATAGAAAGAAGGTTTGCCATGCACATCGTTGATATCATAGCCAAAAAACGCGATCATTATGAATTATCAAAAGCGGAAATTCAGTATTTTATTGACGGTCTAACAAATGGTCAAATCGCCGATTATCAAGCATCAGCATTGTTGATGGCTATTTATTTAAATGGAATGAATGCTCAAGAAACCGCTTATTTAACCGATGCCATGTTGCATTCGGGTAAACGATTTGATTTATCCAGTATTGGAAAAATCTGTGTCGATAAACATAGTACGGGAGGTGTAGGAGATAAAACCAGTTTGGTTTTAGCACCGCTAGTCGCTGCTTGTGGGGCTGTCATCGCCAAAATGAGCGGGCGGGGTTTAGGTCATACGGGCGGAACACTGGACAAACTTGAAGCTATTGAAGGTTTCCAGATTGAATTAAGTCAAGAACAATTTATGAAACAAGTCTCAGACATAGGGTGTGCCATTATTGGTCAAACCGATGATTTAGTGAAAGCCGATAAAATTCTTTATGGCTTACGAGATGTCACGGCAACGGTTGATTCGATTCCACTAATTGCTTCTTCCATTATGTCTAAAAAATTGGCAGCAGGAACCGATGGAATTTTGTTGGATGTTAAATGTGGTGATGGGGCATTTATGAAAAATGTCGACCAAGCGACCAATTTAGCTCAAACGATGATTGATATTGGCCGTCATTTGGGTAAAGATGTTCGAGCACTTATATCGGATATGAACCAACCTTTAGGTAAAACGATTGGTAATGCGCTCGAAGTTAAAGAAGCGATATTAACTTTGAAAAATCAAGGCGATGCCGACTTTACGGAATTATGTTTAGTTGCTGCCTCGATTTTACTAGTTCAAGCTCAAATAGCGTCAACCTATGATGAGGGGTACCGTGTAGCACAACAAGCTCTTCTTTCCGGTAAGGCGTATGAAAAAGCACTTCAATGGATCGAATATCAACAAGGAAATATTGACATGATTAAAGATTTGGATCGCTTACCAACAGCAGAGCACACCTGGACGCTGAGGGCTTCCACAGAAGGATATATCAAAGGTATCCATACTCAAAACCTAGGTCTCTTGTCGATGTATCTTGGTGGAGGTCGCGAAAAAGTAGACGATATTATTGATTATGGGGTTGGATTGGAAATCAAAGCCAAAGTTGGAGATCAGGTGAACATCGGTGATCCGCTATGTGTGGTGCATTATAACGGGGAATTAGGGGTTGAACACCAAGTGTTTGCTCAGGCTTGCTTTGAGTTTAGCAGCACAAGAGTAGTGAAACCACCGCTTGTTTTAAAGGTTATCGATTCATGAGTTTTCAAGTTTTAATTGATCAATTTGAGGGTCCCTTGGATTTGATGTTGCATTTGATTCGTGAACATAAACTTGATTTAATGGATTTAAATATTATTGAATTAACCAATCAATATATCTTATTTATCGATCAAATGAAACAACAAAAACTAGAAATAGCTTCCGAATACTTAAGTGAATTAGCCGGGTTAATTGAATTAAAAAGCAAGCGACTATTGCCACGCCAAGAACCCGAACCACTGGATGAACAGGAAGCGGGCCGATCATTGGTACAACGTTTGCTGGAATATCAACAGTTTAAAGAAGTCGCATTGCATTTGAACGATCGTTTTAATGAACGGGGATCTCAATTCAATATTCCACCTAATGTTGCGCATTTAAATGAACAATCCAAACAGGAAATTTATTATGATCACGATGTGTACGATTTAATTAAAGCGATGAGCCGTGTGTTGGTTCGCTTTCAAAAATCGAATTTTCAGGAAGTTTCCTTAAACCATATGGAATTAAGCGTGGATGATCGCATTGATCAATTACGCTTATTTCTAAAGACGAATTTATCGTCGTTTACCTTAACGGAATTGTTGGAACAAAAGCACAATCAACATTTCCAAATTATTACTTTTTTAGCCGTACTGGATTTAATACGCATGAATGAATTAATTTTCAGTATACGTGATGATGATGAAGAAATTATCTTGAAAGGGGTATAATGTGCAAAGAATGACCAATATTGTTGAAGGCTTGCTGCATTTAGCAGGCGACGAAGGTTTAACCTTAGAACAATTAACGACCATCACCGAGTTTGATCTAGTTGATATCCGTTTAATTCTAGACGAACTCACCAAAAAATATAGCGATGAAGCGCCCTTGCATCTGGTCGATTATGGCCAGCGCTATCATTTTATTACCAACGATTATTTATATGAATATGCCTTAAAATTGCTGAACTTAAATAAAGTCCGTCAATTGTCGCAATCGGCCTTGGAAACCTTGGCCATTATTGCTTTTAAACAACCCATTACCCGAATTGAAATTGAAGAAATTAGAGGTATTTCTTCAGAGTTGATGTTGCGTAAGCTCATCGCTCAAGATTTAATTGAAGAAGCCGGGCGCTTAGATACTCCGGGCCGCCCTTATTTATATCAAGTGACTCATGCTTTTTTAGATTTATTCAAACTGGTGAGTTTGGAAGAATTGCCAAAATTAGATGAGATCAAAGAAAGTGAACAGCAGCAGGTATTATTTCAATGAGTATGCGATTACAAAAAAGATTAGCACAGGCCGGTGTTGCTTCGCGTCGTAAAGCTGAAGATTTAATTCGCCAAGGGTTGGTAAAAGTTAATGGTGAAATTATAACAGAGATGGGCTATTTAGTAGATTTTCAGGACGTGATTGAAGTTCATGGTGTGATTATTGAAAAGGAAGATTTGCAGTATTATGTTTTGAATAAACCGTCAAAAGTGATTAGCTCTGCTAAGGATGATCGCAACCGGACGACGGTCATTGATTTGATTAATGATCCCCATCACCGACTTTTTCCTGTGGGACGACTCGATTATTATTCGACAGGTTTAATTCTCATTACTAATGATGGTGAGTTTGCGAATCTATTGACCCATCCATCTTCTCAAATTACAAAACAATACCATGTACGGGTCGAAGGCCTATTAAGTTCCCAAGCCATTAGTCAAGTGCGCAGCGGTTTAGAGACTCCAGAATCTGAGTATTTACCAGCAAAAATATTTAACATTAAACCTGATCCTAAGCGAAATTATACCCATTTCGACATGGAGATTATTGAAGGTAAGAATCGTCAAATACGGAAGATGTTCAGTTTTTTAGGGTTTGAAGTTCAAAAACTGCATCGCCAGCAAATTGGTCCACTAACCTTGGAAAAACTCCAACCTGGTCAGTTCCGTAAATTAAAACCTTATGAAATTAAACAACTTGAAAGGGCAGCCACGGTTCGTTAATATGCATCAATTCTTTACCGATCAATCTCTAGAATTACATCAAAAAGTGACGTTGAGTGCTGCCCAACATTTTCAAATCTTCAAAGTTCTTAAATTGAAACCAACAGAGCTTGTGCGCATAGTTAATCATGAAGGCGTGGGCTTTGAAGCTGAGGTCACCTCGGATCAACAGTTCATTCTTACAAAACCCATCCATTTTATTGCAAATGGTCGACGGGTTGTTTTAGGTTTATCCCTCATTCGTTCAGAGAAATTGGAATTAGCCTTACAAAAAGCAACCGAAGTGGGCGTTGACGAAATTGTCTTGATTGATGCTCAACGTTCCGTCGTTAAGTTTAAACCGGAGGTGTTTTCAAAGAAACTAAAACGTTATCAAACGATTTTAATGGAAGCTGCGGAGCAGGCTCAACGTCAATTCATTCCAAAAATTAGTACTTTAGTTAAAAGCACCAATATCCATTCCCTCCCATATGGTGAGGTGTATTATGGGGATTTATCAGAGAAGGCATTTTCTCTTAAGTCCTTAAATCCACAACAAATCGTGATGGTTTTGATTGGACCAGAAGGGGGTTGGAGTCCTCAAGAACTTCTCTATTTTGAGTCGGCTAATTTTATACCTATACGTTTTTCGAAACAAACTCTTCGAGCCGAAACCGCCGCCATCATTGCGAGTCATTTATTAGTTGACCATGAAAGTTAAAACCATTTCAGCCCGACAAGCACTTGGTCGTAAACAGCTAAAACAAGAACGCAAACGTTTGAAAAAGATTCCGCTTGTCCAGCATCTCATCAAACGATTTGATAGTCCGGTGGCTATTTATGAAGCTCAAATGATTGAACAAGGATTAATTTCTAAAGAATTAATTGAGAACGCATATGACCACTTTCAAGTAGCGTATTTTGAGATTTGGAATAATCTTTCTTTTGATCAAAAGTCGGTCTTTATAAATCGGGAAATGAACGAACTTTTTTCCCGTTTACGGTATGCGACTTTAGAATCGGGTACGCGTATCTATTTGCCGTTTTTTGATGAACGGTTTAATCGCTTTTATCGCGATAGTATTGCAGTGATGGATTTACCACATTTTCGGAAGCAATTTGCTGATTTTTTTCATCATTGTGTTCGCCCTAGTCATTATGGACCGGTCATATATACCGGTGATTTTACTCAAGCCCGACTTTTTACAGCGGATCATAAACAAACCTTTTATCTAGTGGACACGATTAATGAATTAATCATCCAGATGAAACACCAACAACCGATGAAATTCTTTAGCGTTTCGAAAAAAGATGTTATCTTGTATAATGAAGAGGCGATGAATGAATTTATGGCGTTAATGAATAAGGAACATATATGAAATTAGCTGAATTTTTACCAACAGACTCTAATCTTGAAATCTTAGAAATTATGTACGATAGTCGCGAAATACGCGAACAATCGGTTTTTTATTGTTTATCTGGATTGACCCATGACGGTCATCAGTTTGCTATGCAGGCCGTTAATAATGGCGCGGTTGCGGTTGTTGCCAGTAAGCCATTACCTGAATTACCCGATCATGTTGTTTTAGTTTTGGTCGATGATGTCGAAACGGTCTTTTATGATTCGGTTGCGAAATTTTTCCATTATCCATCTCGGAAGTTATTTGTGGCGGGAATTACGGGTACGAACGGAAAAACATCGACGGCTATGATGGCCCACCGCTTGGCTTCAAAAGTTACTAAATCGGCGTATATTGGGACGCTTGGCGTGCTTTTTGGTGAAGAAACGTACGCCTATGAATATACAACACCAGATTATGTTAGCATCAATCGCTATTTACATGAAATGGTCAAGCAGGGTGTTAAATTTTGTGTTTTAGAAGCTTCTTCTCAAGGCTTAGAATTAAATCGTCTCCATGGCATTGATTTTAATGCGGTCATTTTTACCAATTTAACGCATGAACATCTTGATTTTCATGGATCGATGGAGAATTATTACTTAGCCAAGAAAAAACTTTTTGAAGATTTAGATGCAGAAGATGAAGCCATCATTAACATTGATGACGATTATGGACAACGCCTAGTTGAAGAACTAGAGATTGTTCCGGTTACCTATTCACGGCTCGATCCACAGGCAGATTACTTTTTAAAATACTCAGAAACCAACGTCGATAATTCGAACTTTATTTTGGTTCACAACGACAAAGAATATAAATTTGAGACCGATGTGCGTGGAGAATACAACATTGATAATTTAGTGGATGCCTTAATTGTCGTTGAATGTTTTGGAATGGACTTAGACAAACTAAGTCTAACACCGGTATTGATTGGTAATATTGAAGGGCGTATTGACATTATCCGAGAACAAGGTTTTCCGACCATTGTGGTGGACTATGCCCATACACCGGATGGTTTTACGAAAGTCTTTAAATTTGCACAGTCCATTTGTCCAAAGGATGGTGACATTATCGCGGTCTTTGGGGCAGCAGGACGTCGCGACACTTTAAAGCGACCAACCTTAGGCAGCGTCGCCAATGAATTTGCGCATCGGATTATTTTAACTGAAGAAGATCAGCGTGATGAAAAGGTTTCCGAAATTAATCAAGCCATTCGAAAGGGTATCACCGATGTCCCAAGTGTCGAAGTGTTTAATCGTTATGAAGCCATAAATCAAGCAATAGCTACGGCCCTTCCACAGGATATTATTTTAATTCTGGGAAAGGGTAGGGAACAATTTAATCACCGGGGAGTCCATTCTTCGGACTACATCGGCGATTACCATGCCGCATTAGAAATCATTAATTCTATTAAAGAAGAGGAGAACAGAGATGAATCTAAATATTAATAAATTAATCGACCACACTTTACTGAAACCGGAGGCAACGAGTCAACAAATTGAAACATTATGTCAACAAGCCCTTCAGCATAACTTTGCTAGTGTGATGGTCAACCCTTCACGGGTGCCACAATGTGTTGAGTTACTTAAGGACAGCGAGGTCTTAGTAGCTACCGTTATCGGTTTTCCCTTGGGGGCAACCTCAACGCAATCAAAAATTGATGAAGTTAAAAACGCCTTAGCGGATGGTGCTCAAGAAATTGATATGGTTTTAAACATTGGTTTCCTAAAGGAAGGTAAAACTGCGGAAGTTATTGACGAAATTAAAGCCATTAAGGCCTTATTACCTGATAAAATCTTAAAAGTAATCATCGAAACAGCTTTGTTGACTGACGAAGAAAAAATCACCGCCTGTCACTGTGTGTCTGAAGCAAAAGCTGACTTTATCAAAACAAGTACAGGCTTTTCCACCCATGGAGCGACGGTCGAAGATGTTGCTTTATTACGAAAACATGTCGATGAGAACATTGAAGTTAAAGCAGCTGGTGGCGTTCGAAGCTATGAAGACCTTTTAAAAATGGTTGATGCTGGGGCAACGCGTATTGGAACATCCAGTGGTGTCAAGCTGATGAAAAAGGATCCATCCATTACCGGATATTAGTTTATTTTTACCATTAATCGTGATCCATTTATAAGACTAGTTTAAGACCAATAAAGACCTTTCACATTCCTTGTGAATGATAAGTAAATTATTTTGACAAACGAAACTAGTTGTGTGATAATGGTACTGCTTGCAACAGGAGGGAGGATAGAAATGGCCAAAGTTATAGTAAAAGAGAACGAAGAGCTCGATGACGCGCTGCGACGTTGGAAGCGACAAGTTTCTCGTAATGGTACCCTTGCTGAAGCTCGCAAAAGAGAATATTATGTTAAGCCCGGTGTGAAACGTAAGTTAAAATCGGAAGCTGCTCGCAAGGCCGCCCGTAAGAAAAATAGAAAAAAACGATAGACTCAACCGACTCCGGTGAGTCTTTTTTTTGGTATTTGATTGTAATTTGATTCGTTTATAGATACACTAAGTACGAGGTGATGAATTGAACAATAAAGACAAATTTGAGTTTGAAATGGACTCTTTAGACATCCAACAACTGATTGGTCCCCAAGATCAAACGCTTCGCTTGTTGGAAAAACGCTTTAATGTCGACATTAATTTAAGGGGAAATCGTTTAACCATACAGGGGGATGTCCAAGAAGTTAATAAAGTAAAAAGCAAATTACATGAGCTCACTCGGGCATTTCAAGATAATCCTACACTCGATTTAAAAACTATTTCAGAGATTATTGATCATGGGGATTTAATAACAAATAATAAGCCGTTGACCTATACCTTTGATGGGAAACAGATTTTTCCAAAAACTAAAGGTCAAGCTCAATTTATCGAGGTCATGAAACAACATGCGCTAACCTTTGCGATTGGCCCAGCGGGAACAGGGAAAACCTTTCTAGCGGTAGCTTATGGGGTTTATTTGTTTCGTAAAAATGAAATTAAACGAATTGTTTTAACACGTCCAGCGGTTGAGGCTGGAGAGTCCTTAGGATTCTTACCCGGGGATTTACGGGAGAAAGTCGATCCTTATCTACAACCTCTATACGATGCGCTCTATATCCTCTTAGGGACCGAAGCCGTCGATAAAATGATTGAAAAGAAACAGATTGAAATTGCGCCGTTGGCTTATATGCGAGGACGAACGCTCGATGATGCGATTGTTATTTTGGATGAAGCTCAAAACACGACCATGGCTCAAATGAAAATGTTTCTTACCCGCCTTGGTTTTCATTCAAAGATGATTGTCACTGGGGATATCACCCAAATTGATCTGAAACCTAATCAAATTTCGGGATTACTCGATGCCCAGAAACGCTTACAAAAGATCAACGATATCGGTTTTATTAATTTGCAATTATCCGATATTGTCCGCCACCCATTGGTATCAAAGATTCTAGCTAAATACGAAAAGAAGGAATAAAAGATGTCAAAAATATTAATCGTTGAAGATGAACAATCGATCCAAAAGCTTCTCCGTTATGATTTAAAAATTGCTGGATACGAAGTTGATTGTGCCAGCGATGGCGAGTCTGGACTCGAGCTCGCTTTAAATAAACCTTTTGATGTTATGATCATCGATTGGATGCTACCTAAATTAAGTGGAATTGAAATTATTAAAGAAGTCCGAAAAGCTCAAATTGAGACCATCATCATTTTATTAACCGCTAAAGACGATGAAACCGATATTCTTGAAGGTTTTGAAGCAGGTTGTGACGATTATATGACAAAACCGTTCTCACCTCGCCAATTACAAGCCCGTATTAAGGCGCATCTCAAACGCTTTAAACCCAAGGATACCGATCGCTATGTGGTCGCCAATTTAGTAATGGATGTTGACCGTTACGAAGTACTAGTAGATCAGGACAAGGTCTTATTAACAAAAACAGAGTTTGAATTGTTGAGATATTTAATGACTCATGAAGACCGAGTCATGTCTCGGGAACAAATCTTAAATGAGATTTGGAATTTTGATTATGATGGCGATACGCGTATTGTTGACGTCCATATTTTTAAATTACGGTCGAAGTTAGAAGGAGCCCAAGTGGTCATTGAATCCGTCCGTGGGGTCGGCTATGTTCTCAAGAAAAAATAGAGTTCTACTGCTCTATCTTGGTTTTTTGGTGGTCATGGCGATTGAACATTTGTTCATAGATAACGATCTTATCTTTATGCTTTTACTTGGACTAGGCTTCGGAAGTGCTTGGTATGTATATAGTGAAGAAAATACAGAACGACGCCAAGAAGATGTCGCCTTAAATCAATCTTCCGCGGAATCTATGATCCAAGCCATTGATGTTCCGGTTGTTATTATTGACGAAGATGCTGAAGTTGTTTTTGAGAATATGATTTTTAAACGCTTATTTCATAAAAAAAGTCGTTTGGATGAAGAACTTATTAATTATTTTTCTCATATCGTGAGTCATTTTTCCCGTATTCCGCGCTTTTTACTGATTGATTTTAGGACCTACCGGGCCGTGTCGACCCGTATTACCTTAGAAAATAATACGTATTTTGTGACGACTTTATCCGATATAACTGAATATATGGAAGGGCAAAACATGCAGAAGCGTTTTGTGGCGGACGCTTCCCATGAACTCAAGACGCCACTTACTTCGATGAAATTAACCTTGGAATTGATGCGTGAGCATCCAGAGATGAAGGAAAGCGATCGATTAGATTTTATTGATAATTTAGAAAAACAAACGAATCGCTTGATGTTATTAGTTCAAGATCTCTTAACGATGTCGCGACTTTCACATAAACGGCTTCCGATACGAGTGGAATCATTTTCACTCAATCAAGTGATTAATGAAATTGTATTTAATCATCAACAAACGATTTTAGAAAAAAACCTACAAGTGCTTTTGCCAACGAAAGATATTATGCTCTATACAGATAGTTTGAAAATCACCCAAATTTTGGAAAATCTCTTTATTAATGCCTTAAACTATACAAGCGAAGGCTATATTCGATTCATTACCGAGAAAACGGAAGAAACCGTTAAAATTCGTGTGGCAGATTCAGGTGAAGGTATTTCATCAAACGATTTAGTTCATGTCTTTGATCGGTTTTACCGTTCCGATCGGGCACGATCTCGCGATGTTGGCGGCACGGGATTGGGTTTAAGTATTGTTAAGCAGTTGACGGAAGCCCTCGGAGGTAATGTTCGAGTAAGTAGTGAGTTAAACGCTGGGACTGTCTTTACTGTTGAATTGCCTTTGGTAAAATTAACTGAAAATTAACATAAAAAAACAATCCAATTAATAATCGTTTTCTATAATGTCTATGCAGTCAACTACTGCATGGAGGAAAAGATGTTTAAAAAACTATTATATTTACTCATTGCTTTACTCGTTTTAGTTTCTTGTGGAACAACCACACCAAGTGAAACTGGAACACCAAGCGAAACCGGAACGCCAACAGAAACCGATAACGAACCATCTGGTGATGTGGCTATCAACGTTTACACACGTGACTCTTCTTCTGGAACCCGTGAAGCCTTTGAAGGCGGTGTTGGTCTAGAAGAATTAACCGTAGATGCTGTTGAGACTTCAGGAAATGGCGATATGGCACAAAAAGTTGGGGTAGATGAACACGGTATTGGTTATGTATCCTTAACTACTGATTTCGAAGCAAACAACTTAACACCGGTTCATTTCGAAGGCGTTGAACCTAATTTCGAAAACGTCTTGGATCAATCGTATACCTTATCCCGTCCATTCTCTTATGTAACAAGAGCGGAAGATGATTTCGCTGGAGATACCGAACGCGATGTCGTTGCAGCATTTATCGACTTCTTAAACAATTCTACGGAAGGTTTAGAGGCGGTTGAAGCTGCTGGTGGAATTGTCGATTTAAGCAGTGCTAAGGATTGGTCTGAACTTTCAGCTAACCATCCAGTATTGGATTCGGATGTTTCCAATGTAACTATTCGCACCGCAGGCTCTACTTCTGTTGATAAAACAATTCAAGGAGCTTTAGAAGCTTTCCAAGCTGAAACTGGTGTTCAATTTGTAATGAACCACACAGGATCAGGTGATGGATTCAAACGTGTCTTAGGTGAAGAAAAAGATTCAGCAAACGCTGCTGATATCGGATTTGCTTCAAGAACGTTTAAGACGGACGGATCAGAAGAAGTAAGTGCTGGTTTAGCTAATGGTTATTACGCTTTAGATGCGGTTGTCGTTGTTGTTTCTAAAGACAATACGAATGCTCCAGAAAGCTTAACTGCTGACCAAATCGCGAAGATCTTTGGTGGAGAAATCACGAACTGGAACGACCTAAATTAGGTTAACGAAACAAAAAAGAACAACAGACTAAGCCACGCCATTGGGTGGCTTAGTTTTTCGCGAATTAGGGAGGTCGTATGAAACAAATTCAAATATCAAAACCCCAAGGCTATAAGCGTCGAAAATACTTTGCTGATGCAGCGTTTCGAGTCATCTTTCGCTTGGCGGGATTGATTTCAGCGTTATTTATTATTTTAATTTTTGTCTTTATACTAGAACGAGGAATCAAAGTATTTTTACCTGGATATCAATGGGGGCAACAAAATCTTTGGCAGTTCTTAACTGGTTTACAATGGCGACAAGACCAGAATCTTTATGGAGTTTTATTTATTATCATCAATACGCTGGTTTCTTCATTAGGAGCAGTGTTGATCTCATTTCCATTGTCGGTGCTTTCAGCTCTTTTCATTGTTAAAATTGCACCAAAAAAAGTCTCGGCAATCATGACTACAGTTGTTGAATTATTAGCGGCTATTCCATCGGTTGTTTACGGGGTTTTTGCCTCAGGGATTATTGTTTCCTTAGTTGATGGACTGGCGGAAGTTTTGGGTTATCGAAGCTGGGGAGGGAACTCTTTATTGGCTGTTATTTTACTTTTAGCAATCATGATTTATCCGACCATTACCATGCTTTCGATTGCCGCAATTAAAGCTGTTCCCAAAGATTTGGAGAATGGCTCCCTTGCGTTAGGGGCATCTCCAACTCAAACCAACTTTAAGGTTGTCTTGGTTGCCGCAAAATCGGGAATATTTGCGGGCTTAATCTTAGGACTTGGCCGTGCTTTTGGAGAAGCGACCGCGGTTTCAATGGTTGCTGGAAATAAAATGTATGGCCCGACGTTTAATCTGTTTGACATTACGCGAACCCTGACCTCGACCATGTTAGCTGGATTAAAGGAAACCACGGGATTAGATTATGACATTCGCTTTAGTGTGGGGATTGTCTTAATGATTATCATTTTAATTACCAACTATTTAATTAACCGAGTTAAAACTAGTATTGGAAAGGCGGGCGAATAATGAATCAAATTATCGATGTTCGTCGCAACAAACAAAAGCGAAAAATAAAAGATGGTTTAGCCAATCTCTTAACATATCTTGCTTCGGGTTTGGCGACGTTGGTTTTGGTAGCTATCTTTATTTTTGTTATCACCCGCGGACTACGTGTTTTGTCTTTCGATATGATTCGTGATAACTATTGGTCTCAAAACTTCCTAGCTCGTGTTCCAACATCCGAAAATCAATCGTTTGAACAACCGAGTGACTTACAGGAAGGTTCTGTATTTTCAACAAAATATGGGATTGCGGTAGCAGACCGAATCAACCAACAAAAAAACAGATTGATTGAAATTACTTACATCGCGCCAAATTCTGTTCTTAACCAAGCTATTATTACCACGAAAGGTCCGTATGTTGATCAACCAGTGGGGGATCTCATCGGTCATAATATTACACGAATGCAAGTCGTTTTGGATGGGAAAAATAAAAATATTGGTTCCCAAGCTGGAATGGATGCAGAAACGTTCATCACTACCTTGGATGAATCGACCGCTATTAATAATATCTTTTATCAATCGCGAGGTGGGGGTATTTGGGGCTCCTTAATCGCCACCGTGATGTTAATTGGGTTGTCTTTATTAATTTCCCTACCTCTAGGGATTGCGGCAGCCATTTATTTACATGAATATGCGAAACCTAATAAACTGACTTCCTTCATGCGTCAATCAATCGAGATGTTATCTGGGGTTCCGAGCATTGTCTTTGGTTTAATGGGTGTAGCCATTCTCTTTCCAGTAACGGCTCTATTTGGAGCCAATTCACTAAGCATTTTGCTTGGAGCATTAACGATGTCGGTCATGCTTTTGCCGATTGTTATTCGTCAGAGCGAAGAATCTTTAGTGGTTGTGCCGGTCGGGTTACGAAATGCTTCTTTGTCCCTTGGAGCAACGGAAACCCAAACGATTTTTAAGGTGGTGTTACCGACAGCTTTGCCGGGCATCATTTCAGCTGTTTTACTCGCTATTTCACGCGTGATTGGTGAATCGGCAGCTTTGATTTACACGATGGGGACCGCGATTTCCGATAATCCAGAAATTTTACAACCGGCAACGACCTTAGCCGTTCAAATATGGTCTATAATGAGTGGTGAACAACCGAACTTTGAATTGGCCTCAGCGATTTCCATTATCATCCTAGTGGTTGTTCTTGGTCTAAATATTTTGGTTAAAACCATCACCACACGCTTAAATAGAAAGTGGGAAGCCTAAATGAATGCATTTACGATTAAAGATTTAAGTCTCTTTTATGGAGATAATCAAGCCCTAAAAGAAATATCACTTGATATTAAACGGAACAAAGTTACAGCGTTGATTGGTCCATCAGGTTGTGGAAAATCGACCTTTTTAAGATGTTTAAATCGGATGAACGACCTTATAGATAATGTTACAATAGAAGGGGATTTACGATTTAACGGCGAAGATGTACACGCACCGGAAATGGATGTGGTTGAATTAAGAACCAAGGTGGGCATGGTTTTCCAGTCTCCGAATCCATTTCCAATGAGCATTTATGATAATGTTGCTTATGGTCTCCGCTGCCAAGGAGTGAAGGATCGGAAAATTTTAGATGAAGTGGTAAAAACTTCTCTTGAAAAAGCAGCTTTATGGAACGAAGTTGCGGATCGATTAAATACGAGTGCGCTACGGCTTTCTGGCGGTCAACAACAGCGGCTTTGTATTGCTCGAGCCATCGCTTTACAGCCGGATGTGATCTTGATGGATGAACCAACCTCCGCTCTAGATCCGATAGCTACAGCAAAAATAGAAGAGTTGATGGAAGAGTTAAAAGCGGATTATACCATTGTTATTGTTACCCACTCAATGCAACAAGCCGCCCGTATTTCGGACCAAACGGCGTTCTTTTTACTCGGGGATTTAATTGAATTTGACGATACTGCGAAAATATTCCATACCCCTGGTGATAAACGAACAGAAGAATATATAACTGGACGATTTGGATAAGGAGAAAAATTATGCGACTAGATGAACTGCTAAACAATTATTTAAATCTCATTCAACTGATGGCAAACAAAGTGCGCCAGATGTTTGTTTTGAGTGAACAAGCCTTGTTCAACGACGACAAAGTCTTGGCTCTAAAAGTTATTGAAATGGATGACTTCATTAATCATTATGAAGAAGAAATCAATCAAAAAGCGATTGAATTACTCTCCCTAATGCAACCTGTAGCCCGCGATTTGCGGACGGTTATTGCTGGGATTCAAATGAGTATTGACCTGGAACGTTTAGGAGATTACAATAAATCCATTGCCCGTTATATCATAAAAAACGATCCTGTACCAGCAAAATTGATGCCTTATATCGAACGGCTATTTAAAGAAGTTATTACGAATTATGATAAAGTTGTTTTGGCCATTAAAGATAACGATCCAGAGCTAGCTTTTGAAATTCCCATCGATGACGAACGCGTCGATCAAGCGTTGAATGAACTCATTAACTTTATTGAAGACGAATCGAAATCCGATTCACAACTCCATGCTGGTTACTATTTAATGTCGATGCTCCGTAATCTTGAACGGGCAGGTGATCATACCAAAAACTTGGCAGAATCGGTTATTTATCGAGCGAAGGGTCAACATATCGATTTCGGGTGATTTTATTAAAACACAATGGTGAAAGCCACTACTTAACGTCAGAGAGTTTATTTCTGACGTTTTCTGACTCTGAAAAGTCAACAAATGAAGAGGCTAGAGCGGATATTCCACATGGATATGCTATAATATTTTCACAAGAGGGCTGCGATGATATATTTTTATAGACAAAATGTCGCCGACAAATGGCGTCACTACCAACGTTATTTACGACCGATTTATGAAACAACGATGAAAAAAACTCAACAAAATCAACAACAAGAGGTGAGTGTTATTTTAGTTGACGATGTAGAGATCACACGATTAAACCATCGGTATAGGAATCTCAACCAAGCGACGGATGTTTTGTCCTTTGTGGACGAAGATTCAACCTATTTGGGCGATATTTTTATTTCCGTGGATGCGATTACTCGTCAAGCAAATGAATATAATCATAGTTTAAAACGCGAATTTTGCTTTCTTGTGACCCATGGATTGCTTCATTTATTAGGATATGATCATGAAACTAGCAGTCAACGTTTAGAAATGTTTAATTTGCAAGAGGAGATTTTAGATGGTATCGCCCGTCGAAAAAAAGCCGAAGTTTAAAGCCGCCATTGATGGCTTAATCTTTGCGCTAAAAGAAGACAAGAGCTTGCAATTGATGTTAACCATTACCTCGCTTGTTTTCATTGGCTCGCTGATTTTGAATATTGAATTTACCGAAATAATGTTGATGATGTGCTTATCATTAGTCGTCATGGCCTTTGAGTTGATGAATTCCGCCATCGAACATTTAGCCAATGTTGTGATGCCGAAACAGGATAAACGAATTGAAATACTAAAAGACATTAGTGCTGGAGCAGTCTTAGTCGTTAGTATCGGCGCCTTATTTATTGGGGTTGCTATACTTGTAAAATATCTAGGAGGAAGATAATGATGCAAAAAAAACAATTAATAGACAAAGCATTTGAAACGATGGAACATGCCTATGCGCCTTACTCAAAATATAAAGTAGGGGCGGCGATCCAATTAAAGGATGGGACCGTTGTTGTCGGCGCAAATGTCGAAAATGCGTCGTTTGGGGCAACTTCTTGTGCCGAACGAAATGCGATATTTCAAGTTTATTCTCAAGGATACCAGCAAGAAGACATCGTCGAGATTGGAATTGTCTCCAGTGGTGAGATCTTAGCCGGTCCTTGTGGAATTTGTCGCCAAGTCCTTTCAGAATTAATTGGAGCGGATGTGCCCATTCATTTAAGTAATGGAAAAGCAGAGAAAACAACCACCATGCGGGAGTTATTACCAATGGCTTTTGGACCAAAGGACGTGCTTAAATGAAATCAGGATTTATTTCTCTCGTTGGTCGCCCAAATACGGGGAAATCAACTTTAGTGAATCAATTAATGAATCAAAAGGTTTCCATTGTCACACCGACGGCTCAAACAACTCGAAATATTATTCGGGGTATTTTGACAACGGATGATTATCAACTCGTTTTTATTGATACACCAGGAATTCACCAACCGAAAGACGAGTTTGGCCGGCTTTTAAATCGGCAGTCGTTTGGAAGCGTGGAAGGGGTGGATTTGATTTACTTTGTGGTGGATGGTTCTTCCTACTTTGGCCCTCAAGATCAGCTGGTCTACGATCGCTTAAAAGATTTAGATATTCCCATCTTTTTGGTGATTACTAAAATTGATCGTTTAAAGAAACCAGAATTGATTTCTAAGATAACTGAATTTACCGATCAGCGAACTTTTGCTGAAATTATTCCTGTTTCAGCTTTAAACCAAGATAATTTAGATACTTTACTCAAGGTGAGTTTGGATTACTTGGACGAAGAAGGAATCCTGTTCTTTCCTGAAGACATGGTAGTTGATTACCAGGAACAATTTATGTTAGCGGAGTTAATTCGGGAACAAGTTCTTTATGCCATGAAAGATGAAATCCCTCATCAAATTACTTGTGCCGTAGAACATTTTGTTCAACATGACGACTATGTGGAAATTAGCGGATTAATTTTGGTTCAAAAAGAATCACAAAAACCCATGATTTTGGGCAAGCAGGGGGCGATGATCAAACGCATTCGCCAACAAGCCCAACGACATATGCGTAAGTATTTAAATAAAGAAGTCCAATTAGAGCTTTATGTTCGTGTTGAAAAAGATTGGCGAAATAAAAGTAATAAACTCGAATCTTTAGGGTTTGAGAATGAATGATCAACGTCTTGGTCTTGTGCTTGGAACCCAATCTTATAAGGAACACGATGCCCTTGTTTGGGTCCTATTAAAAGATTATGGTATTTGCCGATTTTTATATCGGGGCTTTAGCAAACATAATTCAAAAATGAAAAACAAAGGACAGCTTTATCATTGTTATGAGTTTCTTTTCAATTATAAAGAAACGGGTTTATTAATTCCTCAATCGGTGGCTCTAAAAGAGAGTTTTATTCATTTGAGTACAAATGTTGAAAAACAAATTCTTGCTTCTGTGACTTATGAACTCCGTTCTTTTATTTCGGATCAATACGATCTTGTTTATCGATACTTTTCGATCTTAAATCAAGAGAAAAATCCGATGTTAACATATGTTTTATTTCTTGTTCAACTATTAAATCAACAAGGTCTTCAACCTTTGGTCGATTCCGATGTCTTTCAAGAAAGTACAAAAATCAAGTCTTTTTCAATAAGGGAAGGGGGGTTTGTGAGTCGTAGTCCGACAACCCCCTTTAGTAAAGAACAACTACAACATCTTCGCTGGCTTTTTAAGGGCGATTTTACGGTCATTGATGTTTTGAACGATTTAAACATTTCTCATCAAATTTTTGAATTAATCGTCGACTATTTTGAGTTTCATCTAAATCTACGACTTAAAAGTTGGGAAATTTACCAGCAAATAGTATATAATTAGAAGGCTAAGAAAAGGAGTGTCCATGTCAAAAAAGAATTTTGAAGAAATTACAAATCATTTGAAGACTTCTGGCTTTGTTTTCCAGGGCTCACAAATTTATGGAGGTCTAGCAAATACTTGGGATTTTGGTCCTTTAGGTGTTGCTCTCAAACGAAATATAAAAGATAAATGGTGGAAGGAGTTCATCGATTCTCAACCGCTTAATGTCGGCATGGATGCCGCGATTTTAATGAATCCAGCTGTTTGGCAGGCTAGTGGTCATTTGGATACATTTAGCGATCCTTTAATGGATTGTCGCCAGTGTAAAACCCGCCATCGAGCCGATAAATTAATTGAAGATGCGATGCCTAATGTCGATGCTGGTTCCATGACGATTCCAGCTATGGAAGCCTATATTAAAGAACACCATATCGCTTGTCCTAACTGTGGTTCTCACGACTTTACGACGATTCGTCATTTTAATTTGATGTTTAAAACCTTTCAAGGGGTGACCGAAGATTCAACCAATATTGTGTATTTGAGACCAGAAACTGCTCAAGGTATTTTTGTTAACTTTAAAAATGTGATGCGCAGCATGCGTTTAAAATTACCGTTTGGTATTGGTCAAATTGGAAAATCGTTTCGTAATGAAATTACCCCAGGCAACATGATTTTCAGAACCCGTGAATTTGAACAAATGGAATTAGAATTCTTTTGTAAACCAGGTGAAGACTTAAAATGGTACCAATATTGGCTAGATAAATCATGGGCTTTTTGTGTTGACTTGGGCATTGATCCAACAAATCTTCAAATACGGGATCATAGTCCGGAAGAACTTTCTCATTATTCAGTTGCTACCGCCGATATCGAATACCGGTTTCCATGGGGTTTTGATGAGATTTGGGGTGTCGCCGATCGTACCGATTACGACTTAAAACAACACCAAATTCATGCTAAAGAATCCTTTGAAGTCTTAGATCTTGAAACGAATAAAAAATATATACCGTACTGTGTGGAACCCAGCGTAGGTGTTGAACGATTAATGTTGATGGTTTTGACCGAAGCCTATGATGTGGAACCATTAGATAATGACGATTCACGAATTGTCATGCGCTTTACACCAGAATTAGCGCCAATCAAAGCCGCTGTTTTACCATTATCAAAAAAATTATCAACGGATGCCCAAGAACTTTATGAAAAGTTAGCTCAACGATTTGAGGTTACTTTTGATGAGACAGCTTCGATTGGTAAACGCTATCGCCGTCAGGATGCGATTGGGACGCCATTTTGCATCACTTATGACTTTGATACTTTAGAAGACAACCAAGTAACCGTACGTGAACGCGACTCGATGGCCCAAGAACGGGTAGCAATCGAAGATTTAGAGAAGTATCTTCAATCCCGTATACAAGGGTAGCTAATGTCCTATATCGATCCTAAAATTATTGAAGAGATCCGACAAAAAGCGGATATCATGGATGTTGTTGGCAACTATTTACCTTTAACCAAAAAGGGCAGTAGTTATTTGGCTCTTTGTCCATTTCATGACGATTCCAACCCCAGCATGCATGTGAATCGTGAAAAACAAATTTATAAATGTTTCGTTTGTAATGCGGGGGGTAATGTTTACAATTTTGTGCAACGGTACGAAGGCGTTTCTTTTGTTGAAGCCGTGAAAATTATTGCCGATCAAGTTGGGTATCCTTTGGATATTGCTCCGGTTTTTGAAAAGATGACCGATCCCCATCTTGAAGCCCTGCAACAACTCATGCAGGAAGCCAGTCGTTTTGCTCAATATCAATTAAAAAATGAATCAAGTGAAGCGTTAACGAAGTTTTTAGAAGCGCGCCAATTAGACGCCAAGATTATTAGTTATTTTGAGCTTGGCTATAATGGACCTGCTCAAGCCATGACATCGTTTTTACAGGGTAAAAATTATGAAGATGAATTGCTAGTGGTGAGCGACCTCTCTCGTTTAGTGGACGATCGGTTACGGGATACCTTTTACAATCGAGTGCTTTTTCCTATCCAAGATAGCTCGGGACAGGTGGTTGGTTTTAGTGGTCGCTCTATTGTAGAGAGTGATGTTAAATACATTAATACGGCCAATACTCCACTTTATCAAAAGGGGCATGTTTTGTATAACTACCATCGAGTATTGGATCCACTTTTAAAAAATGACGTTGTCATTCTGTGCGAAGGGGTAATGGATGTGATTGCTTTTTATAAAGCCGGGTTCCGGAAAGTAGTCGCTAGTTTGGGCACAGCCCTAACCGATCAACAGGTATCATTATTAAGTCAATTGCGCAGTGATATTGTCTTGGCTTACGATGGGGACGAGGCTGGAATCAAAGCCAATTATCAAATTGGCCAGCGTCTACGTCAAGCCAATCTCCAGGTATCGGTACTTAATAATTCCACTCCATTGGATCCGGATGATTTATTAAATTCATTAGGTAAAGAAGCCTTGATTCAAATGGTTGAAACACCGATGCACTGGCTAGAATTTGTTCTAGATTATGGAAAAACTCTTTACAATTTGGGTGCCTATGAAGGGCGCAAAGATTTTGCTCAATTTTTCCTAAAACATCTACGACAAGTTGATCGGCTCGATCAAGTCAACTTTATTCGCCAACTCGCGACGTTAACCGATTTTGAATATAGTGATTTAGAGAGTCTCTTAAATCAAATGGAACAACCAGAAAAATCGACACGTCGACCACTCGTGTCCACGAAGCAACCGTTACCGATTCTTAATATTGAAAAGGAAATTCTGGTCTATATTTTGAAATCCAAACAGTTTGCTATATACTTTAGAGACAACCTTGGCTATTTGATTCATCCACAAATGACGAATTTAGCTTTGTTGCTGATCGATCAATACAATCATGTCGATGAAATCGATTTAGCGGCCATGTTGTCGACCTCGCTTTCGGAGTTACAACAAGAAGTTTTAATCACCTTATTGGAAAACGAACAATTTAATGTTGATTTAACCTTAGGTGGCCTTCAAGAAGCCATTAAACAAATAGAAATCATCGATTTAAAAGGTTTGTTACAACAACTCGAACAAAGAGCACAAGGTGAACTACTTGTCGAAAAGAAAGCTCAGTACATTCAACAAATGGTTGAAATCCAACATAAAATCCAATTATTAACGGAGGACTTTCATGAGTAAGCGTAAAAAGACACAAGAAGAGTTATTAACTCTCGATCAAATTAAAGAAAATATCTTAGAAGAATTTAAAAAAGAAAAAAAAGTTACTCAAAAATTCTTTGATGATTTAACCAACAACATTGAACTTGAAGACGAAGATACTGAAAACTTAATCGCCTGGTTTGCTAAGAATAAAATAGAAATTGAAGGGCTAGACCTCGATGACCAAGAGGACGATGAAGCCTTATCTACCGAACCTGTTGAAGACGACGATGATTTAAGAGATTATATTGATGAAGATAGTGACGAACCCTTTGACGATTCTGTCAATGTCGTCGACTTGGATAGTTATATTAATAAGAATTTAACGGTTTCCAATATGCGGATTAATGATCCCGTAAAATTATACTTAAAAGAAATTGGTTATGTTAATTTGCTGGAACCTGAAGATGAGCCGGAAATCGCTCGCCGCATCGAGGACGGGTTATATGCGGAATTATTACTTTTAGAAAAATACGCCGAATTATCAGGTAATGCTATCTACAAGGAAAACGAAGAACGCATTGAATATTCAGAAGCTGTCGAAAGGGAACTGTATTTGTTATCCAAAGATGATGAAGGAAATTTAGCCTATTTCAATAATTGCACGGCGACCCGTTTAGATGGTCAACAAGCCAAGCGTATCCTTATTTCCGCCAACTTGCGGTTAGTCGTTTCGATTGCCAAGAAATATGTTGGTCGGGGCATGTCTTTTTTAGATTTAATCCAAGAGGGGAATATGGGATTGGTTAAAGCTGTTGAAAAATTTGACTATACCAAAGGTTTTAAGTTTTCGACCTATGCAACGTGGTGGATTCGCCAAGCGATTACGCGCGCCATTGCTGACCAAGCACGAACGATTCGTATTCCGGTCCATATGGTTGAAACCATTAATAAATTAACACGTATTCAACGTCAACTCGTACAAGTTTACGGCAGAGAACCAACCGCTGAAGAAATTGCGGAAGAAATGGGCAATATCACAGCGGAAAAAGTTCGTGAAATTCAAAAGATTTCGTTAGATCCGGTTTCTCTTGAAACGCCTATTGGTGAAGAAGACGATTCGCATTTAGGTGATTTTATTGAAGATAAAGAAATCATGTCTCCTTCGGAATACGCCAATAACGAACTATTAAAACAAGAAATTAATATGGTTCTTGAAGGACTAACCGAACGTGAAGAAAAAGTGTTGCGCATGCGTTTTGGCCTCTATGATGGTCGGACCCGAACTTTAGAAGAAGTCGGTAAAGAATTCAATGTGACCCGTGAGCGGATTCGTCAAATTGAAGCCAAAGCTTTACGTAAATTAAAACATCCGTCGCGTTCAAAACGACTTCGCGACTTTATGGATCGCAATTAGCGTGAATTTGTCTCTACGCTTACAAACCATCCTTCAGCAAATTCAGCCAGTATCCGTACTGGCTGATATTGGTTGTGACCATGGGAAGTTGTTGCTAGCGGCCCTAAAGAGCTCTAAATGCAAGTTTGGCATCGGCACGGATATTCGAGCAATGCCTTTAAAAAGAGCTCAGGAAACGCTTAAAAAGGCGGGATACCAGCAACAAACAAGCTTCTATCAAACCGATGGGATGAAAAACGTGGCTGAAACTGCCCAATGCTGGGTCCTTGCGGGTATGGGGGCCGAGTTAATGATTAAAATTATTACCGACTCCTTTAATAAAGCACAACAAACAACCCAAATAGTCATGTGTCCCCATCATCAACCAGAGATCTTAAGAGTGAAGATGGCTGCCCTTGGTTTCGAAATAATAAAAGAAGAATTAATATTTGAGGATCATTTTTATTGGGTTTTAAGTTATCATTATCGTGGTCAAGCAATTACACTTTCTCTATATGAGCAATATTTCGGAAAACTTGATAAAACACAGCTATTAAATTATGCCGCGAAACTCTACCGGCAAAATTTCCAACATCAACTGCGAAATCCCAAAGCAAAGCAATTAATTGAACTCATAACTAAAGAATTTTCTGTAGATCAACTTCTGGCTTTGGATGTGGAAAATCAAGATTAACTTCAGTTAAATATTCAATGAGTTGATTTGTTAAATAGGTTGGCGTGGATGCACCGGAAGTAATGCCGACGCGCCAGCTTTTATTAAACTGGGAGAGATCTAAATCCTCGATGGACTCGTAGCGAAAGACGTGAGCAATCCCTTTGTCCTGGCCAATCGAAGCCAACATTTGAGTATTGTTGCTATGAGGATCGCCAACAACAATCAACGCATCGAGATCATGACTTTCAAGCACAGCTAATTGGCGAAAGCGCGTCGCTGCACAGATTTCATTGGTGATTTCTGCCAAGGGATACCGCTGGACCAAAGCATCAAAAATAGCCTCCAGCTGTAAGGTGGAAAGTGTGGTTTGATTGGAAACAAAAGGGCAGTTGGTTGACAGTTTTAATTGTTCAACTTGCTTAATATCGCTAATGAAGTGTACTTCTGGATACGATTCAATGATGGCTAAGGACTCCGGATGCAACGCTTTACCAACATAGATTACTTCTCGACCCATGGTTAGATAATCTTCAATGAGCTGTTGGGTACTGGCCACATCTTCACAAGTCGCATCCAAGGCAATTAAACCACGCTCAGCCGCGCGCTTCTTTACGGCTGTACTGACGCCGTGAGCCGAGAAGATCACGATGCCTTCGGTGATTTCTTCTAGCAAATCAATCCGTTGTTTATGTCGGTCCTCAACGGTTTTAATGTTATAATATTGAAGAGCTTGAACAACAAAACGATTATGAACTAACGAGCCTAAAATGGTGATGTCTTGCTCTGGATTTTCTAGGCGGGCTTGTTTCGCTAATTGCAACGCGCGCACGACCCCTTTACAAAAACCGCGAGGCCGAAGTGGGATAACTTCCATGGTAGTCTCCTTTCTTCTACGATAACCATATAACCTACAAGGAGGTTTGTCTAATGAATTATATTAAACCTTCAAAACTTTGGCAAGAACACCTTGGTTTTGAGCAATTAACCCCTATACAAGAACAAACATACGAGATCCTCATGCGCGATCGCGATTTAATTGCGCGTTCACAAACGGGGACTGGAAAAAGTCATGCTTTTTTGTTTCCTATTTTAGATAAAATTGATCGAAAACAATCTCAAGTTCAAGCTATTATTTTAACACCGACTAGAGAACTTGCGATGCAACTTTGGCAAATGGCTAGTCGGGCTCAAGAAATTTTCCCTGATTTAAACATTGCGCTATTAGTCGGTGGAAGCGACCGTAAGAAAGCGCTCACCCGACTCCAAAACAATCCACCTCATTTGGTGATCGGAAGTGTTGGTCGTGTGAATGATTTAATGAGTGAAGGGGTTTTTAGTCCCCAGTGGATTAAAACGATTGTCTTAGATGAAGCGGACATGATTTGGGAATTTGGCTTTTTGGAAGATGTCAGTTCCATTTTAAATCAAATTAGTCAAAAAATTCAATTGACGGTTTTCAGCGCCACATTACCGGTGGATTTACAGTCGTTCTTACGCCGGGCGATGATTACCCCAACGACCATCGAAATTGAAGATACAACAGAATATCAACCCCAAATCGACCATTATTTAGTCCATCGTAAACATGTGGACTATCCGCAGGTGGTTGCTCAATTATTACAAACATTTGTTCCTGCAGGATTACTTGTTTTTGCGAATTCGCGAAAAGAAGTGGCTCAAATAGCCCAGTATTTGCGTGAACAAAAAGTTGATTTACTGGAATTACATGGCGATTTAAGTCCGCGAGAACGCCGTCAAGTTTTAGCCCGAATTCAAAATGAAGAAGTATCGATTTTAGTTTGTTCCGATATTGCGGCTCGAGGGATTGATTTACCTGCAGTTTCCCATGTTATTAGCTGTGGTTTTCCACGTCAACTTGAATACTATATTCACCGTGCAGGTCGAACGGGACGGATGGGGAAACATGGAATCTGTATGGCTCTTTACAACCAACAAGATGATGCAGCTATTAAGCAGTTAAAACAAGAAGGGGTATCTTTCACTTATAAACGGATAAAAAACAACCAACTCGTTGACGACATACCGTTCATGCAAAAAACTCGTCAAACTAAAGAGTATGATCCAGAGATTAAAGCCTTATTAAATCGAAAAAAAGTAAAAGTCAAACCTAATTATAAAAAGAAAAGACGCCAAGAAATCGATAAAATTCAACGACGAAAACGTCGCGAAAAAATTAGAGAGAGCATCCAACAAGAAAAAGTACGAAGAGCAAAAGAAAAACAACGAGCGAAGTAATTATTTCGTTGTTTCAATCATATGTAATATTTCTGCTTTAAGCGTTTCCACTAATTGATCTTGGGGCACCTTACGGATAATTTGACCTTGTTTAAATAGGAGTGCTTCTTTTCGTCCACCAGCAATTCCAATATCTGCTCGCGACGCTTCTTGGGGTCCGTTCACGGCACAGCCCATAATCGCCACACTAATATTGGTTTGAAGGGGAGCTAAAAATTCTTCGATTTCTTTGACATAGGGCAACATGTCGTATTGTAATCGCCCACAAGTTGGACAAGAAATTAAATCAGGCACGTCCTCCATTAAACCAAAAGACTTTAAAAGCTGTTTACCAATCTTCATCTCTTCCACGGGATCGTCGGATACGGAAATACGCATGGTATCACCAATCCCCTGATCAATGAGTGTACCCAAAGCAGCACTTGACTTAATGGCAGACGATAAAAGCGGGCCGGCTTCCGTCACTCCTAAATGGAGAGGATAGGGGAAGGTTTTGGCTGCTAGTCGATAGGTATCGATTGTCAATCGGACATCGGATGCTTTAAACGAAAGAATGATGTCCTCAAAATTTAAGTTCTCTAAGATAGACACATGACGTTGAGCGGATTCAATCATCGCTTCTGGAGTTGGTTGACCATATTTTTCAAGTAAGTTTTTTTCTAAAGAACCACTATTGACGCCAATTCGAATGGGGATATTTTTTTCTTTACAGGCATTCACGACAAGTTCGACTTGTTGAGCGGTCCCAATATTTCCAGGATTAATACGTATTTTATCAATGCCAGCCTCAATACTAGCTAGGGCTAATTGATGGCTAAAGTGGATATCCGCCACTAATGGCGCGTGAATTTCCTTTTTTATTTCAGCGATTGCTGCCGCATCGTCGCTATCTAAGATGGCTAAACGAACGATTTGACAGCCATTGCTAAGCAATGCTTTTATTTGTTGAACCGTTGCCTGAACATCTTTGGTTTTGGTATTGGTCATGGATTGTAAAATAATTTGATTTTCGCCACCAATGGTATACGGTCCAACTTGGACAGGACGGGTTGTTAATCTTGTGTACATACGTTCACCTCGTCCCCATTATACCATTATCTTTCTTTTTCAGTTATAATAATTGCGGAGTGCTTATGAGCAAAAAGAACACGAAAAAACAACTACCAGACAACGAAACAGAACGTAATAAACTTCTCATGTCAGCCATGCGCTACCGTTTATTGTTTTTAGGGGCGATTGTGCTCGCATCGATGGTTTTAATTACGGCTCGTTTATATCAGGTTCAAATCATTAATCAGAGTGTTTATCGTGATAAACTAAGTCGTTATAATGTCGCTACCATAAACGAATTGCCGTTGAGAGGGGAAATCATTGACCGTAATGGCTTGGTTTTATCAACGAATGAAGAACTCATGGATTTCATTTATATTCCACCAGTTGGTGAAACGGTCCGTTCGAAATGGGCGAAGGCCGAACAATTTGTTAATCTATTTGAAGTTGATCATAGTGTCATGACTTCACGCGATCGGAAAGATGCTTTTATTCATTATTTTCCAGATTTAGCTAAAAGCTTAGTGACAGACGAAGAATATCAACAATATCGAGCAAATGAACTTAGCGACACTGATTTATACAATTTACAGCTCGACCGGATCAATGAAGGTCATTTAGCTCGAGTCCGCGATCAACAATACCAAGTCTATATGATTTTTCAGAAGATGCACATCGTCCCGGGTTTAATTAAAGATATCAAAAGTGATGTCACCGCCTCCGAAGCTGCCATTTTAATAGAGAATTCGACTTCATTAACGGGATTTATGCTTCATCCTTCCACTCAGCGGCAGGTCATTCAAGAACACAATTTACGTCATATTATTGGATCTTTAACCACGCCACAACAAGGTTTATTGGAAGAAGATGCGATTTATAATCAAGCTTTGAATTATAATCTCACCGATCAAATTGGCATGTCCGGTTTAGAGCGGACTTATGAGAGTATTTTGTCGGGTAAAAAATTAACCTATGAAGTCTTATACAATGACCAAGGATTACCCCAACTCCATCTTATCAATGAAGGTGAAAACGGAGCAACAATACGGCTAACTATTGATACCGAGTTTCAAAGAGCCGTCGAAGAAATTGTTCAAGCGCGCCACGAAGAAGCGATCAATAATCGAGCAACCGCTAAGATTTATGGGGATCGAATGTTTGTTGTTGTTTCCAATGCCCAGACGGGTGAAATCTTAGCCATCGTTGGCAGTTATTTAAACAGTAGCGGGAACTTTTATTTCAATAATACCGGGACCTATCTAGAAGCCTATACCCCGGGTTCGTCCATAAAAGGAGCGATGGTTTATATGGGATTGGAGAAAGACTTATTCCGTGCAGGAGAAACCATTTTAGACCAACCGATTAAGATTCAAGGAACCGAAACGAAACAAAGTTCAGCCGTTCTTGGATATGTCGACGATATACGCGCTTTATCGGTGTCCAGTAATGTCTACATGTATAACATTATTTTCAGATTGGGCCAAGCGCGTTATGAATATGATCGTCCTTTAAACCTGAAAGCGGGAACCTTTGAAGCCTTACGCAAGAACTTTTCACAATTTGGTCTCGGTTCACATACTGGCCTGGATGTACCCTATGAATCAATTGGCGTTAAAGGGACTAATCCTTTAGCAGGAAACTTACTCGATTATGGTACGGGACAATACGACGCGTATACGACGATGCAATTAAATCAATATGCGTTGACCTTAGCTAATGGTGGAACCCGTTATCAATTACACATGGTCAAAGATGCGATTGAACCAAAGAGCCAACAAGTGGTCTATCAAAAACAACCACAAGTCCTCAATGTCCTCAGCGATCAAGCCGCTGTTGGTCGTGTTCACTTAGGAATGCGAGCTTGTGTCACTGCCGGTTATTGTCGACCGCTGAACGATACGGTTGTCCAAAGTGCAGCCAAAACAGGGACGGCTCAAAACTATATTTTTGAAGATGGTAAACGGATTAGTACTAGTAATAGCTCCCTAATTGCTTTTGCGCCGTATCAACAAGCAGAAATTGCCATCTCTTGTTTAGCACCTCATTCCTCTATTAAATCTGGTCAATATAGCGGCTGTATCTATGCAACCAAAGACATCATCAACTATTACTTTTCGAATCCATCAGATATTAGTAATTGACTAGAAATAGAGTAGGGAAGTATGTTATTATTAGGTCTGTGAAAATGAAGGAGTTGAAAACATGCGTGATAATGTAACACTAAAATGTGTTGATTGTGGTGAAGAAAACTATATCACTACCAAAAATAAAAAGAAAGAACCCGGACGTATTGAACGAAAAAAATATTGTCCAAGAGAACGTAAAATGACCATTCATCGTGAAAAACGATAAGCAATGCTAACGATTACAACGTTAACATTAGGGTCTTTTGAAACCAATTGCTATGTACTAAAAAGGGGCAACCAGGCCATTCTATTCGATTGTATGATTGATCGATATGGTTCTATTGACCCCATTTTAGATGCACTTAAAGATTCAAATCTACAAGGCGTTATTTTAACGCATGGTCACTACGACCATATCGCAGGTTTGAATTTTCTTTACGAAAAGTTTCCGGTGCCTATTTTTATTTCAAAAACAGATTTTCCTTTTTTGAAAGATCCTCAATTAAATCTAAGTGCCCAGATTACCGATCCTTTGATGATTGATTTAGAGGTCACTAAAATTGAAGAAAGTCCTTTAAAAGTAGGGGACTTTACCTTTGAAGTCTTTAAGACGCCTGGACATACCCCTGGGTCGTTATCTTTTCAAATTGAAAATCATGTCTTTGTTGGGGATTTCCTTTTTAAAAACAGTATTGGACGTACGGATTTAATTTTAGGAGACATGGAAGCCATGAAAAGGTCACTAACAAAAGCTATGAAATGGCCAGACGACTGGTATATTTATCCAGGGCATGGGCCATCGTCGCAAATGCGTCATGAAAAAAAACATAATCCATTCTTAAAACCTTATCGATAGATGAGGTTTTTTTTAGGTATGAGCGCATTGAACAGCTATTTAAATATATGGTAGAACATCGACTTGAACATCTCTTATCCCTAGCCATTAGTCAACGAGCGACAGATATTCACCTGCACTTTACCAAACAAGCCGTTGTTGTTCAATTTCGCACGATTAAGGGACTTCAAATTGAAAACGAGGAGTTGGTTGATGAATCGTTGTATCACTATTTAAAGTATTTAGCAAATTTGGATTTAACCTCAACGCTTGTCCCCCAATCCGGTAGTTTTTCTTATATTGTGAACGACGTTGAATATTATTGTCGATTTTCAGCTCTGGAAACATTGTTTATAAAATCTGGGGTTATAAGAATCTTAAACTTAACAATGATTGAGGACCTATATCAATTAGGAGAACCTCAAACAACTCTTCATTACATCAGCCAACAGTTTCAACAAAAAAGCGGTTTAATTTTGTTTGCTGGAATGACTGGAAGTGGAAAAACAACGAGTATGTTCACCGTCTTACAACAATGTCCACATCAATCGATTTATACCATTGAAGACCCGATAGAAATACACTATGACGCTTTGATGCAGGTTCAAATCAATCTCAAAACTGGGCTGACCTATGATGCAGTGGTTAAACAACTTCTGAGACATGATCCCGATATTTTAGCCCTGGGGGAAATTCGATCACCACAAGAAGCGCATGCTTTGATTCGCTGTGGTTTAGCAGGTCATCTGGTTTGTAGTACGATTCATTCAGCTAATTTACACAGCACCATTGCTCGTTTACTAGATTTTGATGTTTCTATTTATGATTTGATGATGTTGGATATAACACTCGTCTATCAACAGTTAAAAGTCAAAGAGGATGACCGCTATGCACAATTTCAACTTTTGGGAAATACTGAAATCCAAGCTTATCTCCAAACCCTCGCTCGCTGAAATATCGCTCGTCTTAGCATATCGACAATTAAATATTAATTATGACATCATCCGGACGGAACTGGTGTTAAAACCGGAAAGTCTTCAAGACTATACTCGGTACACTTATGCCAACAATCTCAGCGCTTTTGAGCAATTGAGTCAGTATTTATCGTATGAGCAATTATTAGAAATCGATGTCGCTTTTAAGTCATTTAATCAAAAACTAAAACAGGATATTTTTAAACAACTTTGGTATCCAAGTTTATTATTAGTTGTTTTGTATGTGGTGTTAAGTTTGTTTTTATTTCGACTTTATCCAAGTCTTCAAAGTTTGTTGGTGGATATGGATTTGACCACTGCTTCGGCATCTTTTATTTATGGTTTTTTGTTGGTTGTTTTTATATTTATGAGTTTGTCCTTTTTGTTTTTAGTTGTCGCACTATTTTTGCTTTTAAATCCAAAAAATCAAAAAATCTTTATTCTTCTCTTTAAAAATAGTCGGCTATTGGTATTAGGGAAAAAGATCTATACGCATTTCTTTGCTTATTTATTCCACTTGTATTTAGCTTATGGAGCTTCAACGAAACAAATTCTGACGTTAATGAAAACGGCACAATTTTCAAATATTGTTCGCTGGTTGGCTATTTTAACAATTTATGAATTAGATGAAGGACAAAGCATAGAAGAAGCCTTTAATCCAGCGCTTTTTGATCCAAGTTTTATTCGTTTTATTCATATCGCCACCTTAGCAAACACACTTAAAGAGCATTTAGAAACCTATTTAGAAATTAATGAACGCATCATCAAGGTCATGATTAAGCGACTTTCTACTATTTTACAAGGATTTGTTTACGTTTTAATTGGTCTATTAATGATTTTGTTGTATCAACTCCTATTTACACCCATGCAGCTTCTAAATAGTTTATAGAAAGGAGGTAGGTGTATGAAAAAAGGATTTACATTGTTAGAAATGATTGTGGTCATGACAGTGGTTGCGGTTTTGTTTTTGTTGACCATACCCAATGTCTCTAATACGGTGAAAGTGGTCGCAGATAAAGGTTGTGACGTTCAATTAAAAGTTGTTGATGCGGCGTTGGTTCAGTATCTTTTAGACCAAGATGTGCAATCCGCAAGTGTCCAAGACTTAGTTAAAGCTAACTACATTACCCAACGACAAACTCAATGTCATGATGGTCGAAAAATCCATATTGAAAACGGTCATGCTCAAATTTCGCCTTAACGGATTTACTTTGTTAGAGATGTTGGTTGTTATGTTCATTGTCACTTTAATTAGTGGCTGGACCCTTCAGTATCAAATGCCCAAATCAGATTCTGTTAAAGTATTTGAACAACATTATCTCTACCAACAAGTCCGAGCCCTTGCTCTTAAACAAAGGACCACCTTGCCGACAACGAATAGTAATGTCTCGTCGTTAACCTTTAATGCTCGTGGGGCGATAAATCAAGCCCAAACAATTAAATTTAAAAGATTGATCTTTGTGGTGCAATTAGGTATGGGTCGCTATGTTATCCGTTAAAAATGGCTTTATATTATTGGAAATCTTGTTGTCGTTTTTAATACTTTCGTTCGTTTTGGAAGTTTTATTGTTGGTATTGACATGGGCTCGTTGAAGTCACGAGGTTTTACTTTACTAGAGATGTTGTTGGGGCTTAGTTTTTTATCGCTTTTGTTTTTACTGTTTTATGGATTGTTGGCTTTAGTAGCGACGATAGAAAATAGTGAAAATTTTGTGGATCAACGTCTGATATTTGAGCTTCAACTTCAGCATGAATGGATGTTATCAAATCATTTTGAAATAAGGGAGAAGGGGTTGTGCTATACCTTATTATCTGAAGAAACTCGCTGTTTAGAGCATTTGGATCAACGGCTCGTTAAAACACCGGGCTACGAGATTTTACTATTTGATGTAAAAACGCTAAACATTGAACTACATACTGAGGAAATTATTTTGGAATATGAATATCAAGGAGACTTATATCAATCGCGCTTTCAACGACTTAAAGAGTAGAGGGTTTGTTCTATTATCGACCTTGGTTGTTACGTCAACTGTGTTTTTTTCATTGACTATCGCCGCCCAAATGAACCTGTATCAACGCCTTCAATCCATGTTCTACAAGAAAGCTAGACAAGCTCAAGAGATTGAATTACGCGCGATTAAATGTTTAGTCGATGCTCATTGTGTTGATGATTTAGAGTTTGAACTCTATAATTCACAGGTCGTGGTTCATCTTTTAGCGGATGAATGTAAAATTGTCGTTTCTGGAAAGCATCAGTTTGTGGCCTCCTGTAGTTTGGACCTTGATAATTTTACGATGAAGACGTATACTTATGATGCTAACGAATAGGAGATTGACAATTATGATCTTAGTTAATGATTTAAGACCAGGCTATACCTTTCAACAAGATGGTGAAATTTATCAAGCCATGGATGTTTCACGTAATAAAACCGCTCGTGGACAAATGAATATCAAGGTTAAAGTTCGCAACTTACGCTCAAACAACATTACGGAACTGGCCTACACTGGTGGGGATAAGGTCGAACCTGCAATGATTGAAAAACGGACCATGCAGTATTTATATGATTCTGGAGAAGCGCTAGTCTTCATGGATGTTTCAACTTACGAACAACTAGAAATCCGTAAAGAAAATTTAAAATGGGAGATTAATTTCCTCAAAGAAAATGAGAATTGCACCATTACCATGTTTAAAACGGAAATTATTGGGGTCATTTTACCGGATAAAGTTGCTCTTAGAGTGGTGGAAACCGAACCAGCAGTTCGGGGCGATACCGCGACTTCAGCTATGAAAAACGCAACGGTTGAAACCGGCTTCCAAGTAAAAGTGCCTTTATTTATCAATACGGATGAAATCATCATGGTCAATACGGATGATGGAAAATACTCCGGAAGAGCCTAAGTTCACGGACCCTGTACAGCACAGGGTTTTTATTTGAGTTTTTTAATATTGATAAACGGTTGACAAATTGAAAGGACATCGTTATGATTAAGGCGTCTTCGGGGCGAGGTGCAAGTCCTCACCGGCAGTATACCCTGCGAGCCTATTTTGGTTGATCCTGTGCAATTCAGGAGGCGACAGTTAAAGTCTGGATGAAAGAAGCAAGGATTCTTTTTTATTAGCCCAAGACATGATCGGGCTTTTTTTAATAGGAGCCTCTAATTCATGAAGGAGGAATTAATATCATGTCCAACCATTCTGTAAAAAAACAAGTAGTTCCAACCAAACAATTAGTAACGATGACCATTATGGCCAGTTTGGCGGCTATTTTTATGTTTTTTAGATTTAGTTTACCGTTTGCTCCAAGTTTTATGGATGTTGATTTAGCGGATGTTCCCGTTTTAATTGGCGGCTTTGCTTATGGCCCGCTAGCAGGGGTCATGATTGCTTTTTTAAAGAATTTAATTAAACTCATAACCCAAGGCACGGGGACGAGTTTTGTTGGTGAATTGTCGAATTTTATTGTTACTTCGGCCTTTGTTTCCGTGGCCTCTTGGTATTATCGCTTGCATAGAGATTTTAAAGGTTCGCGTATTGCCTTGATTTTGGGGGTCCTTTCCCTAACAACTGTTGCGACCTTATCGAATGCCTTTTTAATTTTCCCATTGTTTGAGAAAGTGGCGAATTTTCCAATGGAAGCTATCTTAAATGCAACTAGAGTTGTAAATCCTTTAGTCCACACGTATTGGGATATGATGATATTTGCGGTCGTTCCATTTAATTTGGTTAAAGGGACATTAAACGCGGTGGTAACGGCATTGTTGTATAAACACATTTCTCGCTTTTTAAAGTAATTCTTTAATCGTTTATTAGAAACAAAAGGGATTGGTTGAGTATTTATATAGCAAGTATTTTAAGAGCTCACTATGCTATAATATTGGAGATAGAGGTGTTTTTATGAGTGAAAAAAAATCAAGGATTGAACGCTATGCGAAGTTGCGTCGAGATTTAATTGACGAACAACAACATACCATTGAAACCAAAGAATTATCTAAATATGCCAACCAACTAAACCGTCTTGATAAAGACCATTTTCAACGTATGGATATTGACGAACAGACCGATTATCAGTCGCCCCTGTACCGACGAAATCGCCGGTTTACTGAACCGACATCCACAGAGGATGAGACAACTGTTCCCAAATTTGAAAAAGAAGTTTTTGCCACAGAAATACCTGTGCCTAATGGAGAATTTCCAGCAAACGAAACCGCAATTGAAATATTAGAATCCTATGAACCAGACGAAATTTCTGATGAATTTCAGAGTTCTTATGTGGACGAGGTTCTTAAGGAAGTTAAACGCTATAATGTAGAAAAGGGGTATCGTAAAAAACAAGATACCCAATCAAATGTGTTATCTAGTGTTTTACCGACGGATGAATACTTAACCGTGGAAGCTATCGAGCGTCAATTGCGAAAAGATCAAACCTTGCCCCGACGTTCTCCAGTTGAAAAAATATCAGAAGATCCAGGTGAAGAACCACCAGTCGCCAGTGAAGCACTGGATGAAACCATTAAATTACAAGTCGAACATTTAGCGATGTTCGAACAATTTGACGATCTTACTGAACATGACGATCAACAGCCGACAGAAATCTTTGAACTTAAAGAAACCACACAACAAATTAAAACCCTCCTTGATCAGCAAGACCAAGTGGTCAAAAATCTCGATCAACGGGTCGATAGTTCTAACCGCTATATTAATGCACTTTTAACGGCGGTGGTTATTTTATTAATATTGGTTATTGCAGCAATAATTTATGTTGTTCTGCAATTACAATAAGGGCTAACTATGAATTTTTCGATTGCGATTGATGGACCAAGTGCCTCTGGGAAATCGGTGCTGGCGATGCGCATCGCCCGACATCTCCATATGATTCATATCAACACCGGTTCGATGTATCGTGCGGTGGCCTACCTTGTTGCTCAAAAAAAGCTTTCCATAAACAATGATTTAGAAGAAATATTAACGATGATTGATCAGATGGATCTTCAATTAAAAGCTGATCAAAAAGTTTTTCTCGACCAAGTCGATATCACGTTAGCCTTGCGGGAGGAAACTATTTCCTTGTTGGCCAGTGATATTTCCAAAAACCGCTTGGTTCGGGAAAAGTTAGTTGAAAAGCAACAAGCTATGGCTAAACAAATGGATTGTGTAATGGATGGTCGAGACATCGGAACTGTTGTTTTACCACAAGCACAAGTGAAAATATTTTTAACGGCTTCTACCCATGTTCGAGCGATGCGGCGATTTTTAGAATTGAAAGCCAGAGGTTTAAACCCTGTATTTGAAGAACTGAAACAAGACTTAATGGTCCGTGATTATCAAGATCGGCATCGTCAAGAATCGCCGTTAAGACCGGCGGATGATGCCATTATCATTGATACCTCTGCTTTGTCCTTGGATGAAGTGTTTGAAGAAATATTAACGATTATTGAAAAAAAGAAGAAAGGGGTTGTTACCCATGATTGATGGTATTGTCGCGATTGTTGGAAGACCAAATGTTGGAAAATCTTCACTTTTTAATCGAATTATTGGCGATCGGGTTTCAATTGTGGAAGATACGCCCGGGGTGACTAGAGACCGGATTTATGGTCAGGTCCAATGGCTCACCAAAGAACTCCGTTTCATTGATACGGGGGGGATTCAAATTGAAGAATTACCATTTATTGAAGAGATAAAAGTTCAGGTAGAAATCGCCATCGATGAGGCCGATGTCATTATTTTTGTGGTGAATGGACGGGAAGGTTTAACCGACGACGATCAAATGATCGCAAGAATGTTACATAAATCACAAAAACCAATTGTACTTGCCGTCAATAAGATAGATGATTTTCATTTAACGTACCAATCCTACGAGTTTTATAAACTTGGGGTAGGGGAACCGTTACCTATTTCTTGTTCTCATGGAATTGGGATCGGCGATGTCTTAGATCAGACCATCAAACTATTGGATGGGACACGAAAACAGTCAGCTTACGATGGATTTATTAAATTTGCGATTATTGGACAGCCAAATGTCGGAAAATCTTCTTTAGTTAATGCGATTCTAAATGAAGAACGCGTCATTGTTTCGGATATTGCTGGGACGACCCGTGATGCGATCGATACACCGTTTAAGTTTGATGGTCAACAATACGTCGCCATTGATACGGCAGGTATCCGTAAACGCGGAAAAGTTTATGAATCTGTTGAAAAATATGCCGTTTTAAGAGCACTCACCGCAATTGAGCGTGCAGATGTTGTTTTATTTGTCATTGATGGGGAACAAGGTATTCGTCAACAAGATAAAACGGTCGCTGGTTATGCGCATAACGAAGGCAAACCAATCATTATTGTTTACAACAAATGGGATGTTATTGAAAAAGATCACACAACAATGAACGAGGTAACTCAAGATATTCGTAACGAATTTGTGTATATTAATTATGCACCGATTGTTTTTGTTTCTGCGAAAACCAGACAGCGCGTGCATACACTGGTTCCACAGATCCAACAAGTATATGAGAACAGTCAGTTGCGCATTGCTACTTCGGTGGTTAATGAAGTCATTATGGATGCTCAATTATTCACACCACCCCCAACGCATAGTGGCCAAAGACTGCGTATTTATTTTGCTTCACAGGTCTCGATTGGTCCACCAACGTTTGTGCTCTTTGTAAATGACCCAGAATTATGTCATTTCTCTTACAAACGCTATTTAGAAAATCGTTTACGCGATGCTTTTGAGTTTGAAGGGGTACCGATTCGGATCATCTTACGGAAGAATAATGTAAACTAAAGTAGGTAGTGCATTTATTGCACTCATTGGGTATCTTTGCTATTATTACTATGTAAACGGAGGATTATACTATGAATTTAACATTCAACAAAAAGGCATTAGCTGACGCTGTTGCTGAAAGATTAGATTACACCAAAAAAGCAGCAGGAGATATCGTTGATTTAGTCCTAGATGAAATTAAAGATCAGCTTGTTGCTGGAAACAAAGTAGACTTAGCTGGCTTTGGTCGCTTTGAAGTCAAAGAAAGAGCCGCAAGAGATGGATTCAATCCTCAAACGAAAGAGAAGATTAAAATCCCAGCTTCAAAAGCTCTAACTTTTAAAGTAGCGAAAGCACTAAAGGAAGACATTAATAAGTAATTATAAGGAAGCTGAAGCTTCCTTTAATTTTTATATTTTTAGAAAGGGGGAAAACGATGAATTACATTTTAACTAATTTTTTCAATAGTGGAGGCATGCAATTCTTCTTAATTATGATCACTTTTGCCTTGTCCTTAGGGGCTCAAACATGGGTTCAAAATCGCTATCAAAAATATCGAAAAATGTTATCATATTCACAATTATCGGGATATGAAGTTGCTCAAAGAATACTAAATCGTCACGGAATTAACTACATAACTGTTCAAGAAAATCCACGAGGTGGCGTTTTAAGCGACCATTTTAACCCACAAACGAATGTGGTGAATTTATCTAAAGAAGTTTATTACGGTAAAACCATCGCTTCAGCAAGCATTGCTGCTCATGAAATTGGACACGTTTTACAATATCATGAACAGTATGGCTTCATCGGGCTCAGAAACCGCGTTCTACCATTAGCGATGATTTCATCCCAATTAGGTTGGACCGTCTTAATGATTGGTTTATTTTCCGGTCTTGATTCGTTGTTTTTGATTGGGATCGTTTTGATTGGTATTATTGGTCTATTTCAGCTGATTACTTTACCAGTTGAAATTAATGCATCCACGCGGGCGATTAAAGAACTTCAAGAACAACAGATGGTGACTTCTAGCGAAGTCTCTGCTGCACGTGGCATGTTAAATGCCGCAGCTTTTACATATATTGCTGCATTTTTAGGAACATTAGCTACGATTTTACGGTTGTTCTTAATGCGTGGTTCGCGACGCGATTAAAAAAGCTCCAAACCGAGGGTTTTAGAGCTATTATCTTGATTTATATGGAAGCGGTATTCATTATGGATACCGTTTTTACTTAATATTTGATGAATTAATTATCTTCGTATAATGTATATTATGACATATTATTCTAATTCATCTAGGAACGACGTTCCATACGTCGTTGAATTAACTTTGAAGTTATCGCTAATGGTTTGACCAACGTCCGCAAAGGTTTGACGTTTACTTAAATAGTAACCCCCTTCAAGTTGTGGAGAATACATTAATAGTGGAACTTCTTCTCGTGTATGATCGGTTCCTTTAAATCCTGGATCATTGCCATGATCTGCGGTCACCAAGAGTAAATCATCTGGCCTTATTTTCGCAATGACCTCTTTTAATTGGACATCAAAGGCTTCTAATCCTTTGCCATAACCGATCGGATCGCGTCGATGGCCCCATAATGCGTCGAAGTCAACCAAGTTAATAAAGAGTAAGCCTGTGAAGTTTTCATCCAATAAGGCAATGGTTTGGTTCATACCGTCTTCATTGGATACGGTACGATGGGCGCTGGTTATCCCTTCCCCATCAAAGATATCAACGATTTTTCCAACTGAAACAACATCAAAATTAGCTGCTTTCAAATGATCTAAAGCCGTCTTACCAAAAGGCTTTAAGGCATAATCATGTCGATTTGATGTGCGCTTGAATTCCCCTTTTTTTGGACCAACAAATGGACGCGCAATGATGCGACCAACCTTCCATTCAGGTTTCATGGTTAACTCGCGAGCAATTTCACAACAACGATAAAGCTCTTGAAGACCAAAGGTCTCTTCATGTGCCGCAATTTGTAAGACCGAATCAGCAGAGGTATATACAATCATTGCTCCCGTTTTCATATGTTCTTCACCAAGCTCATCCAAAATAACGGTTCCACTAGCCGATTTATTACCAATAATTGGATGACCCGTTTGTGCACTTAAAGCTTCTAGTAACTCCTCAGGAAAACCGGTTTCCGTAAATGTCTGGAATGGTTCGTCTAAGTAGAGACCCATCATTTCCCAATGACCCGTCATGGTATCTTTAGAAGCACTTGCTTCTTGCATGGTCGTATAAACAACATGGGGATTTGTTTGAGGTTCAACTCCTTTTAAAGGGTGTAGATTACCCAAGCCCAAATAAGCTAAATTTGGAACGTTTAGCCCGCCCATCGCGTTAGCAATCGTCTCGAGAGTGTTGGCTCCAACATCGTCAAATAAATGCGCGTCATGGGCATTACCGATTCCTACCGAGTCCATGACAAGGACAATGATTCGTTTAAATTTCATTTTTCTTCCTTCTTTCTTTTGCTTAACGGGTGATATTGATCGTACATAGCCCTTTTCTCATCCATTTTCAAATGTGTATAGATCTGCGTCGTTGAAATATCTTGGTGACCTAAAAGCTCTTGGATGACCCGTAAATTCGCTCCAGCACCAATCAGTGCAGAAGCAAAACTATGACGCAAGACATGGGGGCTCACTTTTTTTGTAAAGCCTGCTGCACGCGCCCGCTTAGCAACCATATTATAAACGGATTGCCTGGAAAGTGGCAGTGATTTGCGGTTAATAAAAATAAACTCGCTGCGATTTTTTACATAAAGTTGACGATAAGTGATCAAATATTGCTCATAAATCTCAAAAAAGTTTTGGGAGAAAGGTACCAGACGTTGCTTTTGTCCCTTACCAATAATATTCAGTAAACGTTCGCGATGGTGTATATGCTTGAACTGAAGCGAAAGTGCTTCAGAAACTCGTAAACCCGACCCATATAAAAGCTCCAATAATGTTCGATCTAAATAATCAACCGGCTTTTCTAAAGGAAAATCAATCAATTCCAAAAACTCCACATGGGTTAAAAAGTTCGTTGCTTCCGAAGGCTTCTTAACAACAGAAACAAACAACGTCGGATCAACAGTTAAATACCGTTGTAAAACCAACCATTTATAAAACTGATGCAAACTACTCAATATCCGAGAAATCGTTGCCTGACTAAATTGTTCGCCCAATGAGCTAATAAAAGTAATAATATCCTGAGAAGTAACTTCTAATATTTTAAAGTGATGTCGCTCACAAAATTCAAAAAACTTTTGTAAATCCCGTTGATAAGCATCCAGTGTTGCGGGTGAATGTTGCAAGACATATTTTAAGGTTTGTAGAAAATCAGCACTCAACTGTTTTGTTTCAGTCATTAGATGCTTCACTTCCCCTCTTCAAGACTTTTCCATCAAACAAATCATTCACTTTTTGGATAATTTCTTGACTTGAAATATTTTGTTGCTGATTAAATAAGGTAAAAATATCATCCTCGACGGATTCAAAGCGGTTGACAAACAAGCCACAATATTTAATGCCACCCTCAACTTCAAACTGATCATAGAGAAGTAAAGCTTGTTGATACATATCTTGTGCGTCCGTTATGGGCGATTTAATGCTGATACTTTTGGAATATTGTTGATAAACATCGTTACGCACAGTCAAACTTAGTTGAAGTGCCCCTAGTTGATCTTGATTTAATTTTCGGGCGATATCCGTAGCTTGTGTCTTCAACATTTGACTTATTTCTTCATATTCAAATAAAGGATCATACAGCGAGTTGGAAGCCGAAATAGATTTGACTTGATGGTCGGTTTCGAGAACACTATCATCAACACCCCAGGCAAGTTGTTGGAAATAATACGCTTGATTTTTTAAAACCGGAACCAAGTGCTCTAATGGTGCCATAGCTAAGTCACCAATGGTTATAATATTGATTTCTCGTAGTTTTTGAGAACTAACACGACCAATTCCATGCATCTTACCGATATCCAATGGCCAAAGTTTTCGTTGAACTTCTCTCTTACGAAGCACAAAGATCCCTTCCGGTTTCCGTAAATCGGAGGCCATTTTAGCTAAAAACTTATTAGGACCAATCCCTATCGAACACCTTAAACCCGTCTTCTGTTTTAATTGTTGTTGAATATCAATCGCCAATTGGAGCGGTTTTTCATATTTTTTAATAATTTGTGTCACATCTAGATACGCTTCATCAATACTAGCGGGCTCAATAATCGTCGAAAAACCTTTTAAAAATTCCATGAACTCCATAGATTTTCTATGATAAAGACGAAAATCAGCGTCCACCGTAATCAATTGAGGACATTTTTGTTTGGCAATTGCTAAAGGTAGTGCCGAATGAACCCCAAAAGCACGCGCCTCATAAGAAGCTGTCGTGACCACAGACCCACGCGAATCCGTGCACACCGCAATTGGTTTACCAAAAAGATCGGGATTACGCAACTGTTCACAGGTCGCAAAAAAAGCATTCAAATCAATATGAAAAATAACTTTAGCCATGGCGTCCTCGCACCACATCGTCAATTAGTTCGCTAGCTGCTTTTATGGCTGTCGGTTGAGTAGAAGCAAAGGCCATTAAGGCGATTTGTTCAATCTTTTCGGTCGAATTCAATTGCTCAATAGTAACTTCTGTTTGTTGGTCATCGCTTGATTTAGAAATCAAATATAAACGATCGCTCGTTGCAGCCACAGCCGGCAAATGTGAAACCACAATAATTTGTGAATGAGCTGCCAGTTGACGCATTTTTAAGCCCATTTGTAAGGCAACTTCACCACTCACGCCACTATCGATTTCATCAAAAATTAAGGTTGAAATAGCATGACTTTCATTAAAAACGGTTTTCAAAGCCAACATTAAGCGACTCAATTCACCTCCAGAAGCCGTTTTTGCTAGAGAAGTAAATTTTTGACCAGGATTCATCCGCACAAAGAATTCGATCGCATCGATGCCTGTTTCGCTTTCAACTGTTTCAAAACGCACTTCAAATTGCGCTTTTTCTAATTTAAGATCTTGTAAATGAGGAATTAGAGCTGCACTTAAGCGCTTGGCCGTTTGTTGGCGTTGAACACTGAGTTTACTCGCCAGTTCATTGTAGTTATCTTGAGCGAGCTTTCGTTTCTTTTCAAATTCATTTATTGTAAATTGTCGATCATCCAATTGCGAAAGTTGATGCTGAATCGTCGTCTGGAGTTGACATAAACCCTCTGTATCGACTCGATATTTTCGTTTCATCCGGCTATATTCGTACAATCGGGCTTGGAGCTGATCTAAATTATCTTCTTCAATATCTTGTTTTAAAAGTTGATTTAACTGTGTAGTGGCCTCTTCTAAGCTAAAATAACTGTCTTTTAAAATCTCAATAATGGTCGTAATTTCGTTGGATTCACTTTTTAAAGATTCCAATTGACCAATCGCATCATACAACAAACCAATGTCTAAGGTCTCTAATTGTTGACTGGCGGTTAATAATGATTTTTGAGCATTATAAATCTCTGTTAACGATTTTACTTGTTGATTTAGTTGTTGTTCTTCTTCAACGGAAGGATTGAATTGATTTAGTTCATCTAATTGGAAACGCAGAAACTCCAATTGTGTTTCACTAAGTTGTTGATCAAGAAAAGCCTTGTATTCTTTGCGTATTTTAGTTAATTCTTGATAGCTTTTCCCGACTTGGGCTCGAAGCTCTTGGTGAGATCCAAAATGGTCTAACAAAGATAACTGATGCGCCGTCTGTAGCAATTGTTGTGAGTCAAATTGGGAATGAATGTCAATTTCTTCTGCTAAAACATCACGAACCATTTGTAAGGTGGTCACTTGACCATTGATCCGGTAGATGGAGCGTCCAGCTTTTGTTAACGTACGCGAAAATAACCAGGACTGATCGTCTAGATACTCGTTTTCTAACAAGATCTGATGGGCGCGGCTATTTTTAGCAAATTCAAATAGACCCTCTATTTGAACAAAATCGCCATAAGCACCAATCACATCTGTCGAAGATCTGGCGCCAGCCAAAAGCGAAAGAGCTTCAATAAAAATCGATTTCCCAGCCCCAGTTTCACCAATAAAAACCGTCATTTCACGATCCTGGAACGTTAATTCAAATTGATTAATTAAAATGTAATTTGAAATAGATAATTGTTTTAAAATAGCCTTCCCTCCTAACTACTTAACTAAAAGTTCGTCGATTTTTTTGGCCACGGCGGCGAGGTCGATCTGTTCCTGTTGACGTAGTTTCTCCATCGATCCATGTTCTACATAATGATCATGAAGCCCCACGCGATGTAATTTATGATGCACGTCGATATCATTCATGTGACAACAAATGCTATCCCCAACGCCACCAACTTGAATATCAGTCTCATAAAGTAATATAGGTACATCTAAATGTAAAATTTCATTCAAGACATGTTGATCTAATGGCTTGATAAAACGCATATTAACAACCCACAACGGAAGTTCTCGCTCTTTAGCATAGTCAACCACTTGTTGAACTTCCTGACCATAGGTAAGGACAATCAGCTGTGGATTCGATTGAACTTTTAAAATCTCCCAAGAACCGATCTCAATGTTCTCAAAAGAAGGCACCGGGTAATATTCACTCACTCCACGCGGATAACGAAGCGCAAACGGCCCATCGTGTTGGAATGCGGTATAAAGTAAGTGCTGTAACTCCGTCCCATTTTTTGCTTGAGCAATAACTAGATTAGGCAAAGGTTTTAAAATGCCAATATCAAAAACCCCATGATGGGTATCGCCATCTTCTCCAACTAAACCAGCCCGATCAACCCCAATAACGACCGGTAAATTCATCCGCGTAATGTCGTGATTGATTTGGTCATAAGCTCGTTGTAAAAAAGTGGAATAAATTGATAAAAATGGTTTTTTACCACTTAAAGCTAGCCCTGAAGCAAAGGTTGCGGCATGCCCTTCGGTAATACCCGTATCAATTGCCCTCTTGGGGAAGGTATCAAAAAACCGATCAAGAGAAGAACCCTTCTTCATTGCTGGGGTAATAACCACAATATCTTCATCATCTTTGGCTAGTCGAATCAAGGATTCTGAAACAATGGTTGAGTACGATTTACGCGATTCACACACTTGTTCTAACGGTTCCCCAGAGTCAATATCAAACTTCGAGACGCCATGCCAACTACCATCTATATCGCGCTCGGATAAATGATAACCTTTTCCTTTTTGAGTTTTTAAATGGATAACTATGGGTCCTCCATCATAGTTTTTAGCATATTCAAACGCCCGGACCATATCCGCGATATGGTGGCCATTGAATGGTCCCACATACTGCAAACCAAATTCACTAAATATTGTTTCGTCAACAACGTTTTTACGCACTTGATTACGGATTGCAATTAAACTTTTTTGAACCGGTTCTAACCATTTCCCGCCTTTCGCTAAAAATTCATTTAAATCAAGTTTAAACGCATTATACGGCTTTCCTACCCGCATCGTATTAAAGCGTTGCGACAAATAGCCGACATTTTTTGAAATAGACATCGAATTATCATTTAGGACAATAATAACCTTATGGCGGGAATCTCCGATATGATTTAAGGCTTCATAAGCCATGCCATTAGTCATCGCTCCATCGCCAATTACCGCTACGATATGGTGCTCTTTGGCCTCTAAATCGCGGGCGACGGCCATGCCATAAGCCGCAGACAAGGAGGTTCCAGCATGTCCCGCTTCGAAAACATCGTGTTCACTTTCTATTCGTTTTTGGAATCCAGAAAGACCTTGAAATTGACGCAGGGTGCTAAAATCTTTGGCCCGACCAGTTAATATTTTATGGGTATAAGCTTGATGACCCACATCAAAAATCAATTTGTCATGTGGCGAATTAAAAACCTTGTGTAAAGCAATCGTTAACTCAACAGTTCCTAAATTGCTTGATAAATGGCCACCTGTTTGGGAAACAGACGTTATTAAAAACTCACGAATGTCTTTCGCTAAGGAGCGACATTGAGCATTCGTTAAGGATTTAATAAATTGGGGATCCGTAATTTCTAATAGATGTTTAACCATTTTAGCTCTTGCGACTCATGAGATATTCAATCATCTCATACACTTTGTTATTAACTAATTTTAAACTTGATAAACTTTCACGAACTTCCGCATACAACTTTGCAACAAGTTCAGTTGCGTCTTCGATACTTAGATAAGATAAGGAGGTTACTTTCTTATTTGCTTCATCAGAGCCCACTGTTTTACCTAGTTCTTCCTGTGTTTTAATGACATCGAAGATATCGTCTTGAATCTGAAAAGCTCGACCACATTTATAACCCACCATTTTCAAGGTTTCTCGATCGGCCGAACGATTCACTAAAATCGCTCCCGACTCTAGCGCGGTTGCTAACAAGCTCCCTGTTTTTTTATCGTACATTAAGAAAAGTTCTTCTAAATCTTTAGGCCGTTTTTCTTCATATTTTAAATCCAAATCTTGGCCCAAAATCATACCTTCCAGCCCGGCTCTTTGCGCAAACAACTGGATTAATTCAACCTTGTGACGATCGCTATAATTCGCACTAGATAAGACATCAAAGGCAGCGGTTAACAACGCATCACCAGCTAAAATAGCATGGCCTTCTCCATAAACAATATGGTTAGATGGTGCTCCACGACGAAAATCGTCATCGTCCATCGCTGGCAAATCGTCGTGAATGAGCGAATAGGTTTGAATCATTTCTAAGGCTAAGGCAGCATCCATACCAATATAAGGGTCTTCTCCATAATCGGAAATAAGATTAAATAACAACAAAGGACGTACCCGCTTGCCATCACCCAATAAAGAATAAGCCGCAGCATCCAGAACTTTGGATGAACTATAACTACCGATGAGCTCTTCTAATTGTTCTTCAAATTCATGCTTCATTTTCTACTTCACCCTGCTCGTATTGATTGGTAATCGCATCAATTTTTTGTTCATAAGACTTTAATTGTGCGTTACAATAGGTTGATAATTTTAAACCTTCTTCAAATAAAGCAATGCTTTTATCCAAAGACAGATCCTCATTATCTAGCTGTTTGACAATCTCTTGAAGTCGTTTTATCGCCTCATCAAAGTTTAGTTTTTCCATAGGTATTCCCCTTTTCTAATGAAACAATTTGTGTTTGAACTTGTCCATCAATATATTCGATGGATAAGGGTTGGTTGACATTAATTTGCGTAATGCTTGTGATTTTTCGATTTTCTTGATGGGATAGAACAAATCCTTTCGTCATTGCTTTCAATGGACTTTGGCCATCTAACTGGGATAACAATAATTGAAGGTGGTTTTCCCTTGTCGTATAGGCCCCATCTATTTGTTGTTTCAGTTTGTTTTTCAAAGACACGAGCGAATTATGTTCGTCCTTTAACCGTAATAAGAGCTGTTGTTTCATAAAGCCAATTGATTGCTGAAGTTGTTCTTGAATTTGATCAAATGAACGCAAAAACCGATACAGTTGCTGATCCATTTGTTTCAGTTGAAGGCGTTCTTGGTGAACCAATAAGTCCGGCATTTGGAAATAGCGATGACTTTGAATCTGTTGAAGCTGTGCTTGTTGGCTTTTTAACTTCGCTTGCAGCTTCATGTTCATTTGGCGGACATATTGAGCAATTTGACCTTGAACCTCTCGATAATCAGGCGTAGCTAATTGCGCCGCAGCCGTTGGTGTTAAGGCTCTTAAATCCGCAACATAATCAACTAAAGTCACATCGACTTCATGACCGACCCCAGTAATTATGGGTGTCTTTGCCGCAAAGATACCTCGCGCTAACGCCTCGTTATTGAAGGCCCATAAATCTTCCAGCGAACCACCGCCACGAACCAATAAGATCACATCTAATTGCGCTTGATCAGCTAATTGTAGCTGGGCCAATAATTGTTCGCTTGCTTTTGGCCCTTGAACCAAGGATTCATAAACAACAACGGTTGCGAGAGGCCAACGGCTTTCTAAGGTTTTTAGCACGTCTGCCAATGCGGCCGATTGGTGCCCAGCAATCACACCAATACGCTGGGGATAGTTTGGAATGGATTGTTTAAACTGTGGTGAAAACAAACCTTCTTTATGTAATTTATCCCGCAATTCTAAATACTGTTGGTATAGGGCGCCTTCTCCATCTAATGCCATCGTAAAACACACAAGTTGTAATTGACCAGAACCAACATATACCGTTGTTAACGCCGAAACGACCACTTGTTGCCCCTCTTTAGGAACAAAAGAAACCAACTGATTATAGGAAGCAAACATCACGCAGTTAATCCGTGCTTTATCGTCCTTGAGTGAAAAGTACCAATGCCCACTGCGATGTTTTGTTAAATTCGACAATTCACCAACGACCTTTACCCGTTGTAAATGAGGTTGGCTATCTAAAACCGATTTGATGGAGCGAACTAATTCAGATACAGAGAGATTCATATATTCAATACCCGGTCAAGCGTTGCATTAATAAGTTTATAACTATCTTCATCGGAAAAGCGTTTCGCCATTTCGACGGCTTCGTTAATTAAAATACCCTTCGGCGTCGATTCGACGACCGCTTCACCACAAGCTAATAGTAAAATCGCTTGCTCGACATAACCTAAACGTTCAAAAGACCATTCCAATAGTTCATCTTGAATAAGCTCGATCAAATCGGTTTGGTTATCTAGGGCGTATTTTATAGCAGGATAAAACTGCGAGGTTGAAACTTCCTCAAAATCCAAAGTTTTGGCTGAATTTAAAGGCGCAGTTAATAATGCTTGATAAAGAAAAATCATGGCGTTTTCGCGTTCCTGATGTCGGTTTTTTTGTGCTTCCATATCCTCTCCTGTAGGTATAATTTTACCATACTCCTATGTAAAAAAGCCATCTCGGCTTTCTTTACACTACTATTCAAAAACGAATCCACTAATTTTGACGTCGACATTTTTAATAACGACATCGGTGGTCTGTTTGATTACATTAACCACTTTCTCTTGAATGTTCATTGAAACTCGTTGAGCGCTCAATCCATAGCGGAGTTTTACATCAACCATGACGCTCAAATCATTATCTTTGTGGACCACGGGAACCACACCACTCTTCCAGGAAGTATCTACAATAAAGACGCCTTCCATTTCTTCTAAGGTAATTCGAATGATGGATTCAAAAACCGATTTAGATAACTGAACTGTTCCTAATTTTTCATCTCTTTTCGAGATAACATATTCATTTGCCATACTATCACCACCTTGTTGAATTATATCATAATCCATTTACGGTCGCATTAATAAATCATGTCGATTGTAGCCAAATAGCACTACTTTTCCCATAAGATTGGGCATTTATGAGTTTACCACAACGTGAAATTTAGTTTCAAACAATTTCAACGAATTACTTTTCTGATCATTTTTTCCATATTTAGACCCTTATTTTAATGATTATAAATTATATATTATTGATTTGATGGAAAATAAACCTATTATGGAGCTGAATTTAGAACATAAAAAAACTCCTAAATGCGGAGTTTTCAAATATTTTTTATATGTTTACTAAAGTTTTACTAGATAGGGTTTTTGGAAAAATATTCCTTAGTTTCTTCGTAATCTTGGGCTAACTTTTCTTTTAACAAGTCCATACTGGCAAAAGCAATTTGTTCGCGGAGATATTTTCGGAAGTAAATTTTAACTTCCCGATCATAGAGATCCATTTTTTGATCCAACAGATGGGCTTCAATCGTTAGTGGTAAATTACGATCAACGGTTGGATTATGTCCTATCGAGATCATGGCCGGATACCATTGTTTATCGACCTCTACCGCTCCGATATAGACCCCATTTTTAGGGATAACATAGGAAGGATTGATAAGGAGGTTTGCTGTTGGAAAACCTAATTTGTGACCATGACGGCGACCGTGGCCAACTTTACCCTGAAGGTGATAGTAACGACCTAATAAATTTGGTAAATCTTCAACCATCCCCTTTTCAACGAGATCAATAATTCGTGTTGAAGAAATCTTTTCATTTAAATATTGTACTGGTTCGATGACATCCACCGTGTAGCGTTTTGCACTTAATGCCTTTAATCTTTCTGGAGTCCCTGCCCCTTTAAAACCAAAACGATAATCAAAGCCAACAACCACATGTTTTACCCCTAAGTCAACAATTATCTTTTCGATAAATTCTTCAGGACTAGTCTGTGATACTTCTAAAGTAAAATCCAATTCATACCAATAAGCTAAACCGAGAGCTTGTCCAAGTTGTTGGCGGTCTTCATTGGTGGTCAATTGTTGCTTCTTAAGAGATGGCTTTAGAACCGTTAAAGGATCTTGTTTAAAGGTGATTAAACCCGATCGATAGCCTTTCTCTTTAGCTACGCTGATTGCTTGTTGAACCAACCGTTGATGTCCCAAATGCAACCCGTCAAAATAGCCTAAACAAACGGAGAGTGGCTGCGTTTCGCGTTGGATGTCCTTTATGTTTAATTGTTTAATAATCATTACCATAGTCCTCTTTCATTGTAATACAAACCATCTTTTCCTTTCTTATACACCGCGACGATTTCATCCTTAGAAAGGATTAAAACCGGAGAGACGTCTTCATTTAAGGCTAAGGGCTTGCCATGATAAACAGGTGTTATATCGTTTAATGTAATCATCTTATAATGTGTTAACGCTATTTTTTCATCTAACACATACGATTGTATATTTTCTAGGACCTCTTCGGGTCGTCCAGCTTGCTTCAATTGATACGGCCCAATGCCTGTACGCACTAAATGGCTCATCGTAGCAACCGTACCTAGCCGCTCGCCAATGTCTTCGCATAGGGTGCGAATATACGTGCCCGTACTGACTTTAGCTAGAAAAGCAATTTCTTGGCGGTCTTTATCATATCCTAAATAGTTCAGCTCGTAAATCTCAATCTCGTGGTATTGTGTGTCAATATCAAGCTTTTGGCGATGATATTCATATAATTTCCTGCCTGCTACCTTTTTTGCTGAAACCATGGGCACTCGTTGTTTTTGCGGACCAATAAAACTTTGGAGAACCGTTTGTATCGAAGACACTGAAAATGATTCGACCGACTGTTCTTCAATGATCTCACCCCAGATGTCTCCTGTATCGGTTTTAGTGCCTAATAAAAGCCGACCTTCATAAACCTTCGGGCTTGCTTGAAGATACGGCAAAAATTTTGTTTTACGTCCTGTTAATAAAATTAAGAGTCCTTCTGCTTGGGGATCTAATGTTCCCATATGGCCAACCTTGACTCGTAATTTTCGTTTAATTTTTTGGGTAACATCGTGTGAGGTTACATTTGCTGGTTTATTGATTGCGAGTAATAGATCCATCATTTCCTCCGTGATTATTATAGCATTAATAATCATGATAAAGATATCTATCGAAAGTGGCTAAGCGACCGTTCGATCCTCATCCTTTTCTTTCTAACAACTCGATAACCCCTGAAGGAGCTAAACTTGACATTGCTAATTATATGTCTATAATACAGGTTGTAAAAAAGATAAATAGAGGTAGCGGTGCAGAAAAGTACCGTAGGGAGCCGACAGGCAACGAACTACGGGAAAGGCAATCATCGCCGAATAGTTTCGTGGGTACACGAACCTATGGGGTTGTAGGAAATACTTACAACACTCCTTCCTGTGAAGAGGTGCTAAATGTTAAACCAAGTCAGATCATTTAGTGCAAATGGTCTTTTTTATTAGAAAAGAGGACATCATGAAAAAAATGATCGTATTACTGTTAACCAGTCTTTGGTTAGTCAGCTGTAGCAGTGCACCGACCACTACATCTGTACTAAGTGTCGGTATGGAGTGTAATTATGCTCCGTTTAATTGGATGCAACAAGAAGAAAGCGACGATGCAATCTTTGTTGAATCGACTCAATCCTATTGTGGAGGATATGACGTGCTCATCGCTCAAGAAATTGCTGATCAACTAAATTTAAGCCTTGAGATTGTTCCTACTCAATGGGAAGGTTTAATTCCCGCAATTCAATCCAATTCGATCGATTTAATTATCGCTGGTATGACGGACACCGAAGACCGTCGCTTAGAAGTTAGCTTTACCGAGCCTTATTACTACTCCGATTACGTGGTCTTAACCTTGGCGAGCTCGCCGCTTGCTCAAGCGACTTCCTTGGAAGATCTATCCGGAACAAAATTTGTTGGTCAAATGGCCACCAATTACGACCTTGTTATTGATCAAATTCCAAAGGTTATCCATGAACCTGCTTTAGCCACGGTTCCAATTATCGTAAATGCTATTAAACAATTAGCAGTCGATGGAACGGTGGTTGAAAAACCTGTAGCTCAAGCGGTTATTGCGACCAATCCGGAGTTAGTGATGGTTGAGTTTGAGGAAGGTTCGGGTTTTGTTCAAGATGAAAATATTACAACCGCTGTCTCAATAGCGGTCAACAAAGATAACACGGAACTATTAACAAAGGTAAATGAAATTTTGGAACAACTAGATCAAGAAAAGCGGGAATCCCTCATGAACCAAGCCATGGAAAATCAACCCTCCGGTGAATAGTCATGGTTGATTTTATAAAGGTTTTCAACCTCTTACAACGTTATTGGCCAATGCTTTGGCGGGGCATCCAAACCACGCTCATGATCTCCTTAACCGCCACCCTAGCTGGATTGTTCATTGGCTTCTTTCTTAGTCAAATCCGTTCTCTAGAGGTATCGATTTATCCAAAGTGGCTACAGTGGCCCATGCGTTTGATCAAAGCGCTGGTCTCGTTTTATATTGAATTTGTTCGAGGAACGCCGATGATTGCTCAAGCGGTTTTTCTCTATTACGGTTTGAAACCCGTCCTGCACTGGTCTGCCTTTGTAGCTGGATTGATCATCGTTTCTTTAAACACTTCTGCCTATATGGCTGAAGTATTACGAGCGGGTATTCAAGCCGTAGATGAAGGCCAAAAGGAAGCTTCTTTAGCTTTGGGTATGACTCCCAAAGAAACGTTTCGTTTCATCATTTTGCCCCAGGCTATTCGTAACGCTTACCCAGCGATTGGTAATGAGTTCATTGTCAATATTAAAGATACGAGTATTTTGAATGTTATTTCGGTCACGGATTTATTTTATCAATCCATGAGTATTGCTGGGAGCACCTTTGCTTATACTGATATGATGTTTATTAATTTATTGATTTACTTCATCTTAACCTCAACAGTTTCCTTTTTCTTAAGACGCGTTGAGAAACGTTTGAATCTTAAACGTCAAGTCATCGCTTCTCAAACTACGGCGGAGATTTTAGTATGAACCTATTTGAAATTCAAAAATTAACGAAACGATACGACCAACATCAAGTCTTACACAAGCTCGACCTTGTCATTAATGAAGGTGAAATTACGGCCATCATCGGCCCTTCCGGATCTGGTAAGTCAACGTTGCTTCGCACCTTAAATCTTTTGGAAGACCATCAAAGTGGAACTATTTTATATAAAGGTCAAAACATTCATGACGACGCCTTTGATCAAAATTACTACCGATCAAAAGTGGGGATGATCTTTCAGTCTTTCAACCTCTTCAATCATATGACCGTCATTCAAAATTGTAATATTGCTCAAATTAAAGTTTTAAAACGAACAAAAGAAGAAGCCGAAGCCATTTCTTTACAAATGTTGGAAAAAGTCGGAATGAAGGCCTACGCCCAACAATCGGTTACCCTGCTTTCTGGCGGACAAAAACAACGAGTCGCCATTGCTCGCTCGCTGTGTATGGACCCGGAAGTCTTACTCTTAGATGAGCCCACTTCCGCCCTAGATCCCCAAATGGTTGATGAAGTGCTGGAGGTTATTAAAGAGTTGAGTCAAACACAACACCTTAACTTAGTTATTGTTACTCATGAAATGCGTTTTGCGAAAGCAGTGAGTGATCGCATCCTCTTTATGATGGACGGTCGAATAATTGAAGACAGTCCCGCAGATCAGTTTTTTTCAAAACCAGAAACCATTCAAGCTCAGCAATTTATTGCGAAATACTTATAGATTCAAAAAGAGACGAAACCAAATGGCATCGTCTCTTCTATTTATTCTTCAGTTTCTTCTTCTTTTTCACTAATTTGAGCTAAAACTTCATCAATACGCGCTCCCTGATCGAAGCTTCGATCAAGTTTGAAAATTAATTCAGGCGTTTTTCGAGTTTTTAGTTTAGCTGCTAGTTTTGAGCGAATCACGCCTTTAACTTTTTCAAGTTCGGCTAAGCGATCTTTGGAACTGACATCGCTTGTTTCTAAAAAACTTACATAAATCGTTGCGTAGCTGTAGTCTCGCGTTAGTTCAACATCCGTAATGGTTGTAAAACCAATGGATGTTTTCTTGACCTCAAACTGTAAAATGTTTGATAGTTCTTTACGAATTAACCCTTCTAAACGATCTTTCTTGACACTCATTCAACTGGCACCTCCTGATCTCCATAGGATTCAATTAAGTCGCGTTCTTTGATGTCGTTAAAGTTTTCAATGGTAATTCCACATTCATAACCCGAACTAACTTCCTTCACATCTTTATCAAATCGACGCAAGGAACCTAATTTTCCATCATAAACAACAATACCATCTCGAATTAAACGAACTTTGGAATCACGAATAATTTTACCATCGGTCACATAGGAACCCGCAATCGTCCCAATTCGAGATACTTTAAAGATTTCGCGAACTTCGGCTTGACCCCAAATAACTTCTTCAAACACAGGTGCTAACATCCCCTTCATGGCTGCTTCCATTTCTTCAACTACTTTATAAATAATATTGTGAAGTCGGATGGTCACGCCTTCGTCTTGGGCTTTATTACGAACTTGGGCATTAGGACGAACGTTAAAGCCATAAATAAGGGCATTAGAGGCACTGGCTAACATAACATCCGATTCGGATATCGCTCCAGCAGTCGCACGTATGACGTTAACACGAATTGATTCCACATCAATACGTTCTAAAGCGTCTTTTACGGCTTCAGCCGAACCTTGAACATCGGATTTAATAATAATGGGAATGTCTTGGAAACCTTCTTCCTTAATCCGTTGGGATAAATCTTCTAAAGAAAGTGCCGAAGAACGCTTACGTTCGGCTTCGATTTTCGCTTGAAGACGTTTCTCCGCAATGGCACGTGCTCGTTTTTCTTCATCAAAGACTCTAAATAAATCCCCAGCTTCAGGAACATCGGATAAACCGATGATCTTAACCGGCATCGATGGACCTGCTTCTTTCAAATCCCGACCGCGGTCGTCAACCATGCGACGGACCCGAGCAAAGGTATGACCAATAACTAAAGGATCGGATAATTTTAACGTACCTTTTTGAACCAAAATGGTTGCTACAGGTCCTAAACCACGATCCAATCGGGCTTCAATGACGCTTCCAAAAGCATTACGGTCCGGATTGGCTTTAAGTTCCATTAAATCAGACATTAAGATGATTGTTTCTAACAAGTCATCAATACCTAAACCTTGTAAGGCCGAAACTTCAATAAACGGTACATCACCACCATAGGCTTCCGATAAAATATCCATTTCCGCCAATTCGTTCATGACACGATCCGGATTCGCGGTGGGTTTATCAATTTTGTTCACAGCCACAATAATGGGTACATTGGCTGCTTTGGCGTGGTCAATGGCTTCTTTGGTTTGAGGCATGACCCCATCATCAGCAGCGACCACAATGATAACAATATCGGTAATTTGTGCCCCTCGAGCCCGCATCGCTGTAAATGCTTCGTGGCCTGGGGTATCTAAAAAGGTAATTGGTCGACCGTCCACTTTAATTTGGTATGCTCCGATATGCTGGGTAATACCCCCAAACTCCCCTGCCGTGACTTCGGTTTTACGAATTGAGTCGAGCAGCGTGGTCTTACCATGGTCAACGTGACCCATAATCGTCACCACTGGTGGACGATCTTTAAGTGTGGCTGGATCATCTTCAACTAAATCTTCTAAGGCATCTTCATCAATTACTTCTTCTTTGGTGGCTTCCACCTCATATTCCAAAGCAATTAATTCAACTAATTCATCGGACAAATGATCGTTGATGGTCACCATATTGCCCATCATAAACAATAAACGAATAATATCTGATGCGTTTTTATTCAGTTTAGAGGCCAGATCACTGACCGTAATCCCCTCTTGATAAGTAATCTCTTTTACAACTTCAGCCCGCGGTTTAAATGCGGGCTTACCGCTGGAACGTCGATTATTGGATTTACGTCTTCTATTTCTTCTCTTTTGTGACATCCTGTTCCTCCTTTTTTCTTAATGTTTTTAAAAAGCGTGTGTCGGTCAACCCGAGGACTTTTCGTTGTTTTTTACCGATTGCTTGTGACAGTTCGGTAAACGAATACTCGAGATTCACCGCTATCTGCTTAGACGTTGCCGATTTCATAAATCGGATTTTGGTTTTTTCTGAGGCATCGTGAGCAATAAATAGATAGCACACTTGATTTTGCTTCAAAGCTTTTAAGAGTTGATCACCCGTGACAATAGCTCCCGCTCGGAAAGCTAATCCAAGATTAGATAAAGTATGATCAACCATTGATGACTTTCGCAAGTTCATCGTAGACTTCCTGTTCTATTTCTACGTTTAGGGCGCGTTTTAGACTCCCTTTTTTTTGGGCAATCGTTAGAGCTTCTAAATTCTTCTTGAGATAAGCGCCCCGTCCATTAGCTTTACCGGTTAAATCAACCTTCACTTTTTTATCTGGTGTGCGTACCACGCGTATTAAGTCTTTTTTTGCCAAGCGCTCCCCTGTCGCGACACATGTTCTCATTGGAATTTTTTTAGTCATTATTCCTCGTCGTAGTATTCATCGAAGGCATCAAAATCAATTTCTTGGTCGTACCATTCATCAGCTTCATTCATAGCTTCGATTTCAGCAAGTTCTTCAGGGGTATATTCTGGCTTAATCTCGTATTCGAGCTCTTTCAAAAGCTCGGCGGTGTTTATGCGTTTGCCTTCATCGTCTTTTTGACGACGGCGACGGGATGCACTTTCTTGGGCAGTGGTTCCACCTTCAGCAAACTTTTCGTACTTGGATACATACTCTTGTCGTTCTTTAATGCTGCGTTTCGGTGGGGCAACAACCGGTTGTGGTTGATCTTCAACCGTTTCTACCGTTTCCGGTTCCACCAACTCATCTTGAAGTTCTTCAACTTCAAGCGCTTCTTCTACTATAGATTCCGTTTCAACTTCTTCATCTTGGGCTTGGTCAATGTCGAGTTCTTCTGCTTCGCCTTTTTCAACTCGCGGTTCAACGTCCTCTTCGTGATCTTCTGTAAAGGCTTCGCTAAAGTCATCTTCATACTCATCGATATCTAATTCATCTTTATCTAAGATATCTTCGGTCGTTTCGGTTTCAGACGCTTGTAGTCGTTCATATTCTTCTTGTAACTGCGCTAAACGTTTCGCTTCTTGGGCCGCTTGCTTGGCTTCAAATTCTTCTTGTAACTGAATTTGATAGTCTTCCATCAATTGCATATAATCAATCTCGGCTTCGATGGCTTCGGATTGAGATATTATATCGATCTTCTGACCGGTTAAACGGACCGCTAAGCGGGCATTTTTACCCTTACGACCAATCGCTAAAGATAATTGAGAATCGTCTACAATAACTGTTAATCCCCGTCCTTCTAACTGCGGGAAAACCGCAATGACTTGAGCCGGAGATAACGCATTTTTAATTAATTCAATCATATTTGGTGACCATTCAAAGATATCGATTTTCTCGCCACGTAATTCTTCAATGACAACCTGAACACGCGATCCGCGAGGACCGATACAGGCGCCAATCGCATCGACTTGTTCGGAATGAGACAGGACCGCCATTTTGGTTCGCTCTCCAGCTTCCCGGGCAATCGCTTTAATCTCAACTAAACCATCATAAATTTCTGGTACTTCCTTTTCAAAAAGGCGACGAACCAGTTTGGCATCTGAGCGTGAAACAATAACTTGGGCACCTTTGGTATCTTTAACAACTTCTACAATCACTACTCGTAAGCGTTGACCTTCATGATAGATTTCATTAGGAATTTGCTGAGCGCGGGGCATCAAGGCAATGGCTTTTCCAATATTAACTAAGATAAAGTTATGTTCCACCGATTCAATTTCACCAATAATCATCTCATCGAGCTTATCAATATATTCGTCATAGACGGCTTTCTTTTCCGCTTCTCGAACTTTTTGTTTCAAAACTTGTTTGGCAAGTTGTGCAGCTGCTCGTCCCAAATCTTGAATACTATGTTCAATTTCCATGAAATCACCAATTTGAAGGTTCGGATCCACAGATTGAGCTTCTTCAAGTTCAACTTCTAAGACATCGTCTTCAACATCTTCCTTGGCTTTGACTTCAAATAATTGGTATAGGTGCATCTCCCCCGTGGCCGGATTAATGTCCACCCGGGCAAGCGCATCGGGGATTTCAACTTGTTTTCTAAATGCTTTTATTAAGGCATCTTCAAGTGATTCCAAAATAATTTCTTGGGAAATATTCCGGTTCTCTTCAATACCTTGTAAAGCGGTCACGAATGCTTCAAATTTCATATAAACTCCTCAATGTTTAAAATTTAACCGCCAAACGAATCATGGCGATATTCTCTAGGTCAATTTGGGCGTATTTAACGCGTGTTTTTTCTCGATACTCGATACGGATGTCTTCGCTCGAAACTTCTCTTAAGTAGCCTTCATATTGATCAAATCCAGCTTTAGGTTGTTTCAATTTTACAAATACGTACTGATCAATTTGATGACGTAAATCGTCATCACCAACGATTTCACGCTCCGCTCCAGGAGAACCAATATCGAGCATATAGGCTCGTTCAATTAAATTGGATTCATCCAAGGCGTTGCTGATGGGTTCGGTAACCAATTCTGCCATATCTAAATCGAAGGCATAGTTCTCGTTCATGATGCTCACTTCTAAGATTGGTTCTGCTTGATTTATCCATCGGACCTTTGTCAAGGTCATCCCATATGTTTCTAAAACTTTGCTAATAACTGCTTTGATTTCTTCTAAATTGACCACACTGTCTCCCTTCAAATCATAAGACAAGGAGTGGCCTAAACCACTCCTTGCTGTGTTATTACGTCTATTATAGCATAAATCTCGGCGAAAACAACCGCCTTGATTACTCGTTCTGTCATATAGACAAATCCCCTGAATCACGTAAATCAACGTGTTATGGACTTTAAAACAAACTAATTTGATTACTTTCTTGAAGACCTGTTAATCCCCCCAAGGCGCGAATCGCTTCCAAAGAAGTTTGGGTAATTTGAGAGCGCGAAGCAATATCTTCAATCGAAATAAACTCATGTTGCTCACGAGCTTCAACAATACTTAAAGCTACCCCAGAGCCTAGACCATCAATCGCATTAAACGGAATCAATAAGGCCTTCTCATCTTCTGGATCCAAGCTAAACTGTGTGGCAGGAGCCGTTCTTACGTCAAAGTTTGAGAAGTAATAACCTCTTAAATACATTTCGACCGCCACTTCTAAGGTCGCCAAGATATTGCGTTCCTTAGTCGTCGCTCGATGCTCGTTATAGAGATTGAGTCGAGAACTAATGTCTTCAATGCGATGAATCATCGCATCAACTCCTTTTAGCATCGTATTTAACTCATAGGCTTCTGCTCGTAAACTAAAGTATTGAGCATAGTATGCACGTGGGTGATGCACTTTAAACCACGCCACTCGGAACCCCATCATACAATAGGCGACCGCATGGGCTTTCGGGAATAAATATTGAATCACATCACAGGATTCAATGTACCAATCCGGTACTTGATGTTTTTTCATTTCCGAAATCATGGTACTCGATAACTTGCGGCCTTTACGGACATCTTCCATGATTTGGAAGGACAGTTTCGGATCCAAGCCCTTCGCTATCATTTCAGTCATAATATCGTCTCGACAACCAATCACATCCTGTAAACTCAGACCATCTTTGGTTATCAATTCTTGAGCATTATTAGCCCAGACATTGGTTCCATGAGCAAGCCCTGTGACCTGGACAAGGTCGGAAAATGTCTTTGGTTGAGCAATATCGAGCATCCGTCGTACAAAGGGAGTCCCAAATTCGGGTAGACCCGCTGCACCGTTTTTATCCAGCGACTTTCGTTCGTCTAATTTTAAGGCTTTGGTTGTCGTAAACAAAGATAATGTCGGTTCGTCATTCATGGGAATGGTGCGGACATCAATTCCTGAAATATCCTCTAAAAACTTCATGGCCGTCGGATCAATATGGCCAAGAATATCAAGTTTCAAAATATTGTCATGAATGTCGTGGAATTCATAATGCGACGTCATCCATTGTGAATTCGGATTATTTGCGGGATATTGGACCGGTGTAAAATCAAACACATCCATGTCCTGCGGAATAACTAAAATTCCGCCCGGATGTTGACCCGTCGTCCGTTTCACTCCTTGACAACCATGCGCCAAGTACTCTTTATAGGCGTCGTGATGACCTTTTGCCGTCGGCACATTTTCAAAATATCCCGACACATATCCAAAGGCCGTTTTCTCCGCCACCGTGCCAATCGTTCCGGCTCGTAAAACTTTTGTTTCCCCGAATATCTCTTTCGTATGGGCATGAGCATGTTCTTGGAACTGTGAAGAGAAGTTTAAATCAATATCTGGTACCTTGTCCCCTTCAAAGCCTAAGAAGGTTTCAAAAGGAATATTTTGACCATCGCCTTGCATCGGCTGTTGACATTTTGGACAATTGCGACTTTCCAAATCGTAACCAGAACGCACACTTGGATCAATCTCAAAATCGGAAAAATGACAATCCGCACAAAAATAATGAGGAGGCAAAGGGTTTACTTCCGTGATATCGGTCATGGTAGCAACTAAACTCGACCCAATCGAGCCCCGTGAACCAACCATATAGCCAGAATCAATCGACTTTTTAACTAACAAATGAGAAGCATAATAAATAATGCCATACCCATTAGAGATAATAGAATCTAATTCTCGTTTGAGACGTTTCTCGACGATTTCTGGTAAAGGTTTACCGTATTGTTGATACGCACGCTCATAACAAAGTTCCATCAATAACTCGTCCGATCCTTCAATTTTCGGGGTAAACAACTGATCGGGAATCGGATACACCGGTTCGATCATATCTAAAATCTTTAAACTATTATCGGAAACAATGAGCCGGGTAATTTCTGGATCTAAGTATGGATAACCTTCCAACATTTCTTGAGTTGGTCGTAAATGTTGATCGGGTGATTTAACGGTAGAACGTTTAATCTCATCAAATAAATAGAGTGGATGGCGAACTCCACCAATACCTTGTGCATTTATATACACTTCTCTAAACACTTTATGATGGGGCATTTGATAATGAACGTCCCCTGTCGCAACAATCAGTTTATTCAATTTTTGAGCGGTTTGAACAATTGTAATTAATATCTCCATTAAATCTTCTTCGCTTAATATCGACTCCATAACTAGCAGCGGTCGGTAATTATCCAGCGGCTGGAGTTCAATATAATCATAAAACGCCATTTCGGCTTCCAACTCTTCGATCGAACCTGTTTGAGCAACATCAAAAAGTTTGGAGTTAAAGCAAGCCGAACCAATTAACAAATGTTCACGCAGTTCATTTAATTTTGAACGGTAAATACGCGGCTCCGCTTGAACCTCGTCTTGGTCTTTCGCCTTGGTGGCATTAAACATTAATGTCTCGCTATGGGAGATTGAAACAAGTTCATATAATTGTTTTAAGCCCTGTTTATTTTTAGCTAAAACCACCACATGGTGTTTAAACAATTTATCAAAGGCAGGAGTTTCTATTTGTAAACGCACTAATTGTTGAAAGGTCGTGATCCCTTGAAGCTGCAAGGTATTTAACATCGCTCGAAAAACCGCAGCCAAAACTTCCGCATCGTAGTCTGCTTGGTGCGCGACATCTTGATCGTAAGCAATCTTATAGTAACGAGCGACCGTTCCTAAATTAAAACGAGTGCGGTCGGTAATAATCGTCCGTGCCAAATCAAGGGTATTAATGACGGGGTTGTTAAACAAATCTTGGTCAAGAATACGTGCGGCTTGATTTAAAAATCCCATATCAAACTGCGCATTATGGGCCACTAAAACACTATCACCGATAAAGTTTTTAATCGTTAAAAACGCTTCTTGAAGTCCTGGTGCCCTGGCAACCGTTTGATCATCTATTTTAGTTAAACGGGTAATAGAGGCAGGAATCGAAACAGGCGGTTTAATGTAGATTTGAAGCCGATCTAATTCCGTACCATTGGCGATTTTAACGGCTCCAAATTCAATGATATGATCACTCCGACAAGACAACCCCGTCGTTTCCAAGTCAAAAACGCAATAGACTTGGTCGTTAAGGTTTCCAACAGGTGCACGCTTGACTATATCCAGCTGATCTTCAACCATGTTCATTTCTAAACCATAAACCATTTTGAACGGCTTATCGGGATTCTTCTTTAAAAGTTTTTCAACATAACGTTGGGCTTTAGGAAAAGCGTGAACGACCATGTGGTCGGTGATGGCCAAGCCAGGATGACCAAAATCATAGGCTTGTTGAATTAAGGATTCAATCGAACTCACCCCATCCATTTCGGAAAAATTCGAATGCGCATGAAGCTCCACCCGTTTTATTGGATCGCGATCTTCAATCGTAAAAAGCGGTGCAATTTCCTCTATTTCACGGGCCTTTAACTGGTGATTTCGAGCGTAACTATTGTATTGATAATCACCCGTAACCAAATAAGACGTATTCTCTTTTAAAGGACATTCGGCTTCGGTTTTATAAAATTTTGTACATTCGATCGCATCATCGCCACTATGAATCATGAAATTAGCAATATATGTACCGCTTTTTAACTGGCGCAGATTTAGTTTAAATAATTCACCTTTGGTTTTAATATTATTCATATCCTCGACCAGGTGCTTTAATTCAACCATCACTGGCTCCCCTCTGTGGCGGGAACGTCCATTACCATTAGCAGTCGCTTGACGATAAAGTTCACTGGTTGGTTGAACAGTGATTTTTGCTTTTGGTTCTTCATTGTCCATTTGTTGATACAAAACAAAATCTACCATTAATTCAAAGCCAACAAGAGACAATCGTTCTTGTAAATCAAATTGATACGTACGCATCGTTGCGACATCCTCTTTCGTTAACATCACAATCGATAAAAGGTCCCCTTCTAAAACCAAAGAAGACGAACGTAAACGATTAGGCACCCCTAATTGATCATAGAAAAACAACAAATAATCAGAAACTAAGACATGGGTGGCGAGTGGATTCTCCGGTTGGACACTCAAATGTAAAGTCACGTGAAAATGATCTAAAATTGCTTGTTGAAGTTGTTGATACAATTCAAAGCTCAAAACTTTCGACGTTTTTAGCGTCCAATATAACCGCTTTTGTCGACGTCGATAGACGAGCTCGTCCATTTCGATATTTGGAAATAGCCCCAAGTATTTTTGGGGAATATCGAGCTTTTTTAAAAAGTCGTGAACCAGCATTATTTAACCATTTTTTCTAGAGCCGAACGAGCAGCAGCTTGTTGAGCTTTCTTTTTGGAACGACCAGAACCCTTACCTAATATTAAGCCATCCATTTTGACAATCGCATCAAACTCCGGTTGATTATCGGGTCCCGTGACATCAACGATTTCATAGGTTACCGTTTTGCGAAAATCCGCTTGAACATATTCTTGTAATTTTGTTTTATAGTCCATGAGATCTTCTAAATCCAAGCGCTGATAGGCTTCGGGGACGACCATCATTAAGATTTTGTTGACTGATTGTTCCCCACTATCCAGATATAACGCACCCAAAAACGCTTCAAACATATCTGCAACAATGGAGGGACGGGTCCTTCCCCCTGATTTTTCTTCTCCGGTTCCCAGTTTTAAAAATTGATTTAAGCCCAACTTTAAGCCAAAACCATGGAGGGCTTTCTGAGAAACCAAATGGGAGCGAATCAAGGTCATGTCCCCTTCTGATAGCTGTTGGGGTTGATGAAAAAGAAATTCTGCACTCCATTTTTGTAAAATAGCGTCTCCAATAAACTCTAACCGCTCATTATCTAAAACATCCTCACCACTTTCGTGAACATACGAACTATGGACAAATGCTGTCTGAAGAAGTTTTAAATTATGAACCTCAATGTTGTGGTTAGCCAACCAATCCACTAATTTCATACTACCTCCTATATGGATGCCTTTGCTAAAATTGAGTCGATGTCTTTGCGGATCGACGCAACAAAGGGCTCGTAATGGTTATTATAGCATAGCTCTTGGGCGTCTAATTGGGCCTGAACTAAGATTTTTTCGTCTTCAAATATATTCGCAATACTAAAGGCCGGGAATCCCGATTGTCGCTCACCCAATAAGTCCCCCGAACCGCGCGATTTTAAATCAAACTGGGCAATCTTAAAGCCATCCTCTTCCTTTTCCAGAAACCGTAAACGATGTAAGGCGTCTTCATTTTGGCTGTTGGTTAATAAATAACACCAACCCCGACCAGTCTGCCGGCCAATTCGTCCCCGTAGTTGATGAAGCTGCGCCAAACCAAAACGGTCGGCATCATAAATGACCATAGTATTCGCCCGGGATACATCAATACCAACTTCGATAATCGTTGTTGAAACCAAGAGATCTATCTCATGATTTCTAAACTGAGCCAGGCGTTCTTGGATAACCTCGCTTGGTAATTGTCCATGAATTTGTTCAATACGTATCCGATGCCCGAGCGATTGTTGAAGGTTCTTAGTAACACTGGATACATTTCGGGTCGGTAGAGCGCCTTCGGTAATCGCCGGTAACACAAGGTAAACTTGTTCATGGTGGTTTTCAATGCGCTCAAGAAGATGATCTAAAATCGTCCGAATACTATTTTCAAGAATTAGTTTTGTTTGAATATGATGACGACTAGCAATCGTTTGCGTTAAGGTTGAAATACTCAAATGGGCATAGACACTCGCTGCTAAGGTCCGGGGAATTGGGGTCGCGGACATCATTAAGACATCCACTTCTTTACCCTTATCAAGTAAGGCTAGACGTTGTTGAACCCCAAATCGGTGCTGTTCGTCCATAATGACATAACCAAGATTTGAAAACTCAACTTCGGGGCTAAAAATTGCGTGGGTTGCCACCACCCCTTGTATTTCTCCCGTCGCCAATTGTTCTAAAAACAAACGTTTTTGAGCCGTTGGTAAACTGGAGGTATAACCGGCAATATTAAAACGCGAACCAAAGTAATCGATAAACCAGTTCAAATGCTGATGATACAACACCTCCGTTGGAACCAATAAACAAATCTGAAAACCTTGTTCCATCATTAACAAGGAAGATAAAAGTGCAACAACCGTTTTGCCCGAACCAACATCGCCTTGTAAGAGCCGCCGCATTAAGGTCGGTCCGTTTAAATCGTCAATAATTTCTTTTAAGACGAGATTTTGAGGCTCATTGAGCTCAAATGGCAGTTGTTGACGATACTTATTTAAAGACGTAAGATCCAAGTTACGAAGCGGTTTGGCGACGTCTTGAACCTCTTGACGTTGGAGCTGTAGAGCAACTTGGTATCTTAAAAGTTCTTCATATTTAAGCGTGCGTAACGCTTGATTTAAATGCTGTTGATTGGATGGGAAATGAATTTGTTTTATGGCTTGGCGCCGACTAGATAAGTGATAGCGATCAATGAGTTCAACAGGTATTTGATCGTCGATGTGTTCTTGGTACTTTCTAAGTAGTTTTTTCATAATCGCCCGCATTTGAAATTGTTTCACTTCACCCTTTAGGGGATAAATTGGAAAAAAGCCTTCCATTTTTTCTAAAGGTTGTTGATTGACTTTGCTGGCGACAATTTGATTATGGGAAGTTAGCTTTCCTAAAACGGAAACAACTTGTCCTTCCAATTGACGTTTAAAATACGGTTGATTGTAAACAGTGACTTGAAAATCTTCGGCTAAAGTACTCAGTCGAAACTTCACAATCGTTCGCCGACCAAAACGCAAGATTTGGATCGTACTTGTAATTTGCCCGGAGATGAGAACGTCATCATCAACTTCATAGGCACTTGGGTGTTTAATTTCAAAATGATCGTAGCGAAACGGATAAATACCTAAAGCATCGATCTCGTTAAAATCGGGACCTAAATAGCGTTGAATAATTTCCTTTTGTTTCGCAGTTAGCACGTTTTCAATCTCCTTTATTTTCTATTGTAGAGCCTTTAACGATTTCTTGCAAATTAAAAAACGGCTTTCGCCGCTTTTTATTCTACACCGACAATATAAGAATAGACCGGTTGTTGGCCATTCACCAACTCGACTTCTAAATCCGTTTTTTCTTCAATTAAATCAGCCATTTCGGTGGCGATGTCTTCGTTCACATCTTCGCCATAAATTAAGGTGACAATTTCATAGTCTTCTTCATTATTAACCATCGCTTCAACTAGAGTAATTAAGGCTTCTTCGCGGTCTTTAATGGAACAAACGATCTTTTTATTCATCATTGCCATATAATCATCCTTCGTAATTTCAATGCCATCAATGGAGGTATCTTTAATCGCATATGTAATTTGACCGGAAACGACATGGTCGATGGCTTCTTGCATGTTTTCTAGATTCTCTTCTATTTCAACCATCGGGTTAAAAGCGATGCTGGCAGCGACGCCTTGCGCAATCGATGTGGTCTCTAAGACGACAATGTTTCGATCTTCCAAGAGATCACGAGCTTGTTTAGCAGCCATCACGATATTGGAATTATTCGGTAAAATAATAATGGTTTCAGCTTTTAATTCACGAATAGTTTCTACAAAATCTGTGGTTGATGGGTTCATGGTTTGTCCACCGGAAATGACTTTATTGCAGTTTAAGGATAAAAAGTAGTCCCGTAAACCATCCCCAGCACAAACCGATATGATGTTGACCGCTTTGTCTTGTTGCTCTGGTTCATCATAGATTTTAGCTTCGTCCACTAAAATAGCGGCATGTTGCTCGGACATGTTTTCAATTTTTAGTTTTACAAATTCACCATAACGTTGACCTAAATTTAAAGCGTCTCCTGGCGTCAAGGTGTGGACATGGACTTTAACAATGTCTTCATCTTGAACGACGACTAAAGAGTCCCCAAGTTCTTCCAATTGGGCTTTAAATTTATCTTCGTTAAAACGGCGTTGACCCGATTCATCTAAACGGACAATGAATTCCGTACAATAGCCAAATTCTTCATGATCAAAGCTCGCTTGAACGGCTTGTTGATCTCCTGTTTTCACGGCTTGAGCAACGATGGGTTCACCCAGTAAATAGCTCTTAAACCCTTCAATGATGGTCGTGAATCCATATCCGCCACTATCAACGACACCCACTTCCTTTAACACAGGAAGCATTTCAGGCGTTTGTTCCAAGGCAATATTGGCTTGATTTAAGAAATAATCCATCACCTCAACGACATTCATCTCATGGCCATTAGCATAGGTTAAGGTGGCTTCCGCCGCCATTCTTAAGACGGTTAAAATCGTGCCCTCTACAGGACGCATAACGGCTTTGTACGCGACACGTTTACCTTCGTCAAAAGCAAGCGCAATATCAAGCGCATTCAATTCGGTTTTATCGACAACGGAATTTGTAAAACCCCTAAAGATTTGAGAAAGAATAACTCCCGAGTTGCCTCGTGCGCCCATTAATAAACCTCTGGAGAAGGTCTTGGAAACCTCTCCGAGGTGATCGGAACGATTCGCTAGCGCATCTTTAACCCCAGCGCTAAAGGTTAAACTCATATTTGTTCCCGTGTCGCCATCCGGCACGGGGAACACATTTAATTGGTCGATTTCACGGTAGCGGTTAGTTAAGTGATTGGAACCACTTTCCAACATAGCCTTGAAACCCTGTGCGTTTAATTTATTCATATTACTTAACTACCTTTACTCCTTGTACATAAACATTTACGGCGGTAATCTCATAGCCGAGTGATTTTTCAAGAATATATTTGACTTTCTCTTGAACACCAGTGACTACTTCACTAATTCTTGTGCCGTACATGACCATAATATACAGATCGATTTCAAGTCCGGTTTCGTTTTTACGGACTACGACCCCTTTTTTAAAGTTTTGAATTTGTAAGAGCTCAGCAAAGCCGTCTTTAAGTAATTTTTGTGATGCCATTCCGACGACACCATAACATTCGGTTACGGTTCCACCCGCTAACATGGCGATCGCATCTTGTGAAATGTTTATGCTACCAAGTCGATTTGATTGTTCTATTGACATAAATATCCTCCTGTTTCGTTAAATTATACCACGAATAGTTTATCTATTAAGGTTGAGTCTCCACGGCTGGCGTTTGTGGCTCGGGCTGCCATGGGCAACGATACGCACGAACGGTTCGACTTAATTTATCAAGTTCTAAACACTTTAAATCAAGATCGCTTTGGAGTTGGTTGATAATTTCTTGATAGTGGGTGGCTTGGAATATTTCGATCTCCGAGAGCGCACTATGTAAATAATACCCACCACTCAATGTGAGTTGAAGTAAATGTTGGTCATACGATACCGGCGTAATCGTGGCTTCCGATACATTCTTTAGAATGATGGGATCCATGCCCGCTAACGCTAAAATGACGCGAGTTGCCAACTCACTGTCGTTTACATTAAGATAAATCAAATCCGATTTCAAGTCTTTTCGACTATTTTCGAAAATTTTAGTGGAACCATCGGCCGCATAAACGATAAATTGTTGATTATTTAAGTCGCTATAAGCCAAAATCGGTTTCTCCGTGACAACAATATCTAAGTGTTGTTCAAATAGTTTTCGCTTAACCTCAACCCGTTCAATTAAGCCATCCGCCTTTACTTTTTCAGCGATGTTTGACATCGATAAGGTATAAATGCGCTGACCTTCTTTTAGCTCTAATTCGTCAATAATTTCTTGGCTACTAACAAAACGATTATTGAAGACCGTCATGCTTAAAATTTTCGAATAATCGGATTGATCATACCAAAAAGCAAAAACCACCACACTGAGCACACTTAAAACCGCGATTAACAGAATCAAAATTCGCTTAATCACGAGTTTTCGGTGCTGTCGCTTTTTATCACGAATGGATTTTTGAAGACGACTCATGGGGTCTATGTTTCTTGGGGCCAATTAAAAATCTCCACTTCTAAGCGTAAATCCAGTTGATGTTGTCGTTTCACTTCTTGTTGAATACGGGTAATTAACCCATACATGTCCATAAAACTCGCTTGAGCAACGTTGATTAAAAAATTCGTATGTTTTTCACTCACTTGAGCCCCGCCCAATTGAAACCCACGTAATCCAATCTCATCAATCAATTGCCAGGCAAAGGCAGATGGTGGATTACGAAAAGTTGAACCAAAACTTGGGGACTGTAAAGGCTGTGCTGCTAAGCGGCGTTTTTGGCGATCTTGCATCAAAGATTCGATGGCTAAGGGATCGCCTTTTTCTAATTTTATCCGAATGGCGACAATAATCCAATCGCGATGTTTCTTAAAGATGGAATCTCGATAATTAAAGTCACACGCCTCGGCCTTCAGCCAGATGATCTCGTCATCTTTGAGCACACAGACTTCAGTTATTAAATCAGACATACTTTTGTTGTAGGCACCAGCATTCATAAACGTTGCTCCACCAACACAACCAGGAATCCCGGCTGCCCACTCCAAACCACTAAAGCCTAACTTGCGAACCTTATGGCAAAGAGCAATCAAAGATGTCCCCGCATGAACTTCAAAACGGGTTTCATTGATTAAATACACTTCATTAATCGTACGGTTTAATTTTATAATAATTCCTGGGTAATGTTCATCACTCACAAGCAAGTTGGACCCATTACCAATCACAAAATACGGAAGCTTTTCCTGTTTACAAAAGCGAACCATCGCCTGTAAAGACAAAATGGATTGAGGATAAAACAAGGCTTTTGCTTGGCCACCGATACGAATGGTTGTCAATTCCTTAAACGAAGGATTTAAAACCAATTCCCCGTATTCACGCAAGCGATTTAGTTGATACTCAGTCATTAACAAGCTCCTTCATCCATTGGTAAATATCGGTGGTCGCTGTTGGATAAGCCAACCGCAAGGCGTTTTCACGTAACTGTTGTCGCTTGGGCTCATTCGTTTGTAAATCAACGATTAAATCATACATTTCTTGAGGCGTCATTTTTTTCTCTTCCAACATCACTGCCGCCTGCTGCTCGACTAAATCAAGCGCATTATAATACTGATGATTATCCGCAACAAACGGGGAAGGCACTAAAATAGCAATGGAACCACTAGCCATTAATTCAGCCAGTCCCGTGGCTCCAGCCCGTGATAAAACCACCCGACAAAACGGCAACATCGCCACTTGATCGATTTGTTCATAAATGTGAATGTATGCAAATTTTTCCAATGCTTTTTGAAGTTTTTGAGTATTTTGAACGCCACCGGAAATCAATACTTGAAATTCGCTAAAATCAAATTGTTCAAAGAGCTCCACTAAAAAACGATTCATTGAACCCGAACCCAAAGAACCCATAACGATGTATAAAATAGGTCGGTCTTGGTCTAAACCATACTGTTTTAAAATAGAAGCATCTGGTCGCTGTAAAGCCACTTCGCTTGCACGCGGATTACCGGTCAAACGCGTCGTTTTACCTTTAAAATACGACGCACTACTGGCATAGGATAAAGCAACACCTTTAGAAAATGTTGATAAAAACTTGTTCGCCTTCCCAGGTAGCGCATTTTGTTCATGGAGTAAGAGTGGAATCCGCAACGAAAACGCTGCCAAACCAACTGGAACGGTTACATAGCCACCCAAACCCATCACTAGATCAGGTTTTTCATGTTTCAAATATTTTCGGGCATCAAAAAAAGAGCGTATCGTGGAAGTCATCGCTTCAAAACGACTTTTGAAGGTATTCTTAAAAAGACCTTTGTTATGAATGGGTAAGAATCGAAAATTATGTTGTTGACAAACCGCTTCTTCCATCATCTGGCTGTTGCCAATGAAAAAGAAAGTATCCCCCGTTTCTTTCAAATATTTGGCTAGTGTTACCGCAGGATAAACATGGCCGCCTGTACCACCCGCACAAAGACAAATTTTCAAGTGTTCACCTACTCCCTTTTCGCTTAATTATCATACCATATTTTAAGCGGCTTCTTTGCTATAATAGACCCATGAATAAATTATTGAAATACAAAGCCTTAGTGCTCGATCATGACGATACGGTCGTAGCTTCTACCCAATCCGTCCACTATCCAGCCTTTGTCAAAGCCATTAAGCAAATCCGTCCCCATCATTCAGTGCTGAGTCTAATGGAATTTCAGAAAATGAATTTGAATCCGGGATTGATCACGTATTATAAAGAAGTCTTAGAGATGAGTGATGAAGAGATTTTATGGGAAGAAACGCTTTGGCGTGAATTTTCGAAGGGAATTGTTCCGCAACCCTTCCCTTTTATCAATGATATACTCTTGAAATACAATCAACATGGCGGTTTAATCTTTGTGAGTTCCCTTAATTACTTAGAAATTATCCAACGCGATTATTTAGCCCATTTTCCAAAAGTTGTTCTTACCGATATTTTTTGCAAAGATCAGTACGAACAGTTAATTAAACCCAATCCTCAACAACTCTTTGAAATTATGTCTAGCTATGATTTAAAATTCAATGAAATACTCATGGTTGACGATTTACAATATGGCCTGCAAATGGCTCAGCAAGCCCAAGTAGATTTTGCGTATGCCCAATATAGCCAAATCAGTCCCCATAATCACCGTTATTTTAAACAACAAGCTCAAATTATCTTAAATCGTCCCGAAGAGTTGGAGCAACATTTATACTTATAAAAAAGATTGAGCATTCACTCAATCCTTTTCTATTAGTCAAACAATTGTTGACGATAATTTATTTTTAAATGGGCGTAAGCTTTTTCGGTCACGACCCGACCACGCGGAGTCCGATTGATAAAGCCAATTTGTAAAAGATACGGTTCATACACATCTTCTAAAGTCATCGGTTCTTCGGATATAGATGCGGCCAAGGCATCTAAACCAACAGGACCGCCTTTAAAACGTTCGATAATGCCTAATAAATAACGTAAATCAACGTCATCTAAACCAAGATGATCAACTTTCAATTGATTAAGAGCATAATTCGTAATCTCAAGATCAATCTGATTATCGTTTTGGACTTGAGCAAAATCACGGACGCGCCGTAGTAAACGATTCGCAATTCGTGGGGTTCCACGCGATCGTTTTGCGAGTTCGACAACGGCTTGATCTTCAATCTCAACTTCTAAGACTCGAGAAGAACGAGCAACTATTTGCTCTAATTCTTCGTGGGTATAATAGTCTAATTTGCTGACAATCCCAAACCGATCCCGTAACGGTGCACTTAAATCCCCCGCTCGGGTGGTCGCACCAACTAAAGTAAACGGCGGTAAATCCAGACGCAGGGAACGGGATGTTTGATCTTTACCGACCATGACATCCATCGCAAAATCTTCCATTGCCGAATATAAAACTTCTTCGACAATCTTGGGAATTCGGTGAATTTCATCAATAAACAAAATGTCTCCTGGTTCCAACGACGACAATAAGGCGGCTAAATCCCCGGTTCGTTCGATACTAGGACCAGATGCAGTTCGAATTTGACGGTTCATTTCATTAGCTAATATATAAGCTAAGGTCGTTTTACCTAAGCCTGGTGGCCCATATAAAAGGACATGGTCCAACGCTTCTTGACGACCCATGGCGGCTTTCATAAATATTTGAAGATTGGCTTTTAAGGCTTGTTGACCAATATACTCCTCTAACAATTGAGGCCGCAAGGATATTTCATATTGATCGGCGTGTTGTGGTTCGCCACTCATGATTCGAGTCAAGTCTTTCTCCTTTGTTTTAATAGTAATTGAAGCCCTAATTTTATTAATTCATCAACTGAATTGTCTTTATAGGCACTGAGTTGGGACGAAATCGCATGAATTTCGTAACTGCGATATCCGAGATTTTTTAGACCCTCTAAAGCATCGTCCACATTTTGGGAAACTTCAGCTGGTATATCTGGCGTACTTTGTGAAATAAGTTTGCCTTTCAAATCTAAAACAATTTGGGAAGCTGTTTTTGGGCCAATTCCAGGTAAAGTTTTTAAATAGCTAATATTGCCTTCTTCAATGGCTTTTATTAGTCGATCTGCGCTGACTTGCTTAAAAACATTTAAACCAATTCTCGGTCCAATTCCTTTAACAGAAATGAGTTTTAAGAAGATTTCGCGATCCATTGGCGTCATAAAACCATAGAGGCTTAATTCATCTTCACGGACATGAAGATAGGTGTAGAGCAGGACTTCTTCATTTAATTTTACTTTTTCTTGTTGTGCAAAACGAAGTAAATAGCCAATCCCTTGTACTTCTACCACCAGATATTCAGCAGTTCGTTCGACACAAACACCTTTTAAAAACGCAATCATTTTATCACCGTGCTCATTATATCATAGAGCTCTACCCTTCTTTGTTCCTATTTATTTAATCAATAAATTCAAACTGGATATCTTCGAAAATGACTGTATCGCCATCTTCAACACCTTGTTCTCTTAAATACTCATCAACACCCATCTTCCGAAAGAGTTGGGCCAAACGGAACACATCATAGTCGCTTGTAATGGTTTGACGGGACATTTGATGAGCTACACTGGCAGAACTAAAGTGCCAGGTGTGGGGTTCCACTAATTCCAGGGCAAAGTCCGATGCCTTTGGTTCGAATTTGAAAAGGACGACCTCTTCTTCTGGACTTGGTGTTATCACAAAAGCTTGTTTATCCACGGTATCTAGTAAATCCGCTACCGCATAAATAACCGCTTGTAAGCCTTCATTGATTAAGGTTATGGTTTCAAAAACCTCATACTGGGGATAGCGTTGTTTAAAGGCTATAACTTTTTCCTGGGCTCCATCCATATCCATTTTATTGGCAACGACCACCATTGGACGTTCCAATAAACGCCATTGGTAGGCTTCCAGTTCTTTTTGGATGATTTCGAAATCTTCAATGGGGTCTTCATGTCCCATATCAAGGACATGAATCAAAACTCGACACCGTTCGATATGTCTTAAAAACTGAAAACCCAAACCCTTGCCCAGTGAGGCATGCTCAATGAGTCCAGGAAGGTCCGCCATGACAAAAGAACGACCATCTGTGACATCGACGACACCAAGCTGGGGTACCAGAGTCGTAAAATCGTATTCGGCTATTTCTGGTTTGGCTCGCGTCACCACCGATAATAAGGTGCTTTTACCAACACTTGGTAAACCGACGAGGCCAACATCTGCTAATAATTTTAGTTCTACTTCAATTTCCAATTCTTCGCCCATTTCACCCTTCTGAGCATATTCCGGTGCCGGGTTACGGGCACTCGCAAAGTGAAAGTTACCTAAACCCCCTTTACCGCCGTGAGCGATAATGGCTTCTTGATCGACATGAACAAGGTCCGCTAACACCCGCCCCGTGGAGACCTCCTTGACTAAAGTACCAAGTGGAACTTTAACCACGAGATCTTGTCCACGGGCGCCATGCATTTTCTTGGATTTACCATTTTCCCCATGTTCAGCCCGTAAATGGTGTTGAAAACGAAGATCTAAGAGCGTTTGTTTGTTGGTGTCAACAACAAAGATGATGCTTCCACCATCACCACCATCGCCACCAAAGGGACCGCCTTTAGGTACGTATTTTTCACGACGAAAAGCGACAATACCATTGCCACCGTTTCCTGCTTTCGCATAAAGTTTTACTTTATCGACAAACATAATTTTTCTCCTTAAAAAAATCTCCAACAAGTGGAGATTTCAATTTAATTTACTGGATAAACAGAAACTTGTTTACGACTACGTCCTAAGCGTTCAAATTTAACCACGCCATCGACCGTAGCAAACAACGTATCGTCTCCACCTTTACCAACGTTGTGTCCGGGATGAATTTTCGTACCACGTTGACGATAGAGAATCGAGCCAGCAGTGACCGTTTGGCCATCCGCACGTTTCGCTCCGAGACGCTTCGAATGAGAATCACGACCATTTTTGGTCGACCCTACACCCTTCTTCGACGCAAACAATTGAATATTTAAGATAAATTTCATTGAGTGTTCCTCCTACTAATATGTATCGCATCCGCATAACTTACTTGGATGGTTTCGAGCTGTGTAATAAATGCTTGTAAAACGAGTTGTAAAGATTCATTACTTTGTTTAATTTCGACACGAATCAACGGATCGTGATCATCAATCAAGGTTAAATCAACCAAGTCAGGAAACAAGCGATCTAAGGCATTGAGCATGCCGGTACCAATGGCGGACACGCCCGCACAAACTAAATCAAATCCTGGATCTCCCGCAAACGCATGGCCACGAATAGCAATGGTTTGAATCGATTGTTCTTGATACATAATCTGTACGTGAATCATTACAGATTGATACTATTAATCGTTACTTTTGTATACGGTTGACGATGACCCGCTTTGCGGTGGGATGAACCACTGCGCGGACGATATTTGTAAATAACAATTTTCTTGCCTTTACCATTTTTTTCGACCGTGGCTTTTACACTTGCTCCATCAACATAGGGCGTGCCAAGGGTTAACTCCTCGGTGTTAAGTGCGACCACTTTGTCAAAGACAACTTCATCTCCGGCTTCAACTGCAAGTTTTTCAATGAAGTAGGATTGTCCTTCTTCCACTTTTAACTGCTTGCCGCCGGTTTCAATAATTGCGTACATTCTTGCACCTCCTTTTTTTGGTTAGACTCGCTATTAGGGTGCCCGAAGGTCTTATTACCCGTTTTAGGCGGTTGTACCTAGGTACAACAACGTCTGCTTGTTTTTATAAGCTCTAATAGTATACCACAAAATGGTCGATTGACTACCATTTTATTGCCTCAATCCCCTCAAATTCTTTGCTTTTTTAAAAAATTGGCTAATAATCGAAGACTTTTTTAATATAATGACCAACTTCATAAGCCCTTTTTTGGGAGTTATCAATATTGAGATACTGCATAAACGGAACTTTCAGGTCGAAACTCTCGACTCGATGAAGACGTCTAGTCTGAAGATTCAATTGTTCTAAAAATTGGAGATAACATTTTGATGTGTTCGTCCTGAGACGATTTTCTGATACATTGCGCGTGATTTTGTTTCTAGATCGGCTACGAATTCAACAACATAACCCGTGTTCTTTATCCGCTTTAAAATAGTCCATAACCCCTATACATCCGCCCAATCTTCTTTTTGTTCAAAATCCACTTGGACTGTAAAGATTAAACCATAGTGATCGGATTTAACAGAAGCTTCATAAGTCAAATCGAGTCTGAATTAATTTCGCACAATCTTCTGCGGAGATATCAGAATTATCAATGCGTAGATAATTCTCAAATGGCAGCTCATCCGGCAGCGATACCGTGCGGTAGAGTTTATCATCCCAGACGAGTAAGCGCTCCGAAAATTTCAGATTACGTTTACTTGGTTTGTGTTTTAGGCGATTCTCTGTTTTATTGCGCTCAATACGAACTTCCAACGGCGCAACCAGTTCCACAATATAAAAATCCTTACAGTAAGGATGAAAGATTTCAAAAATCGAATTGACATAATCCCAATCATCTTGATTTTCAAATGCCCACTGGAACGTATAAATCATTCCTGGATGTTCGCTACGGGCAAAGGCTTCAAAGACAACCATCCGTAAACGTTGGATTACCTCACTATCGTAACGATCAAAAATTTGTAAGACGGTTTCCAGCATCATATGATCATGGAATAATTTGAGTCCGGTTGCTTTCATCAAGTGTTGACCCACGGTCATTTTGCCGACGGCGCCATCACCAATTAATAACATAAACTTCATTTATTTTTGCCTCCCTTTTGGCAGTTCAACATAAAACGTTGAACCTTTATTTTCTTCACTAATAACACCATATGGCCAATCTAATTGCTCACAAATAGCTTTCGATATGGCTAACCCTAAACCGGTGCCTTCTTTATTGCGCGTAAAATGCTTATCGGCTTTATAGTATCGATCCCAAATTAATTCTAATTCGTCTGGAGCAATCCCAGACCCGTGGTCTTCTACTTCAATGCGAATCATGCCTAGTTCATCAATCATAAAAGCACGGATTAACACCAGCTTATCTTCCCCAACATGCTTAAAAGCATTGGAAACATAATTGGTCACAACTTGGCGAAACTTCACAAGATCCGCTTCCACCATTAAGGGGCCTTGAGCCATAAAGTTAAACTGCACTCCCGAGGTATAAGCTAGGGCGTCAAATCCTTCAATCACCCGATCGATCACATCAACCACATCAAAGGTAGAGATTTCTTGTCGAACGGTCGATTTTTGAAGCTGAGAAAGCGTCATCATATCTTGTAACAACCGGTCCAACTGATCGACTTCAGAAATAATAATGTCGAGGTACTGTTTCCGTTTTTCAGGATCTTCAAAGGCTATTTCATCAATTAATTGCGCGTAGGCACTAATCATGGTTAATGGGGTTCTTATATCATGGGACATATTCGCTAATAAATCAATCCGTAGATTGTCGTTTTTTTGCATTTCATCGGTTGCGTAGTTCAAGGCTTGAGCTAAATGATCAACTTCACGGATAGAGCCCCCCTCAAAAGCAATATCTTTATCTCCCTTCCCTAATCTCAACGCTTGTTGAGACATCCGTACCAACGGCATGGACAAACCCCGAGAGATAATCAAAGCGACCAACATTGCTAAGACAAAGACAATGACCGAAATGTAAAAAAACTGATCTCGTAAAATGGTGATGGTTGAGTCGACCAATTCGTAAGGCGTGTTAATAAAGCCATAAAAACGTTGACCATCGACTATGAATTCATATCCTAAGAAAAGCTGTCGAGCGACATCAGCATTCGGTTGAACCTGAAAATAGATCTCACTAGATTCTTGGTGGGTGACCATGTCGATATAATAACCCATTAAAGTACTGCTTTGAACATACGATTCCAAACTAGGATTAATGATCGAATTAAGATAACAAAGCGAACCCATGGAATTGATTTCCAATCTCAAAATCGCGTCGTCATCATAGACATACGCACAGACATTATAATCGGCACTCGATTGACGCAACCGACTGAGCTGATCTTCGTACGCAATATTGGCTTCCATATCTTCAATAATACCGTTTATTCGCGGTCGTGTTTCTTGAACATGCTCTAAGATTTGTTGTTGAAAATACGCCGGTAATAAATTGATTTGAAGCATATATAATAAAATAAGCAGCATAAAAACAAAGGCCGCCATAATAAAGAAGATGCGTAAAGTAAGTGAAATCTTAGGCTTCAAACTTATACCCCACCGAACGGATGGTGCGAATCATATACCGATAAGGTCCTAAATACGATCTCAACATCTTGATATGCGTATCTACGGTGCGTTCATCGCCGATAAAATCATTTGGCCAAATCTGATCAATCAGCGCTTGTCGACTGTAAATACGGTTTTCATGTTTCATTAAAAAAGCTAATAAATCAAATTCCTTAGCCGATAGATTTCGTTGAACGCCATCTACTAAGAGAAAACGGCCGTTTAAATCCAAAATCACGCCATCAAAAACATAGCGTGCGGGTTCACTAAGCCCATTTTTCTTGGTTAGGCGGTTAATCCGAGCCATTAACTCTTTAAGCGAAAAAGGTTTGGTTACGTAGTCGTCCACGCCCATCTCAAAGCCATACACTTTATCTTCTTCCGATGTACGAGCAGAAAGCATAATAATTGGGGTGTCTTTGAGTCGTTTCATTTGTCGGGTCGTGTTAAAGCCATCCAATTGAGGCATCATTACGTCCATTAAAACAATATCAACATCCACCTCTTGAAAGATTTCTAAGCCTTTTTTACCATCGGTTGCACTCAAAATTTCATAACCCTGTGGTTTGACATATTCACTAATGAGTTCATGGATTAAGACTTCGTCGTCAACGATTAAAATTTTCATGACATCGCCACCTTTTCAATTTGATTAATAATAAAGTCCCCCTTTTCTTGGGTCCTTCCAGTTATCAAGATCACCTGATACGGTTCGAGTAAATTTTCATAGATTCTAAAGTCCCGAGGAAAGAGCACACAATTCAGCGTATCGTATTCGTCCTCGACGGTTAGAAAGGCCATATCTTCCCCTTTTTTCGTGCGAATCTTGCGAAAGGAAACTAAGAAAACCAATAAGGTCGTCCGTTCTTTCGATTTAATTTGACGAATCAAGGGATGGGTTTGCTTTAAATCTTGACGCGCTTGTTTTAGCGGATGATACGTTAAATAGAAACCAAACACCTCTTTCTCTTTACGGGATAAAAGGGGTTTGTTTTCACGAACCATCGTCAACTTAGGCGGTGAGAGTAAACTAAAATCTAAATGCACTTGATTTTGAGTTTCTACCTTGATTAAATCGGCGTAATCCATCACATCTTTTAAGGATGCGACCATCGACATCCGATTAAGTTTAAATTCATCCAAAGCGCCAGCATAAATCAGATTCTCGATTTGAGTGCTGTTTAACTTCATTAAAACAGACTGCGAAATAAAGTCAATAAAATCGATATACGGTCCGTGCTGTTCTCGATTTTCCAAAATTGTTTTGGTTTTGACATTGCCGATCCCTTTGACCAAATTTAACGGCATTCTTAATCCATGATTTTCAATCTCAAAATAATGCGTCGACCGATTAATACTCGGTGGTAATACCGCAATGTTTTGACGCGTAATTTCATCCAGATACGTTTTCAATTTTGCTTCCGAAAAAATAGCTGAAGATAGCAACGATTGATAAAACAATAAAGGATGGTTGGCTTTTAAATAGGCCATCTGGTAGGCAATCAAACTATAAGCCACCGAATGCGCTTTATTAAACCCATAAGCCGCAAAGCGGGCAACGATTTCAAAGATATGCTGTGCTTGTTGCTGGCTATAGCCTTTTTGAACCATGCCATTAATGAATTTTCCCTGCAGTTCTTGCATCTGTGCATCGTCTTTTTTAGACATGACCTTTCGCAAGGTGTCTGCTTGGGCCAAGCTAAAACCAGCAAGATTGGTCGCAACCTGCATAATTTGTTCTTGATAAATTAAAATCCCATGTGTTTTAGCGGTTATCTCTTCTAGTGCGGAGTGAATATTTACCTTCTGCTGTGGGTTTCGCCGATTTTCCAAATAGGTTTGACGAAACTGCATGGGTCCGGGTCGATACAGCGCGATGGTATCGGAAATATCCATAAAAGTTTCAGGAGCAATATCTTTGAGCAACTGGGTCATTCCTTCCGATTCTAATTGGAAGATTCCTTGGGTATTGCCCGCACGCAGGAGTTGATAGGTCCGTTGATCATTTTTAGAAATTTCTAGCAAATTGAACTCAGGATCGCTTCGCTGGAGCTGTTGGACAATACGTTCAATAATGCTTAAATTACGCAAACCTAAGATGTCCATTTTCACTAAGCCCATCGCTTCTAAATAATCCATCGAATATTGAACCGTCACCAAATCATGGCCCATATCCACGGTGGGTACCACTTCCGTCAATGGTTGAGCGGAAAGCACAACCCCTGCCGCATGGATGCTTTTTTGACGTGGTAAGCCCTCGATTTTAATGGCCATTTCATACACTTGTTTCATTTTAGAATCTTCATTTAATAAAATAGGAAGTGCTCTCGATACCTTAAGGGCACGCTTTAAATCGCGTTGTTGTGATTGAGCAAAGGCCTTTAACAACCGCTCGGTCGCGACTGGATTTAAATTATACACTTTGGCCACATCACGCAAGGCTTGACGTGGCGCCAGCGTTGAAAAAGTCACGATATGAGCGACTTGTTCTTTCCCATACATTTCCGCTAAATAACGAATAATGTCGTCTCGCCGATCGTCCGGAAAATCGCTGTCGATATCGGGCATCGTTTGCCGTTCCGGATTCAAAAATCGTTCAAAAATCAAATCAAACTCCAAGGGATCAATTTGGGTGATGCCCAAACAATAAGCTGCTAAACTGGCGGCTGCCGATCCCCTACCTGGACCAACAATCATTTGTTGACGATGTGCATATAAAATGAAATCATAGACGACGAGAAAATAATCATCAAATCCTGCTTTGTGAATAATCGCCAATTCCTTGTCCAAACGTTGTTGATAATGAGCCGGTACCGGTTGGTCTTTAAAACGTTTTTGTAAGCCCATTTGGCATAATTGACGTAGATAGCGGGCACTGTCTACTCCATTGAGTTTATGATACTTTGGAAACTGAGCTACAAGCTTACTTAAATCAACCGTACATTTTTGAGCAATTTCATCGCTTAAAGCAACCGTTGCTGCTGGATACAACCGCTTAAAGGTTTCGACATCAATTAAATCCCGATAAGGCATGTAAATTAAAGTAAAATCGGTGATCGTCGTTTGTTTATCAATCGCCGATAACACATGAACCAATTCTTGATCGTCTTTATTTAAGTAATTTACTTTGGGTAGGGCGACAATAGGTAAATCATTTTGTTGACCATAGGTAAAGAATTTCATGTTCTTTTCATGAAATAAAGGAGAACCCATCATTGAGATTGCAATATATAGCTCACGGAAATATTGACGATACTCACGGAATCGCGACAAGATGTTCACGTATTGTTCGCTAAGTAAATCCCGTTCCGCAAGACCGTTTTCTGTTTGCATAATGACGACACATTCACTCGTTAAAGGGTGAAAAGCTTCAAAGTTTACAGGTTGTGGTTGACTGGCTAGTAAAATTAATTGTTGGTATCCTTTAATATTTTTGGCTAAAACAACAAAGGTCTCGATGTCTTGGTCGACCAACACTTCCACCGTTAGTCCGTAAAGCGGTTTTAATCCTTCTTGTCGACACGCTTGTTCAAAGGCTTTGGCAGCATAAAGACCATCGCTATCGGTTAACGCGATGCTAGTGTAGCCTCTTTCTTTCGCGGCTTTGACCAACACGTCTGGTTGCAAGCTTGAAGAAAGGAGCGAGTAACACGATTTGACTGCTAAATGGGTTGCCACAGAAACTCCTTTCAAGAAAGACTGCATAAAGCAGTCTTAGATTAATACATTTTTTAAATCATCCAACAATTGGGTGGTTTGTTCAAACGACAAGCGATGGGCGGCACAAGCAAAACGATGCCCTCCCCCACCATATTTTTCCGCCACCTGATTGACTTGGTGATTGCGGGAGCGAATGGAGACATTGTAAAGACCGTCTTCTTCCACCAAGAGCGCCCATACCTTGGCGACATCTAAGCGTTTAAAGGCATTCACTTCCTCCTTGGCTTGTTGGGTGGTGAGATGGAACTGTTCTTGAACATCCAAGGGCACATAACAGTAGACTAAGCCGATTCGATCGACACTGCAATGGCTGCGTAAATACGTAATATAGTCAAAAATATTTTTGCTCATTAACATCATTTTATCATCAAGACTAGCCACATCAAAACCCGATTCCAGTAAATAACCGGCCACCTTCAAGGTTTGGGCATCGACTGAAGATATCGTAAAATGCAAAGTATCCATCACCATTCCGATATATAGAAATTGGGCAATAAACATCGGTAAGGGCTGTGGATCCATCCAGTACATCCATTGGGCGACGATTTGTGAGGTTGACGGAGCAAACTCATCAATATAGGATTCGTCTGCATAGTCATCATCATGGGGATGATGGTCTATTTTTAGGGTATAACGACAATCCAAATAACGACGATCATCAATACGCGGGGCATTGGCGGTATCTAAAATGATACCCAAGCTATCCAACACCTGATCATCACTCACGTCTTGTAGTGGTGGAAAAAGGTGGCGGAGCGATCCGTTTTGAAGACCCATAGCATAGACTTCTTTATCTGGGTATTTATGACGAATCCAGCTCACTAAAGCCCATTGACTACCATAAGCATCCCCATCGGGATTATGGTGTCTGAAGACGGTTATTTTATCGTTTTCTTCAATATGTTTTTTTAAATTTTTAAACCAGCTAGACTTAGAGATTTGCATAGGCATCCCGTGCTAAAACGATTTCTTCGTCGGTTGGAACAAGCCATACTTCCACATTCGAATCTTCGAGAGATAGTTTGACTTCCTTGGCACGCACGGAAGCATTTAAACTGGCATCATAAGTAATTTGTAATGCTTCTTTGATGCGTTCAAGGATGAGTTCGCGCATGACCACGTCGTTTTCACCAATTCCACCGGTAAAGACGATGCCATCAACACGGCCCATTTGGACAAAGTATTCTCCAACATAAGCAGCAACTCGATTCGCAAACAGTTTTTGGGCTAAAATGGCACGGTGATCGCCACGATCCACGCCATCTTGAATGTCGCGGGCATCGCTAGAAATTCCGGAAACCCCCAGAAAACCAGATTTTTTATTACAAATAACATCGATGAACTCATCGACCGAAATATCTAAGCGTTTCATCATATATGGAATAATTGACGGATCAAAATCCCCGGTACGGGTACCCATCATTATGCCTGCCAGTGGGGTAAAGCCCATGGACGTATTCACAACTTTCCCCTTTTCAACTGCCGCAATACTGGCGCCCGATCCCAAGTGTAAAGTGATAATGTTTACATCTTCTTTGTCCTTGTTCATTAGCTGAGCTAGGCGACGGGAAACAAACAGATGCGAGGTTCCGTGAAAGCCATAGCGACGAACTTTATGGTCGGTATAAAATTCATAAGGTAATGGATAGATAAAATACTCTTCTTCTATGGTTTGATGGAAAGCAGTATCGAAAATTGCGGTATGGGCAGCGTTTGGTAAAGCGTCCTTAAACGAGCGATAACCTAGTAAATTTGGTGGCATGTGTAACGGACCAAGCGCGACCAATTCTTTTTGTAGAAGTTCGTAAACCTCTTCGGTAAATGGTGTGGATTTTTTAAAGGCTTCTCCCCCATGAAGGACCCGGTGACCTAAGGCAACGATTTCATCTAATTTTTCAATGATTTTATGTTCTAAGATTCCTTCTATTAATAAGTTTACGGCGACCGCATGATCAGCGATGGGTAGAACCTTTGTAACCTTTTCGCCATTGACTCGAATCGTAAAAATGGCATCCTCAAATCCGATCCGCTCAACGATACCGGTCGTTAATGTTACTTCCTGGGGCATTTCATAGAGCGTAAATTTAAGGGATGAACTCCCCGCGTTGACTGCTAATACTTTTGACATTCTATATCTCCTTTTGTATTTGTTTTATAGCATTCTTTATTTTTATATCCTCGCCATCTTCAATGGCTGATATTAGTTTTTGGACCTGTTGTTGATAGCGGTGAAATCCCACTTTTTCTTCCGTGGCTAATAAGGTTTTTGATACCCTTTTTATGATATCATAAACCGCTGCTTTGCTGATGGAAAGTTCGTCCGCAATTTCTTGGTAAGATAAATCTTCGTGATAGTAAAGTTCCATGACTTCCGTTTGTCGGGCCGTTAAGAGCTCACCATAGAGGTCTAAAAGTTCGTTAAATTGTTGCGTCTTGGCTAACATCTTTGGTTTCACTCAATAAAGTATTAAAGTAGATATCGCGATGGAAGACGCGTAAATCATCCATTTTCTCACCGAGACCAATGAATGCCACTTTGAGCTTCATCTCATCAATCACGGAAAAGACGATACCGCCTTTGGCGGTCCCATCCATTTTGGTTAAAATAATCCCATCTAAATTCGTTGATTTTTGAAAATGTTGGGCTTGTTTTAAAGAATTCTGACCAAGGGTCGCATCTAAAACTAAATACACCGCATCCGGAGCTCCAGGCAAGTGTTTTTCAATGACCCGATGCATCTTGGATAATTCATTCATTAAATTCACTTTGGTTTGAAGACGACCCGCCGTATCGACAATTAAGATGTCGATTTTTTCTTCTTTGGCTTGATAAATCGCATCAACAATCACCGAGCTCGGATCGGCATTGAGTTTTCCTTGATAAACCGGGACGTCTAATTGACTCCCCCAGAGCGCTAATTGCTGGGCAGCTGCGGCCCGAAACGTATCGGCAGCCACTAATCCAACCGAATAGCCTTGAAGTCCATAATGGTAGGCTAATTTGGCACAGGAAGTGGTTTTTCCCGATCCATTAACCCCGACCATCAAAATAATATTAGGCCGCCCTTCCACGATTTCCATTTCACCGATGTCTGGACCATAGAAATCATTTAAGACTTGTAAGAAGACATCTTTTGCGTAGAGTTTTTCTTTGATTTGGTTCTCGGTCAAGAGTTTATCAAAGTTTTTCATGAGTTTACGGGCAGTCGCCACGGAGACATCGGATTGAATGAGTAAGATCATCATCCGTTCGATCCAATCCGCATCTATTTCACTTTCTTCTTCAAACATCATTAAGAGTTTATTAATGAAAGTGGAGTTTTCTCGATTGAGACCCTCCGAATACGCTTGTTGATCGGTGCGTTTTCCGAATTTTGCGACTAAATTTTTAAAAAATGACATTTAAGCTCCTTTCTCATCACTATAACCAATGGCTTGAGATAATTTAACTTTTAGTAAACTGGATACCCCTTTTTGAGCCATTGTCACTCCGTAGAGAACATCGGCCTGGGCCATGGTTCCGGGGCGATGGGTCACTACAATGAATTGGGTTTCATCACTGAAGTTGGATAAGTATTTAGCAAAGCGTTCCACATTCGCTTGGTCAAGCGCTGCTTCCACTTCATCAAAAATAGCCAGGGGCATCTTGCGGGCTTTCATCATGGAGAAAAGAACGCTAATAGCGATTAAACTCTTTTCACCACCAGAGAATAAACGGATGTTTTGAACGCTTTTACCAGGCGGTTGGACGTCAATATCAATGCCCGTATTTAAGATATCTTCAGGGTCTTCCAAGACTAAACGACCCGTTCCACCATTGAATAGTTCTTTAAAGACCCCATCGAATTCTTTGTTAATTCGATCAAACATGTCTTTGAATTGAACGGTCATGATATCATCCATTTCATCAATGAATTCCAAGAGTTTTTGGCGACTGACGCTTAAATCTTCTAATTGCGTTTGTAAGAATTCATAGCGTTGGTTCACTTCTTCATATTGAGCAGGGGCGTCCATATTGATCGCCCCTAGTTTGGCAATTTCTTGTCTTAGGGAAACCACTTCATAACTGGCATCACTGGCGAGGTCGTCGATTGCTTTTTCCTGAGCAAATTCATACGTCATTTGATATTCACTTGAAAGTCGGTTTAAGGCCCCTTCAATACGACCTTCACGCTTGGTTTTATCGATTTCGATTTGATGTTTTTCTTCCTTCAGTTTCGAAATGGCTTGGCGTAATTGGGTCATTTGTTGGTGGATGCGTTGTTGTTGGTTGACCTGTAAGGTTCGATTTTCACGATTGATGGCTAAGCGATTGACGAGGTTGTCTTTTTGAGCATAGCTGTTGTTTAAATCCCGGACAATGGATTGACTATAATCGGATTGTTCAAGTCCTTCGCGATCAAATTGTGGATCGAGTAGTTCTAATTCCGTTTGAAGTTTATCCATTTTTGAATGTTTGACATCGACAATGGGTTCTAATTGAGCCACGGCCAAGCGTAGTTGTAAAATTTCTTGGTCGTTTAGGGCTTTTTCTTGTAGGCGTTTTTGACCTTCTTTTTCGATGATTTTAATTTCTAATTCGATGGTTTCAATCTCTTGAGTGAGTTTGGCGACTTCTTTTTTAGCGTTTAAAAGCGAGGTGTTTTCTTTGGTTTTACCACCGGTCATATTACCGCCACGGTGAAAGAGATCACCCTCTAAGGTCACGATACGCGCTTGTTGGTGAAGCAACTTCGCTAATTGATGGGCATCATCAATGTTTTCACAGACCAGCGTTTGGCCTAATAAATTCAGGGCCAGATCATCATAGATTGGATCGCATTGAACAAATTGATCTGCTGTTCCTAAAAAGCCAGGATGCTGCTGAGCAACCGTTAAAATATTTTGTTGGAGACGATATATCTTGAGGGTATCTAAAGGAATAAAGGTGGCGCGGCCGGAGGCGTTGCGTTTTAAGAAGTTGATAGCTTCTTTACCAACTTGTTGATTATCAACGACGATGTAGTTTTGGACACCGCCAAGACTACTGGAAATGGCGAGTTCGTATCCATCTTCAGCGGCTAAGATTTTTGATACCACATCATGGACGCCAACTAGTGTTCGCCGATTATCTAAGATGGTGGATATTCCTAAATTCGCCACAAAGGGCCGATCGAGGAGTTGTTGTTGATTTTGACGACGACTTTGTAATTGATAGAGGGTCGCCTTTTTTTGTTGTTGTTCTTGATTTTTAGAGACGATTTCCCGCGATAGATTTAAGGCTGTTTGATTAAGTAAATCTAAGTTGGCTTTGGAATCATTTAAGCGCTGGCGGCGGTCGTCGTATTCTTCTTTGGCTTGGCGATAGAGATTAGTGAGTTCTTTTTGTTTGGATAAGATGTCTCCGACTTCAATCGCGTATTTACTTTTTTGGTCTAATTCAACTTTCTGAGCTTCTAAATGACTGATTTTATTCAGCATTTCCATTAATTCTTCTTGATCTTGATGTATGAGGCGATCAACATGTTCGATTTGTTCACGAATTTGATTGCTTTCAAGGTCGTTTTGATGAAGATTGGCATTGGCGGAGGTCATCTGTATTTCTAAGTCTAAGAGCGCTTGGTCCAGCGTTTCTTTTTCTTGGAGATTGTGTTTGATTTCGTTCACTAAAACAGAGACTTCTATTTCTTGAAGGCGCTGTCTTTTTTCTTCATATATTTTTGCTTTTTTGGCTTGGGTTTTGAGGGGTTTAACTTGGCGTTCAAGTTCTTCCACAATATCCAACATCCGTTCGATGTTTTCTTGGGTTCGCGCAAGTTTTCCTAAGGCTTCTTGTTTGCGTTTTCGGTATTTTGCGACTCCGGCTTGTTCCTCAAATAGGGCTCGCCGTTCAATGGGTTTGGCATCGGCGAAATTGCTGATGGTTCCTTGCGAAATGATGCTTAACGAGTCGCGACCTAAACCACTGTCTAAGGTTAAGTCTTGGACATCGCGTAAGCGCACGGGTTGTTTGTTAATGAAGTATTCCCCTTCACCAGTTTCCCGATGGAGTCGACGGGTAACTTCAACTTCGTCTTGATCGTAGTTTAAAAAGCGTTGGGTATTATCAAAAACCAAGGTCACCCAAGCTAGGTTGACCCGGCGGCGGTTTTCACTACCATTGAAAATAACATCACTCATCGACGATCCCCGTAGAGATTTTGCGGATTGTTCGCCTAAGACCCATTTAATGGCGTCGGTTATATTGGATTTTCCGCAACCATTGGGTCCCACAACCCCGGTGATGTTATGTTCGAAATTTATTTCAATATGATCCGCAAAGCTTTTGAACCCTTGCATCTCAATGCGTTTTAGAAACATATTCTTCCTCAATTCCTTAAAAAGCGTTATATGCCATAGCTTATTTTAACATATCTTCGCCCTAAAATTGGATATGATTCGCGACAACTTTTCCTAAGACTTTAATATTTAGGGTTTCAATATCTTCAAGCGTGTAAATTTTGGTTGAATAAGCTGGATTGGCGGGCACTAATTTGATTCCTTCGGGACTTTGATAGACATATTTAACGGTGGCTTCGTCCTCAATGATGACCACACCAATGGCCCCATTATCAATATGGGATTGACGATGGACTAAAATCAAATCGCCATCACGAATGCGCGCCTCTTGCATGGAATCCCCTACGACCCGTAGATAGAAATGTTCCTCTGGGTGGTCCGGCATTAGCTCGACGGTTTCAAAGGCTTCGCTAGCATAGATGGGTTCCCCACCGCGAACGGTTCCTAAGAGCGGTATTTGAACCCGTGGTTGACTATCGATTAGCCCTTCGACATCGACATCGTATAAATCCGCCAGCTGTTCGAGTCGTTTAACGGGTGGTAAGGAGCTACCGTCTTCCCATTTTTGAATGGTTGTGAACGATTTGTAGCCAAGGGCTGTTGCCACTTCTTGTTGGCTTAAGCCGTTGTTTTTGCGTAAAGCTTTTAAATGTTTGTGGAGTGTCATCTTTTTTGTCCTCCTGTTGCTATTAGTATATCAAAACTTGAATTTTTTTCAATTGATTCTTGCAACTTGAATTATTTTCAAGTAAGATAGAAACAGAGGTGATCGACATGGCAAAAATGATTTTACATTGTGATTTAAACTGTTTTTATGCTTCGGTGGAAATGCTCTTTGATCCCAGTTTGCGAAAAGTACCCTTTGCAGTTGGTGGCGATGTCGAAGAGCGTCATGGCATTATCTTAACTAAAAACGCCTTAGCTAAAAAAGCTGGGGTGGCGACGGGTGAGCCTTTGTGGCAAGCCTATCAGAAATGTCCGGATTTAGTGATTCGACCCCCGCGTTATAAATTATATTTAAAATATTCCCAGCTGGTTAAACAAATTTATTTAGAGTATACCGATCAAGTGGAATCGTTTGGGATTGACGAATGCTGGTTGGATATTACCCATTCCACCACTTTATATTCGAGTGCTTATGATATTGCTCAAGAAATTTTAAGTCGGGTTTACAATGAATTGGGACTAACCCTTTCCATTGGTTTAAGCGATAATAAAATCTACGCGAAACTGGGTTCTGATTTAGCGAATGTACAGTCTTTAATCACTATTGACCGAGCTCAATTGGACTATACGATTTATCCTTTAGAGGTTTCTAAATTAATGATGATTGGCCATAAAACCACGGAAAAACTTCAAAAACTGGGGATTAATACCATCGGCGATTTAGCAAAATGCGAACACGATTATTTAAAGCGACGTTTTGGTAAATGGGGCACCTTAATGTGGCAGGTCGCCCGGGGCATCGACTTGGATCCAGTTAGCGAGGCGAATCAGATTCAGCACATCAAATCGGTTGGTAACTCGATTACGGCGGTGCGCGATTTAGTAAACCAGGAAGATTTAAAGATTTGTTTGTATCGATTGGCTGAAAGTGTCGCTTATCGACTCCAAGAACAAGATATGGTCGGCTATGGCCTCGCGGTATCGCTGCGTGATTTCAAGCTAAACAGCAGGTCGAAACAAGCAAAACAAGCGGTCGCTTTGCAGTCGTCCAACGACATCGCCAAGGCAGCTTTAGGGCTCATTGATCAGTTTTTCGACTACCAACAACCCCTACGCGGCTTAGGAATTAAGGTTTTTGATTTACGACATCAACCAGAGGCTCTCCAGCCCGATTTATGGGGCGAAAGCAATCAAATTGAAGAATACAGCCTAGATCAAGCCATGATGGATATTCGCCGTCGTTTTGGACCCTATAGCATTTCCCGAGGGATTATGGCTAAAGATCCCCATCTTTCCCATTTTTATCCAAAGAGCGATCATGTGATTGCGCCTATTTCCTATTTGAAAGGAGCTATTAAATGAGTCAACACAATTTTAATATCGATGTTGTTGTAAAATATTATAAAGACGGGAAAATGCTCCCTCTCTACCTTATCTGGGACGATGATGTGAAATACAAAATTGACCGCATCACCCAGATTCAAACCGGCGCTAGTTTAAAATATGGCCTTCAAGGCTTACGTTATACTTGCGTCATTCAATCCCAATTACGACATCTATACTTTGATGGGGAGCGTTGGTCGATTAGTCCAATCCAATAAAAAACAGTGCACGGGCACTGTTTTTAGATTCTTATTTACGATCTTTCACGGATTCTACGAATCACTAAGAGTAAGAGAATAATCGTCAAGATACCTAAGACAATGAGTCCCGCATAGACCACCAGATCTTGCATATCAAGCCGCTCGGAGGCGGTCGTTTCCTCTACCGTTTGTGTTTCTACCGGCGTTTCAAACGATGCGTCTTTGAGTAGTACTAACGATTCGTCCTCCACATTGTAAAGGTATTCGTCGATGCTTCCTTCTTCATTTTGAAGATAAAAGATTTTATAGTTAGACCTTGTTTCATCAACGTATTGAAAGCCATAAATGGTATATTCTCCTAATTTAAACTCCGAATAAACCAATTGTTCCATATCACGGCCTTCTTCCGGAATATCCAAAGCAAAGTAACGGGTACCGTTAATCAGTACGGGATTGAAACGAGAATAAATCGTTCCGGAACTATTGACTAAGAACAAGCCTTCGCCTTCCAATTCAATGACCGTAATCCCTCGGCCGTTCGATAATACGGGAACTTCTTGACCTTGTAGCATCATCGTTTGAGCTTCGAAGCCCAAAATTGATTCTTCTACAGGGATGACGGTAACCGTTTTTCCATCAAAATCAATTTCTGCAGTAGGTGTTTCCACCGGCGCATCTTCGGGTTGATTAATCGTCACTTCATAGGTCGTTTGTCGACCGTCACGTGATACGACAACATTTTGAATATGGGATGGTTTGGTTAATGTAACTAGCCCTGTTCCTGAAACCGTCGCTCCATTGGCTTCGGCTTCGGCGCGAATGGTCACCGTATCGGCCGGTTCTCTAAGCGTAAAGGTGTACTTTGTGACCGTTTGGCTGAAAGCTGGGCTAATGTCGGCTCCATCCACAAAGAGGGATTTTAAATTGGTACTGGCACTCACGACTTTGGTTCCCCGAGCAATAATTTCGGCAACAGGTTCTTTAATCGTCCGACGATTAACGATGCTTTGATCGCTTACTTTATATGTAATTTCAACCTGACCTTTAACCCCAGCTCGTACCACGCGTTCTTTCCCAACTTCCAGATTTGGATCGTCTTGATAAACCGTATCGAAATCAATATTTTCAATCACTTTTTCAGTCTTATCGGAAGGTTCAGGAGTTTCTGGTTCGGTTTTAGGAATTGAAAATGTCAGGGTATACGTTTTCGTTGTTCCATCCTCTGCGGTCACAACTACAAGGTGTTTTGACCCATCTGAGACCGAAACACCACTTTTTATACCTTCAACAGAAGCCTTGTCATGATCCTTTGACCCAGTAACATTAACGGTCTTTGTACCTGTTGGTAACTCCACGGTATAGTTAATGGTAGACGATGAAAATGCCGGCTTCAGTGTTCCAGGCGATACTGCTAAACTCTTAAGATTAGCGTTGCTTGATTTCGTCGGGGTTGGGTCTGTTACTGTAATCTTTCTCTCAACAACCGGTACACTGACAGGTTTAGGTATATCCTCGGAATTAGATACATCAAAAACGAGTTCAAAAAAATAATCCCCTGCTGATGTTGGAGTGAATGTGTAATCTGTGCTAAATTGGGTTACATATTCGGAATTGATTGGATTCCCAACTCCACCATTCTTTACTGTTTCACCATTTAAAGTTAGTATGAAAAAGCCTGCAGCAGGTGTCGACCAAGACTGACTTAAATTAACCGTCACCGGTTGATTAACCGTATTCGCATGCACGGTTGTTGGAACAGAATTTAACAATAGTACACTCAATAAAAAGAGTGAAAATATACTTTTTAGAATTTTTTTCATTAATTTACCTCAAGTTCTTAATCAATTAATTTACGTCCAAGGATATGGTTCGCTATGGCGACATAGTCCGAAGAGTTAACTTTTCCATCTTTATTAACATCGGCAGCAATCAATCCATTACCAGTTAAAAGTTTTCTGCCTAAGATATGATTTGCTATTGAAACATAATCTGATGAATTAATTTTTCCATCTCCATTAACGTCTCCAAGCTGTATAGAACCTGAAGTTTGTTTTTCTGTATACTGAGCAGAGATGTACCCAGTTTTTCCATTGTACGTAATTTCTAACCAGGAGCCATCACCATGAGGTTTTGCTTCAACAATCGTGTTGTGGTTGAGCGATCCTAAGATAGAACTGCTTGTGTTCGGTTGACTGCGTACCCGTAAATTCGGATTAGCGGTAATGCGATATTTGTCGAGCGTTGTTTCCGCTGGTTTTTTTACCAAGTTGGAAATGGCGCTATTTAAAGCCGTGACCTGAGCATTGACTTGGGTCTGTGTCGCATTTGCGTTGTTATATACCGTCTCTGCCGCAGAAATGGCGGTTTGTAAAGCCGTAAAACTAGCTGTCGTGTAGTCATCGCCCTTGATGGCTTTCGCTTGATCAAGAGCTGTTTTTAACGCTTCCTTATTCACGGTCGGCGTAGGTGTACTACCACCTACTTTAAGGTATTGCGAACTCACAAAGGCAGGTTCGCCATTATACATGAACCACGTCCAGTTGTTATCATAAACAACCCCCTGGACCGTGTCCCCAATATTCAATGTGCCAAGAGAGGCGGCTGAAGTTGTTGGTTCTAAACGGATATTCAATCCATTTCCCGTGACTTCATAAATCGTTGTCGTTGGCGCTTTGGTTTCGTTTACCCAATCACTCGAAACAAAGCCAGTATTTCCGTTATAAACTACCGCCACCCAGCCATCGTTAAACAACAATCCCTTAATCGACTTGTTATAAGGAATGGTTGTGATGGTTGAATGACTAGTGGACGCACCGGAACGAAGACGTAGACCAGCGGTCGCCGTAATCGTATACGATCCATATTTACTAGTATCTGGTGATATCGGAGTCGTCGGATCATTAGGTTCAGGAATCACTGGATCAGTCACCAATGGTGGATCCACCGGATGAGTGGACTTACCACTACTATAAGCAACTTGGGTCACATATTCCTTGGCTACATAGCCATAGTCGTTTTCCCAGTCATACAGTTCGCGATAGTACGTTTTTCCGCCAGAAGCATATCGTTCCATCGGGGTGATTAAATGCACCTTATAAAATCCATTCGCTTCCGCCGCAGCATCTGGAGCAATAATCATCGTTTGATGTGTGAGTCCACGTGTAGCTCCTGGCGTTACGTAATAGGTATCTGTCGAGTTCAAATTTTTTCGAACAGGAATGTTTGTTTGATCTTTTAAGATAGCTAAGCGGTAATTACCCCAGTCCTTAAAGCCGTTGGCTTTATCCAACTGGAACGCAATACTCGACATCGACAAACTCCAATAAGGATCGGATGCATATTTTAAGTTAAAGCCATTTGCCTTATTGCCAAAAAATGGTCCGCGGAAATGATTGCCCGTGGCATTTTTAGAAACATGGGTATAAGCTTCCAAATTATGTTTCATTTGTTGGTCCACCGATTGCGATGGATGTAAATACTCCGTAGCACTTTGACCCGGAGAAGTATCAACAGCATTCCAGCCGAAGAGATTATATTTAGTTCGTGCTATGGTGGACGTACCCCAGCCCGACTCCAATACGGCTAAGGAATACACTAACAACGCGTTCATGTCATATTTTACTTGGCCATTCATAAAAGCATATCCTAAATTATGCATGACCGAATTTGAATTCGTACCTCGACTCTTCAGATAGTTATCCAAGAAGCTGGCCGTTACCGAAGATTTTGAATGAACCGGCAAATATTGATAATAATTGTAATATTTTTCAGTTGATGCTTTTTTTGTAAAGTCTCGATCGGTATAAAACTCTATCCCATCTAAAGAATAATAACGGGTACCTACCACCATCCAGTCTGGAGCAATGCCATAAGCCGTATAGCTGCGTGAACCACTTGTTCCTAAGTTCGGATACGTGAAAACGATTTCTTTACGACCATTTGAATTTCGAGCATAGTAATATTGATCATAAATTTTACGAGTAAAGGAAGAATATCCATATTTAGAGGATGTATTCCCTCCTAAAACGATACTCCACTCATTTTCAACATAAATCATTGGAATTATATCGATTTTTGCTTGATCGACATAACCCGTACGACCGGCAATATTAATCTTAGCAACAAAGCCCTTACGTGCGTTGGAAAAATGTGTATCAAAATAGTCTAACAAACGATAACCATTGATATAGGTATCTGGATAGGTCGAACTATTTAGATCTTTGTTCGCTCGAATGTTCATCGTAACGCTCGCGGCTTCACTGGAAATCCCGACACGGAACGGATACGACATCGCTTTGGCGCGATTGGCCGCCACAATTTTCATCGGACTTTTCGACGATTGATGTCGAATCACTAGATTCGATTTTTCACTCGTATCCTTTTTCATTTCTGCATAAGCTTGATCAAAGGTATCAAAACTAGCAATAACTTCGTAATCTGCTTCAGTTGGTCCGTTGACCTTCTCTAAAGAATACTTACTCAAATCACGTAAAATAGTGTTGTCCGAACCCTCCGGATTCGCCAACACCGTTTGTATTGGAAAAAACATTGTACACACAATGCTTAAGGTTAAACTAAACAATAACAACCGTTTATATTTATTCATAATATCCCACACCTCTTACTCAAAACGGACGCCGTAACCCTGAGTGACCCGCTCATAGGCATTCTCATAAGGTAACAAAAAAATCATAAAACCCTGATCTTTAGGACCTTGTGGATCAAAAATATTTTGTGCATTTGTCAAACGATACGAACCATCCAATGCTGGGAATAATTCGTCGTCATAGAAAGTCAAAACCAAGGTCGCCTTAGAAAAGGAAATCGAAGTCCCTTCCACAGCTTTTAAGCCCATCACCACCACCCTTTGGTGGGGTTCTAAACTCACTTGATGCCAGTTGCCATTTGCATCGCGCTGCTCAAGTTTTTCCCGATCGGCGCGTTGCACACGATAAATAGCATCCCCGGTCCGTCGGACATTTGCATAAAAATTGCCTAAACTCATCTGTTCATCATCAATAATCAAATTATCAGATTTAGTATATTCGGTCACTTCATCTGTAATTCTTAAGTTTATATTATTGATTAATGGATACTCAGCAGAAATGGAAACAGCTTTATCAGCCAAACGATTTAATGGTACAAACAGTTGTGTTTCCAAGCGTTCTTCGGAAGTGCGTAACACACTTTCCCGTTTAAACGTCTGAAAGTCATAGCCCTTCCCCGCTAATTGATCAATCCATGCTTGCGTTTCTGAAAGCCGAACCCCATCAACGGTTCGAAAATTCTTTAAATCGACTTCAATGGTTTGTTCCTGCTCGTCTTCAAAGACGACATCGACCAGCACAAAACGAAAATTGACATCCGGCAACGCGTAAACCGTATAATCGGTCACCCGCATTTCTAAGGTCGATTCTTGCACTGAAAAAAGTGGATTACCAGAATTCACGACATCCACCACAAAATTAAGTCCCATTAGGGAAACACTGAAGACCAGAATCGTTAAGACAATCGTAACTAATGTGCGAACAGACTTATGAGCCATCATTTCTCCTTATATTTAGACTAATACTAATAATACCATATAAAACACCCTGATTTAAAGGCACCAGGGTGGATTTTCTAGACTAATTTCGCAATATCCTGGACCGAAACCAAGATAATTAAACCTATTAAAAGCACAAAAGAGCCAATAATCAGTGCGTTTTCTATCTTTTTATTCGCCGGTTTACCAACCATCAACTCATATAAAGCAAAGATGATTCGTCCCCCGTCCAAGGCAGGAATCGGTAAAATGTTAAATATTGCAAGATTGATTGATAAAAGCGCTCCCAGTTGCATTACCGGCCAAAAGCCATAACTCACAATCGTTTGTGTCTCGCGGAAAATCCCAATCGGACCCGCCATATTCTCAAAACCAACCCCTCTAAATAATTGACCTAGCGTTGAAGCAATCAATTTAATCATCGATCCCACATAGACTACACTCATCGGTAAGGCTTCAAACACGCCCACGGTTGGTCCTGGTTCGCTCCAAAACGACACCCCTACTTGATAGGCTTGATAAGTCTCGTTATATTCTGGTTGCATTTCAAACCGTAGTTCTTGACCCTCCCGATTAATAATATAGGTAAGCACTTGTTGGTTATTGGAAGTCGCCATGGCTAAATCGTTATAGTTTTCAACGACATACTCTTCTTGGTTAACAATGACTCCAATAATTTTATCTTCCGGTAAAATTCCTGCTCTTTCAGCAGGCGAATTAACCGAGACCTCCGCAATGACACTACTAGTTGTACTCGGCGTTGCATGAAGGGTAAAAACAAGAACAAATAACAACAGTCCAAGCACAATATTCATGAATACCCCAGCACTCAAAACGACCATCCGTTTAAGCGGATGAATTCGATTTAGAAAGCGTGACGGATCTAAACTTTCTGGGAAAATTGTCGTCTCCCCTTCGTGTTCACCCGCCATCGAGACAAATCCACCCAAGGGCAGAGCCCGTAACGAATATTTCGTTTCTTTCCCTTGCCAAGAATACACCACCGGCCCCATGCCAATCGCAAATTCAGCACAATAGACTTTGAAGGATTTCGCAGCGATTAAATGTCCTAATTCATGAACAAAAATCAATACGCCCATAATGAAGATAAAAACCACCATACTTCTAATAAATTCCATAACTAATCCTCTCTGCTATTTCTAAGGCTAACTGACGTGCCTGGTGATCGACATCAATCACATCTTGTGCATCTTTAATCTCTCGATTATCGATGCTATGAACGGTTTGGATAACGATGGCTTCCAATTGATAGTAATCAATCTCATCCAACAAAAACTTTTCGACAGCTACTTCGTTGGCCGCATTTAGAACAATCGGTAAAATGCCCCCTTGAGGACCAACTTCCAATGCCAAATCAAAGAGTGGATAGCGACCTTTTTCTACCGGTTTCAGTTGTAAAGTGAGCGCTTTTGAAAAATCCAAGGTCGAACTTTTCAAGGGTACATGCTCTTGATCACTCAAAGCATAAGCAATCGGAATACGCATATCACTTCCCGCAAGTTGGGCTACAATCGAGCCATCAACAAATTCAACAAACCCATGAATCAGCGATTCTGGTTGAATTAACACATGAATATCTTGGTAATCTAAACCATAAAGCCAATGGGCTTCCATTACTTCAAATCCTTTATTCATCATCGTTGCTGAATCAATCGTTATTTTAGCACCCATCTGCCAATTCGGGTGTTTTAAAGCATCCTCTTTCGTTTTATCTTGGAGCTGATCATGATTCAAATTGCGGAACGCACCGCCAGAAGCCGTCAAAGTAATGGAGGCTACTTCTTTCTTTTGGTGATGAGCTAACGCTTGATAAATGGCCGAATGTTCCGAATCAATCGGGGTTAATTGTACCCCGTGAACCCGCACTGCCTCCATAATTAACGCGCCCCCAGCAACAAGAGTTTCCTTATTCGCTAAAGCTATATTTTTTTGACGCTCAATCGCTCGTAACGTCGGTTTAAAGCCCGCAAAACCAGTTAATGCCGAAACAACCCAATTGGCTTGTGAAGCGTTAATTAAATCTAACAAACCCTGCTCACCGGAAAAGAACACAACTTCTGGAAACAGATGATCTAATCCATGAATTGAAGGATCATCAATGGTATAACAAAAGCGAATCGAATCGTACGTTTCTAAAATAGCTTTCGCCGCCTGTACATTCAATCCCACAGAAATCGATTCTAAAGTAAAACGATCCGGATGTTGGTCAATCACTTCTAAAGTTTGAAGACCAATCGACCCCGAAGCGCCTAAAAGACAAATCGTTTTCATACGAGTAAAAATAACGAAAAAATAATCGTCACCACAAACATTGAGAAAATAAACGAATCCAATCGATCTAAAATCCCGCCGTGACCAGGTAATAACGAGCCAAAATCTTTAATCTTAAACGATCGTTTAATCAAGGAAAAAAACAAATCACCAATTTGAGCCGTTAACGGTACTAACAAAGAAATAAAAATAATTAAGGAAGGCGAAAAAACACTACGCAATAAAATCAAACCAAAAACAAGACCGACAATCGCCCCGACAACATAGCCTCCAATTGCTCCTTCCACCGTCTTATTTGGTGAAATACGTTCAATCAGTTTATGTTTTCCGATCAAACTACCAATTTGATACGCCCCACTATCGGTGCCAAAATTGGCTAAACCAAGCCATAACAATGCCAAGGTGCCAAATTTCGTATAAACCTGGTTAATCGTAAACAAACCCAATCCAACGACTGCCACCATCATAAACAAATAGGAAACATCGTTAATCGACAACCAATCAAAAACCAAGGTAAAGACAATCAAGGCAATCAAATGACCAATCAACAAAATCAGCATTTCCTGAGCACTCATAAAAATGAACAAACTCAAAACAACACAAGTCTCCGCTAAAATAATCGGGTGACTGCCGATTTTAATCAAATCATATACTTCATAACCTGCTAAAACTGCCACCACGATTAAAAACAACGACATCGCGATTTCGCCCAAATATAACACACTAAAAATCAGTGTCGCTAAAATTAAACCTGTTCTCCATCGTTGTTTCATGGATTCAAACCTCCAAATCGACGCTGACGTCGGGAAAATTCATCTAAACATGCTTTTAAATCCGCCCCCGTAAATTCCGGCCAAGCCTTGTCGACAAACATCAATTCAGCATAAGCTATTTGCCAAAGTAAAAAATTGGATAAACGCTCTTCCCCACTCGTACGAATTAACAAATCAATTTCCGGATAATTGGCAGTTTGTAAATACCCACTAAATTGATCCACGGTTAAATCATTACTGCGTTGTTGGTCCATCACTTGTTGGGTGTAGGTTTTAATGGCTTCGACCATTTCGGCCCGCGAACCATAGTCCATAGCGATGGCTAAAACCATGCCAGTGTTTTTACTGGAGTTTTTAACCGCCCGATCTAAAACCTTTTGGGTTGAACTGGGAATTCTTCCCGATAAGCCTAAAATCTCAACTCGGATATTGTATTTCATAATATCGGCCATATAGCGATCAAAGAAGTAAGCCGGCAATTTCATTAAAAATTCAACTTCCGTTCGCGGACGAAGCCAGTTTTCAGTTGAAAAGGCATAAAGTGTGAGCACCTCAATGCCTAATTGGCTCGCTTCAATCGCAATCGTTCGAACCACTTCGACCCCAGCTTGATGGCCTTGGGTGCGCTGTTTTTCTTGACGTTGAGCCCAACGACCATTGCCATCCATAATGATTGCGACATGTTTACAGGGTGAAGACATTAGACTAATAAAATCTCATCGCTTTTTTCTTTGGCGATTTCATCCACTTTTTTAATAAATTCATCCGTCACTTTTTGCACGGTTTCGAGTTCGCGTTTTACCATATCTTCGCTGAGATCACTATCTTTTTTAATCTGATCATTCACATCGCGACGGGCATTACGAACAACGACTTTGGCTTCTTCAGCCATTTTACTGACATCTTTAACCAAAACTTTACGCGTGTCTTGGGTAAGGGCTGGAACATTCATCCGAATAACGGTCCCATCGTTTTGGGCATTAAAGCCTAAATTAGCCGCATTAATGGCTTTTTCAACATTTTTTAATTGCGATGGATCGAATAATTTGACGACCAATTGCGTCCCTTCAACCACAGAAATTTGGGACATTTGATTGATTGGGGTCATTTCGCCATAATAATCAATCATGACTTTGGACAACATTGCTGGATTTGCCCGACCAGTGCGAACCGTCGCTAAATTCTCGGCTAAGTTTTGAAGCGCAGATTCCATTGCTTCTGTCGCTAAATCTTTGTAGAAACTCATATATTATCTCCTTTAGTAATTATTGTTCCAACAACATTTCCGCGTGCAGCTTTAACGATATTGCCTGGTTCATTCATATTGAAGACGACCAAGTCGATGTCGTTTTCCATACACATCGATGTTGCGGTGGTATCCATAACGGTTAATGATTGCTTAATCATATCCATATAGTTTAGTTTATCATATCTAATCGCCTCTTGGTCAACTTTCGGGTCGGCTGAATACACGCCATCCACGCCATTTTTAGCCATGAGAATGACATCGGCCTTGATTTCTGAGGCTCGTAGGGCTGCGGTGGTATCTGTTGAAAAATATGGACTACCCGTTCCACCACCAAAAATGACCACTCGTCCTTTCTCTAAATGACGAATCGCGCGCCGAATAATGAAGGGCTCAGCGACCTTAGGCATATCGATCGCAGTTTGAACGCGAGTTTCCACGCCAATTGATTCCAGGGCGCCTTGAATGGCGATCGCATTGATAATGGTACTCAACATCCCCATATAATCGGCTTGGACCCGATCAATCGGTAAATCTTGAGACTGCTTCCCGCGGATAATGTTTCCCCCGCCACAGACAACGGAGACTTCAATACCCAGTTGGATTAAGGTTTTAATTTCGTCGGCAATTTGTAATAAAACCTCAGGACTGAACTGCTGATTCTGGTTATTACTCAGCGCTTCTCCACTGAGTTTTAAGACAATTCTACGATACATTGATATTGGTTCCTTTCAAAAAAGAGAGCCGCTCGTGCTCTCTTTACTTACTGTTTTCTGAATTCAGAATTCAAGCAACGGCACGAATTATTTAGCCATAGCTGCGACTTCGGCAGCAAAGTCGTCTTCGCGTTTTTCAATGCCCTCACCAACCGCATAACGAACAAATTTCGTCACGGTAGCTTTTTCATTTTTCAAAAATTGACTAACCTTCATATTTTGATCTTTAAAATATGGTTGGTCCACTAAGGAAATTTCTTGAAGAGCTTTTGAAACTCGACCGCGAATAATTCCTTCTTGTTGCTTTTCGTTCTTTTGGGAAAGAACTGGATCGTTATTAAGAATTTCTTTTTGAAGATGCGTTTGTTCCTCAATGACTGCCGCTGGCATCGTTTCTTGAGAAACATAGAGTGGATTCATCGAAACAACTTGCATAGCCATGTCGCGAGCAACCTCGTCATCCGTGGTTTTTACCACAGCTACACCTGCGATCTTACCACCCATGTGCATATAAGAACCGAAAACTTCGTCTTCTGTTTTTGTGACTAATTCAAAACGTCTAAAACTAATTTTCTCACCAATCGTTGCGGTAGCATCAACAATTCGTTCAGCCAAGGTTTTACCTTCGATGACCAGTGCGTTCGCTTCGTCAAGGTTTGCTGGTTGGTAGACGAGCAAACTTGCGCCAATCATATCGACTAAATCCAAAAAGGAATCGTTTTTAGCTACAAAGTCTGTCTCCGCGTTTACTTCGTAAATAACCGCTAAATCATCTTTATGCACGACTTTTGCTAAACCCTCTGCGGCAATACGACCAGCCTTTTTAGCTGCCGATGCCATGCCTTTTTCTTGTAGCCATTTGATAGCGGCTTGAACATCCCCATTGGTTGCTTCAAGTGCTTTCTTGCAGTCCATCATGCCTGCGCCAGTTAATTCTCTTAGTTCTTTTACTAATGCTGCAGTGACCATTATTATGCCTCCTTCACGTTCTCAACCGTTTCGGCTGTTTCGGCAACCGCTGGTTTTTCAGCAGCTGTTGTTTCAGCTTCTTCGGTTTTGGTTGCTTTCGCATCATATTTACGATAGGTCCGTCGGTTTTGGTTAAAGGTTGCGGAACGACGACGTTCTTCACGTTGACGACGTTCTTCTTGACGTTGACGACGACGGGCCTCGTTTTGCTCATCAACATTACGGATAACATCGGCCATCGTGATTTCTTCTTCGTCTTGGTCGGTATACGCAACAATTGGAATACCGCCTTGCGCTTCAACCACAGCGTCAGCCATCACCGAAATTAATAGTTTAATTGCTTTATTGGCATCATCGTTGGCAGGAATTCCATAATCCAACAAGGCTGGATCACAGTTGGTGTCCATTAAGCCAAAAACGGGAATATTTAGTTTACGGGCTTCCGCAACCGCGTTGTGTTCTTCCATTGGATCAACCACAAACATGGCATCCGGGATTTTTTTCATTTCTTTAATACCACCTAAGAAGTTCTCTAAGCGAGCGGCTTCTTTACGTAGTAAAACAACTTCTTTCTTTGGATAAACATTAATGGATCCATCTTCTTCCATCTTCTCGATGTCTAATAAACGACGGATACTTTTCTGAATCGTTTTAAAATTGGTTAAGGTTCCACCCAACCAACGTTGATTAACAAAGAATGAACCCGAACGTAGGGCCTCTTCCAAGATGACTTGTTGAGCATTTTTCTTTGTTCCAACAAATAAGACTTTACCGCCCTTTTCAACAATTTCTTTTAATTTGTTGTACGCGACATCGATATAGTCTCTGGTAATATCGAGATTAATAATATGAGACCCATTCTTGGATGTATAAATATAGGGTTTCATTTTTGGATTCCAGCGGCGGGTCTGATGACCAAAATACGCCCCGGATTCAAGCAACTGCTTCATACTAACTACTGACATAAAAAAATTCCTTTCCGTTAGTCCTCCATCATTTCCCACATAAGCAACTCTTGCGAGCACGGGCTTATGAATTCATGATGTGTGTACTTGCGCTCATTAATGCGCCTATGAAAGTATACATGAAACCGCTACTATTTGCAATAAAATGACCGTTAAATCGACGTTAAACAAGTATTCTTTATAAAATTATAGGTTGCTTCCATGGGAATGGAGAAACCCTTTTAACGGGGACACTTTACAATTCAACAAAAAGTACGTAAACTAGATTTATTCAATTAAAGGAGCTAAAAGCATGAACATCGCCTTAGTAACCGATTCGTCGGCAGACATCTTAAGTCATGAAGAAGAAACACTTAACGTCGTCGTCGTTCGCGACCCCATTCAAATCGATGGGATAGATTATTTAGAAGAAGTCGACATCACATTACAACAAATTACGGATGCCTTAAATGCCGGAAAAGAGGCTAAAACCTCAATGCCACGCACTGGAGATATAATCGAAACGTTTAATCGTTTACTCCATCAAGGATTTGATCATATTATTTATATTCCCATTATGGAATCCTTAGCCGGTGCCTACAGTAATGGTGTAAATATCGCCAATATGGACGAATACGTCGATAAAGTGACGGTCATCAATGCCAAATCTGTTTCTGCTCCCTTGTATTTTGTCTTAAAAGACATCCAAGTGCTGATTAAACAAGGGAAAACACCTCTAGAAATCAAAGAAAAAGTCGAACAACATTCGACCATCGATGCCGTGTTATTACCAGCGACATTATCGTTTTTAGCCAAGGGTGGCCGCATCAATCCAACTATTGCGAGTTTGGGAAATATGATTAAAATCATTCCTTTGTTAGCGGTTAGTCAACAAGGTATTTCCTTAGAAGAAAAGAAACGAACTCTACGTAAAGCCATTCCTTACGCAGTCGAAGCCGTGATTAAACGCAATCAACCCGCCAGTGACTATCACTGGGTCATCGTCTATGGGGATGTTGATCAACAAATACAAGACGACATGCGTGCAGCGATGGTTGAACACCTAGGTACAGAGATCGAGATTGAAACCCGTAAACTTGGTTCCGTGATCATGTGCCACACTGGACCACAAAGCATTGCGATTGCCTGCTGTAAAAAACTAGCTTAATCGTCTGCTTTCAAGGCTCGGGGATGGGCTTGCTCATAGACACGCTGTAACGATTCGATCGATACTTGTGTGTAGATTTGAGTCGTTGATAAATTCTCATGTCCCAACAATTCTTGAACTAAAATCAAATCCGCGCCATTATCAAGCAAATGAGTCGCAAAACTATGACGCAACATATGGGGATGAACCACCCCTTGGATATTTGCACGTAGACCTGCTTGCTGACAAATCATTTGTAACGAGCGCGCACTTATCGGATTGCCAAAGCGATTTAGGAAAACAAAGCCTGAATCGCTTTCTTTTATATATTCCAATCGCGTTGTTTCTAAATATTGCTTCAAACGGTCAAGTAAATCGGCATAAACCGGAACATAGCGATGCTTTTGACCTTTCCCCGTAATGCTTAATAACCGTTGGTTAAAATCAATATCCGTAATTTTTAACGCCACCACTTCCGAAACCCGTAACCCGGCTCCATACAGTAACTCCACCATTAATTGGTCACGCTGCCCTTTGGAATTGTCTTCAAAACTTTCTAAAAGAGCTAAAATTTCATCCACACTCAAAACCTTGGGCAACGTTTGGGCCTCTTTAAACTGACGAATCAGGGCAAAAGGATTGGTTTGGTGCTGATGAAAAAGATTCAAATATTTATAAAACGAACGACAAGCCGAATTTTTTCGATTAATCGTCTTCGCTGACAAATGACCTTCTTTTTGTAGTGCTGTTAAATAATCGTACACCATCACTTCTTGGACTTCATCCAAATGGCGAATTCCTAAATCTTGACAATATTTCAAAAACGCCGAAATATCCTGACGATAGGCCATTTGAGAATGTTCGGATTGACTATGTTGTAAACGAAAATATTTTAAAAATTCTTCCAGCTCACGTTGATACATACGCATCCACCGCTTCTAGTGCTTGTTGCACCCGTTGATTCTTATCTTTAACAGTCGTATTTAAAATACCAAAGTTGGCATTCATCGGTTGGAAATTCGCTGGATTTGCGGCATGAACATAATGGCCTAAACTTGCGATCATGGTTGAGGTTGGGAAATGGAACGCTTCGCCTTTTAAGTTTGAAATCAGCGCTAAGCTTGCCAGCAAACCCGAAGCAGCCGATTCCACATACCCTTCAACCCCGCTTAATTGACCAGCAATATAGAGATGTGGGTGATCCTTCATTTGGAAATGGGCATTCAAGAGTTTCGGAGCTGTAATATAGGTATTGCGATGCATGACCCCATAACGCACGATTTCTGCCCTCTCTAAGCCGGGAATTAACTTTAGCAATTCTTTTTGAGCACCCCAAGTTAACCGGGTTTGAAAGCCGACTAAATTATACAAATTACCGGCCGCATTGTCTTGACGCAACTGGACCACTGCGGTATGTCGCTGGCCATTATGGTCTAGACCTACTGGTTTTAAAGGACCAAATAACAAGGTCTTTTTGCCTCGCTTGGCCATGCTTTCAATGGGCATACACCCTTCAAAAACCTTGACTTCTTCAAAAGCTCGCGCTTCAACAATTGGTGCTTGGACTAAGTAGTCGTAAAAGCGATCAAACTGTTGTTGATTCATCGGAGCATTTAAATAGTCCGCGGTCCCCTTGTCGTAGCGGGATTTTCGATAGACAATGTCCTGATCAATGCCTTCAATACTGATGACTGGCGCAATCGCATCGTAAAAAGACAAAAATTCATCTTGGGTTAATTCTTGAAGCGCCGCACTCATGGCTTCTGAAGTTAAGGGTCCAGTAGCCAGGATGGTCGGTTCTTGATCAAGTTGCTGTACTTCCTCATTTATGATGTTTAGATGCTCAAATTTAGACAGTTCCGCGTGCACATATTCTGAAAAATGCGTACGATCCACAGCCAAAGCGGAACCCGCAGGCACCCGATGAGTATCCGCTGCTCTAATAATCAACGAATCTAACCGACGCATTTCTTCTTTCAAAAGACCAACCGCATTGGTCACAACATCCGAGCGGAGCGAATTGGAACAAACCAATTCAGCAAAGTTGCTCGTTTGGTGGGCCGGCGTCATTTTCGTTGGCCGCATCTCATATAAATCTACCTCAAAGCCCGCTTTTAAGAGTTGATAGGCGGCTTCGCTTCCTGCTAAGCCGGCACCAATGACCTTAACTTTCTTTTGGTTCATCCTTTTTCGCCTTCTTCTTATCAGGGTCGGGTTTAATATAACGACATTTCGGGAAGTTTGAGCAACCCACAAACTTGGTTTTATAACGGGAAATCCGTTCCACCAATTCATGACCACATTCCGGACACATTTCTCCGGTCTTCACGGCCGGTTTCTTTTCTTTACCTGGTAATGGTCGGTTGTATTTACAGGTCGGGAAATTATCACAAGCGATGAACTCCCCATAACGTCCATGACGATAGACTAGGTTTCCGCCACATTCTGGACAGGTTTCACCAACCATCTTTAATGGTTCTTTTTCCATGGTTTCGTAGGCTTTATCCACTAAGGGTTGGAAGCGATCGTAAAAATCACGGAGTTCCTCGACGTGGTTTAGTTGACCTTGGGAAATCTTGTCGAGTTCTTCCTCCATTTTTGCGGTATATTCCACATTGATTATCGTTGAGAAGTTTTCAGCTAATTTTTTATCGGTCAAAAAGCCTTGGTCCGTTGGGATAAAGACTTTCGCTCGGGACCCTTCGCTTGGAGCCATATATTGGACATACCCACGCGAAACAATGGTATCCATAATGAACGCATAGGTCGACGGTCGGCCAATGCCCAACTCTTCCATTGCTTTAATCAGTCGTGCTTCGTTATAGCGCAGTGGTGGTTCGGTAAAATGTTGTTTTCCTTCCACTTTTTGTGGTTGGTAGATTTCTTTTTCAGTTAAAGCCGGCAAAAACGTGTCGTTGGCTTGTTCATAAGCTTTATAAACATTTAAATACCCGTCAAACACGATTTGCGTGCCACTAGCACTCAATTCATAAATATCCTTGACAAAGGTGTACGTCGTCGTTTCGACGCGAGCAGCCGCCATTAAGGAGGCTAGCGTACGATAATAAATGAGACTATACAATTTAAACTCGTCCGGTGTTAAAAAAGTCTTCAAGGCTTGAGGCGTATGGGTAAGTTGGGTCATTCGAATACCTTCGTGGGCATCCTGCGTATTTTCACTCTTGTTTGAAAAACGGTATTTATCCACATATTTTTTCCCATAATTGTTTTCAATATAACTTAAGGCTGACTCTACAAAACCTTGCGATAAACGGGTTGAATCCGTACGCATATAGGTAATAAGTCCTTCTGGACCATTCCCTAAATCAATACCTTCATACAGTTTTTGAGCCACTCTCATCGTTTTACGGGCATTGAAATTTAACTTATTGGCCGCTTCTTGTTGCAATGTCGAAGTTATAAAGACCAGTTTCGGTTGACGACGACGGGTGCGCGAAGTAATATTCGTTAATTCTAAATCTTTCTCAACCGCTTTAACAATAAGGTCCGCTTCCTCTTTGTTATTGACCTTTGCTTTTTTATTATTTATCTTGGTTAATTCGGCTTCAAATTCTTCATTATTTTCATTAAACAACGCTTTAATGGACCAATATTCAACCGGTTTAAAAGCTTTGATTTCCTTTTCGCGTTCAACAATGATTTTTAACGCGACCGATTGAACCCGTCCGGCAGATTTTGACCGAATTTTGCTCTTTAACAATTTAGAAAGCTTAAAACCAATAATTCGATCCAAGATGCGACGGGTCTCTTGTGAATGCACGAGATCCATATCTATTTTACGCGGGCTGTCAAAAGCGGCTAAAATCGCATCCTTGGTAATTTCATTAAAAACTACCCGATTTTCTTGATTAATATCAATGTCTAATTCGTTGGCTAAATGCCAAGAAATCGCTTCTCCTTCGCGGTCCGGGTCGGTGGCTAAATAAATCTTATCCGCTTCTTCCGCATGTTTATGTAGTTCTTTAACCACATCTTTTTTGTCACGGCTTACCACATACTTGGCTTCAAAATCGCCTTCTACATCGACCCCTAAACCTTCTTTACCGGTTGTGGCTAAATCGCGTATATGGCCTTTGGAGGAGACCACTTTATAATCGTCCCCTAAAAACTTGGAAATAGTTTTTGTTTTTGAGGGAGATTCCACTATAACTAATTTTTTACTCATACGATGTCTTGTAACTCCTTTATTTCATACTATGTCTTGTACGTTTTCTTTTGTCAATATCTGCGCTCCTAACCCAATTAAATGATTGTTTGCTTGGCCAAAGTCGTCATCGAAGCAATGGGGAACACAATAAACTTCTCGGCCATTTTCGAGCGCTTGGGTAACGGAACTGGTCGTTCCCGAACGATGTCGGGCCTGAACAACAACCAACGAGCGACTAGCTCCGACAATTAAGCGATTGCGAATGGGGAAATGAGGACCCAAAGGTTTCGTTAATGGCGGATACTCGCTACATAATAAGTGGTTTTCACCCATTTTGTCAATTAATGCTTTATTCTCCGGTGGATAATAGACGTCTAATCCACATCCTAAAAAGCCAATGGTCTTTCCTTTTTTAAGCGCTGTTTGATGACATATCGTATCAATACCACGAGCCAACCCCGACACAATAACAAAACGTTCGGCTAAAGAAGCACTCAAGTATCTAGCCATCTTTTGACCATAGCTATTGGGCTGCCGAGAACCAACCATTGACACACAGGGTTTTTGTAACAAGTTGATATCGCCTTTATAAAATAAAACCCAGGGCGGATCCACCATATCGTAAAAAGAGCGCGGATACAGCGGTTCCCCAAAACAAACAAAGTCCCCCTTCACTTGATAATTAGGGACTTGTTGACGTTGATGCAAGGCCTGTTTAATTTTCTTGTAATTACCCTGATAATGACAACTCAAATTTTTCAGATAGTTTCTCATAATCCAATATAAGAAACGATGAGCATATCTCCTAAAACAAAGCGGGTTGTTTAAATAGTTTAAAACTCAAACGATGAATGGGGCACGGACCATAAAGGGCTAAGGCCTCGTAATGGGCCTTCGTTGGATAACCTTTATGCTGTTTAAAACCGTAGAGTGGATACTGAGCATCATACCCCAACATCAGTTGATCGCGCACGACTTTAGCTAAAATACTTGCCGCAGCAATACTAATACTTCGTTGATCCCCTTTAATGATCTTTTTTGAGTGGGGTTGTTGGAGCTGCATCGCATCGGCTAAAATTAAATCCGCCGGCAACGTATCCGCAATCTCCTGCATGGTCGTTAACGTTAGGGCATAAATATTGCTGGCATCAATGGCTTGTGGACTTTTGATTTTAATTTCGTAAGCTAAAGCATGCTTTAAAACTTCTAAAAACGCTTGGACGCGCTGTTTCTCCGCTAAAGCTTTGGAATCTACAATCAAATCAGAGGTCGTATTTGGCTTTAAAATAACCCCAGCCACCACTAATGGACCTGCTAAGGGGCCACGACCGGCTTCATCAATACCTAAAACCGATTGCTGATGTTCCCATGCTTTCTTTTCAAATTCAAAGCGATTATTCAACATCTTCCCAACTCATCGGCCCAAATTGATGGGTAATAATATCGTGATAGAGACGATTCTCAATCTCCCCTTCGGTTTGGGCACTGGTTTCTAATAGGTGATTCAATAATTCATCATATGAATTAAAAGAAAATGAATAGCGGTCAAAAAGAGCTTGAGGACGAACCTCCAAAAGCCGTTGAAAACCTTCTCTTAAAACCACTTTCATATCAAATCCCGTCGTCTTCACGGAAGCACAAAGCGCTAGATGTATCCCTTGTAACTCGCTTTCAAACTTCGGCCATAAAAGCCCGGGACTGTCGACAATTTCTAAATCTTTGGAAATATTAATACGAGTTAAGGCCATCGTCACCCCTGGTCGATTTTGAACATCGACAACTTTTCGTTTCGCGAGTCGATTAATAATAGTTGATTTTCCAACATTGGGCACCCCACAAATCATCGCCCGAACTTTGCGTGGCTTGATGCCGCGTCGGCGTTGGCGTTCAAACACGGGGGCCATGGCTTGTTTGACTTTTTGATCTAAGAGTTGACGGATATTATCTTTGTGATTATCAACAGCGACGGCTAGTTTTTCGTGTTCTTGAAAATAATCGAGCCAATGTTGCGTTATTTTCGAATCGGCTAAATCTTTTTTTGTTAAAACCATTAAACGTGGTTTATGAGCAATGAAGTTTTCAATAATGGGATTGCGTGAAGAAGCCACAATGCGGGCATCACGGCATTCAATAATCATATCGACACTTGGTAATAGCGATTCAATCTGGCGAATCGCCTTGGTCATATGACCAGGAAACCACTGGACACTCATTGGGGAACCACGCGCAGATTTTCAAGCGGTAATAAAACATAAACCGACTTAGAAATAATGGTTGACTCCAAAAAAGGGCCATAAAAACGAGAATCTCGCGAATATGGTCGATTATCGCCTAAAAGAAAATACTGATGTTCACCTAGCAGCACCGGACCAAAGTCATTAGTAAAACTCATTTGGCGCGACGCGACATAGGACGACACATGATCGGAAGCTAAATGCGGTTCAGCGACCACTTCGCCATTGACATAGAGCTGGTCGTCACGATATTCAATGATTTCATTGGGCATGCCAATCAACCGTTTAACCAATAAATCGCTGGAATCCGGTTGTTGGACGATGACGACATCGAAGCGTTCAAAATCCGTAAAGTTACGAGAAAGGACATTCGAAAAACCAACCTCACCATCGTAAAGGCTTGGATACATTGATTGACCGACAATTTTCACGGGCTTTAAAATCCACTTCTGAACGATAAAGGCAATCACAAATGCGACAATAATCGACTTTAAGAGATCCCACCAAATTGAACGTTTTTTCATAAATAGACCCTCCTGAACTTCATTGTATCAAAAAACCGCCAAAATTGACGGTTAAATGTTTTTCTAACGACGGACTTCTTTGAGTCGAGCACGACGTCCTGAACGAGAACGTAGATAGAAAAGTTTCGCTCGACGAACTTTCCCCACTCTCAAGACCGTAATGTTTTCGACAATTGGTGAGTGAATTGGAAAGGTTCTTTCAACCCCTACGCCATAACTCACTTTACGGACAATAATACTCTTGGAGATGCCGCTACCATTCATCGCAATGATGACCCCTTCATAGGCTTGGATCCGCGTCTTTTCTCCTTCACGAATTCTAACATCCACGCGAACCGTTTGACCTGGACGTAATTCCGGCAAATCGGTGCGTAATTGTGATTGCGTGACTTCATTTAACAAATTGATGTTCATGTCTAGTTCCTTTCTTCCCCTGTATCTAGTTGATATTGATAAATAGCGCAACTAAGGGCGCAAATAATATACCATACTTCACGACTCTTGGCAATTTTCTGCTTGAATTTCTTCTAAAAATTGAGCTTCTTCAGCCGAAAGCGTGCGTTGTTCTAATAAATCTGGTCGATTTTCTAAGGTTTTTTTCAAGGCATGTTTTAATCGCCATTGGCGAATCCGTTCATGATGACCACTCATCAACACCTCGGGGACTTGTTGTCCTTCAAACTCAGCAGGCAAGGTATAGTGCGGATATTCCAATAACCCCTGCTCAAAACTTTCTTCAACGATGGAGGCCTCTGAAATCACTCCCGGTAATAAACGAATAAGTGCATCGCTAACGACCATCGCTCCCAGTTCCCCTCCTGTTAAAACATAATCCCCGATGGAGAGTTCTTCGTCCACATAGGCTAAGATACGTTCATCAATGCCTTCGTAATGACCACATAGTAAAATCAAATGTTCAATTTCTTTTAACTGGTGGGCTTTCGCCTGATTAAAAGTCTTACCTGCTGGGCTTAAGTAAATCGTATAACTGTTGTCCGTTTTGACCGATCGTAACGCATCAACCACTGGCTGACAACTCATGACTAAACCAGCACCGCCCCCATAGGGTTTGTCGTCTACCCGGCGATGTTTATCTTTCGTAAAATCGCGGATATTGATGATTTCCATCGAACAAAAATCTTGTAAAAGAGCTTTTTTAATAATCGATGTATTCATAAATCCTTCAAACTGCTCGGGAAATAACGTTAAAATACTAATTTTCATAAAAACCCTCAATTAACTGGACATCGATACGTCCTGCTTTGAGATCCACAGCTTGGACAAACGCTTTTACAAAAGGGAGTAAAAAAACATTTGTGTCTGTTTGAATCCTTAAAATCGTCGACGCGGGTTGTTCAAAGACCTCAATCACTTTACCCAGATACTGTTGATTTTGATATACCTCTAAATTCAACAATTCATCAAAATAGTAATCATCAACAGCTAGTTCATGACGCTGTTGGCGATGTATAAATAGCTTTTTTTGATTGAAAGCCGCGACAGCTTCCAGCGAGGGATAGCCCTTAAAACGCAAGACAGCCTGCTCTTTGTGCAAGCGCATCGATTCAATCTCTAATGGTAAATAGCGATTTTGATCTTGATAGTAAACCGTCTCACCAACTTTAAAACGTTGTTCTATAAAATCGGTTTGAACAAAAACCCGAATCTCTCCTTTTAAACCGACTGGTTTTAAAAGCGTACCAATTTCGATCCAATCGTTAGTAGGATTCAAATTGGATGTTAATCCGGCAATCATTCACTCGACCAGCGATCCCCATGACTTGACGTAACGATTGTGCCATCACGCCTCGACGACCGATTAAACGACCAATGTCGTTGGAGTTGGCGTAGACAACTAAGATCACTTCGTTGTCATTTAAAGACTCGCGTTGTTGGATGGAGAGCGCTTCTTTGTCTTCCACCATCGGTTCAACTAATTCATATAGTGTCTTTTGAAAATCCATGATTTACTTCGCTTTCTTGCTTTCGGTATGTTTAGCGATAATGCCTTGGCTGCTTAATAAGTTCCGGACGGTTTCCGATGGTTGGGCCCCGTTGGCTAACCATTTAAGCGCTTTTTCTTCATCAATCTTCAGTTCAACGGGATCTGTTAATGGGTTGTAGTGCCCAATGATTTCGATGAAACGTCCATCTCTAGGTGCGCGGGAATCCGCAGCGACAATACGGTAGAAGGGACGCTTCTTTGCTCCCATGCGTTTTAAACGTAGTTTTACTGCCATAATTTCTTCCTCAACTTTCCTGAAGAATTATACCATAGAAACACAGGGTGTCAAGTATTTTTACTTTACTCCATAAAATAAGTAAAATCCACTAACTGAAGACCTTCCTTGGTTAATTCATATACTTCTTCACACACTTCCGATAAAAACTTTCGGTCATGAGAAACGGTGATAATCGCTCCCTTATAATCGATCAAAGCTTGGCGAACGACCGGAGCACTCAAGGGACTAAAATTACGGGTTGGTTCATCCAAAACGAGTACATTACACTGATCGAGCACCATTTTTAAAAACAATACTTTTGCTTGTTGGCCCCCGCTCACTTGACCAAAGGTTTTCTCCATTTCTGAGGCTGTAAAACGCATGCTCCCCAAAAAGTTACGGACGGTTGTAATGGTTTCGGCTTTTTGATTTTTGGCTAGATAATCCAGTATTGGTTGTTGGAAATCGACCACTTCTTGGTAATTTTGACTCATATAGCCCACTGAAAAATGCGAAGCCTGTAGCTTTTCGACCACCTGTTTTAAAAGCGTGCTCTTACCAACGCCATTACCCCCGATAATACCCACCTTGGTTGGTCCTTGCACGTAGAGTTGAACATTATGAGCAAGAACTTTAGAACCAATAGTTAAGTGATCCCACCGATAATCTAATACCACTTGACCATTGGCTAAACGTATATTGGGATCAAAACGGGTGATGATGGCTTCTTCACTTTCGGGAATAGCTATAAACCGTTGTTGTTCTTGTTCGAATCGTTTCTCTTGGGCTTTGAGTGCTTTCATTTTCTTTTTCAATAAATAGCCACCATGGGGATCTTGGCGACTAATATGTTGTTGGCGATGGGCCACTTTTTGTCGTATTTGTTGATGCCGTTCAAGTTGTTGACGATGTTGTTGGCGCTGTTTTTTAGCTACTTGAGTCTGTTTAAAAAGTTGTTGTTGCCGAGTCGTCATATACTGGGTATAGGTTGTCTTTTCATACGTGGTTTGAGGTTGCGTTTTCCGTTTGATTTGCTCCAAATGCAGGATGGCGTTCGCACAATGCTCCAACAAGACTTCATCATGGGAAACAAATAAAATACCCCCTTTAAAATCGTTGATAAATGTTTGAAGCCAGTACAAACTCGCGAGATCTAAGTCGTTGCTCGGTTCATCTAAAAGCAAGATATCCGGTTGTTGTAACAAGAGTTTAACCATTTGAATTTTAATTCGCTCGCCTCCCGATACTTCTGCCATGAGTAGACTTTGATCGATCGACGTCAAATCGAACTGGGCAAAGAGGGATTGATATTCATACGGATACGCTGGTTTTAAATACCCCGTCACGGTTTTCTCTAAATCCTTTGCTTTCATCGATTGCGGTAAGTAACCGATAACCGCTGACGATCGTATCTCACCGGTTATTTGCGTATACTGTTGGATGCTATCGGGATCAGCGATGGCTTTTAACAAGGTTGACTTTCCATTTCCTTCTTCGGAAATCAGCGCGACTTTATCGTAAGCATTAAGACTAAAAGTTAAGTCTTTGAGTAGTTGGCGTTGGGTCGTGGTATGGATGATTGAAAGATTTTTTATTTGTAACATATAAACCTCCATAAAAAAACTCTATTTCCCTTCAAAATAGAGTTTTAACTTAATAGTGGTTAAAAAAACGCTTATATTTTGAAAGGTGTTGAAAATATCAATAACAATCTTACGTTGTTGTTCATTTTCACACCTCCCCTTGTTTAAAACAAGTATAGCATGTTTTTTGATCTAGCGCATAAATCTCGATAAAAGACGCATTTGATCTTTCATTTTCTCATATTGACTTAAGAGCCGATTGACTTCGGTTGTGCTCACCCCGGCCCCCTTGGCAATGCGATGTTTACGTGAAGCGCGGATAATATTTGGTTTCGAGCGTTCTTCCAAGGTCATCGAACGGATAATGGCTTTGGTTTTATTTATTTGTTGGCGACTTTGTTCATCATCCATCTTCGTCGACTGCATTAAATCTTTTCCGCCCGGCAACATTTTCATCAGTCCCGATAATGGGCCCATACGACTGACTTGATCCAATTGTAGTAACATATCTTCCAAAGTAAATTGACCAGACAACATGCGTTCGGTAGATTTTTCAGCCGCTTCGAGGTCCATTTTTTGTTGAGCTTGCTCAATTAGCGTTAGAATGTCCCCCATCCCCAAGATACGAGACGCGACTCGGTCTGGGTGGAAGAGTTCTAATTCATCCATTTTCTCACCGGTCCCCACAAATTTGACGGGCACATCAGCCACACTACGGACCGATAAAATCCCCCCACCGCGGGCATCACCATCGTATTTAGTGACGACTAATCCTGTTAAATGAAGACGTTGTTTAAAGCCGAGAGCGACGTTGACAATATCTTGTCCCACCATCGCATCAACGGTCAATAAGATTTCATCGGGCTTAACGATTTTTTCAATGTCTTCCAATTGTTCCATGAGTTCTTCATCAATGTGGAGACGACCAGCGGTATCGATTAAAACCGTGTCAAAACCATGTGCTCGGCCATAGGCGAGGCCTTGACCCGCGACCTCTTGCGGGGTTCCTGCTTCTAATGAAAAGACCTCAACATCGACTTGTTGTCCAAGAATTTTTAATTGATCCACCGCGGCGAGTCGCTGCATATCGGCAGCAACTAATAACACTTTACGATCTTTTTGAGATTCTAAATATTTAGCGATTTTTGCGCTGGAAGTGGTTTTACCCGATCCTTGTAAACCAACCATCATCACCACGGCTGGTGAAGAGATTAAACGTAAATCTTCCTGAGTTTCCCCTAAAATTTCAATGAGTTCGTCGTTAACAATTTTAACGACCATTTCGGATGGATTGAGTGCAGAAAGAACTTGCTGACCAAGTGCCTTCTCTTGAATATTACTAATAAAACTGGAAACAACGTCAGGATGAACGTCCGCCTCAATGAGGGCGAATCGAACTTCACGGATCATGTCTTGCATATTGGATTCAGTTAATTTACCTTTTCCAGCAATATTTTTTAAGGTTTGGGATAAGCGATCGCTTAAATTTTCAAATGCCATTGGTATTCCTCCTATCTGCTAATAAAACCGTTGGCTGGTAGCATCTATATATTCTACCACAAGCTCGTTTAGGGCCGTTTCTTCGGCTTCTCCTAAATCTAAAAACTGCTCATGGCGTAAGACGCGGTTTAATTTGGGCCGTGTCGTTGGCGCTTTCGGGGTAAAAATCGTGCAACAATCTTCAAAAGGTAAAATCGAGGTTTCATAGGTCCCCATGGTTTTACTGAGATGAATGATTTCGTTTTTATCCAAACCAATGACGGGGCGTAAAATCGGAATTTCTACCGCTCGATTAATGACATCGATGCTTTCTAAGGTTTGTGAAGCCACTTGACCAAGCGATTCGCCAGAAACCAAGACTAGTGCTTTTTCCTTTTGCGCAAGTTTTTCAGCAATCCGCACCATATACCGACGCATCATCGTAATTGCGTACGATTCATCAACTTTATCGTAAATTGCCAACTGAATCGGTGTAAAGTTTACAATGTTCAACCGAAACGTTGGTTGATATTTGGTTAAAATTTGACATAAATCGCGCACCTTATGCAAGGCGTTTTCAGAAGTATAGGGAGACGCTTGGAAATGAATCCCTTCCAATAAAACCCCGCGTTTCATCATCATCATGGCGGCAACTGGTGAATCAATGCCCCCCGATAAAAGTAAAATCCCGCGACCAGCTATGCCGACGGGCAGGCCCTTGGCCCCTTCGATTTCATTACCCATGATATAGGCGATATCGTCATCAATTTCCACTTTCACCCGCAGTTCGGGATTTCGAACATCAACTTTATAATCGCTATTTCGTAAAATGTGTCCCGCAATCTGTCGATTAACATGATCGCTGGAAGTACCAAATTTTTTATTACGACGTTTCGTATCCACTTTAAATGTTTTGTAGCCGGCTTTTAATGCGACTTCTAAGGCTAGGGATTGGAGTTCTTCCATATCCACAGCACAGGGATATCCAATCGAAAAACTAGTAATACCAAAAATCGTGGTTAAACGTTGACTAACTTCTTCAATAGCTTGGACTTGAACTTCGATATAAATTCGATTGTAGGTTGATCGTATCTTAAGATTTTCAATTCCTCGTAGATGGAGTTTAATATTTTCTCGTAAACGTTTAATAAAATCGTTGCGGTTGTGGCCTTTGGTGCTTAATTCACCATAACGAACCACAAACGTGGCTGGTTTATCGTACATATTCATTCACTTCCTTTAATGCTTGTATAAGTATGTCTAATTCTGCAGTCTGTGTCAAATGCGATAACGAGACACGGATCACCCCATTTAGTCGCGCTGGGCCGACGTTCATGGCTTTTAAGACAGGAGATGGTTCGTTGAGTTTGCTGGAACAGGTCGATTTCGAAGCCACATAGAGATTTTTCTTCTCTAAATAATTTTTAACAATTTCACTGCCAAGCTTTAAATGCGAAAACGATAAGATAAACGGACTCGCTTGATCGTCGCTATTGATGTAGAGATGGTCAATGGTTGCTAATTTGGTTCTTAAATATTGATTAAGCGCAGCGACGTGTTGATGAGCTCTTGGTTGTTGAGCGAGCGCACGTTGGACACTATCGGTCACAGACATTAATAAATGAGCCGGTTGGGTTCCCCCACGCCAGCCAAATTCTTGTTGTCCCCCACTGATGAGTGGTACTAACGGTAAATGATGACGTTTATACAAAAAACCAACGCCTTTGAACCCAAAAATCTTATGCGCAGAAAAACTCGCAGCATCCACTGCCTGTAAAGCCAAAGGCTCTTTACCCAAAGCTTGGACCATATCGCTATGAAAGACGGCTTTGGATTGGGCTTTGATAATCTTTGCGATCTCATTTAATGGTTGAATGCTACCAACTTCATTATTGACCTGCATAATGGAGACCAGAATCGTGTCTTTACGAATCAGCGCTTTTAGCTGATCAAGGTCCACCACCCCAGTAGCCGTCACTTCCACATAATCTACTTCAAATCCAAAATGTTCTTCGAGTTGTTTAAAACTATTTAAAACCGATGGATGTTCAATAGTGGAGGTAATTAAGTGATTACCTTGATTTCTTAAAGCAAATGCCAATCCTTTAATAGCTAAGCTATTGGCTTCCGAACCGGAGGCCGTATATAAAATATCTTGAGCTTGGACAGACAAAAGCCCCGCAAGTCGCTTGCGGGCATTTTCGAGTTCATATTTTAATTTCACCCCTGCCTCGTAGGTGGCATCACTATTGATGAATTGTTGTTTTAATTGGTGGGTATAGCGATCAATGAGATCGTGGTCGGTTGGGGTTGTCGATGCATAGTCTAAATAAATCATTAAGCACTCCTTGAATTATCCATAATCATTTGTTCATAAGGGGTGTTCGGTTGGAGTTTTTCAATCGCAAAAATCGCTGATTTTAAAGCAAGCGTGTATTCGCCATTTTTGAAGAGCACTTCCGCTCGGGTTAATTCCGAATCCAAATCCGCATAGCTGGAACGGAAACGATTGGCATACACAATCGCATTCTCTACCATATCCACCGTGCCGACGAGATTATTGACATTGTTATAGAGCCGATAAACAAAATCAATGGTTTCTGAAACGGAACTATTGAGCAGTTTAATGTTTAACGGATCTAATTCTAAAATCGCTTTAATATTAATTAATTGATTGCGGGCTTTGTGCATATCGCCAGAATAATTATTGGCGATATGAGGTAAATTGCGCGAATCAATTTTGACTTGAATTTCATTCATTATTAAATTTAATTTTAATAATTGCTTGATGGCCCGTTGTTCGTCGTGGCGGGCATTGCTGACGAGTCGATTCGCCCCTTGTAGCTCGGTTTGTAAATGCGACACAGCAGCTAAATATTCATTAAACTCCACTAATAAAGCCGAATAAGGTACTTGTTCTTGTTCGAGTTTGGCTTTTAACCGGTCGCGAGTTTCACTTAAATAGTTGGCCTGAGTGGACATCGCTTGGGTTTGTTGATCCAAATCATCAAAACCAAAGCGAACCTTCAAGTGGGGAAGAGAGTCCGTTAACATGGTAATTTGTTGATTTAAATGATCCTGTTGAGAAAATAATGTCGCCGATAACCCTTCCACTTGATCAAACGCCGTGTCTTCGCGTCGAATCGCATCTAAGAGTTGTTCCAAACGTTTTTGAGCTTGAGTCATCCGTTCTAAGATGCCTTCTGTTTGTAGATTTTCAATATGTAACAAATCTTCCCGGGTCTGATCATCAATGACTTTGGCGTATTTCGGTAATTCTAAATGTTCGAGATAAACCCCTTTTAACTGGGCACTATCTTCAGCTTTTTTAACTTCACGGGTTAAATGGGGAATGATTCCCTGTCCCAGTTCGATTAATTTTGGTACGTGCTGGAGATGTTGGTTTAAACGTTCGATGTCTTGTTCAATGGTTTGTTTGACTTCGGTTGCTTTTCCAAACTCGGAGCCATACATCCACTCTTCAAAAGTATTGAATTGGATTTCAATGTCGTGAATTGTTTGTTCAATGGCGGCTTGAGCAATGGTTAAACTGTTCATCTTTTTGGTATATTGTTTACGGGTTTCGCGAAACTCGTTTTTAAGGTCGTTGATGCTGTCGCGTAATCGCGTTTCTTCTTCCAGTAACCGGTCAAGTTGGGTATCCAAATCTTGAACTTGTTGGGCTGTGGTCGCGTACAATTCTGAAATTTCGTTAATGGTTTGACGACCGGAGCTCAGTTTGTTGGTGAGTAAATCATCTTCCGCATTGCCTAAAAGATGCACAAGGCGATCAAAATGAACACTCACTTCGGCAAATGTTTTCTGATTTTCTTCCACTTGAGCCACGACTTCTTGATTTACTTTGGTTAACCCAACCGCTTTATTTAATTTATAAGAAAGCGGTGTTGACCGCAGGGTATTGATATCGATTTCAATCGCATGTACTTTATTAATTAACGCATTGCGGTAAATCCGCAAGACAATATAAACGACTAATAGAACGAAAAGTCCGATAAGAATCATTGTGAGCCAAAAGTTATTCGTTAAAAATTGTTTGATCTGATCCATGACGTCCACCTCTCAAATAGTATACCACAACAACCCACGATACTTATAGGAAAAATAAGTAGGAAAAATAAGGTAAAAAAACGGGGCAAGATCTCTTTTAGCAGCATTTTTTTTTGACTTCTTCAACCAACTATGATAGAGTTACAAAGCTAAACAACAAGCAGCACACAACGCAGATATTTCCGTGTTTTCCCCAAGTGGAATCTAATAGTCTAGCTGCGAAGACAAACGATGAAGGAAAACTCCCTTATTTGTAACTTGTGTCCATTTGTTGATAGCCCATAGACAACAAAGGAGAACGATATTATGGCACGTCTTAAAGGCCCTACTTGGAAAGTCGCTCGTCGCTTAAGTTTCTCAATCTTGGAAACAGGAGAAGAACTCAAACGCCGCAATTACCCACCAGGGCAACATGGTCAAGGTCGCCGCAGTAAGCTGAGCGATTACGGAACCCAATTACGCGAAAAACAACGCGTCCGTCATTTATACCAATTAAATGAACGTCAATTCTTTAACACTTACAACCGCGCAATCAAAATGGAAGGGGTTGCCGGTCACAACTTGTTTAATCTACTCGAATCCCGTTTAGATAATCTTGTCTACCGAATGAATCTAGCGCGCACCCGTCGGGGAGCTCGACAGTTAGTTTCCCATGGTCACATCTTAGTTGATGGAAAGAAAGTCGATATTCCATCCTATCAAGTGAAACCTGGACAAACCATTGAAGTTAAAGAATCCAGCCGCAAAATGCCAAGCATCATCGATGCTTTGGAAGCGAGTGTTTCCACTTTAAATTTTGTCTCCATGGACAAGGAAACGAAAAAAGGAAAATACCTCCGCTTGCCAGAACGTAGTGAACTCAACCAAGAAATTAACGAAGCCCTCGTTATTGAGTTTTACTCCAGATAATAGAAAATATTTGCAGCAACTGCTCTTCGGAGCAGTTTTTTTATCTTCAGACCGCTGCGTACCCTGGTTGTTTTTAGTTTGTAATCTAGCGTTGATTTTATTAAAATAGATAAAAGGAGATCAACTATGGCCCAAGCTCTTATCGAACGTTTAAAAAACAATATTAATCAATACCTTATCGGAAAACAGGAAAGTGTCGATTTATTATTAATCGCCCTCTTTGCTCAAGGACATGTCTTAATTGAAGATGTACCTGGCATTGGTAAAACAACCATGGTCCATGCCCTAGCAAAATCCTTAGATCTCCGTTTTAAACGCATCCAATTTACCCCCGATGTGATGCCCAGTGACATCACGGGCTTTAATTTATACAATCCCAAACTCAGCGATTTTGTCTTTCAACCCGGATCGTTAATGGCCCAGCTCGTTTTAGCAGATGAAATAAACCGGGCGTCGCCTAAGACCCAATCGGCGCTTTTGGAAGCCATGCAAGAACAACAAGTGACGGTGGATCAAGTCTCCTATCCCATGCAACAACCTTTTATGGTCTTAGCAACCCAAAATCCGATTGAATATGTCGGGACCTATCCTTTACCTGAAGCTCAATTAGATCGCTTTATGTTACGTATTCGTTTAGGTTACCCAACCGTTCAACAAGAAATTCAAATCTTGGAAACTTATGGTACCCAACAACCCCTCGATCATTTAACACCCATCGCCTCGGCCCAAGATATTTTAACTTTACAACAACAAGTTCACGACATCCATGTCGCCGATCCGATTAAACAATACATTGTTGAACTCATGGTTCAAACCCGTCAACACCCTGAAATAAAACTGGGTGGAAGTCCCCGGGCATCGTTAATGTTGTTAAAAGCCAGTAAGGCCAGCGCTCTACTTGATGGTCGCCATTATGTCATTGCTGAAGATGTTCAAAAACTCTTTGAACCCGTCATTGGTCATCGACTTCAGTTACAAGCAGCCTCCCGTCTAGGACAGCGGGCGACCGATTCGGTCTTAACAGAAATCCTGAACGCAGTTTATGCGCCAAGACAATGATTCGCCTTCGTTTCGTTTTCTGGTTTTTTGCTCTGATTGCGACGTATATTAGTGCGTCGACTTCACCGCGAAACTTCCCACACTTTATCATCATCTTTTTATTATTGATTCCTGTAGCGGGGTTCATTTCTCTTCTCCTATTTTCTCGATATATTCATATTAAAGTATTTACTGAGCAATTAACAATAACTCGAGATCAATCCGCCTTATGGCAAATGAACATCACTAATCAAAGTAAATTCAATTCTATGAAGTTGATTTTAAACAAAGAATTGCTTTTATTAGCACCTTTAGAAACCCATCGTTTAAACTATCAACAGCCCGTTGAACATATCGGACCGGTGGTTTTTGATTTTCAACTGGATTTAAAACTTATTGATGCGCTGGACTTTTTTAGCAAAAAAATCGCTTTGCCTGTTTTTCCGACGATTGATGTCATTCCCTTTGTTTCGTCGGCTCGTTCAACGTCCATTTCACCTTTATTGGAAGGTGAAACCACGACCCACCGTTCACCACTAGCGTATTTAACTCAAGAAGAATTAGACACCATCCATCCTTTACAACCGAACCAACCATTGAAATGGATTCACTGGAAACTATCGGCCCGCTTACAAACTTGGATGGTCCGCACATTTGTTGAAGATTCCTCGACGAAAGTCTTGTTAATTTTAGATAGTGAGCCTATTTCCAATTTAGATCAACGAGATTCTTATTTAGACTTTGTGGCCTATTTAATGGCGGAATTGATGGAACGTTCTTCTTTTGCGGGCTTGGTGGCAAACCAAGAAAAACAAGTCATCGATTCGATCGATACGGGACTATTGAAACTCTCGCGACTGCCGCTTGAACCAAAGACCACCCTTGAAAACCAACTCGCTTCCTTTTTGGATCCTAGTTTACTGAATTTGGTCGTTTTATCTGAACCGTCGATCCATAGTTTTGAAGCTTTATTAGAATATGAAATTTATTTTGAGCAGCTTCAGGTTATTGTATTTTGTGAAGACGCGACGAAAATCGACCTTCCCCTAGCCTTACAGAGCTTATCTATTCTCGTTTTGGAGTATGCCTATGAACCGGTTAAATCGTAACTATTGGTTGAATAGTTTATTCTATGCGGTGTTGGCGCTGGCCTTATCTTGGGTCTTTGACCAATGGCTTTATGCTATTTTAGGGATGCCCCTTAAGACGATGAATGCCTATTGGCTACTGAAGTTGTTTTTGGCTTTGTTGTTTGTCGCTTTTGGTTACCGTTTAAAATGGTCTTTGGGGTTAGTTTTAATCCTTGGCTTGAGTTGGTTGTTGACTTGGTTGCTTTTACCTGGTCTTGCTGAAGCCGGATGGGCAATCCTTGAGTCGCTTATTTTAAATTTTCGCAATAGTTTATACTGGGCGTTTTATCAAACAGGTCTTATGGATCTTATGCCGGTCATGACCCCGCTGTTTATTGCCTGCATTTCCATTCTAATTTCACTTTTAGTTGTCTTCGTTTTTTCTAACGGTTGGCTAGCGATTGCTCTGGTTAGCGTCCCCTTGTTTTATTTCCCAGTTATTGTTGAACTAACCAATTGGATGGGCCTCTTTATCTTGGGCTTAGCGATTGCCCTTGTATTGTTGTTTAAACCGACCCTTGGTCGACTTCGTCACGAGGTTTTAAATATACCTTTTATTCTTAGCACTACCTTCGTTGTTTCATTATTAACCTATAGTTTAGCCACTTGGATTGGACCTCAACCGTTTTATTATCCGACGTTAAATGAATGGTTGACCCGTGATCAGACGTTTAACTTCTTTGATAATTTAGATGAACCTTTCAGTTTGTTTCATGCGGGATACTACGGGGCGGATCGACAAATTGGCGGTCCGGTGGTACTCAATCACCAACCCGCGCTTTCCATCGAAGTCCATGAGCGTTTTGGAGCTTTTTACTTACGGGGACCGGTCTATAATAATTTTGATCAAAATCGCTGGCTCTATAGTATGCGGGAAACACGTCATAACTTTACGAATTTAAGTGCAGTGAACAGTAAAAGCGCATACTTTTTTACGAACGAACAAGCTTTGGCTTTTAATTATCGATCAGAAGATCTCCTGTCTGAATTTATCGAACTTGGGGTTTTTCCACAGATGGATCGATTACAAATGATTTTTCATACTGGGCGCCCCTACTTTATACGAAGCGTAGAGAACGCGGACGATCAAACCTTTTTATTCACTTCATATGGTGAAATCTATGCACAACCGGCTTTAGGCCGTGAAGGATATTTAATGGCTGGTGATTTTTTTGAAGCCTTTTCTTCCAATTATTTTCACTTGCAAGAATATCCATTAGAAAAACAACGACCATCGAGTCAACGTTATAAGGGATTATTGGATGAATATGATCCAGCTTTATCCCAATTGGTGTATGGTTCGTCGAAGTCGTTGTTGGATTCAGTCATTGCTATTGTTGAACATTTTAAAACGAATTATACGTATTCGCTCGATGTTGCCACCATTCCTTTTGGTGAAAGTTTTGTTGAAACCTTTCTTCAAGAACGGTCAGGGTACTGTGTCTATTACGGATCTTTTTTAACCCTCTTACTTCAAGATATGGGCTTTAATGCCCGTTATGTGGAAGGATATGTTGTGCCTCAACGATCGAATACCAGCGATGGGAGACGAATGGTGACCCATTCCAGTGCCCATGCTTGGACAGAGATTTATTTTGAAGATATTGGTTGGTATCCTTTAGATGCAACACCAGCGGCTCATTTAGACTATTTAGCAAACTATCAACCACCATCAAGCCCGCTTCCTACAGATCCATCACCGATTGAAACCCTGCCTGAAATTCCAACCTTACCGGATGAAACCCCAACGCCACAACCGACCCCTACCCCAGATATTGGCCCAACGACACCGGTTGAAACAAGTAGTGAGCAGCCAGCCTTCTCCAGTCGAACCCTCTGGGGCGGATTGTTATGGGCTGCACTTTTCATTGCTGGATTTGAACGGCTCCGATCGTATCGGCGCCGATTAGATGTCCAATATTTAAAAAACCAACAAACAAAAACCACGCAAGAAATGATTCGCTGGATCTGGCAAGATATTTTAAATATTTCTTCCATCGATACGAATTTATCTGCGAAAACTTTAACGATGAGTCAACTCTTTGATCGGATTGCTCAACGCTACAGCATCAATGATCGGTTTATTATTATCAAGGCCAAACAAGTTTTAATCGATGCTTATTTTGGCGATCAAGATCCAAATAGCGAAGATTTTGGAAAATATCTTGAATTTTATCGATATGTCCAACGACGCCACCAACGAGCCTCTCATGCTCTGGTATACTTTATACGACGAGTTTTAGGTGGTCCACACCTATAGCAAGGAGATTTGAATGAAAACGGTCTTAGTTTTCCATAGTTTTTCAGCGCACGGCCATATGGCGGTCAATGTCTTATTACCTATTTTAAAAACAGGTGGTCTCGATCCGACGTATTTACCGACGACGCTTTTGTCCACTCATACGGCTTACCGAAAGCCCGTGATTGAACCTCAAGATGATTTTGTCCGATCAAGCTTGGCTCATTTTGATGCTTTGGGTTTGTCGTTTGATGCCCTGATGAGTGGCTATTGTTTTTCTGTCGATTTAATCGCCGAGATTGAACACTACTTCCAACAACAGCCGACTTCTTTTAAAGTCGTTGATCCGGTCTTAGGCGACCACGGGCAGCTCTATTCTGGCTTAACAGGCGACCATGTTCAAGCCTTTCAAAAGCTGGTCCAAACGGCGGATTTAATAACCCCTAATTTAACGGAAGCTTTGTTGTTGGCAAATTTACCCGTTCAAAAAGAACCCTACCTATCAGCTCAACAATTAGATGTATTAGTTGAGAAACTTTCGGCTTTAACGACGGCGACGATTGTTGTTAAAGGGGTTGTCGTTGAGGAAAACTTTTTAACGAATATTATTATGAAAGACGGGACGATTTTAAATCAATTTTCCCATGTACAACGCGCCCAACATTACTATGGCTCGGGCGACCTCTTTGTTTCTTTATTGACTGTGCATTTGCTGGGGGGTATGGAACTGGAAGCAGCAGTTGAACGATGTGGTGAATTGTTATTAGATGCCCTCGATGATAGCGTGCACGATTCCCAGAATTTAAAGAAAGGCATTGAAATCCATTCTATTTTACCGAAAATCTATTTTCTTAGAAATGAGGAGAAATAAAAAACACTAGACGCAACTTATTCTAGTGTTTGTTTTATATTCTAACTTTATTTCTTTTTCTTTTTGGATTCTTTTTTACTTTCCGATTTAATCCCCATGGAATTCATAACTTGACGAATTTGTGCCTCGGAAGGTTTCCGTCCCATTTGTAAAAACATGGCTCGAATCATTTTCTCATTAATCGGTGGATTTTCTTCGATTTGTTTCATGAAGTATTTCCGAGTAAAGAAGAATGCCGCCACTGCTCCAATAACGATCCCTAATAAAATATATAATGCTTGTTCCATTTCTTCACCGCCTTTGATTTCGTGAATTTATTGTATCGAAGATACATCTGTTTTTCAAGTTTGTCGACAAAGGTCAACAGAAAAAGGGGCTTTTTTTTGTTAGAATGTAAGCATGTACTATGTTTATATCCTCAAATGTGCAGATGACAGTTTATACACGGGCTACACTAACGACGTCCCCTTACGGGTTCAAACCCATAATTTAGGTAAAGGCGCAAAGTATACCCAATCGCGTTTACCAGTGACGTTGATGTATAGCGAATCTTTAGCGACCAAGTCACAAGCCATGTCGCGAGAATACGCCATTAAACGTTTAACGCGAAGCCAAAAACTGTCGTTAATCAGTCAATATAACGAAGAAAAGAATAAAAAAAACCAAAAGGGTTGATATTATTCCCTGTATTTACAGGTGGGTATCCTGCCACCAGCTTGGGATTCCTAATTGAATAGGCTTTCACGCAACCTTAGGCTTACCAGATTCCCTTATATCAAAAGTTGTGGAAATATATTGCTTCCCTTTTGGTACTATAAGTATAACATAAACTGGCTGTGATATAATACCAGTAACATTAATTAACAAGGAGAAACCATGAATCCTGTACGAAAACGCGAACTCGTTTTGCGGAAATTGAACCAACAAATTGCCTCGGAAAAAGACTCAAAAACAGGACCCTTTAACGAGGAACAAATCCAAGACCTCGCTCGCTTAAATCCGTTAAAAATTGAGGATTTAAAAGCCGTTAAAGGGCTGCGCCAACCACAAATCGATGCTTATGGCGACCGCGTGTTAGAAGCTTTACAAAATATGGCCATTGAAGTCAATCTTGCCTCTGAAGCGACGATTCAAAACACCCTTTCGGAACTTCAAAAAAAGCTCATCAATCTGTCCAAGCGTAATCGCTTGTTGTATTTGGCGAAAGCCCAAAGCCGCTCTGCCATTGATTTATATCAAGCAGAAGTTCAACCCTTATTAGATTTATTGTTTCAAAACCAAGAACTTGAACTACTCAAAATCGATGAACAATCCACCACCGCGGACAAAGTTAAATTTAAACAAATTCAAGAATTAGTTTCCGATATGCGAAAACAACAAAAAGAGAGCGGACAAAACGATCTCTATATCGGTTATCCTTTTGTGATGGGTCAATTTGTTTTGGATCCGTTTACGATCCGGGCCCCCTTAGCACTTTTTTCCATTGAAGCGACCATTACCAATAATTCCATTACTTTGAGTCGAAGTGAAAACCACGAAATCTTGGTGAACACCAACCTTTTAGTCGCGACACAGAAATTTACAAATAATTACAAAGATTTAATCGACCCAGAAATCCCAGAAGTTCAAGCAGAGACTTATTTCAACGATTTAATCGACTTATATAAACAAGAAGGATTGGTCATTGAATTAAAACGTTCTGAAACCTTAATTCCGTTTCAATCCTTTAACGCTCAAGATTTCCCCACACAAGTCGCCGGTTCCTTTAATTTAGAGCCCGTAATGGTCTTGGGTAATTTCCCGAACTATGCGACGGCCTTACAGCGAGATTTTTCGAAGATTATGCAACTTGAGGCGTATCCTCAACATGTTTTAGAGTTATTATCGTCTGTCGGTGAAGCCGATATCGACACCTTGGATGAACAGGTGGTTGAAGAAGCAACCATTTCCTATCAAGAAGACGATGTCGTCAATATTTCTCAACTAAATGCTTCCCAAGAGAAAGCTTTAATGTTGGTTAAAAAAGGCCAAAATTTAGTCATTGAAGGCCCACCGGGAACGGGTAAGTCGCAAACGATTACCAACATCATTGCGAGTGCTTTGGATCAAAAGAAAAATATTTTGATGGTTTCCGAAAAGAAAGCCGCTATCGATGTGGTTTATTCCCGTTTAGGTCCGTTAAATCGCTATGCCTTAATTTTAGATAATATGAATGATAAGTCGCGGTTTTACAATCAACTATTAACGCTGTTTACAAATCCGTTAACCGCCCAAGAAGCCCCTACTGAGCTGAAACTGAATCATTCCCTTTCGGCCCTCTATCAAGAACTTGACAAGCTGTCTGAGCTTTTAACAACCCGTGTCGAGGGTACCTCCCTTCTTGACTTGTATCAATGGGTCGTTCCTTTGGAATATGAAACCGAAGAAGGCTTTGCGACCTATGATTTTTTCAAGAAAAATGTGAAATCTTCATTTTTAGCCCTACCAATTTTACAGGTTCGCGAAGAAATTAACGCCTTGTTGGGTGAAAGCGATTTAAAGACTCGCAACCTTTTGGTCGGCTTACGCCATCAACATCCTTTTTTAAACAAATTGCGCCGTACGCTGACTTCCTATGAAATTAAAACAAGCATCGATCAATTGAAACACTTCCGGGCTCAACACGAGGCTTTTGAACAAAAATCTTTATTATCTAAACTATTTTCGAGAAATCCAGTCAAAGTAGAAGCTCAACCCGTTGTTGACCAATTGTTTGATGGTGCCATCGATCCCCTCGAAGTCCTTAGATTATCCCATGTGGTTGAATTGGTCTTGGAACATTATGATTTATGGTTAAATTTAGCCCCAAATCATTCACAACGGGCCATTGAATGGAGCGCTCAAATCGAAACGATTCAAAATCATTTTGAGATTTCATTTGATCAAGCGGCCCACCAACTCCTTAATTTCTTAGGTTTTGAAAAAATCAATACCTTCGAACATCAACATCGCAGCTTAATTCAAACGATTCGTGATTTCAATCAAATCGTTTCGAGTATTAAAGCCACTTCGGCGGAAAAAGCAGAAATCGTTCAAGAACGGCTTTTACAACAATTGATTGGATCGATTGAAACAATGAATCAATCGCGTCGAACCAAAGAAATTCAACGCATTATTGAACGGAAACGCAAATGGACGGTTTCTAAATTTATTGATACTTTTTATGTTGAACTTTTTGCTGGGATTAAAATATGGCTTTGTACACCGGAAGTTGTGTCCGCCATTTTCCCCTTAAAACCTGATTTGTTTGATGTCCTAATTTATGATGAGGCTTCGCAAATTTATATTGAAAAAGCGATTGGTTCGCTAGTACGTTCCAAACAGGTCATTGTTGCTGGTGATTCCCAACAACTACGGCCAAGCGCTTTGGGTTTTGGCCGATTTGATTATGCGGATGAAGCCATCGATGATTTTATCGAAACCACGGCTGCATTAGATGAAGAATCGCTCTTAGATTTGGCCCGTTTCAAGTTTGATTCGACTGTTTTAAACTATCACTACCGGTCTCAATATGAGGAATTGATAGCTTTTTCAAACGTTGTTTTTTACCGCGATCAATTAATCATTGCGCCTAACCAGCACCGGCCATCCACGCCACCGATTGAAGTGCTGAAAGTTGAGGATGGTCGCTGGGAAAATCGACGCAATCAACGCGAAGCTTTGCGCGTCGTCGAGTTAGTGGATCACCTCTTAAAAACCCGACCAGCTCAAGAGACGATTGGGGTGATTACCTTTAACGTCTCTCAACAAAACTTAATTAGTGATTTACTAAATCAGCACGCGATAGACGACCCAGAATTTGGTTCACTCTATCAAAAAGAAAGCAACCGCATTGAAGATGGTGAAGATCAGTCGTTATTTGTCAAAAACATTGAAAACGTTCAAGGCGACGAACGCGACATCATTATTTTCTCCATTACTTATGCTAAAAACAGCGAAGGTAAAGTGGGAACCAACTTCGGTTGGCTAAATCAACAAGGTGGTCAAAATCGCCTTAATGTGGCAATTACGCGTTCGAAGAAAAAGATTTACTTAGTAACTTCGATTGAACCGTATGAACTCCAAGTCGATGGATCTAAAAATCAAGGTCCAAAAATCTTTAGAGATTATTTAAGTTATGGCTATGCGGTATCCAACCAAGATTACCAGCAGGTAAAAACCTTGTTTAAACGCTATGGGCAGCTGGAACCTACAACCCAACCAGCAACCTCCGATCCATTGATTCGCCGCTTAATTAACGACATCACCCAAGCTGGTTATACTTGTGATGAAAACATTGGTCTTGGTCAATTTACTATTTCCGTGGCTATTGCGAAAGACGATGAATATCGGTTGGCGTTAGAATTTGATACCGAAGTTTATCGTGAAAACAATACCCGGATTCGCGATGTTCATCAAGGAACGTATTTAACCGTCCGTCAGTGGCCATTAAAACGGGTGTTCTCCCGTGATTTATATAGCGACTATGAACAGACCCTAGCTTCGATTTTAGAGCGATTAGAACGGTCCTAGGTCATTTATTGTCTATTAAAAGAGAAATCTTTGTGAAGTGAACCCCTTTCTTGGTTGTCCAAGTTTTGGGGTTCATATCAGTTTTGGATTTCTTTTTTATTTATTCGCTTGTTTTAGAAACTCGATTATGGCTTCAATGGTTTGTTGTTGCTGCTCTTCTCTAGAAATGGTCGCGGTAGCGTCCCCTTTTTGGTCCCCATAGTCTCCAAATTGAGCATGATTGCCCCCTTCAATTTCAACGACCTGTTCTTCATAATTAATTTTCTGAGCGACGCTCGTATTCAGCGACCCATAAATCGTTAACGTTTGAGTTAATGGATAGTCTCCATACGGATAAGCGCCTAATAAGATGACCCCTGCAATACGCTCTAAATGCTTTGAAGCATTATAACTTGCCATCGCCCCTCCCATGGAATGACCTCCCAGATACCAGGTCGTCGTCTCTGGATATTCTTCCATGAGGTCTTGAGCCTTTGATGGGTTTAAAATGGCTAAATTAAACGGCATTTTGACTAAATATACCGTTATATCGGTGGCTTCACTCAGTTGCGTCAATAGTGGTAAATAAGCGGTATACTCCACTTTGGCTCCCGGATAAAAGATAAAGCCCGTACTTGTCTCCTGTTTGGACTTAATCATTAATACATCTTCGGTTATTTGGATTATGTTTTCTTGTTCGAGCAAAGCGATGGCCCGTTGTGAAGCTGGGTAATCATCGTGAACATACAAAAGAAAGCTCACTGTGAGCACCAGTGACAACGCAATTAGTATTCGACCAATCTTTTTGAAACGTTTCATCTTGTGAACCTTCTTTCTAGGTAAAACAGCAACGGTTAACCTTAATATAAATATTTATTTATGGATTTTATCATATATTGAAGCAGCAATCCGTTCGTAAGCCATGATATTTGCTCCTTGTACATAATCCTTTAATTCATAAGTTAGCATCGTTAAATGCAAGTTATGATAGATGCTTTCCATGTCCTTTTGGAGTCTTTGGAAGGTGTCTTCGTAATTATAAATAATTTGACCTTGATTTTGTGCCATTTCATACGAAGATACAATCACTCCGCCCGCATTGGCTACTTTTGATGGAAGGTAGTCGATTTGTTGATTTTGAAGGTATTCAATGGCTGTTGGGGTACAGGCGGTATTGCTGCCTTCAATCACTGCCAAAACCTCAGGACTGAGTTGTTGAACGATTTGTAAATCCATTTCGTTTTGAGTAGCACAAGGTAAAATGAGTTCAGCAGGCTTTAACAACAATTCCCGATACGACGACAATCGTTGGTGATCGCCCTCATACACGGCTAGGCGGTGACGACGGTTTTGTTTATATTTAACCACTTCTTCGACATCAATCCCCTGCGGATGATAGATGGCTCCCGAAGAATCGGATAAGCCAACCACAAGGGCACCTAGTTCTACGGCCTTTTTCGCCGCGGCTAGAGCGACATTCCCACTACCGGTAATAATCACGCGTTTATTGCTTAAACGTCGTTGTTGGCGCTCTAAATGCGCCTGAACTAGAAATAGTAGTCCATAACCGGTTGCTTCCTTACGGCCGCGAATTCCACCTTGCTCTAACCGTTTACCCGTAAAGCTCGTATAGGGTTGGGCTTGATAGTGTTGGAGTTGATCAACCATATAACCAATTTCAAGTTCAGAGACGCCCACATCGCCTGCCGGGACATCTTGATTTTGATCGAAATACGGATGCATATGATCGATAAAAGCTTGACAGAAGCGTTGGATTTCGCTGGGACTATGTTGAGCTGGATTAAAATCCGCTCCCCCTTTGGCTCCACCTAAATTTAGTTGAGCCAGCGCATTTTTCATGCTTTGTTCAAAAGCTAAGATTTTAAATAACGTTAAATCAACAGTTCCCCGGAAACGTAGGCCGCCTTTATAAGGTCCCAAGACATTGCTATGGCCAACACGATAGCCATGGTTAATGACAATCTTACCAGCATCGTTTTGCCAAGGAATACGAACCTCAATCATACGTTGGGGACTCGATAAATACTGGACGATGGCTTCTTCAAAGAGTTCTGGTTTGACTTTTTTTAACGGTTGGATGCTTTTAAAAAAGGTTCCAACATGTTCTAGATACAACATTATTTAGCTTTTTTTTCAACAATCTCTAGGTGTAACTCGTCGAGTTGTTGTTGACTTACGGGACTTGGAGCCATGGTGAGTGGGTCGCGTGCGGACGCATTTTTTGGAAAAGCAATCACATCACGAATCGAGTCTGCTTCCACTAAGACCATGACGAGACGATCTAAACCAAAAGCAATGCCGCCATGGGGTGGCGTTCCATAATTGAAGGCATCAATAAAGAAGCCAAAACGGCTCTTGATTTGTTCAGGGGTGAAGCCAATCATTTCAAAAAGTTTCGCTTGCATCGCCCCATCGTAAATCCGCATTGATCCACCTGCAACCTCAAAGCCATTTAAGACTAAATCATAGGCCACCGCATTGATGTCTAATGGATTATGTTCTAAATCTTCGGGTTTATTCACGCGCGGTCGAGTGAACGGATGGTGACGGGCAACCAAGCGCCCTTCACTTTCTTCAAACATCGGAAATTCGGTAACCCAAGCAAACTTAAAGACGCCTTTTTCAATTAATTCGAGTTTATCGCGGAAATGAAGGCGGAGCGCACCAAGTGCTGTACACGCCGTTTCCCATTCACTCGCAACAATGCAGATTAAGTCTTGGTCGTTCGGTTTTAAGGTCGCAATGAGGGCTTCTTGTTCCTGTTCTGATAAAAATTTGAGCGCGGAACCTTCGAGTTGGTTGTCTTGATATTTAAAGGTCACCAAGCCTTGAGCTCCATATTTTTTGACTATATTGGTATAACCGTCTATTTCTTTCCGGGTTGAACTAGCCATTTGAGGGACGACCAGGCCTTTAATGGCCCCTTTGTCCATTTCTAACACGCGCTTAAAGACCATGAACTCCGAGTCTTTGAAAACAGCAGCTAGATCTTCTAAGAAAAGATCAAAACGGGTATCCGGTTTATCGCTACCATATTGATTTAGCGCTTGTTTGAACGGAATGCGGTCAAACGGTACCGGCAAGTCTTGTTGGAAAACGGTTTTAAAAAGGTGGACCATCATCCCTTCAATGAGGGTTTGAAACTCTTCTTCGTCTAAAAAAGAAGCTTCAATGTCTACTTGCGTAAAGTCGAGTTGTCGATCCGCCCGTAAGTCTTCGTCGCGGAAACAACGCGCCACTTGATAATAGCGTTCAAAGCCGGCAATCATTAGTAATTGCTTAAAAATTTGGGGCGATTGAGCTAACGCATAAAATTCCCCTGGATGGACTCGTGAAGGAACCAGATATTCACGTGAACCTTCTGGTGTGGATTTGGTCAACATCGGGGTTTCGATATCAATAAATCCCTCTTGGTCTAAATAGTCGCGCATGGCCTTAACGATTTGATGACGTTTCATTAACCGTTCTTGCATGATGGGGCGGCGTAAATCTAGATACCGGTATTTCATCCGCGTTTCTTCAAGTGCATCGGTTTCGTCCTGGATCATTAATGGTGGCTGCTTGGAAGGATTGATTAATTGAAAGTTTTGAACGTCGATTTCAATGTCTCCCGTGGCCAGTTTTGGGTTGGCATCTTGACGACGAACGACAATCCCTTCAACCGCAATTAAATCTTCATTTTTTAGTTGATTAACTTCTGGTAATTGTTCCTCGTTAATGACCAATTGGGTAATGCCCGTGCGGTCGCGTAAATCGACAAAGACGATCGAGCCAAAGTGTCGGCGCTTAGCAATCCAGCCAACGAGCTGGACGGTTTCGTTTACATGTTCGATTCTTAATTCATTATTGACATGGGTTCTTTTCATTATTTGGTTCCTCTTTCCATTTCTTTAAAGTACGTCAAGACTTCCGTTAGGGTTTTGGTTTCTTGGCTTTGACTTTCAACATGTTTGAGTTGAATTTTTTGTTGTTTTAGTTCGTCTTCCCCCAAGATTAACAAATAGCGGGCTTGGAGTCGATCTGCTGATTTGAACTGGGCTTTTAGGGATCGGGATTCTAGATTTAGATCGCAACGATAGCCCATGCTGCGCAATTGTTCAATGAGTTTTAACATTTCAATTTGCGTGTCGCCCAAAGTAATGCCATAAATATCGAGAGGTTCTTGTGTTTCCTCTTCTCCTAAGATTATGCCAAAGCGCTCTAATCCCAAGCCAAAGCCAATGGATGAGAGGTCTGGGCCGCCTAATTGGCCAACGAGGTTGTCGTAGCGTCCCCCACCAATCAAGGTGTTTTGAGAGCCAAGACTTTCGCTATGGTCTTTTACTTCAAAAACAGTATGGGTATAGTAATCCAGTCCCCGAACAAGAGCGGGTTCAATGACATAAGGGATGTCTAATCCTTTTAAAGTTTGGAGTACTTTATCAAAGTACTGTTGGCTTTCTTCGGTTAAATACGCTTGAAGTTTCGGTGCTGCTTGGACAGCTGGTTTATCAGCATCGACTTTACAGTCTAAAATACGTAATGGATTTTGTTGATAGCGACGCTGACAATCCCCACAGAGCTCATCAAGGTGGGGTTTAAAGTGTTCCGTTAAGGCCTCGCGATGGGCTTGGCGTGACGCATCGTCACCAAGCGTATTTAAGTGTACGACTAAGTGATCTAAGCCAAAGGATTTAATAAATTCAACTGCAAAGCTAATAAGACTCGCATCCACGACGGGATCTTTTAGCCCCAGCCATTCCACCCCGAATTGATGGTGGATGCGCAGCCGGCCTTTTTGTGGTCGTTCGTAACGAAAGACGGGACAAATATAATAGTAGCGATGGATCGGCTCTGGTTGTGCATATAGTTTATGTTGAACATAGGCTCGCACCACCCCTGCCGTTCCTTCTGGCTGTAGGGTTAAACTGCGGCCACCGCGATCTTCAAAGGTATACATTTCTTTGTTGACGACATCGCTGGAATCATTGCCCCGGTCGAAGACTTCGGTGTGTTCGAATTCTGGGGTTTGAATCTTTTCCAGATTGTAGCGATGGGCAAAGATATCAATATGTTTTAAAATTTTTTGTAGAGTTAACATTTTCGTTCCAAAAATGTCTTGAGTGCCTCTTGGCGCTTGTAAATTGGACATAAACCCTCCTTTAAAATAAAAAAATGATACCCAAAGGACGCAGCAATGCGTGGTACCACCTTATTTTTTGCTCAACGTGATAACGGTACGACCGCCCTGGACTACTGTGGTTCATCCAGATCTCTCCCATGTGTCGGTTAATGGATTGAAGATAGGTTTTCACCAGCCACCTACTCTCTGTTCTTGCCCCCATTAACGGCATGTTCTCTGAGTTTCTTCCATAATAGCATACTTAATCGTTGGTTTCAATGAACCTCTGAACGAGTTTCTGAAGCTCGGGGATAACCTGGGCTTCGAACCATGGATTTTTATTCAACCAGCGAAAATTAAGGGGAGACGGATGGACCAATGGGAAATACTTTGGTAAATACTGGCGATAAGCCCGAACGGTTTCCGTTAGGTTTTTTTGTCGATTTTGTTTTAAATAGTAATTTTGGGCGTAACTACCTATTAGGATAATGAGTTTTAGCTCGGTCATTTCCGCTAATAATAGCGGATGAAACTTCGCCGCAAACTCTTTTCGCGGAGGTAAGTCCCCGCTTTTACCTTTACCGGGATAGTAGAAGTCCATGGGCATAATCGCAAAGTTTTGTGGATTGCGGAAGGTTGGCTCGTCGACACCTAGCCAAGCCATTAAGCGCTGGCCACTGAGATCATCAAAGACGCGCATCTTTTCTTGGGCTTTGATGCCTGGCGCTTGACCAATGATTAAAATTTTCGACTGCGTATCGACCACATAGAGCGGATCAATCCCTTGTTCGTAATAGCTTTGATTGTAGGGATCCTTTTTGATGGTTTCAAATATGTCTTGGAGCATGGGGTTCACCTCTAGTTTTATCCTAACAAAAAGATGGATTTTTACCCATCTTTTTGACTTTTATTAATTGGATGGAACAACCGCTCCACCATATTGATTTTCGATCCAAGCTTTCACTTCGGCTGATTTTAAAACTTCAATGAGTACCTTGGTTTTTTCGGAATTCACATCTTCGGCGCGAACTGCAATGACGTTTCCATAAGTTTCCGCGGCTTGAGATGTGGCAGCTTCCAAAGCTAAGGCATCGTCTTTGACCGATAAATTGGCTTCTAAAGCATAGTTTCCGTTAATAATCGCAAAATCTAAATCTGGTAATGATTTCGCTAATTGAGCTGCTTCGAGTTCTTTAATTTGAAGATTTTTTGGATTATCTGCGATATCGAGAATGGTTGCGGAGAAACTCGTTCCCTCTTTTAGAGTAATCAAACCTAAATCTTGAAGTAAGAACAACGCCCGGCCTTCGTTGGTGCCATCGTTGGGTACCCCAATGCTGGCTCCATCCGCGATATTTTCTAAATCGTTGCAACGTCCACCGTAGAGCCCAAAAGGTTCGTAGTGAATTTTACCCGCAGAAGCTAAATCCCAGTTACGGGCCGTATTGAATTCTTCAAGATACGGTAAGTGTTGGAAATAGTTGGCATCTAAGCTACCATCTTCTAAAGAAACATTGGGTTGAACATAATCATTGAAGGTGACAATTTCTAGGGAATAGTCTTTTTCAGCAACCAAATCTTTCGCAAATTCTAAGATTTCCGCATGGGGCGTGACCGATGCCCCAACTTTAATTGTTTTATCGTCGGAAGTGGTTGAACAACTGGTTAGGAGCAGTAGCGCAAGCAGACTTATAATCATTTTTTTCATGTTTTTTTCTCTTTCTTTCCATTATTTTTTCTTATTTAAACGCTGGGCAAATTTGAGCCCGAATTCTTGAAATAATTGAACGACGATGACCAGTAAACCTACCGAGATCAGCATCATTTGATAATTGGACCGATAATAACCATAGTTGACAGCGATTGCTCCTAAGCCCCCAGCACCGACGAAACCGGCCATGGCCGTATAGCCAAGGATGGTCGTTAGCGCAATAACGGCGTTAATGAGCAAAGATGGTCGCGCTTCAACTAAGAGCACTTGGGTAATAATTTGTTTTGGGGTTGCCCCCATACTAACAGCCGCTTCTATAACCCCTTGGTCGACTTCTTGAAGACTCGATTCAACTAACCGAGCAATGAAGGGAATGGCCGCGACAGATAATGGAACAATCGTTGCCGTTGAACCAATGGTAGTATTGAAAATCAAACGGGTTAACGGTTGGACCAACATCAGTAGCAAGATAAAAGGAACGGAACGGAAAACATTAATGAGCATCGACAACAGGTGATGAACGACTGGTTGTTCCCATAAGCCCTTCTTTTTCGTGCTATCTAAGAGAATGCCTAAAGGTAAACCAAAAGCATAAGCTATCACACTAGAAGCTAGGGTCATATAGATGGTTTCAAAGATGGCTTTGATAAATAAACTAGGCATAGACGTCCTTCCTTTCTAGGGGTTCAATCCCAATGTTTTGTTCGCTTAAGTGCTGACACATTCGCTCACGTAAAGTGGCATCTTTCGGTAGTTCAACAATCATTTCACCAAAGATTTCATCTTTGACCAAACGCGTATTGGCGTAGAGGATATTGATGGGCTGTTGATGGGTTAAGATCAGGTCAGCAATAATCGGTTTGTGCGCTTTTTGATGGTCAAAAATGATTCGATATACTCTATCCTGTTCTAAAGCGAAGAGTTTTTGTTTCGGTAGAATTAACGCTTTCGCCTTCTCGCTTTGTGGTTTGGAGAAGACATCTTTGGTCTTTCCTATTTCGACCAGCTGTCCATCATGTAAGATCGCAACCTTGTCACAAATTGATTCAATGATGTCCATTTCATGGGTAATCATCACGATAGTGATTTTAAGTTTACGGTGAATTTCCCTTAGCAGATCCAATATATCTTGGGTCGATTGAGGATCGAGACTCGAGGTGGCTTCATCGGATAAGAGAATGGTTGGATCATTAGCCAGCGCTCGAGCAATGGCTACCCGTTGTTTTTGACCACCGGACAATTGACTCGGATAGGCATGAGCACGATCGGCTAGATGCACCAGTTCCAATAGTTCTAAGGCCTTGGTTTGAGCTTTTGTTGGATCAACTCCAGCTATCTTAAGCGGCAACATCACGTTTTCGAGCACATTTTTTTGACTTAACAAATTAAAATGTTGAAAAATCATGCCAATTTTTTGACGCTCTTGGCGCAACTCGGTATCGTTTAACTTGTCTAAGACTTTGTTGTTGACAATGACTTGTCCCTGGTCTGGACGTTCTAAGAAGTTGATGCAGCGGACCAAAGTCGACTTACCAGCGCCCGACATCCCAATTACGCCAAAGATATCGTGTTCATGGATGGAGAAGCTGACTTGATCGAGGGCTTTGATGGGTTGTTTGGCTTGATCAAAGGTTTTAGAGACTTGATTAAAGGTGATAATGGGTTTCATAGAAAGTCCTTTCTAACATAAAAAAACGGAACCACGAAGGTTCCGTAATATACTTTCAACTAAAAAAAGATGACGTTAAAGTGAGAACCTCATGAGATTAAATTCAGACATACGCATCATCATCATTTGTTTTGTGTTCATAAGGGTTCTCCTTTCATGGTTTACATCATATATGTAATTATTTTCATTGTCAAGCATTTTTTACAGGTTGTTAGATTTCAAAGTTAATGCGACACAGTGTTGCACTTACCCTGGAAACCCGTCTTTTTATGCTTTTAAATGATTACCTTAACATTCTCGCTTTTTTCTTCTACACTATAAACATGATGGTTAGA